>FZQV01000017.1 GCA_900199505.1 Ruaniaceae bacterium KH17 | reverse complement strand
GGCTTTTTTTAGGAACGCCGTCTCAGCTCGAAGCTCCTGGTTCTCCCGCTCAAGCTCCTTCAAACGAGCACGCTCAGAGAGCGTCAACTCTTCCTCGCTGCCACCGTGAGCTTCTCGATACTTGACCAGCCAATTGCGTAGCGTTTCGGTGCCGACACCATACGACTCAGCCACCGTCCTGATCGGCTTTGACGTCGAAATCACCTCCTGACACAACTCGTCCTTGAACTCTTGACTGAACCGTCGTCGTACTGCGGCCATAATCTGTGGATCTCTCTTTCAGTAACGCCCCCAGCTTAAGAGGGCCCACCGTCCGAAATCCCTAGGCCGCCCAGGGCCCGGTTCGAAAGGACCGGGCCCCTTTCGTGCGCACGGAAAGCCGACAACCGTGCCCTTTGTGGAGCCCACACCGTTCTAAACCGCCGTTTAGAAGGACGTACGCTCCACAAACCGTGCTCGGAGCCACCTTGCGCGATGGATCGCTTTGCTTCAACCCACGAATTGCAGTGGGGCCCGGTTCGAGAGAACCGGGCCCCACCTCTGCGCTGACGCGGCTGGATCACTCCATCGCGGCGTTGCCTTCGGCTTGGATTGCGGCCAAGTCCTCGGCCACGTCGGTCTCACCGAGGAACATGTCGTTCAGCATCGGGGCAATCGTTGTGAAACCGGCGGTGCCCTTCGCGCCGATCAGCGGGTTCGTGGTCTCGCCATTAGCGGCGTCGATGAACGGCTGCACGTCAACGTCCTGCCCGGCCCAGTAGTTGATGAACGCGTCCTGCGCGTCCACCGCGGCAGGGAACGAGACGCCCTGGCTGGCGAGCGCGGCCTGGCCATCGGCCGAGCCGAGCCACTGCAGCACCTTGATCGTGGCGTCGAGGTTCTTCGAGTCGGCGTTTCCGACGGCGGCCACGGAGTGAACCACGGAAATGCGGCCTTCGGGACCCTCGACGAGCGGGGCAATGCCCCAGTCGAACTCGGCGCTCTCCGCGATCGTCTTCAGGCTGTAGGGACCGGACTGGAAGAGGCCGAGCTTGCCCTGCATGAACAACGAACGGGTCAGATCGCCGTCGGCGTTGGTATCCGCAGCGGACGGCGCCACGTAGTGCTCGTTGATCAGGTCGATCAGGTACTGGAACGCCTCCGCGCCTTCGTCGGTGGCGAAGGCGAAGTTGTCATCTTCGTCCTGGAAGGTGGCACCGTTCTGGGCGAGGAAGTCCAGGTAGACCGCCTGCATGTCGGCCTGCGAGTTGAAGCCGAAGGTCTCGCGGGCGTTGGGGTCGAAGCCCTCGTCGCCCGGGTGCAGGCCTGCGGCGTCGGTAGTAAGCGCCGTCGCGGCCTCGATCAGGGTGTCGCCATCGCCGTCGGGAGACCACTTCAGGGACTCCACGTCCACGCCGGCCTCATCGACCAAGTCCTTGTTGTAGAACAGGGCGATCGAATCCCAGATCTGGGGGACGCCCCACTGGGTTCCGCCGCGGTTGTAGAGCGAGGTGGCGGATTCGACCCACTCGTCGTGGTCCGCGCCGAGCGCGTCATCGATGTTGATCAGGTTGCCGTTATCGGCGTAGATGCCGTAGCCGGAGCTGTTCACCCAGAAGATGTCGGCCATGTCGCCGGACTGGATGTCGAGCGGCATGCGCTCCCAATAGTCGCCCCAGCCGACGACGTCGACCACGACCTTAATGTCCGGGTTCTGCGCGTTAAACGCGTCGAACGACTCCTGGTACGCGGGGCCGGCGACGTCATCCCAGAGGCGGAACGTCACGGTGGTGGCGTCCTCGACGGGAGCGGAGGTTGCCTCTTCGGTGTCCGTTGATGCGGTGGCATCGGTGGGATCCGGGGTTCCGATGGTGGAATCCGATCCGGGTGAGCAGGCCGTGAGCACGAGGGCGCTGGCGGCAAACGCGGCGATTGCCGCGGACTTCTTCAGGGTTTTCATTAAGCGACTCCTTCAATAGTCAACTACCCACATTCTCGCGCTCGCCCGGTGCGATCGCCAAACTTCGGGAGAAGGGCGTTGAGTGACGAGCGAAGCGAGGAGTTGAAACAGGGATGATTGGCGTTGAAGGCATACCCGTAGCCACGCATCTGCCAGGTGGAGTCAATACGTCCCGCGTTTCGGCTCGGCCTCCGGCCTCACTCAACGACCTTGAGGTGCGAGTTGATTGGTGGATTCTGGTTCAACGCCCTGTATCGCTCAGCGGAAGCCGGTGACGCCGATCGACTGCGTGATCCGGTCTTGGAAGATGATGAACAGGATCAGCAGCGGCGCGAGCGCGATCGTGGTGGCCGCCATGACGAGCGTCCAGTTGCCGTCGTACTGGGACTGCAGGGCCGCCGTCGCCACCGTGATGACGCGCCACTCGGGCGCGGGGGCGATGATCGAGGGCCACATGAAGTTGTTCCAGTGCGTCACTACCGTGATCAGCAGGAGGGTGGCGAGGATCGGCGTATTCATGGGGAGCACGATCGAGACGAGCCGACGCATCGTGCCCGCGCCGTCAAGTCGGGCGGCGTCCATGATCTCGCTCGGCATGGAGCGGAAGTTCTCACGCAGGAGGAAGACGGCGTACGGGGAGCCGAACATCAACGGCACCACGAGCCCGGCGAAGGTGTTCCGCCAGCCGAGCTCCGCCATCATGATGTACAGCGGGATGATCGTCACCACCGGTGGGATCATGAGCGTGGCGAGGTAGACCCAGAAGAGGCCGTCGCGCCCGGGGAACTCGAGGAACGAGAACGCGTAGGCCGCGAGGATCGAGGCGAACATCTGGCCCACCACCATCACGATCACCACTTGGGCCGTGATCGCGATCGGCACGTAGAACTGGTGCTGCTCGCTGAACAGGGCGGTGAAGTTCTCGAACGTGACCGGGTTCGGCGGCGTGAGTGGCGGGCTGGTGTTGAACTGCCGGGCCGTCTTCAGCGCCGTCATCACCGAGAATACGAACGGGCCAAGCATGAGAACGGCACCGGCGATCAGCATCGCGTAGGTAAGCAGGTTTGCCAAAGCCCGGCTCATCGTGAGGGAGCGGGCCTTGGTGGGGGTGGGCGTCGTCGGCATGGCGGCTCAACTCATGTCGTAGGTGATCCGCTTCGAGAAGAAGCGTTGCTGGATCACCGTGATAATCACGAGGACGGCGAACAGGATGAGGGCCATGGCCGAGGCGCGGCCAAGGTTGAGCGAGACGAACGCCTCCTGGTAGATGCGCGCGGCGATCACGTCCGTGCTACCGCGGGGGTAGCCGGAGGCGCCGCCGGTGAGGCCGTAGACCAGGTCGAAGACTTGGAAGCTGGCGATGACTTGGGTGACCGTCACGAAGAATGTGGTGGGCATGACCAGCGGCATCGTGATGGAGGTGAAGATGCGAACGGGGCCGGCGCCGTCCACCTTCGCCGCTTCGTAGACCGATACGGGAATCGATTGGAGCCCGGCAAGGAAGAACAGTGAAATGTAGCCCACCTGGGTCCAGATGTACACGAACGCGATCGCCGGGAGCGCGAGGCGTGGGTTGCTCATCCACTCGATGCGCTGGCCGAGGACCGCGTTGATCAAGCCGTTGCTGGGCGCGAACAGCCACTGCCACACCACACCGAGCGCGAGCGGCGCGCACACCCACGGGAGCACGTAGATCACGCGTAAGAGCGCGGTGCCGGGAAGCTTTCGATTCAGTGCGACGGCGAGCAGCAGTCCCAGCAGCACGGCCAGTGGGATGGACATCAGGGAGAACTTCGCGGTGACCCACAGCGAGTTCCAGAACTTGGCGTTCGCCGCGAGGTATTCGAAGTTGGCGAGGCCCACGAACTGCGGATCGGAGATCAGGTCCCACTTGAAGAAGGAGAGGACGGCGACGGCGATCACTGGAATTACCAGGAACAGGCCGGTCCCGATCAGGCTGGGGATGAGGATCGTGTAGGCCGTTGCGGCGTCGCGGCGGCGGCGGGCCTTCTGGCCTTCGCGCAGTGCCACTGCCGCCATGCTCCGCCTCCCTCCGTGGACGTGGCTAGCCTATAACTCTCGTGGGTGGAGCGAACGGAGCGAGACGGTATCGAGATGCCGGGCAGTGTCCTCGGACCTGCGCCCACCTGTCGGCATGCTCCGCGTCCCGTACCGGTCGTCATGAGCGCGTCCCACACGTCGTCGTACTGCGCGCCCCAAACCCTCGTCATGCTGCGCGGAGCCCGTAGGGCGGAGTCGCAGTATCCAGGACGCCTGAAGTAGCCCACGACTCGTGGTCTGGATATTACGACTCCGCCCGCTCTGCTCACTGCGCGCAGAGTGACGAAGAGGGCGGTGGTCACGCCACGTTCCGGGTCCATTCGATTGGGAAGCGCGGATCGAAGCGGGGTGCGCAGATGGAGCAGGTGGCGCCGCCGCGGGGGAGCCGGTGCCGGGTGTACTCGTGGCCATTGGGGCAGCGGCCGATCCACGGCGCGGGCGCCTGCGGCGCGGTGCTCGGCAGCCGGGCCTTGCCGTTGGATCCGATCGCGAGGGCGGTGCGCTTCCAGACGGCGTCGTGTCTGTGTTCCGCACCGGCAACGGCGTGCGCGATCTCGTGCAGCAGCACCTCGCGCACGAGGGCCTCGGGATAGAGCGCCATCAGGTGCCGAGAGACGGTGATGGTCCGGTCCTTGTGGCGGCAGGCGCCGGCCCGCCGCTTGGCGTGATCGAAGGCGAAACGCCACGTGGGGAATAGCCCATGGGCCGCCATGAGATCCCGCGCGAGGGCGTCGACGTCGTCCAGATTCATCGGCTCAAGTGTAGGCCGAGCCACTGACATGACTCCGAGCTCTGCCACCGCCCGTTCCTTGCCGGTCTTCTACATTTCGTGACTCATGGGGCCTCATAAAGCACGAGACGTAGATGAGTAGGAGCCGATGGCGTCTGGATCTCCGCTTTCTTTGGCGTGATCAGTCACGCTGCGTCTACGTGAGGGGTGGCGTGACGCCGTTTCGACTCTCGGCTTCGGTAACGTGGCGGGTGACGACGGCTTACCATCGCCAACTGTCACGATGACCGTGATTACTCGCGGCCGTCCCCTTCACGTTGCCTACTTAACCCCTGCTCCCCGGGGGCACTCCTCCGCTCGTCAGGTGCAGTGTCACTTTGCTACGGGGGTCGCGACAGAGTGTGTCGAACAGCACACAAATTCGTGAGACAAAACGGTGCTCTCACGGCACGTATAGGTCATGACACAATCTCGTCCGGTCTCGCGGCATCAGATTTCTTTTCCGATACGACTCCGGTATGCGCGTGAGCCTAGGCATCGTTTGCCAGCTCTGGTGGCCGTCGTTCTCGCTACGGCCCTCTCGGTCGTCACGCTCACGCCAGCAGCTGCTGGCGAGTATGACACCTTCTCGAGTGCGGATTGCGCGAGCGGTCGGATGTGTTTTTGGACCCAGTCGTATTACTCCGGATCGTTTTACTCCCGATCTACGACGGGAACAACGAGTTCATCGAGCGCGATGTCGTGGTGGAATCGAACCGGGAAGGCCGTACGCGTGTACGCATCGACGAGCGGAAGTGGGACGAGCCGGTGCATTCCATCGGGACAAATGATGCCGAGCCAGGCACTCACCACGGGGAAGATAGTAATCCTCTCAACGACAACTTGCTAGTTGAGCCATTTCAAGGAGACGCGGCCTCGATAGCGTTCGAGGCGCTCGTGCGGGAGATGAGCTCCGAACTCGTCAGATACGCACAGAAACGTGTGCGTGAAGGCGAACACGAGGACCTCGTTTCTAGAACATGGGAGGTCGTCTGGCGTCGGTGGGAGGACATCCCTGCCACAGGATCGCAGCGTAGGGGTTGGGTGTTCGGGATACTCAAGAACACGATCAGTGGGTACAAATCGAAGATGCTGAGCAGGCAAGAAAACGCTCACAAGATTGCCGCGACGCTTCCAAGAGAATCAGGTAGTGGCGCGTTTGAAGACGATGTCGTTGCGAGAGACCTCGTAGAGCGCGTTCTGTCTGACCTACCCCTGAACTACGAGATTGCCTTCCGGCGAATTGTCTTGGAGGGATTTCGGATGAGCGACGTTGCGGCAGAGATGGGCGTCAACGTCTCTACCCTCGGGACTTGGGTATCGAGGGCAAGGGTCGCGCTGCGTTCACACATGGATCAGGAGAGGAGTGAGCGATGAACGAGAAGTTGCCTGAGTCAACTCCCGATGAGGAAGAACTCCGTGGAGCAGAGCTGGAGGCTCTTCGGTCGCGTGACCTCCTTGGCTTTGATATTTCGTATGCTCCTATCGAAGAGCGAATCCTTGCGCGAACTCTCAACAAGATCGAGGCGGAGGAACTGCGCCGTGCCGCTCTCGCCTCTGTGGATCACGTGGAGCCCCCGAACCGCCGATGGCGGCATCTGCCTGCCAAAGGACTCGTTGCCGCTAGCATCATCGTTCTCTTTGTTGTTGCAGTCACCACGTGGAACGGCACTCCCGCGCTGGCCGTGCCACCGGGGTTGCAATACACGACTGAACCGGCCGACGTTGCGTCCGCTCCGGATGCGCAGGAAGCCCTCGCAGAACTTGAGCAGGTCGCATTGACGGCAGGCATTCCCGGAGACGGGACGGTACAGTACGTTTCTTCGTCCGGATGGAGAGTTGCAGTAGACGACGATCAGAGGAGCACTACGGTCTTCCCCTCTGCGAGGGAATTTTGGGTAGCCAGCGACGGTTCCGGCGTCGCCCTAGAACGTCAAGGCGTGCCTCTCCTACCTGACGGTACTCTAGATCCCTCTCCGAGCTACACCACGGTAGATGAGGCCAAAGACGTGTTCCCGCCAGGTTCGATTGATGATGCTCCTTCGACTCTCAGCCGAGACCCTGCGCTCCTCAAAGAGCAGCTTTTCGCCATGCGTTCTCCCGAGTGCCGAGAGGAGCTACGGCAGGCTAGTTGCCTTCTTGATGTCATCGTAGGGCTCGCGACGTCACACGTGATTTCTGGCGAGCTGAACGCCACCTTTTGGCAGATGCTCTCTGAGACTCCGAACGTGCACACTCTAGGGCAGACCCACGATCGTTTGGGACGCTCTGTCGTGGCTCTAGCTGGACTACCTATTCAGACAGAGTTCGAGACCGTAGTTCTGGTGATTCTGGTGGACTCGGCCACCGGAAGGTTCGTGGGGGAGGAACGTGTCACGCTGGAGTCTTCGCTCCTGGACATCGACGAGCCGGCGGTGACAAGCTTCACGACACTCATAGACGCGAAGATGGTGCAGGAGGTAGGCGACTCGTAAATCTCGCATTGTGAGATTTGCCGATCCAGTGAGACAAACCGTCACTCCCACGACATGTAGTAAGTAGCTTGTCTAGCTCAGACGGGTGTCCACACGGGTCGGCACGATGCAGTGTCGTGAAAGGAGTTGGCAATGTCCGCGATGAAGGGTTTCAGGAGGTTAGTGGTCTCCGCAGTAGCCGCTTTCTTGCTGGCGGCGACTGCAATGCCCGCATCGGCTACAGAAGTCTCACCGATGGCGGCGAGTGATTGTGCCACGGGGTACTTCTGTATCTGGAGAGATACCTTCTATAAGACTGATGGGAAAGACACTGCGTATGTCAGAGCGTACAGGTACATTCCGAACTACGCGCTGTGGAGCTATTCGGGAACTTCGTTCAATGCTAACGACTCAGCCACTTCCTTCAAGAACGCAAGTGGTTCTAGCCAAATCGTGTATATCTATCAGGGCGCAAATGCTACGGGTGCACGGTGGGCGGTCAACGCGGGGGTTAGCCGGGCGAATCTGGCGCTCAGTGTGACTCCCTCGGGGTGGAACGACAAGATTTCGTCGGCTTACTACCAGTACTACGATCCCAACGCCTGAGGTGTACGTCTGACGTGAGGATGAGTTGTACACGGTTTGCTATTGGCGCTTTGTTAGCCTCGTCCCTTTTGACGTCTGGATGTTCGGAAAGCGAACCTAACGCTCTGCCTGAAAAGGACCTACTGTCTTGGAGGCTCCCGCTGGACGATTACGGTCGCGGCGCGCCCATCTTGGAACAACACGCACAGCAGGTCTTGATTTCTGCTTGCATGGCCGAGCTTGGGTTGTCGTATCCTGTCATTCCTTTCGATCATGGATCGCCCGGGCCGGTTACGGCAAATGAGTATGGTCGACGACTATTCAACGCCGAGTTAGCTTCCGCGTTCGGATATCACAGTGCGCCAACGGAACGGTTTGACCGCAGCGCTGTGGACGAGTGGCAGTCTCAAGCTGAGTCGGTAGCGCGTCTCTTCCCTGAGGAGATGCAACGCTGTGACCAGCAAGCGTCAAGTCAGCTCGGTCTGAAGTCCTCTGATCTCGCCTCGAGACTCTCCTTCTCTGTTGATGTCACCACCGACGAAAGAGTAGTTGATGCAGCTGAAAGGTGGCGTGAGTGCATGGTCGCTTTCGATGATTCAGTTACTTTGACGGAGTTCCCGGGCGACATGCCGTCTGCAGATGACGCCGAACTATTCGGGCTGTATGACTTCGTCGAGACGGACTCAGTTCCTATCTCGGAACAAGAGAGGCGGTTAGCTTTGGCAGACGCGAAGTGCCGCGATGACTCTGGCTTCGATCAAGCTTGGTATGAGACTGAATGGGAGTCACAGGTTGCGCTCATGGAAGAGAACCGGGATTCACTTGCGGGCGAGCGAGAGTACGCTGAGCAGGATCGCGCTCGAATCCTTGAGGTGCTTGCCGAATGGAACTGACCAATGTGTACCGACGGGTAGACGTCTGCGTAGCCTCAGCTTAGTCACGAAGATCCTATGCAGAGTTCCTCGACTGTATGGTGTCAGCAATTGTTTATCCCTACGCGAAGGGGCGGGAGAGTCTTGTCAGAAGTGAATGAAGTCAGAACGCGACGGGGCGGTGCGACCACGGTTACTCAGTCCCAGGTACTCCTTGAGTTGGTCGATGTGTCCAAGACATACCGCAATGGCCCAGAGGTCCTGACGGCATTGCACCCAATGAGCCTCCGGATTGACCCCGGTGAACTCGTGGTGATCATGGGGCCATCCGGCTCCGGCAAGTCAACGCTGTTGGGGATCGCTGGCGGGCTGATCCAACCGGACTCAGGAACGGTGACGGTTGACGGTTCGCCTGTCACCGGCGTCGACGTGGATCAGGTTGCGAAGGTCCGTCGCCAGAAGGTCGGTTACGTCTTCCAAGATTTCAACTTGATCTCGTCATTCTCCGCGATCGAGAACGTGGTGGTGCCGCTTGAGTTGGAAGGAATGGGACGGTCACGTCGTCAAAAGGCGGCGATTGGCGCATTGAGTTCGATGGGAGTGGCCGACGTCGCCTCCAGGCTCCCCGACGAGATGTCTGGTGGACAACAGCAACGGGTCGCCATCGCGCGCGCCCTGGTTGGCTCGCGTCGGCTTCTGCTTGCGGACGAGCCGACGGGAGCGCTCGATTCGACCAACGGAGAAGCGATCATCCACGAGATTCGGCGGCGAGTTGATCGCGGCGCGGGCGCATTGGTGGTGACGCACGATCCACGGTATCGAGCCTTCGCCGATCGCTTATACGGCATGTCCGATGGCGTCTTGAAGGCCGTGGGTTAGAACAATGACGACAGCGGTCCTCTATAGCTGGCGCCTGCTGAAGCACCGTCGTCTGTCGACGGCCCTCATCGTCATCGCTGTCTCTCTGGGATTTGCGGTTGCCACGGTGGGACTCGTCGCAGCGAACTCAACGCTCAACAATCCTAGGGTGCTTCTCGAGACCTCGATGGCGCCCACAGTCGATGCGGTTGTCAGTTACCACGGAGGGCAGCCGCTGGTTCAAGACCTCTCCGGAACAACCATCGAAAGAGATCGCACAGTCGCACCGTCCACCGAGTTCTCGTCTGCATCGCAAATGACAGACACCATTCGAGATGTCCTTCCGGATGCGACCGTTGTTGAGGCGTCTACGCAAACTGGCTCGATCGTGACGTCAGATCTCGCAGTTGATGGCGTTCCCCTCCAGGTAGTCGCTTCGTCCGACACCGAGGGATGGATACTTCCGGGTTCGTTGTCCGGTGACGCTCCTGAGGGAACCTCCGTTGTGATCAGTCGGGATCTGGCAGATCGCTCCGGACTCTCCTTAGGCGCCCCTCTGGAACTCGTGCTGACGGACGTCCGGTTGGATGTCGTCGTCGGGGGGATCGTTGAGCGAACTCAGGGCGATAGCGTTGTGGCGTCCGCAGACCTCATCCCCGCAGATGCTCTGCCCAGTTTCGTCGATTCCCCGTTCGCGTACTCCTGGTTCGTGGTGGGCGACGGTCTGCGTTGGGACGACGTAGTGGTGCTCAACGGTGCGGGCATGAGTGTTCTCTCACGCAACGTGGTTGTGAACAACCTCGCTACCCAGCCGATGCTCCCGACAATCTCGTCTCCCCTGGCGGAGATCGCGACACCGCTGGGGGGCGCCGTGACTGCTTTGGTGATCGCGGCGGTGCTCATCCTTCCTGTCCTGATGCTGACGGACCAACGAGATTCCCGTAGCAGAGCGCTGCTGCGCAGTGTGGGTGCGCCTCAAGGTGTGCTTCATCGTATGGCGGCCGTGCGTGGCGTTTTCGTCACGATCGGGGCACTGATCCTTGGTGTATGCGCCGGTGCCGTTGCACTGTGGGTGATGCGGCTTCTCCCGCATTTTGGTCCTCTCCACCCACAGATTCCATGGAGTGCTCTCGGCACGATGGCCGTGGTCGGGGTAGTTGCTGGTGCAGGTGCCGGCTTCGTCTCTTCGCGTCCGTGGGTGCGCCGAGACGCGATGACAGCACTCAGGATGGAAGCATCGGATGCTCGCGCCGTCAAGGCTCCGTCACGATGGCGCCTTGCACCGAGTGTTGTTGGCCTCGTGGCGCTCATGGCCGGTGCCGCCAGCGGCCTGCTTCCACTGAGCCTCCTGGGCGGGCTCTTGGTGACAGTGGGCGTCGCGATGGCGATGCGAAACATCCTCGGCGGCCTCGGCCACCTCGCCGGACGCGTCGGCATGTCCGCGCGCTACGGCATCCGTGAGGTCTCCCGTCACCCGGCACGCTCATCCCCAGCGATCGCGGTCATCGCCGCCGCGGGGGTGTTCGTCACCGCCGTCTCGATGGTGGCGTCCACGGCTGCGGCGACAGACCGGGCGGCCTACGAACCGAGGCTTGCGGAAGGTGCGCTGGAGATCAATCTGACGCCGGAGCCGAGTGTTGGCATCGACTCATACCAAGCAGCGGTCGCAGAACTGGGCTCCCGGCTCAGCCAGGAGTATGTGATGGAGAGAGTCGACGTCGTCCACGGGCTCGGTTTCGTGAGCGATGGGGAACTCGTGCCGGATCCCGCAGTCTTCGTGGAGGCAGACGGGTACCAGATGAATCACTACGTTAGCCAGATACGCGTGGCGGACTCAGCTGACGAACTCGGCGTGAGGCTTGACGACGCCGCAACTGTGACGACCGCGCTGGCTGCCGGCAAGATGGTGGCGATTGGCATCCCGGATCTCACGAGTGGAACGCTGACGCTTTCGGTGGAAGGCGGTGCTCCGCTCGCCGTGGAGGTCCAGGCGTTTGCTCATGAGACGAACGAAGCATGGTTCGCGATTCCGCCGGCGATTGTGACGCAGCTTAACGGCACTTCGATCCCGGTACTTCAGGTCGCAACTCGATCATCGGAGACGCTCAGCCAAAGCGACGAAGACCAGATCAGGCTGATGGCGGTTCAGACGATGGCCGGTACCGCGCACACCAGTGTGTATGTGGAGCGTGGCTTCCAGCCAAACCCTGAAGTGCAGGCGCTCACGGTGGCATCGATGGCAGCCGCTGCGATCGCGGGGCTCATTGCGGTGCTTCTCTCGTCGTTGTCGGTCGCCGAGACCGTGCGCACGCTCGCGACTCTCCATCAAGTCGGGGCAGCACGGCGTACCCTCTCCGCAGTCTCCGCATGGGTGACATCCTCTGCTGCGGTGGTCGGATCCGCCGTCGGGATCATTCTTGGCGTCTTCGTGGGCGCCATGCTGATTTTCAACAGCGGCGCAGTGAGAGTTTTCTCCTGGTCTCTTCAGACGGGAGCGGCTTTGCACCCCGCCGTCTCCCCGGTTGTCCTGGCGATGGTGGGGCTTGGAGGCGTGGTGCTCGCCATGGGCGCGGGCATCGCGATGACTCCGTACCTCGTCTCCCGTGCGAAGCGCGTTACCCAGGCGAGCAAACACTGACGCAATCGGATAGGTCCATGTGTTATTGCGGATGTACCGGACGACCTTCTCATTGACGCGCTACTTGCTAGGTCTTGGAGGCTACGGATCGTTACAACGCGTTTAGCGACCCGTGGCCTCCACTTTCCGGTGGTGAGGGGTGTGTGGCGGGCGTGAGTGGAGGCTGGAGGGGCCGAGCGTGATCGTGGCGGATGTGGAACGCTATACGGCCGAATCCGCCATGACGATCCGAGGCTCGTTGAACCTCAGGAATCCAGGAGCTTGCGAATGCGCTTATCCGAGACCTTCACCGGGGTGCCGAGCTGTTGCGCGAAGAGTGAGACTCGCAACTCCTCGATCAGCCAGCGGGCTTCGGCCAGCCGGGCGGCGCGGGCCGGGTCCGGTGGGCCCGCCTCATACAGCCCGACGGCGTCCTCGACCTCCTGAGTGATCGCACGGATCTGCCATGCCACCGGGGCGTCGGGTTTGGTGACAGCGCGCTCGAGCCGTAGGCGATCGGCCGTGAGGTAGCGGGGGAGGTGGATCAGGCGGTCCGGCGGGGTGCGTCCGATGAAGCCTGGCGAGACCAGCGAGGCCACGTGCGCCTTGACGTCCGTGACGACGTCGAGGAGCGCAAGCGACGTGGCTCCCTTGATCGCCTTCTCGGTGTCGCGCCAGGCGGTGAGGATCTTCGCGGTGGATTGTGAGGTGGTGAGGATCTGGTCCTCCAACCGCTCGCGCAGGAACGCAACCAGCTCGCGATACGCGTCCTCGCTCCACACCGCGCTCAGTCCCGCGCTGCCGCCATCTGTCCGTCCCGCGCCGCCGCTACTCTTGATCCTGCGCGTAGTCGCAGGATCAAGAGATACTTCGCTCGGCTCGGGCGCACTGCCTGGACTCTGCGACTTCACTTCGCTTCGCGCAGAATGACGGGAATCGGACGGCCCGGGCCACTGGGGGGCCAGGGCGCGGGCGGCGGCGAGCTCGATGTCCGCAACCAAGGCGGCGGTGGTCCTGTACGGCGAGGCCGCGAGGATCAGCGATTCCTGCGTGCTCCAGCGCGTGGTCACCCGCTGCTCCGCCAAGGCAACCTCTCGGAGTGCGAGGGTGAGGACGCCGTCGGGATGGGCTGAATGCTGCTCCGGCTCGAAGCCGAAGATGCGCACGGCTACGGTGTGGAGCTGGTCCGTGACGGTCTTGCCGCCAGTCGGCTTCTCGAGTGTGAGCGCCGGGTAGGCGCGCACCGTGAGTCCGCCGGGAACCTGCTGCTCAATCGAGCGCGGAATCGTGGGGAGGGTCTCCGGCCAAGTGCTCAGAGAGTCGATCTCCGTGAGGCCCGCAGCATTCGTCATCCTGCGCGAAGTCGCAGGATACAGAGACCCTTCGCTGGACGCGCCGCCTGGATTCTGCGACTTCGCTTCGCTCCGCGCAGAATGACGGGGGGTGTTGCTCTCGCTCAGCGCAGAACGACGGGACGGCGCGATGCCCGCCTCCTCAAGCGCGCGGCCCACGGCACCTTTCACCGAGGTCCGGATCGCCGCCCGCGCCTGCTCGGCGAAGCGACGCTGCAAGGTGAGCAGATGCGGCCCGGCGCCGAGCACCGCGCCACGCTCGTCCAGCACCGCGAAAGTGATGCGCAGGTGCTCGGGGAGGGCGGCTGGATCAAACTCGTCCAGCGGCACCGCCACGTCCTTCACCTCGCGCAGTGCCGCCGCGAAGGCCGCAGCAAATGGGACCCCCGAGGCATGACCTTCCGCCCATGTTCGCTGGAGGGCGCTCGCCTCCGGGAGGCGACCCGACTGGGCGCGGAGAGAGCCAGAGGCCATTGGCTCGCCATCTGCCCGGGCCTCGAGTGCGGCTGGCACGTGAACCGAGGAAGATCCGGGAGAGTCAGCGCCCCCTGACCTCCGGGCCAGAGAGCTGAGGTCCGCCCGACGTGAGGCAGAAGCGCCGCGCCCCATCGCGGCGAGGGCGGCAGTGGCGGTATCGGGGGCGGGGACGAGCTGGACGCGGGTGCGCTTGGGTAGCGCGCGGATCGTCGCCACCGCGAGCTCCGGTAGCATCCCGGGCACGAGCCAGTCGAAGCCTTCATCCCGCACCCGGGGGAGTACTGAAAGCGGGATCTTCACGGTCACGCCGTCGCCGCGCTCCCCTGGGGAAAACGTGTAATCGAGCGCGAGCTCGAGGTCGCCTTGCACCCAAGTCTCGGGGTACTCGCCGCTGGCCTGATCGGCGTCGGGCAGGAGGAGTTCGCGAGTAAACGTCAACAACTGAGGGTCTGCGCGCCGGGCGGTCTTCCACCACGTGTCGAAGTGCCGCGTGGAGGTCACCTCGGCGGGAACACGCGCTTCGTAGAAGGCCTCGATCGCCTGCTCATCCGCCACGAGCCCACGCTGGCGCGAGCGCTCCTCGACCTCGCGCGCCTCCTCCAGCAACCGCTGATTCTCGGCCCAGAACGTGTGATGTGTGCGCCACTCGCCGGCCACCAGCGCCTGCCGCACGAACAACTCGCGGGCGTACGCGCGCGCCGAATCCGTGCCCAGCGACGCCAGCGGAATCACCCGGTCCGCCACGACGGGGATGCCGTAGAGGAGCACCTTCTCGTGCACCATGGCCGCGCCGCGCTTGGCGGACCAGAACGGCTCCGAATGCACCTTCTTCACCACGTGCGCGGCGGCCGCCTCGATCCAGTCCGGGTTGATCTTCGCGACCGTGCGCGCGAAGAGCCGCGAGGTCTCGACGAGCTCGGCGGCCATCACCCATGCGTGTTTCTTCTTCGCGAGCCCCGAGCCGGGCCACACCACGAATCGCGTGCCGCGGGCGCCCGCATAATCGCGCCGGGTCTCGTCCCAGGCACCAATATTCGAAAGCAGGCCCACCAGCAACGATCGGTGCAACGAATCGCTATCCACCCCTCCCGACGGCGCCTCCAAGGGATCGCTGCCCGGCGGCGGCAGCGAGATGGGCCGGAGGGCGATGCCCACTTGCTTCGCCACCTGCCGCAGCTGCGCCACCACGTCCTGCCATTCGCGCACGCGCAGGTAGTGGATGTACTCGGCGCGGCACTTGCGGCGGAACGCCGAGTGTGAGAGGTCCCGCTGCGCCGCGCGCAGATAGCGCCACATGGTGAGGTAGGAGACGAAGTCGGAAGTGCCATCGGTGAAGCGGGCGTGGAGCTGATCCGCCTGCGCCTGCTTCTCCGCAGGGCGCTCGCGGACGTCCTGCACGGACATCGCCGCGACCACCACGAGCATCTCCGAGGCGCACCCGTTCTGCTGCGCTTCAAGGAGCATCCGCCCGAGTCGCGGATCGATTGGGAGCTGCGCAAGCCGCCGCCCCGTGGGGGTGAGCCGGAGAGCGCTGCCGCGCTCATCGCCGTCGGCCAGGGCACCGATCTCGCGGAGCTGCAGCACGCCATCGCGGATCGCCGAGCCATCCGGAGGGTCCACGAATGGGAACGAGGCCACGTCCCCCAGCCCGATCGACGTCATCTGCAGAATCACCGAAGCGAGCGAGGTCCGCAGGATCTCCGGCTCCGTAAACTCGGGGCGCCCGTTGAAGTCTTCCTCGGAGTAGAGCCGGATCGCGATGCCGTCCGCCACGCGCCCACAACGGCCCGAGCGCTGATTCGCCGAGGCCTGCGAGATCGGTTCGATTGGCAGCCGCTGCACCTTGGTGCGCGTGGAGTAGCGCGAGATGCGCGCGGTGCCGGGGTCAATCACGTAGCGGATGCCGGGGACGGTGAGCGACGTCTCGGCAACGTTGGTGGCGAGCACGATCCGCCGCGTCGAGTGCCGCTCGAACACGCGATGCTGATCCGCCGAGGAGAGCCGCGCGTACAGCGGCACGAGCTCCACGGCGTTCGGGCGCGGGTTCCGGATCGGCGGCGTGACCACACGCTCGGCCAGGTGTTCGGTGAGCGCCTCCGTGGCGTCGCGGATCTCGCGCTCGCCCGAGAGGAACACGAGGATGTCGCCGGGGCCCTCGTGCATGAGTTCGTCTGCGGCCAGGCAAATGGCGGTGAACTGATCAATGCCCTCTCGCCCGACGGCGTCGTCCTCGGCATCGCTCACAAGGGAGCGATAGCGGACCTCCACCGGGTAGGTGCGCCCGGTGACCTCCACGATCGGCGCTTGCGGCAGCGGGGCCGCCATGCGCGGGCCGAAGTGCTTCGCGAAGCGCTCCGAATCGATCGTGGCCGAGGTGATGATGACCTTGAGATCCGGGCGGCGCGGCAGCAGATTGGAGAGGTAGCCGAGCAGGAAGTCGATGTTGAGGGAGCGTTCATGTGCCTCGTCCACGATGATCGTGTCGTAGCGCGTGAGCATCGGATCGCGCTGGATCTCGGCGAGCAGGATGCCATCCGTCATCAGCTTCACGAGCGTGGTGGCCGAGACCTCGTCGGTGAACCGGACCTGGTAGCCCACGGCGCCACCGAGCGGCACCTTGAGCTCCTCGGCGATGCGCTCGGCCACGGTGCGCGCGGCGAGCCGGCGCGGCTGAGTGTGGCCGATCATCCCGTTCACGCCGCGGCCGAGTTCGAGGCAGATCTTCGGGATCTGCGTGGTCTTGCCCGAGCCGGTCTCCCCGGCCACGATCACCACCTGGTTCTCGGCGATGGCGCGCGCGATCTCGTCTCGGCGCGCAGCGACGGGAAGTTCGGCCGGATAGGTGATCTCTGGGACTGCTGCGGCGCGTGCCTGAATCTGCTCGGGCGTCAACCGGCGCGGTGTTCGGGCAGGCCGACGGCGATCGCGGGAGCCACGCTGCCCACCGGTCCCGTTGGCGCGCTGTTGGCCTGCCGCTGACAGCCCGCCCCTCCGGCCGCCATTGCGGTGGCGTGGAGCCTCGGAGTGTTGCGAATCGGCCATGGGTCCTATTCTCGCAAAGCGGCGCAAACGGTTTTCGGCGGATCGGTATCGTACGTGGAGTGTGGCGCCGGGAGTGATGTGGTGGGTGTGCGTCTCGTGAGGAAGTGGCGCAGAATCGAGGAACGGCGGGGTGGCCCGAGGCGCGCTTGGCTTCAGTGCTGACCGCTTTCGGAGTCCGCGCGGGACCAGGCGAACGTGGCGAGACTTACGCCCAGTTGAGAACCTCGGCGAGGCGATCGAGCGCGTCATCCCAGAAGCGTTCGAGCTGCTCTTGAGTCTCCTCGTCCGTGAGCTTGGCGTGCTGTGCGAGGACGCGCGCCGCGCCCTCAGCTTCGGTGAGTCGGAGCGTCACGTCGGTGCCGTCGAGGCAATCGAGCCGCACGTACCGCCCGTCTCGAACGTCCATGGTCGGCCAGTCTTCGCCGATCCACGCGGCCCGTTCGGCGTCGTCGGCCAGGAAATACCAGGCTTCCGCAGCGTTAGTGGGCAGGAGCCGAGTGGCGGTGGCGGCCATGGTTCCGTCCATGCTGCGCCGGCCGCGCTCGACTTCGTAGGCCGTGCCGATCGTGTTCGCCCACCAGGCGCGCAGGCCCTGTTCCTCGAGGTGATCTACGATCTTCGAATGCCG
This sequence comes from Ruaniaceae bacterium KH17, assembly GCA_900199505.1. Taxonomy (GTDB): domain Bacteria; phylum Actinomycetota; class Actinomycetes; order Actinomycetales; family Actinomycetaceae; genus KH17. The sequence continues at coordinate 35,306 of FZQV01000017.1, read as the reverse complement.
CCAGCGGATCGCGCCTGCGGCGTCCAGCAGCTCGAACCAATGCTCCGAACCGTGCCCCGTGCCGAGGCGCATGCGGTCATCACTGACGGCTGTGAGATTGCGACGCACCATAATGGACACAGTAGTTCAGAAAGGAATGTCATGACAGCCGACGCCCCCACGATCCTGGCCACCTCCGGCGGTTACGCCGCCACCGAGCACCTGACGGTGCGGTTCGCCGGGCTCGTGCATTACGCGGTCGAGTTGGCAGGGGTCTCTGGCAGGACGCCACGGATCGGCTACCTCGGCACCGCGAATGGGGACCAACGCGCCACGCTCGCCGAGCGCGCCGAGGCCGCCCGCACCGCCGGGTTCGAGCTGAACCCGCTGCGCCTGTTCACGATGCCCAATGTGGACGACGTCGAGGGCTACCTTCTCGAACAGGACGTGATCTGGGTGGATGGCGGCTCTGTGGCCAACCTGCTCGCCGTCTGGCGAGTGCATGGGCTGGACGAGATCTTCCCACGCGTGTGGCGGGCGGGCGTGGTGCTCGCCGGTGTCTCGGCGGGCTCGATCTGCTGGCATCGCGGCGGAACCACGGATTCGTTCGGGGTGGATCTGCGGCCGGTCACCAACGGGCTCGGGCTGATTCCGTACGACAACGGCGTGCACTACGACAACGAGGAGCGCCGCCGCCCGCTCGTGCACAAGCTCGTGGCCGAGGGCGGGCTCGGGACCACCTACTGCACGGACGACGGCGTCGGGCTGGTCTACCGGGAGACCGACCTCGTGGAGGCGGTCACCGAGATCCCAGGCAAGGGTGCGTATGTGGTGACGCGCGAGGGCGACCGGGCGGTCGAGGAGCGCATCGAGCCCCGCCTCGTCTGACCCTGACCTGCGCGCACCCCGCCCCCAACTTGTGCATGCGGTGACCAGTCGGCAGCCGATGGGAGCGCTCACATTGGTCACCACATGCACAAGTTCGCGGAGGGGGCGTGGGGAAGTGGGTCAGTCCGTAGGATGGTGCCTATGGGAAAGATGACCTTCATCGTGGGTGCTGGAGTTGGCTTCGTCCTTGGCGCGCGCGCCGGCCGGGGCGCGTACGAGCGGATTAAGGGCATTGCGAAGAAGGCCGTGGCCTCGCGCCCGGTACAGGGCGCGCTCCAGAAGACCGATGAGACTGCCGGCGAGTTCGCGCGCACTCAGGCGATGAAGCTCACCGACAGCGCCGCCAACGCGGTCAAGGACAAGATCGCCTCCACCGCGCGGCCCAAGGAAATCCACGTCGAGTCAACGGAGTGGATCTACGATCCCTCAAGCGAGACTCCGCGCACCGATTAGCCTCGTCATTCTGCGGCCGAGTAGCGGATCGCAGAATCCAGGCCATACGCCAGTGCGCACCCACTGGATCCTGCGGCTTCGCCTTCGGCTACGCGCAGGATGACGAAGCGTGCGCTAGCTCCAAGTTTCTTCGGAGCGATCGCCGGACCAGAGGGTGTGGAAGACGCCATCCTTGTCCACGCGCTTGTAGGTGTGCGCGCCGAAGAAGTCCCGCTGCCCCTGAATGAGGGCGGCCGGCAGTCGCTCGGCCCGCACGCCGTCGTAGTACGCGAGTGAGGACGAGAATGCCGGCAGTGGAATCCCCGCAAGCGCACCCGAAGCGACCACGCGGCGCCACGAAGGCACGGCCGCGTTGACGGTCCCCGCGAAGGCGTCCTCCGCGAGCAGCAGCGGGGCCGCCGGGTTCGCGTCGTAGGCGGCGGTGATGTCGTTCAGGAAGCCGGCGCGAATGATGCAACCGCCGCGCCAGATCCGCGCGAGCATGCCGCGGTCGATATCCCAGCCGTGCTCCTCGCTTGCGGCCGCGATCTGGTCGAAGCCCTGCGAGTAGGCCACCACCTTCGAGGCATAGAGCGCGCGGCGCACGTCCTCGATGAAGGCTTCGCGGTCCGCCACCTCGAGCGGTTCGGCGTGTGCGCCAAGCGCTCCCGACGCCGCCCGCTGCGGCAGGGAGGAGGAGAGGGCCCGGGCGAAGGTCGCCTCGGCAATGCCGGTGAGCGGCACGCCGAGGTCAAGCGCGTTCTGCACGGTCCAGCGGCCGGTGCCCTTCTGGCCGGCCTGGTCCACGATCAGGTCCACGAGGGGCTTTCCGGTCTCGGCGTCCACCTGGCGGAGCACCTCTGCGGTGATCTCAATGAGGTAGGAGTTCAGCTCGCCGGTGTTCCACTCGGCGAAGATGTCCGCCAGTTCGGCGGGGGTTGCCCCGAGCCCGCGGCGCAGCAGATCGTACGCCTCGGCGATGAGCTGCATGTCCGCGTACTCGATGCCGTTGTGCACCATTTTCACGTAGTGCCCTGCGCCGTCCGGACCGATGTGCGCGCAGCAGTCCACGCCGTCGACCTTGGCCGAAATCGCCTCCAGCATGGGGCCGAGCCGGTCGTAGGACTCCACGGTGCCGCCGGGCATGATCGACGGCCCGAGCAGCGCGCCCTCCTCACCGCCAGAGACGCCGGTGCCCACGAAGTGCAGGCCACGGGCGCGGATCGCCTCTTCGCGGCGGATGGTGTCGTGGAAGTTGGCGTTGCCGGCGTCCACGATGATGTCGCCCTCTTCCATCAGCTCGGCGAGCTGATCGATGACGGCGTCCGTGCCCGGCCCCGCTTGGACCATGATCAGGGCGCAACGCGGACGCTTGAGCGAGGCAACGAAGTCCTCGAGCTTCTCGGAGGGGACGAATGCGCCCTCGTCACCGTGCGCCTCCATCATCGCCTCGGTGCGCGCGTAGGTGCGGTTGTAGAGAGCCACCGTGTACCCGTTGCGGGCCAGGTTGCGGGCCAGGTTCGAGCCCATGACGGCCAGGCCGACCATGCCGACGTCGGCGGTGTTCACGGTCATTTCTTCTCTCCTTTATTGAGCTTCCGGAAGGTTCCGGAGTGCGGCGGCCAGGGCGTGGCCGTCGGGTCCTGAGATCGAGGGTGTGTATGCCTCGCGGCGTTGCCGTGGATCGCGGCTGCGCAGCTCCATGGGCGTGCCGTGGGCGAGTACTTGCTCCACGGGATTCAGTTGGCGAATCACAATCGCCCGCACATGGGCAGGGTGTTCGCGCGCCAGCTCGCTGTAGACATACGGATCATTCTGCCCGTCGTCGCCGATCAGGTACCACTCCATCTCAGGAAACTCGATCGCGAGGCGCCGCAGCTGGGTGCGCTTGTGTTCGATCCCCGAGCGGAAGGCCGAGGTGGGGGTGGGGCCCCAGTCCGTCATCAGGAACGGGCCTTCTGGGTAGCCGTGAGTCTCGACGAAGTTCTGGAGAGTGGGCACCGATCCCCACGCGCCGGTGGAGAGGTAGATGACCGGCAGACCGGGGTGCGTGCGCTGGAGTTGTGTGAAGAGTTCGGGCATCCCCGGCACGGGCTTGCGCGTGGTGGTGTGCCGCACGAACGTGTTCCACGCCGCGATCACCGCGCGTGGCAGGTAGGTGACCATGATCGTGTCATCCACGTCGCAGATCACGCCGATCCGGTTCGCCGCCGAGATGATGTTGACCCGTCCAGTCGTGGGCTCCGCGTGGGGTGCGCTGATCTCGGCCTCGGTCCAGCCGGGGGCGAGATTATGGTGCCGCACGACCACGTCGATGTAGCCGCCGCGATCGGTCAGGGTGGTGACCTCGGCGTCTCCCACGCGCACGGTCACGGGGATCATCGGTACCGGCGTGGCAACGAACGAACGCCAACCGCGCTGAGCCTCTTCAAGGGTGCCCACGGGGTCCAGGTCTTCGGACTTCGCAGGGTTGTGCATCACGACGCGGCCAAGCACGCGCGCGAATTCCTTGGAGCCGTAGCCCGTGTACGCGACGATCTGCGGGAGCCAGCCTCGGCCCCGTAGCCAGGGCACGATGCGCTTGTTCAGGCCGTCCTCAAGCCGGGCGCTACGTGGGGCTTCCATGTGTTCGATCCTACCGGGCGGCGCTGTCACGACCGATCGCTGCGGCGATCGCGGGGACCTCGGCGCAGTAGTCATCGAGGGCGGCGCGGGCGGCGTTCAACGAATCGATCAGCGGGTGTGCGGCGAGCGCGCGTACGGCGAGTTCCGGGTCCCTTTCGGCCGTGGCGGCGAGGAGTAGCTCGTCACTGCCCTTCACCTGCACCATCAGCCCGGCGAACTCCGCACTGAGAGGTGCCACGGACAGCGGGTGGAGGCCCTCGCCGTCGGCCAGGCAGGGAATTTCGACGACGGCGTCCTCCGGCAGTTGGGGGATCGCCTGCCCGTTGCGCACGTTCGAGATGGTGAGGGCGGGGGTGCCGCCGGCGAGCGCGGTCATCAAGGTGAGCGCAACCGCCTGGTAGCCGCCCGCTTCGTACTCCTCGGGGGAGCGGCGGCTCGTGGCGTCCTCGCGGGCTTCGGCGCCGTAGGTCTGCTCGCGATCGGCGAGGGTGTCCAGCCAGAGCTCGTGGGCGCGTTCCGGGGTTGCGAGGGCGGCGCGGTAGAAGTCGCCCTGCTGCGCGGCGAGATAGGCTCCCCGGCCGTCGCGGGCGGAGATCCGGGTGATCGCCTCGCGCGTGAACCAGTAGTAGAAGAGGTACTCGTTCGGCAGCGCGCCGATCGACTTCAGAACCTCCGGGCCGAAGACCTGGGCTTCGTCGAGCGCCGCGAGGGCGTCGTCGTCGGCCAGGAGGTCCTGCACCAGATCGCGTCCGCCGCTTGTGACCGAGCGCAGCCAGCCGAGGTGGTTGAGGCCCACATAGTCGATCGCGTCGATCGGGGCGGCGCCCGCCACGCGCTGCACGAGGCTGATCGGGGTGTCGCAGATGCCGATCACGCGCTCTCCGAGTACTTCCTGCATCGCTTGTGTGACCACGCCCGCCGGGTTCGTGAAGTTAATGGTCCACGCAGCGGGGGCATGCTCGGCGATGGCGCGGGCGATGTCCCTGGCCACGGGGATGGTGCGAAGAGCGTAGGCCATACCGCCGAGGCCCACTGTCTCTTGGCCGAGGAAGCCGTGCCGGGCGGCGATTTCCTCGTCCAGCTTGCGGCCCTCGGGCCCACCCACGCGGATCGCGGTGAACACGAAATCGGAGTCTTCGAGTGTCTCCTCGAGATCGTTGTGGAAGCGTGGCTGTGGCAAACCCAGCCCGACGATGACGGAGCGGATCACGCTCAGACGCTCGGGATCGTCGTCGTACAGATGGACCTCAAACGGCGAATCCGCCAGGGCCTTCACGAGGAGGGGCGCGCGGAACCCGCCGCCACCGATCACTGCCAACTTCACGTACGCCAGCCTATCGGGACCACTCGGGCCGGGGACCGGGGGCGTGTTGCGGCACGCGCCCGGTGGCTTCGGCGGCGAGTACGTCGCGACTGCGCCAGGCCGCGGTTCATGGGACAGGCTGGGGATGGAGCGAGCCGCATGCTACGCCCACTCTCGCTGAGATCCGTACACCAGTCGGCAATTTGGGGCCCCTGAGGGCCATTAGAAGCGACTGGTGTACGGATCTCAGCGGATCATAGTGAAGCGGGTTCAGGGAGCGGACGCCGGAGCCGGGGGTGGTACGAGTTCGGCTCGCTTCAGCGTCTGATCTGGTGCTGTTTCGTACCAACCCCTTCCGTTCGGGCCGGTAGCGTGGGGGCGTGAGTGAGTTCGATGTGTTTCTCCACGGCGACGTGTTCGTGGACCTGGTGTTCGCGGGTCTCGAGGCGCCGCAGCCCGGCACCGAGATCTACGCGGGTGCGATGGGTACACTTCCCGGCGGAATCGCCACCCTCGCGGTTGCGTGCGCGCGGCTCGGGCTGACGACAGCGCTCGCCGCCGGGTTCGGCGACGATACATACGGGCGCTGGATGCGCACCGTGCTCGAGCAGGAAGGCGTGGATCTGAGCCGATCGGTGACGCTCCCGCAGCCCACGAATGTGACTGTGTGTTTGGGGTACGACGGCGATCGGGCGATGGTCACGCGGGAACACGCGGCCGAGGTTTCGGCGGACGAGTTCATCGGCACGCCGCCGAGCGTGCGTGCAGTGATCACGGATCTTGGCGGCAACCGGGGGAGTCACCGCTGGTGGCGTGAGGCCGCGGCCGGCGGGGCGAAGGTGTTTGCCGATGTGGGCTGGGATCCGAGCGGCGCCTGGGATCCCGCGCGGCTCGAGCCGTTACGCGAGTGCGAGGCCTTTACGCCGAACGAGGCCGAGGCGATGCGCTTCACCGGGGCCGCCACTCCGGAGGCGGCGCTGGAGGTGCTCGCCGAGATCGTACCGCTTGCGGTGCTCACGCGTGGTGCGCACGGCGCCATCGCGTTTGACCGAGTCTCAGGGGAGCGCGCCGAATCGGACGGGATCGCCGTCGGGCTGGTGGACCCCACCGGCGCGGGGGACGTGTTCACCGCCGCGCTCGTCTACGGTCGCCTTCAGGCCTGGCCGCTGCAGCGCGTGCTGGACTTCGCCGTGCTCTGTGCGAGCCTCTCGGTGACGGAACTCGGCGGCTCGCTCGCGGCGCCCGGCTGGCACGAGATCACCACCTGGTTCACTAAGGCGAGCGACGATAACTGGCGCCGCTACTCGTGGATACCCAGCGTGGTCCCGCCCCTGGCACACGAAAAGGTCCGCCGGGCCCCAGAGACCTTCTAGCCGCCGGTACTTCCCATTCTGCGGCCACGAAGAGGATCGCTATTTCACTGTGGGATGGCGCATACGTATCACTGCGGGTCCGTGCGTCCGGATTCAAGCACTTCCAGCGTTACTGCGGGTCCGTGCGTCCGCTATCAGTCGCACGGACCCGCACTGTTCTCAAGACTGGTCAGGATCGGACGCACGGACCCGCACTAATCCGAGATATCACTCGATCCCCAGCCTTATGTGCCTGCCGGAACCGAGTGCAAGAACCGCATGAGAGCTGTCGAAGCTACCGTCCCCAGCCTCTGCGTGACTCTCCGTCTCGGCGCGTCAGGCAGTGCCAACCGCACCATGGTTCCGTCTCGCCCTCTGCGCTCGCTTAACCCCCGAGAAGTGGGGAGCTCGCGTGATCGTGGCACTCAATGAACGCTGAGCGTTCGCCGAGTGCCACGGTGATGCGGGAATCAGCCGTTGAGGGCGGCGGCGACCACGTCCTTTGCAGCTGCTTGGACCTCGGCGAGGTGATCGGTGCCCTTGAAGGACTCGGCGTAGATCTTGTACACGTCCTCGGTGCCGGAGGGACGCGCTGCGAACCAGGCGTTCTGAGTGGTCACCTTCAGGCCGCCGATCGGCTCGTTGTTGCCCGGCGCCCGCACCAGGCGCGCCGTGATCGGCTCGCCCGCGAGTTCAGTGGCCCTGACGTCCGAGGGCTCAAGCGCCGCCAGCTTCGCCTTCTCCGGCTTTGTGGCCGCCGCGTCGATCCGGGCGTAGGCGCTCGCGCCGTACTGCGCCACGAGTTCCGCGTGCAGTTGCGAGGGCGACTTCCCAGTCACGGCGATCATCTCCGCCGCGAGCAGGCACAGGATGATGCCGTCCTTGTCCGTGGTCCACACGGTGCCGTCCTTGCGCAGGAAGCTCGCGCCCGCGGACTCCTCACCGCCGAAGCCCACCGTCCCCGAGACGAGCCCGGGCACGAAGTACTTGAAGCCCACCGGCACCTCGATCAGCGTGCGCCCGATCCCCTCGGCCACGCGGTCGATCAGCGAGGAGGAGACCAGAGTCTTACCGATCGCCGCATCCGCGGGCCAGCCGGGCCGGTTCTGGAAGAGGTAGTGGATCGCCGTCGCGAGGAAGTGGTTCGGGTTCATCAACCCGGCATCCGGCGTCACGATGCCGTGGCGATCCGAATCCGTGTCGTTGCCGGTCGCGATATCGAAGGGGGCGTCGTCGCCCATCTTGGAAAGGAGCGACGCCATCGCGTTCGGGGAGGAACAGTCCATGCGGATCTTGCCGTCCCAGTCCAGCGTCATGAAGCCGAACGCCGGGTCCACATCCGGATTCACCACCGTGAGGTTCAGGCCGTAGCGGTCGCCGATCTCGCCCCAGTAGTCCACGGAGGCGCCGCCGAGCGGGTCCGCGCCGATCCGCACGCCCGCCTCGCGGATCGCGTCGAAGTTGATCACGTTCGCGAGATCCTCCACGTACGCAGAGAGGAAATCGTGTCGGCCGGTGGTCTCGGCGGCGAGCGCCTCCTCCAGCGAGACGCGGCGGATCTTCTCCCAGCCCTCCGCGAGCAACTCGTTCGCTCGGTTGGCGATCCAGCCGGTTGCGTCCGAGTCTGCCGGGCCGCCGTGTGGCGGGTTGTACTTGAAGCCGCCATCGCGCGGCGGGTTGTGCGAGGGGGTAATCACGATGCCGTCCGCGCGCCCGGGCCCCTCTGTGACCACGCCTCCGGACGAGCCCGCGCCGTTCGTGATCAGGATCGCGTGCGAAAGCGCGGGGGTGGGCGTGTAGGCATCGCGGGCGTCGATCCGCACGGTGACGCCGTTCGCGGCCAGCACCTCGAGCGCAGTCTTCCATGCGGGAAGCGAGAGCGCGTGCGTGTCACGGCCGATGTACAGCGGGCCGTCGGTGCCCTGCGCGGCCCGATACTCAACGATCGCCTGCGTGATCGCGGCGATATGCGCCTCGTTGAAGGCGCCGTCGAACGCCGAACCGCGGTGACCGGAGGTTCCGAAGATCACCTTCTGCTCCGGATTCGTCACGTCCGGGACGATCGCATAGTAATCCGCGATGAGCTGATCGACGTCGATGAGGTCGCTGGGTTGGGCCGGCTGCCCTGCGCGTTCATGCATAGAACCATCCTGCCGCACACCGCCGACAAAAACACCACTTGCGCGCTAATCGCCCTTCACTCCCGTGCTTCTACTCCGCTCGGCCGCCTGCCGCCTAGCGGGAGTGCTATGTCATGACACCGCACCTTGTGCATGACATAGCGCTCGAACAAGGGCATGAGGGCGTGTGGGATGGTCTGCCCGACGGCGTCCGGAATGGTGGGGAGGGCAGCTGCCCGACGGCGCCCGGTTCCGTTGGGAGGCGCGGCGTCCCGTAACCTAGTCCCTATGGGAAAGAAGTCTCGCCGCGATCGCACTCAGTCCGCTCCGAAGCGTAAGGAGGTGCCGTTCGTCGAGCGCCCGTTCGAGGGGCTCGACCACGAGACCGATCTCGTTGCCATGCGCGAGATCCTGCCCTCCGCCACGATCTCCACCACGTACAAGGACACCGACGTCCTCCTTGCCACCCTCCTCCCTGACCAGGTGCCGGCCGTCCGCCGCCAGGACGGGAGCGTCGTTGTCGCCCTCCAGTTCCGCCTGGCCTCCGGTGACGCCTCGCGCGATGTCGCCAACGCGCTGCTCCAGGCGCTCGAGCTCGAGCCGGGCGAGCCGCTCTACCTTTCCGAACTGCCCGAGCCGGGTGAGCGTCTGCAAGACCTGCTCGGCGATGCCCCGCTCAACATCGAGGTCCACGATGGCTTCGACTTCTGGATCGACCCCGCCGAGGAGCGCACCCCCGAGCTCGAGGAGGCGCTGGCGAACGCCAAGGAGCAGGTGGTGCCGATGGTGAAGGTCGACGGCGTCGAATCGGCCTATTGGACCCGAATGGGCAAGGAGTTCCTGCGTTGGGTTCGCCCTGAGGGGGAGTACGAGCTGCTGAGCGCGCTGGCCCGCCTGCAGGCCGCCCACGAGACCGATCTCGAAGAGGGAGTGCGCATGATCGGCGCGTTCCGTGCACAGGGACTGCTCGTTCCCGTGTGGGAGTTGCAGCCCGGCACCGAGGCGGATGAACTCACCGGCCCGTGCCAGGCGTTCGAGAAGCGACTGCAGAAGGCGCTGAAGGACGATTCGCCGCTCACGGCGGAGGAGCGTGGCGCCCGCGCCGGCCTGATCTCGCGCCAAGTAAACCTGTAGAAATCACCACGCCGAGGCCGCGATAACGCGCGGAATCCTCCGCGAATGCGACTAGGATTGACTGCGTGAATGATCGTGTCGCCGTTGTGATCCCGGCGAAAGATGAGGTCGATCGCATCGCGGCGACCATTCGCGCGTGCCGCGCCATTCCACATGTCGATCTCGTCCTGGTGGTGGATGACGGTTCGGAGGATGGCACTCAGCACGCCGCGCGCAATGCCGGCGCCGTTGTGGTGCGCCATTCCGTGAACCGCGGCAAAGCCTCCGCGATGGAGACCGGCAGTTCCGTTGTTGCCATGCGTGACATCGACGGCCGCCCCGCCCGCGTCCTGTTGTTCATCGATGCCGATATGGGGGAGAGCGCCGTCGAATGCGCCGCGCTTGTGGAGCCTGTGATCTCTGGCGAGGTTGATCTCGCGATCGCCGCGCTCCCTCCCGAGGAGGGCCAGAGTAGCCCGGCGATGGCTACCAAGCTCGCGCGCCAGGCGATCACGCGCGCCACCGGATGGCGCCCCTATCAGCCGCTCAGCGGGGTCCGCTGTATCACCCGCGATGCCTTCAATGCGGCGCTTCCACTCGCGCACGGCTGGGGTGTCGAGACGGGCATGACGATCGATGTGCTGACCGCCGGATTCACGGTGCAGGAGGTTCCCTGCAACCTGCGCGGCCGCCCGATTCCCAAGAACTTCTCTGGGGCCCTGCACCGCTCCGCCCAGTACCGGGATGTGGCGATGGCGGTCTCGAGCCGTCGAATGCGCGGCGTGCACGCGCCGAAGGACACGATCGCGAAGGTGGCGGTCTCCCAGAAGCCGGGCCTGCCATACACCGTCAACTACGCGTCGTAGCCTTCGCTCCACACCCGCCCTTCCCAGACTTGTGTTGCTGACCCCAGATTTGGGGTCAAATCTGGGGCATCTTGTGGGATGCAGCACGAGTTCGAAGGGAGGAGTGGGACGGCGCGGCGGCACGGCCCCCACCTCGGGTACCCTGGCACCACTATGCGCTACGCCTTCCTTGGCCCCGAAGGGACCTTCTGCGAAGAGGCCCTCCTGAGCTTCGCCCCCGACGCCGAAGGCGTCCCCTGTATCGACGTCCCCACAGCGCTGGACGAGGTCCGCGGCGGAGCGGTTGAGGCCGCCGTCGTCCCCATCGAGAACTCGGTTGAGGGTGGCGTAAATGCCACGATCGATTCGCTCTCACACGGGGAGTACCTGGTCATCATCGGCGAGGTGCTGGTGCCGATCCAGTTCCAGCTCGCCGGGCACGCCGAGCTGCACGAGATTCGTTCCGTGGGCACCCACCCGCACGCATACGCGCAGTGCCGGAAGTGGATCCACCAGGTCATGCCCGACGCCGTCCACCACCCGGTGGGCTCGACCGCGGCAGGAGCAAAGGCTCTCGCCGAGGGCACCGCGGATTTCGATGCGGCGCTCTGCTCACGCCACTCGGCGCAAAAGTACGGCCTGCCGCTGATCGCCGAGGATGTGGCCGACAACGCCCACGCCGTGACGCGCTTCGCGGTGGTCGCGAAGAATGGTCGGATTCCCGCGCCCACGGGCGCGGACAAGACCACGCTGCTCGTGCACCTCGCGCACAACGAGTCAGGTGGCCTACTGGACATGCTGGAGCAGTTCGCGGTGCGCGGCGTGAACCTTTCGCGGATCGAGTCCCGCCCGATCGGTGACTCGCTCGGCCGCTACGCCTTCTCGATCGACGCCGAAGGTCACATTACCGAGGAGCGGATGAAGGCGGTGCTGATCGGTCTGCACCGGGTGTGCCCGTTGGTGCGTTTCATCGGCTCGTATCCGGCGGCGGACGCGCCGCTCACGCGCCTCGCGCCCGGCACCTCGGACGCCGATTTCGATGCCGCCCGTGCCTGGGTTGAGGGCCTGCTCGAGAGCTAGCGCCCCGATCCCTCGCCCGCGGTTTCGGGCTACGCCGGGCGGCTATGGCCCGCGGACTATGAGTGCCCCGGGGTCCACGCGGGCACTAATGATCGAGCTCTCGGCGACCAGATCGCCGTCGACCTGAACCCAGGACGTCTGATCCGTGGCGATGTGGAATTCTCGGCCACGGTGATACTCCAGCGTGGAGGCGATATCCGTTGCTTCGCCGCGGAATCCAACGGTGCGGAGGATGAGCTTGCCGCCGAGCGATGCCCACCCGATTGCGCCGCCGCGGGTGTCCACGGTGACGAGGTCGAGGAAGCCGTCGTCGAGCTCGGCGTCCGGCTGTAGGGCTACGCCGGCGGGGAGCCAGCCGCAGTTGGCGATCATCACCGAGCGGGCGGTGCGGCGGATCGGCTCGTTCGCGTCGTCGATCGTGACTGTGGTGCTCATGCGCGGGCGGAGCATGCCCTTGACCGCGCCGACGCCGTACGCGAACCAGCCGATCTGCTTCTTCAGAGTTGGGTCGGTCTCGGCGACCATCTCGCCGTCGAACCCGATGCCGGCAACGACGAGGAAGAGGTGTTCGCTGATGTCCTGGCGGGCGTCGCGGTTGCGGAGCCAGCCGATGTCGATGTGGCGCTCGGAGCCGCGCAGTGCGATCTCGATGGCCGCCGCGGGGTCATCGAGTGGAAGATCGATGTTGCGCGCGAACAGGTTGCCGGTGCCGGAGGGGATGATCCCCATTGCGGTGCCGGTGCGGGCGAGGCCTTCGGCCACTGCTCGAACGGTGCCGTCGCCGCCGGCCGCGATCACGAGATCGGCGCCCTTCGCGATCGCTTCACGTGCCTGGCCCACGCCCGGGTCCTCGACAGTGGTCTCGAAGATGAGGGGTTCGGCCAGCCCGGCGTCGCGAACGGCGTCGGCGAGCAGGGCGATGAGCGCGGGCCAATCGTGCGGCTTCGAGGGGTTGTAGACGAGGGCAACGCGGCTGGTTTCGGTGGGCTCGCTTGGAGAGGGCCGAGCGCGTCCAGCAAGGAACAGCGCAACTCCCGAGACAACGGCGACCACGATCACCGCGACCAGCGCATAGATGCCCTCCATTCCCTAAATCTACGGCACGCCGCCGCTGCTCTCGTCCCTTTGGCACTCAGGTGAGTGCAAGAAGTCCGGTATGTGGGTGGGCGGCGTCCCTTTTCCACTCAGCTGAGTGCCAAACGTGCGGTTCTCGAGCTAATCCTGTCCTTCTGCCACTCACGTGAGTGGCAGACGCCCGGTGCTGGGTTCCCTGGTGGGGATGGTTGGCAGGTGGCGTGAGGTGTGGGCGAGGGTGAGGGGGAGCGCCGCGAAACGGTAGGCTCGGTTCATGATTGATGTACGTGCATTGAGGGAGAATCCGGAGCCGGCGCGGGCCTCGCAGCTGGCTCGTGGCGCGGACCCAGATCAAGTCGATCGGGCGATTGCGGCCGATGAGCAGCGCCGCGCTGCGCTCGCCGCCTTCGAGTCCCGCCGCGCCGAGCAGAAGGCGCTCTCTCAATCGATTGGCAAGGCGAGCCCCGATGAGCGCCAGGCGATCATCGCAGAGGCTGGCAAGATGGCCGCCGAGGTTAAGCAACTCGAGGCTGCCGCCAAGGAGGCGGATGCCGCCGCCACAGAGGCGCTCCTGCCAATCCAGAACATCGTGATCGACGGCGTTCCCGCGGGTGGGGAGGAGAACTTCGAGGTCCTGAAGACGGCGGGCGAGCACGCCAGCTTCGATTTCCCGGTCAAGGATCACCTCGAACTCGGCGAGGGCCTGAAGGCGATCGACACCCAGCGCGGTACGAAGGTCTCCGGTGCGCGCTTCTACTACCTGACCGGCGTCGGCGTGCTGTTGGAGCAGGCGCTGCTCATGCTTGCGCGGGATCGCGCGATGGCCGCTGGCTTCACCCCGATGGTGACTCCCACGCTCGTATCGCCGCAGATCATGGCGGGCACGGGATTCCTCGGCGCGCATGCGGACGAGATCTACTACCTCCCGGCGGATGATCTCTACCTCACCGGGACTTCCGAGGTGGCGATCGCCGGCTACCACATGGACGAGATTCTCGACCTCGAGGATGGCCCGGTCCGGTACGCCGGTTGGTCCACCTGTTACCGCCGTGAGGCGGGATCATACGGGCGCGATACCCGCGGGATCATCCGCGTGCACCAGTTCAACAAGGTGGAGCTGTTCTCGTTCGTGCGGCAGGAGGATTCGGAGGCCGAGCACCTGCGTCTGCTTGCGCTCGAGGAGGAGCTGCTCCAGGCTGCCGAGCTCAGCTACCGCGTGATCGATGTTGCCGCTGGCGACCTCGGTTCCTCGGCCGCACGGAAGTACGACTGCGAGGCGTGGCTCCCGAGCCAGGAGCGCTACCTCGAGCTCACCTCGACCTCGAACTGCACTACGTACCAGGCGCGCCGCCTGCAGATCCGCGAACGCTTCGAGGGCGCCACCCGCCCGGTCGCCACGCTGAACGGCACCGCCGCGAACACCCGCTGGCTCGTGCCGATCCTCGAGACGCACCAGCAGGCGGATGGCTCGGTGTATGTCCCCGAGGCGCTGCGGCCCTACCTCGGCGGAAGGGAACTCCTGAGCCCGTGATCCCATCCGAAATCGAGCTCCCACCCGCCGGACCCGAGCTGCTTGTCGCTCTCGATGTGGACGGCACGATTGTCCACCACGACGGTGCCCTCTCACTGCGGGTGCGAGAGGGGATTCAGGAGCTGGATCGCCTCGGTGCGCACGTTGTGATCGCAACCGGCCGAGGCGTCGTCGCGACCACGCCGATCCTCGACCAACTTGAGCTGCGACGCGGCTTCGCGGTTTCCTCCAATGGTGCCGCCACGATCCGTGTGGACAGCCGTGTGAACGGCGGATTCGAGCTCATCGAGACGAAGACTTTTGATCCCGAGCCTGTGCTGCGTGCGATGCACGAGGCGCTCCCGGAGGCGCTACTGCTGGTCGATGCCCCGAACACGGAACGCTATGTGACAGGGCGCTTCCCCGACGGCGAGCTCCATGGCGAGCCGCAGATCGTTACCTTGGACGAGCTCGTGAAGATCCCGGCTGTGCGAGTTACGCTCCGGCTTCCCGGAGAAGGCTCGCAGGCGATGCATGACCTGATCGAGCGCGCGGGGCTACACACGACCACCTACGCGGTCGGCTGGACCGCGTGGCTCGACATTGCGCCGGATGGTGTGACCAAGGCTGGCGGATTGGAAGGCGTGCGCGAGCGGCTGGGGGTCTCACCGGCGTCGACCGTGGCCGTGGGGGATGGCTCAAATGACCACGAGATGTTCGACTGGGCGGCGTGGTCTGTGGCGATGGGGCAGGCGACCGAGGAGACGAAGTCCCGTGCTCAGACGGTCACCGGAACGGTGCACGACGACGGCCTCGCCGATGTCATAGAGACACTCCTGGGGGTGTCTTCGACGTAGCCGCAACCTGCATTTGTTGCTAAATCGTTATGTATGCGTGCTCATAAACCATATGTATTCGATATCTCTTTCCGTCATGATGGATGAGCGCGGAGACAGTGTTCGTTTCCGCACAACGGAAATGGAGACACTTGTGAATATCCGAAAGTCGCAGAAGAGCGTCGCTGCCCTCGCAGGCGCGGCAGCGTTGGCGCTGATTCTCTCGGCCTGTGGTGGTTCGAACGATCTCGGTGGGGGCACCGGTGGCGGTGGCGGTGAGTCAACGTCGGATCCTGACGATGGTGGCGGCTCCGCCGCAGAAGGCTGTGAAGAGTACGAGGAGTATGGATCGATCGAGGGCGCATCCGTCACGCTCCTCTCGTCGATTCGTGAGCAGGAGGCCGCTGACCTCCAGGCCACCTTCGACAAGTTCACCGAATGCACCGGAATTCAGGTGGTTCACAATGGCATCGGCGAGTTCGAGAACCAAGTTGTGCTCCAGGCCGAGGGTGGTAACGCCCCTGACCTCGCGATCTTCCCGCAGCCGGGCCTGCTCACACGCATGGTTGACGACGGGCACGTGGTCCCCGCACCGGATGCCGTTGAGGCGAAGGTTGACTCGGGTTGGCATGAGTCGTGGAAGGCATATGGCACGGTAGGCGACGAGTTCTACGCCGCTCCGATGCTGGCTTCGGTGAAGTCCTTCGTGTGGTATTCGCCGAAGGCCTTCGCGGAGAATGGCTACGAGATTCCGAAGACTCTCGATGAGATGATGGACCTCACCGCACAGATCGCTGCGGATCACAACGAGAGCGGCGCACGCCCGTGGTGTGCGGGAATCGGCTCCGGTGACGCGACTGGTTGGCCGGCCACTGACTGGCTCGAGGACTACGTGATGCGTATTGCAGGCGTCGACGTGTACGACGGCTGGGTGACCAACGATGTCCCGTTCAATGACCCGCAGATCCTCGAGTCTCTCGAGGCCGTGGGCGAGATCCTGCTGAACGATGAGTACGTCAACGGCGGGTTCGGCGACGCTCGTTCGATCGCCACGACGACGTTCAATGACGGCGGTCTGCCGATCCTCTCCGGCGAGTGCTTCATGTACCGCATGGCGTCCTTCTACGAGGCTCAGGTTCCCGAGGGAACCGACGTGTCGCCAGAGGGAGACTTCTTCGCATTTGGCCTGCCGGGCGTCGATGAGGGAGAGATTCCGCTGCTCGTCGCCGGCGAGTTCGTTGGCGCGTTCAACGACAAGCCCGAGACGCAGGCTGTGCAGGCGTACATGGCATCCGACACCTTCGCGAACATCCGCGTTGGGCTGGGTGGCGTGACCTCCGCCAACATGGGCGTGGACCCGAACCTGGCGTCCTCTCCGCTGCTGGAGCTGGCGATTGAGTTGCTGGGTGACCAGGAGAACGTCGTCCGATTCGATGGCTCTGACATGATGCCGTCGGCCGTGGGTGCAGGCTCCTTCTGGACCGGCATGACGGCGTGGATCGACCAGACGCGCACGTCCGAGCAGGTCCTGGACGACATCCAGGCAAGCTGGCCGGCGAACTAGGCGCTAACACCTGAACGTGGGGGTGTGGGCAATGTGCCCACACCCCCACTGAGGTATCTCAAATGGGCTTCTTCACTGGGACCAAAGTGGGTCAGATGCTTCTGGCCCTGGTTGCGTTTGCCCTTGTCATCGCGTTCTTGCTGCTGATTGCACGGCTCGCGGACAAGCTCAAAGGAGAGAAGGGTCGCCGGGTTGTCACCGTCTCGGTGTTCATTGGCCCTGCACTCGTCCTGCTTGCGGTTGGCTTGATATATCCGGCTATCCGCACTATCTATATGTCGTTCTTTGATGCTCGTACCCAGAATCCAGTGGGGCTTGCGAACTACCAATGGGTGTTCACGAACCCGGACTCGGTACGCGGCCTGATCAACACCTTCTGGTGGGTGCTACTCGTTCCCGTTGTCTCGACGCTCGTGGGGCTTCTTTACGCGATCCTGATCGACAAGGCGAGGTTTGAGAAGTACGCCAAATCGCTGCTCTTCCTCCCGATGGGAATCTCATTCGTGGGCGCCGGCATCATCTGGCGCTTCGTCTATGATTTCCGCTCTGCTGGCCAGCGTCAGATCGGGCTACTCAACGCCTTGATCACAGGCGCCGGTGGGGAGCCGGTCAGGTTCCTGCAGGATAGCCCGATGAACACGTTCTATCTGATCGTCGTGATGATCTGGATTCAGGCGGGTTTTGCGATGGTGCTACTTTCTGCGGCAATCAAGGCGATTCCGGATGACATCGTCGAGGCTGCTCGCCTTGACGGTGTGAGTGCCTGGGAGATGTTCCGGCACATAACGGTCCCGTCGATCCGGCCCACCCTCGTGGTGGTTGTGACGACGATCGGTATCGCCACACTGAAGATCTTCGATATCACTCGTACGATGACCGGCGCGAAGTTCAACTCTCAGGTCCTCGCGAACCTGATGTACGACCAGTCCTTCACGTTCGGAAACAACGGCGTGGGCTCGGCGCTCGCCGTCGTGATCTTCGTGCTTGTGATCCCGATCGTCCTTTACAACATCCGGCAGATGTTCAAGAACAGGGAGGTGCGTGGAGCATGAGTGCGATCAATAGAGACTCCCGAGCCGCGATGTCCGACGGCGTAATAGACCCCACACCGCAGAGCCAGATCGGCAAGGTTGCTCGGATGCTGGGCACCCGGGTTGGTTCGTTCGTTGCCTTCATCATCGCGTTCCTGTGGACGGTTCCCACCTTCGGGCTGTTCATCTCGTCGTTCCGGCCTGAGTCGGAGATCAAGACCACCGGCTGGTGGAGCCTGTTCTCGGATCCTCAGTTCACAATGGACAACTATCGGCGGGTGCTGGGCGGATCGACCTCGGGAGAGAACCTCTCCGGGTTCTTCATGAACTCGCTGGTGATCACGATCCCGGCCACGTTGTTGCCGCTCGCGCTCGCCACCATGGCGGCGTATGCGTTGTCCGTCATCGACTGGAAGGGCCGTGACTGGGTCTTCGTGGGCATCTTCGCGCTGCAGATCGTGCCGTTGCAGATGTCGCTGATCCCGCTGATGCGGATCTTCACGGGGTTCCCGCCGGTGCGCGCAATCGTCGATCAGTTCCCGTTCTTCCCGGTGTGGGTAGCCCATACGATCTTTGCCCTTCCGTTGGCGGTATTCCTCCTGCACAACTTCATGGGAGAGGTGCCGAGGTCACTGCTCGAGGCTGCACGGGTCGATGGTGCGGGCCATGTCACCTTGTTCCTTAGGGTCCTGCTGCCGTTGATGGTTCCGGCGATTGCGTCATTCGCCATCTTCCAGTTCCTGTGGGTGTGGAACGACCTCCTGGTCGGTCTGACGTTCACCGGCGGAAGCAATATTACCCAACCGATGACGGCAGCACTGGCCTCGATGGCCGGTTCTCGCGGTCAGGATTGGCACCTGTTGACGGCCGGTGCATTCGTGTCGATGATCGTGCCTCTGGTGGTTTTCATCAGCCTCCAGAAGTACTTCGTGCGTGGACTCCTGGCGGGTTCCGTCAAGGGATAGCCACGCAACAACTCGCGCGGGATGGCGCCGGGAAGTGAATCCCGGCGCCATCCCTGTCTGCTACCGCGAGACTCACAGCACAGGCAGTCCTTGTGTAACGCAAGCCGGGCTGACTGCCGCGATGGGCGGCACAGTTGAGCTCCGTGATCGTGACTGCGATGGTGTGGACACCGGCGATCCTGAGGAGGCCGAGTATGGGTGCGATTGCGGGATAGAATCATCTGGTGCCACCGGGAGGGTTGTCCGAGCGGCCGAAGGAGATGGTCTTGAAAACCATTGTGCGGTAACCCCGCACCAAGGGTTCGAATCCCTTACCCTCCGCGAGCTGGGCCCCGGAACCACCACGGTTCCGGGGCCTTTCGCTTCGCCGGGCACGGGACGCCGCCCTGCCGGTCTTGCCATATTCGGTACGTCTCGGGGCCGCGAGACGTACCTAATCACACAAGAGTGCGCGAAGCCGCTGCAACGTAGGCGTCTCAGCGCCGTGGCACGCCAGAGGTGCAACCGCAAGTGGCGGGTGGCGGCTGGCCGTGCGGCGTTCCCCGTGGATTCCGGAATGTGGAACGGGGCTGGTGCGGCGCGCAACGCGGCCCGTAACGTGGGCGGCACCTATCCAGAGCAGCCGAGAGACCTGGCTCGATGACGCTGCAGCAACCGGTCGGTGTGACACGGTGCTAATGCCAGAGGCGATGGAGGATCCCATGGAGCGAATGCCCGCCGCGGTGTGAGACCGCACATGCCTCGCGTCGTCGGCGCTGAAGGCATTATGTGCCGGGCGTTGTTCACGCGCCCGCGCAGCCCTGCTGCCCCCACACACAAACCGCCCGTGCGCGCCCTCTTGCGTAGACGCCGTCGGGCAGATGAAAGGACACACTCATGACTGCAACAACAGGCGCCGCCGTCGAGGCGCCGCAACTCATCTCGATCTCCGCGAGCGGCACGTGGCGCGGCTTGCTCCGCACCGATCTCACCGCCTCGGCCCGGCAGTTCGCCACGAGCGAGCCGGCCTCGTTCGGCGGCGACGATTCGGCCCCCACACCCATGGACTACGTGGTGGGCGCGTTCCTCGGCTGCATCACCGTGATCATCGAACTCGTGGCGCGGGAACGGGGTATTCACCTCGACGCGATCGAGTCCGAGGCCTCGGGCGTGATCGACATCCGTGGGGTTTCGGGCGTGCCCGGGGTTTCGCCGACGTTCCAGACCTTCACGGGCAGCCTGCGGCTCGATGCCGAACTCGCGCCGGAGGAGCTCGCCGAGTTCGTAGCCGAGGTCGAGCGGCGCTGCCCCGCCTACAACTTGTTCCTGGATGCGGGGGTGAGGCCGCAGGTCACGTGGTTTCTCAACGGGACGAATCACGGACTGCTGTAGGACCCGGCACTAATGTCCGACGGCGGTGGGGAGGGTTGGGTTCACATCCCACCGTCTCCGCCACTGGGGCATGGGCGGGCACACGGCGCTCGTCCCGAGAAGTGGTTGTAGCTCTGGCGTGCCGGGCCGCCGAGACACCAGAGCTACAACCACTTCCGGGTGAGGCATTGCGCCGGGGTTTTTGTGAGACGTGGCGCGGCGCGATAGCCTGTACGGGCTAACTAGGAGACGTCGCATAGTGGCCTAGTGCGCGGCCCTGCTAAGGCCGTGAAGGGTTATACCCTTCCGTGGGTTCAAATCCCACCGTCTCCGCTCGGCGCGAAGGCCCCGGAAATCGTTGTTATCTCAACGATTCCGGGGCCTTCGTCGGGTGTTCTTACTCGCAGGCGTACTCGCCGCAGCCGGGGATGCGCGAGAACATCTGCTTGTAGATGTCGAGGAGCTCGGTGTGCTGCTCATCCGTGAGCGGAGTGTGCGGATCCTCTTGCGAATCCACGGTGCTTAGGTGGGTATCGACCACGTTGCCGCCCACCACCACGGCCACGAGCGGCACCAGGATGCGGCGCTCGTTCGGGTCCTCCAGCGAGGTGTACGCGGGCGCGAGGTCTCCGAGCTGTTCGAGGAGGTAGTAGTAGAAGTCCGTGCCTTCTTTGTCGGTGACGATTTCGCCGTCGGCATCGCGCGACTTCTGATCCCGCATCTCCATGACGTTCAGGTACAAGATCTCGTCGAGGTTCACCGCTTCGGCGGCCTCGTCGATCACCGGCACGGCGTTGCGGCACCACGGGCACTCGGGGAATCCGAAGTAGATCGCGCCATTGCCCTTGTCGAGGAGATCGCGTACCTGCTCCTCGGTGGCGATCGTGAAGCGGTGATCCTCGCGGATGTTCAGCTCGAGGTACGTGGACCCGCCGGACGTTTCTTGCCCGTTCAGGGACTCGTACTCGTTCACAAAATCATCGGAGCCGCTGCATGCCATAAGAGCAAGGCTAGCGGTCAGAGCGGCGGCGAGGATACGTAGCTTCATGGTCGTCCAATGCGGGTAGGAGCTGCTCCTTCGATCATCTCGAAGAATGCCGACGTCGTCGTGGGCCGTTCTGCCCACGGCCGGCGCGCTGGCGGTGCCCGTGAGGTGCGTGTTGCGGCGTGAATGCGTGAAATTGTGTCTGTGACCCGGCATCGCGCGCGAATGGCGGGACGGAGACGCAATTTGTGGAGTGGCGGGGTTCGGATGCCTCCTGTGTCTCGATTCGTGCCCTCTGGGTCCGCACTCGACGGTCGTTCGCAAGTGTGGGCCGTTATTCCCAACTGTGTGGGCGCCGTCGGGCGTAAAGTTCTGGACGTAAGCGGGCCGCAACATCGCCGTCGGGCCTGGTTCAACTCTCGAGTTTCTGACCCCGGGTGAACCGTACCTCTTCGGCGCTGACTCGAGAGGCGCCAGTGAATGGGTTCAAGGGTGAGCGCACGAATCGGCGTGCCCGAGATGTGACGATCGCCGACGAGCTGGAGAAGAAACAGCGCCGCCGGAACTACGGGATCTTCATCGGGCTCGCGCTTGCAGTGCTCGTGTACTTCGCGATGCCGGATCAGCTCACCGGATCGCTCGTCGACGCCCTCAACGACGACGGCACCGCCATGTACACCGTGCACGGCCTCAAGATCACCGCCGCCACCGCCGTGCTCATGGCGACCTGGTGGATCACCGAGGCCGTCCCGCTCTATGCCGCTGCGCTACTGCCGCTGCTCGTGTTTCCGCTCTCGCAGGCGCAGGCCTTTGTCGAGTCTGCCCGCCCTTACGCCTCCGGCACGATCTTCCTTTTCATGGGCGGCTTCTTCCTCGCCGCGGCCGTGCAGAAGTGGAACTTGCACCGCCGCATCGCGCTGGGGGTGGTGCGATTCGTGGGGACCGATCCGAAGCGGATCATCCTTGGGTTCATGATCGCCAACGGCGTGGTGACGATGTGGGTCTCCAATACCGCGACGGCGATCATGATGCTCCCGATCGGGCTTTCGGTGCTGCAACTCGTCAACAAGCAGACCAAGGGCGTGGATCTACTGCGCTCGAACTTCGGCAAGGCGATGATGCTGGGGATCGCGTACTCGGCGTCGATCGTCGCCACGTCCAGCCTGATCTCGACGCCGCCGAACGCGCTCCTGCGCGCATACGTGGCGGAGACGTTCGGCATCACGCTCACGTTCGGGAAGTGGCTCCTCTTCGCTTCCCCGATGGCGTGGGCGCTGCTGTTCATCATGTGGTTCTTGTTCGTCAACGTGCTCTTCAAGCCGGAGATCGATGAGATCCCCGGCGGCAAGGAATTGATCGAACGCGAGCTCGCCGAGATGGGACCGATGAGCACCGGTGAGCGCCGTGTGGGCGTGGTATTTGTGATCGCCGCGCTTTCCTGGGTGTTCCTGCCGACGCTGTTCGGAGACCTGGGGGTGACGGATGAACTGGTGGCGATCGCCGTCGCGATGCTGCTCTTCCTGATCCCGGTGGGCAAGGACGATCGGCTACTCGACGGCGCGACGGCCCGCGAGATCCCGTGGGAGATACTGCTGCTGTTCGGCGGCGGGCTTTCGCTCTCGGCGGCGTTCACGAAGAGCGGGCTGAGCACCTGGATCGGTGATCTCTCAGCCGGTGTGGGGACGCTGCACGTGGTCCTGCTCGTGCTGGTGGTCACTACACTCGTGATGGCGCTGACCGAGCTCACCTCCAATACCGCAACCGCCGCCACCTTCCTGCCGGTGCTCGGTGGCGTTGCCGCGGGAATCGGGGCCGATCCGCTGTTGCTGGTGGTGCCAGTGGCGCTCGCCTCGACCTGCTCGTTCATGTTGCCGGTGGCGACCCCGCCCAACGCGATCGCCTACAGCACCGGCTACGTGAGCATCGGCGACATGCTGAAGGCGGGCGTCTGGATGAACCTGATCGGGATCGTGTTGATCACGATCACCACGCTCACGATGGGACCGCTCGTGTTGGGAATCGACCTGGGGATGTAGCCGACGCCGTCGGGCTGTGGATATCGCCGCGTATGGATCCCGTGAGGATTCGCAGCATTGCCGTATGGAAACCGTAAGGATCGCCGCCGGCGTGCGCGGGCAGGAGTTCGATGGATTCCGTCGAACACACGGAGGTCCAGATCCTATGAGCACGATGGCGACCGAGTCATCGCTTGAAGTCACGCCCGACGACGCCCCGAGGGCCCGCGGGCGGCACAACCTTGGGCAATGGCTGCTGGCCGATCCCGGTGCGGCGCCGCGCGCGCGAGCGGACGAGCGGCCGGCGTCACATTGGCTGCGCGTCATGTGCCTGACCGGAGTCGACTACTTCTCGACGCTCGGGTATCAGCCCGCGATCGCCGCGCTCGCGGCCGGCGCAGTGGCGCCGCTCGCAACGATCGTCCTCGTGATCGTGACGCTCGCGGGCGCGCTGCCCGTCTACCGGCGAGTGGCGCGCGAGAGCCCCAACGGCGCGGGATCGATCGCGATGGTCTCCGCGTTGCTCCCTCGGTGGGGTGGCAAGCTCATGGTGTTGGCGCTGCTCGGCTTCGCGGCGACGAGCTTCCTGATCACGATGACCCTCTCCGCCGCCGATGCGACCGCGCACCTCGTCGAGAACCCCTACGTCCCCGTGGCGCTGCGCGGGCACGAGGTGGTCATCACGCTGGCGCTGCTGGCCGGCCTCGGTCTCGTGTTCCTGCGCGGGTTCGGCGAGGCGATCCGGATCGCGGTGATGCTCGTGGCGAGCTATCTCGCCCTGAATCTCGTGGTGATCGTGGCCGCCGCCGGGCAGCTGATCTCCCATCCGTTCGTGCTGACGGACTGGTGGACGGTCCTCACAACGCAGCACAGCGACCCGCTCGCCATCCTCACGGTCACGGTGCTGGCCTTCCCCAAGCTCGCGCTCGGGCTCTCGGGTTTCGAGACGGGAGTGGCGGTGATGCCGCAGATCCGCGGCGACGACGGTGACACGGCCGCGAACCCGGCCGGGCGGATCCGGGGGGCGCGGCGGCTGCTCGCCACCGCCGCCCTGATCATGAGCGCCTACCTGATCGCCTCGTCGATCGCGACCGTTGCGCTCATTCCCGCGGCCGAGTTCGAGGAGGGCGGCGCGGCGAATGGGCGCGCGCTCGCCTATCTCGCGCATGCCTATCTCGACGGCGGTTTCGCGACCGCGTACGACATCGTCACGATCGCGATCCTCTGGTTCGCCGGGGCATCGGCGATGGCGGGCTTGCTCAATCTCGTCCCGCAGTACCTCCCGCGCTTCGGGATGGCACCCGCCTGGGCCCGGGCGACGCGGCCGCTCGTGCTCGTCGTCACGGCGATCGCGTTTCTCGTCACGATCGTCTTCGACGCCAACGTGGATGCTCAGGGCGGCGCGTACGCGACAGGTGTGCTCGTCTTCATGAGTTCGGCGGCCGTGGCGGTGACGCTCTCGGCCTGGGCTCGTGGCCAACGCGGGGCGACGATCGGCTTCGGGATCGTCACGACCGTCTTCCTCTACACGGCCATCGTCAACATCGTCGAGCGCCCGGACGGCATCAAGATCGCCGCGTGTTTCATCGTGGGGATCGTTGCGGTCAGCATCGTCTCCCGGATCGCACGCTCCACCGAGTTGCGGGCCACGGCGGTGCGGCTCGATCCGGTTGCCGCCGAGTTCGTGGCGGCCGGCAGGCCGGGAGTGCTACGCCTGATCGCGCACGATCCCGATGACTGCAGCGCCAGGCGCTACCGCGAGAAGCTGCAGCATGCCCGGCTCGCCCACCGGCTTCCCGATGACGATGTGCTGTTCATCGAGATCGTCGTCGACGACAGCTCGAACTTCGAGGACGAACTGCACGTTGAGGGAATCTCGCGGTACGGGTACCGCATCCTCCGGACGCACGGAAGCACGGTCCCCAATGGCATCGCGGCGGTGACGCTTCACCTGCAGCGCGAGCGACACTGCGATTCCCACGTCTACTTCCGGTGGACTGAGGGCAGACCGGTCTCGAATCTGCTGCGGTTCTTCCTGTTCGGCGAGGGCCAGATCGCGCCGATGACCCGCGAGGTGATCCGCGTGGCGGAGCCGGATATCACGCGGCGGCCGTGGATTCACGTGGGTTAGCTCGGCGGTGAGCGGCAGCGGTGGGAGACTGGGTGCGGCCGGATCCGTGCGGCCGGTGATTGACAGGAGGTCGGACATGGCCAAGGACGGCGCGGTGGCCGCCGTGGCGCTGCCGCGATTCCAGGGCGCATTGACCGCCCGGCGGCGGTGGGCCGGCGTCGGCCTGGTCCTGGTGGGCGCCCCGCTCCTGGCCTGGCTGCTCAGCCGCGTCCACGACTCGAGCACGATCACCATCGAGGTGCTCGCCTTCCAGCTGCTGATCGTCGTCGTCGCCCTTGTGGGCGGCATCTGGCCGGCGCTGCTCGCCGCCGTGCTCTCGGCGCTGATCCTGGACCTGTTCTTCATCGAACCCCACTTGACGGTCGCGGTCGCCGATCCCGTGCACGTCATCACCCTCGTCTTCCACATCGTGATCGCGGTGCTTGTGAGCTACGTGGTCGATCGCGCGGCGCATGAGACGATCGAGCACCTGCGGCTCGAGGAGACCGTGAGCGAGATCGAGCCGCTGGCGGCCTCGGACCGCGCGCGTGCTTCGCTGCTCTCGGCGCTGAGTCACGATATCCGGCGGCCGCTGGCCTCGGCGACGGCGGCCGTGAGCGGGATCCGTTCCGCTGAGGACACGCTCTCGCTCGCGGACCGGCGCGAGTTGCTCGCGACCGCCGAGGAGAGCCTCGCCGCGCTCACGCACCTCGTCACCGATCTCCTGGATGTGAGCCGGCTTGAGGCGGGAGTGATGACGATCTCGACCATGCCGTGCGATCCGATCGACGTGATCATCCCGGCCCTGGATGAGCTCGATGTCGATCCCGGCGCCGTCGAGCTGGACCTTGAGCACGGCTCGGCCACGATGCTCGCCGATCCGGTGCTCCTGCAACGCGCTGTGGTGAATCTCCTGGCCAACGCGCTCCGATTCTCGCCCGTCGGCTCGCCCGTCACCGTCGTCACGGTAGTGGCCGGCGATCGGCTCGAGATCCGAGTGATCGATCACGGGCCGGGCATCGCCCTCGAACGGAGGGACGAGGTGTTCGTGCCGTTCCAACGCCGCGGCGATGTCGACAACGGTTCGGGGCTCGGCCTCGGGCTGGCGCTCTCACGGGGCTTCGTGGAGGTGATGCACGGCAGTATCGAGCCCAGGGAGACCCCCGGTGGCGGGCTCACGATGGTGGTGGCGCTGCCGGTGGGCGCACGCAGAGGGGAGCGACGATGAAGATCCTCATTGCCGACGACGATCCGCAGCTGGTGCGCGCGCTGCGGATCACGCTCGGGGTCAAAGGGTACGAGGTGGTGACGGCCGCCGATGGGGCTCAGGCGATCGCCGTCGCCGTCGATGAGCTGCCGGACGTGTTCCTGCTCGATCTCGGCATGCCAGGGCTCGACGGAGTCGACGTGATTCGGACGATCAGGGGCTGGTCGGAGGCGCCGATCCTGGTGGTCTCAGGGCGTGCGGGCTCCGCAGACAAGGTGGAGGCGCTCGATGCCGGCGCCGACGACTACGTGACCAAGCCCTTCTCGGTGGACGAACTGTTGGCGCGGGTGCGCGCGCTCACCCGGCGGATGCCGCAGCAGGAGCCGAGCCCTGTTGTGCGAATCGGCACCGTCACCATCGATCTGGCTCGAGGTACCGCCGTCGGCAGCGATACCGGTCCGATCCGGCTGACTCCCACCGAGTGGCAGGTGATGGAGCTGCTGATCCGAAACGCCGGGAAGCTCGTGACGCGGCAGACCATTCTCCGGCACATCTGGGGAACCGAGCACGTGCGGGATACTGGCTACCTGCGGCTCTACCTGTCGCAGCTTCGCAAGAAGCTGGAACCGGATCCTACGGAGCCGCGGTATCTGCTGACGGAGCCGGGGATGGGCTATCGGTTGGTGGTGGACGAGTAGCAGGCCGACGCCGTCGGGCTGTGTTGACCGCCATAACGTATCCAGTTGGAGTGCAGGGCGGCTAGCGGGTATGCTTCATAAGCGTTGCGCCTGTAGCTCAATGGATAGAGCATCTGACTACGGATCAGAAGGTTGGGGGTTCGAGTCCCTTCAGGCGCGCGGACCGGCCCTCGTCAATGACGGGGGCTTCTTTTTTGCCCGACGGCGATCGGTCCCGTTAGCTCGGAACCTCCCACGTGTGGACGGGCTCGTTGGAGTGCATGTTCTGCGCGTAGAGGGCCGTCATCTGGCGGAGTGCCTCGGCGCGGTCGAGGCCGCGCTGCTCGAAGGCGTGGACCGTCGCCACCTGCCAGTGTGCGCCGTTCTGCCCCGTGAGGCAGCGCCCCTCGATGACGCCGAGGAGCCGCTTCGCCGCCTCCGGCTCGACGCCCCAGGACGCGAGGCCCGCAAAGGCCATGGGGAGGAGTTCCCGGAGCACGAGCTCGCTCGTGGGGATCTCGCCGCGGCCCGGCCAGAACTGTGTGGCGTCGATCCCCTCGCGCGCACCATTCACGAAGTTCTCTCGCGCCGTGGCAAACGACATCCGGGTCCACACCGGGCGATCATCGGCGACCAGGGCGCGGACCGCGCCGAAATAGAACGCTGCGTTGGCGAGCGTGTCGATGATGGTGGGACCTGCTGGCAGTACGCGGTTCTCCACGCGCAGGTGGGGATGCCCCTCCACGATGTCGTAGATCGGCCGGTTCCAACGGTAGATCGTGCCATTGTGCAGGCGCATTTCGGCGAGCTTGGGGGCGCGGCCGGCGTCGAATGCCTCTTGCGGGTCCTCGGCGTCGAGTTCGGGCAGGAGCGCGGGGAAGTAGCGCGTGTTCTCCTCGAAGAGGTCGAAGATCGAGGTGATCCAGCGATCCCCAAAGAACACGCGGGGGCGCACGCCCTGGTTCCGCAACTCTTCCGGGCGCGTGTCCGCCGCCTGCGTGAACAGCTCCACCCGGGTCTCCGCCCACAGCTCGTGGCCCATGAAGTACGGACTGTTCGCGCCGAGGGCGAGCTGTGCGCCCGCCACCACTTGGGCGGCGTTCCAGTAGGCGGCGAACTCGTGCGGCCGCACCTGCAGGTGCAGCTGCATCGAGGTGCATGCCGACTCCGGCGCGAGCGAATCGGCGAAGCGGGTGAGCCGCTCACCCGAGGGCCCCACGATGTCGAGGTGGATGTCCTCGCCGCGCGCCGCCAGGAAGGCGTCATTGAGCGCTTGGTACCGGGTGTTCTCACTCATCCACTCGCCGTCGAACGTCTCGGGCATCACCGTGGGCAGGATCCCCACCATCACGATGTGTGAGCCGACCCCGTTGCAGTGCACCTCGGCGCGATTCAGCGAGGCGCGCAACTGGCCTTCCAGGTCCACCATGCTCTCGTCATGGATGCGCCGTGGCGCCACATTGAACTCGATGTTGAACCGGGCGAGTTCGGTTTGATACTCCGGATCGGCGATCGCGGAGAGCACCTCGGCGTTGTCCATACGAGGGCGGTAGTCACGATCGACCAGGTTGAGCTCAATCTCCATGCCGATCATCGGCTCGTCGAAGTCGAAAGAGCGGGTGGCCAGCATTTGCTCGAACACGTCGAGGCAGGCCCTCGCCTTCGCGCGATACTTCTGCCGCTGCTCCCTCGTGAAGGTGGCCGATTCGACTTCGCTACCCATGGCGCAAGTATGGCGTCTGCCGACGGCGTTGGCGAGCGCTAGCAGAACCGTCTCAGCGCGAGGAAGTGGGCGCCGTCGGGCTCGTTGGCAGCGGCTGGCGGCGTCTGGTGGATTCGACTGCGCCCGCGGTTTCGCTCAACCGACGTTAGTGAGCGCCGCGGCGAGATCGGCGATCAGGTCATTGGGGTTCTCGAGGCCGAGCGAGAGGCGCAGGATGCCGTTGGTCTTGAAGATCTCCGGGAACTCGACCGCGTGCGCGTCCTCGAGGCTGAGGTGCACGATCAGCGATTCGTCGTGCCCGAGGGACACGGCGGAGGTGATCAGCCGGAGCTTCGAGACGAACTCGTTCTGCGTCTCCTGCGTCCCGTTGAGGCAGAACGCGATTGTGCCGCCAAAGCCCGCATCGAGCTGGCGGGCGGCGAGCTCGTGTTGCGGGTGGCTCGGCAGGCCCGGGAAGGCAACATGCGCGATCTTCGGGTGCGCCTCCAGGAACTCGGCAACCTGCTGCGTGGACTCCGCGATGTGCTTCAGGCGCAACGGCAGCGTGACCGTGCCGCGCGTGATCAGCCAGGCGTTGAACGGGCTGAGCGCCGCGCCCATGTCCACCTGCGCGTCGATCCGGACCGGCTCGATCAGCTCGTGCCGGCCGAGCACCGCGCCGCCCATCGCGTCGCCGTGCCCGTTGATGTACTTGGTCAGCGAGTGTTGCACGAGGTCCGCGCCGTGCTCGAGCGGGCGGAACCAGCCCGGCGGCGTGTACGTCGAGTCCACCGAGAAGACGGCCCCCGCCTTGTGCGCGATCTCGGCCAGCGCCTCGATGTCCGCCACCCGGTTCACGGGGTTCGCGAGCACCTCGCAGTGCACCAGCTTCGTGTTTGGGCGGATCGCCGCGCGCACCGCGTCCAGGTCCGAGGTGTCCACGAACGTGGTCTCGATCCCGTACTTCTCCGGGAGCAGGTTCTCCAGGATGCGCCGCAGCGCGTTGTAGCCGATGTTCGTGCACACGCAGTGATCGCCGGAGCGGAGCGTCGTGAAGAACACCGCATACATCGCGGCCACGCCGGTCGAGAACACCACGCACTCCTCGGCGCCCTCCAGCGCCGCGAGCCGCTTCTCCAAGCCGTTCTGGTTCACGCCCGTGTTCCGCTGGTACAGGAACTGATCGGGGGCGTGCCAGTCGAGGGAGGGCGCGTCGTAGGGCAGTTCGTACGAGTTCGCCATGACGATCGGAGTGCGCACCGCCGTACCCATCCGCGAGCCCATGTGGACGTTGCCCACGTGCACGGCGGCGCTCTCGAAGCTCAGGGTCTCGGCGTTCTCACGGTCCGGTTGCGTCATGGGTGTCAGCATAATCGCCGCGCGGTGCCCTTTGCCGACGGCGTCCACGAGGGCTGGGCGGGCGGTGGTGCGAGCCGTGCGCGATCCGATACGTGCCGGGCGCGCGGGACGTATGGAATCATGCACGGCTCCCCGCGCCGGCGCGCGGAGGAGGCTGGTTCAGGAGGTGACGGCCCGGACCCATTCGATGGCGGTGGCCGCATACTCCTCGCGGACGTCCTTCCGCGAGTGCGCGATATCGTGCACGGCGCCGGGGAAGATTCGCGTGGTGACGTTGGGCCCGAGCCGGTTCGAGAGCCGCCACATGTCCTGCGGGTTCAGCACCACGTCCCGGTGCGCGAGTTCCTCGGGTGTGGGGTGGACCGGATCGCCCGCCTTGCCCGAGGTGCACAGCAATATCGGCACCTGGATTCCGAGGCCCTTCCGCAGCTCGGCCTGCAACGAGAACACAGATCTTAGGAATCCGGCGCGCGCCGGCATCTCGTCCAGCACCTTCCACTCGCGCTCGAACTCCCATTCGCCGCCGTAGTCCTTGTGGAGCGAGCGCACGTAATCGGCGCCGAGCATCCCGAGTCCGGCGTCCGGGAACACCCCTCCCACTGCCTGAGCGAGCCCGATCGCCACCGCCTTCAGCGGCTGCTTCCGGTGCAACGCGAACCATGGGGAGTTCAGCAGTACGGCGTCGATCGCGGGAGCGGGGGGAGTGCTCGCCGCGGGTCCGCCCGGGGTTGCGCGCCCCGCGTAGATCACGGCCTGGAGTCCGCCGGTCGAGTGCCCGGCCAGCACCACCTTCTCGTGCCCGATCTCGCGCAATCGCCGCACGGCCCGCGCCGTCTCCACGTTCCGTAGCTGTAGATCGTTGATGTTCTCCAGCCCGCCACTGCCGATTGCGCGGCCCTGCGCCCGCTGGTCAAGCCCATAGAACTCAATCCCGGCGTCGATAAACTCCTGCGCCAGTTCCTTCTGGAAGAAATAGTCCACGAAACCGGGCAGGTACAGCACGGCCACTGGAAGGGGGTGGCCGCCGTCGCGTGTGGGGGCCTGTTCCTGGTAGACGAGCACGGCGCGGTCCGCGCCCGGTGCCGCGGGATGTTCGGGCACGAGAATGTCCTCGTTGACCCAGGGCTCGCCAAGAATGTCAGGCTGTACAGTCATGTCTCTATTGTCCGTCCCCGACGGCGTTCGCGTCAGCCGTTCTGTAGCTCAAACACCGCAGTCGCCACGCTGAGGTCCTGCCAGCTCATCCCCGAACTCTTGAAGACGACCGGGCGGTCATTGGGGAGCTCTACGGCACCGGCGATCACGTCCCGCATGGGGATGAGGTCCTCGGCTGCAAGATGGCCCTCGGCGATTGCCATGATCACGTCCCCGCCCTCGCGGAGCGAGTTGACCGTGCTCTCCACGATCACCGATGCGCGGCCCAGCAGCGCACCATCGAGTTCGCGGGCGTCCACCTCGTGCGAGCCGATTGCGATCGCAATGGCGTGCGGCTGCAGAAGCGAACTGTCGAAGAGCGGCTCCCGAGCGCTTGTTGCGCAGACCACCACATCGGCGTCGGCCAGGGCCAGGTTCGCCTCCTCGGAGCCGAGCCCGACGACGCTCCCTCGCGTGAGCACATCATCCCCCGCGCGCTCGGGGCGGCGAAGCACGAACGTGGCACTGCCAACCCCGCCCGGTGCGACCCCCGCAATCGTGTCGATGTGCCCGGCGGCCTGCGGCCCGGCGCCGAACACCACCACGTGCTGCGGCTCGGGGCGCCGATCCAGCACCGGCTTCACCGCCGCGATGGAGACCGCGGGCGTGCGCAGGGTGGTGAGCGCCGTGCCGTCGAGGATCGCCTGGAGCGAGAGTGTGGCCGAGTCATAGAGCAGGTAACTACCCTGGATCCGCGGCAGACCCAGCTCGGGGTTGCCCGGCGCCACGGAGGCCACCTTGATCCCCATGTAGCCGCTCGCTTCGGTGGGCATCACGAGCAGCTGGCCGTGCGCGAGGTCGATGATCCCGCGCGGGATGTCCGCCGCTGGGTCGAAGCCGGATTCGAGTGTGGCGGTGATCGCGGCCACGGCGGCCGCGGGCGAGAGCCGGTTGACGGCGGCGGCGTCCAGGGTGAGGGTCATCGCAGCACGAACCCTGGCGTCATCGGATCGCGCGGATCCACCTCGAAGATGCACCGGCCCACGCGGTAGGCGTTCCCGCTCACGAGCGGCACTACCGCCGGGAGCCCGAACTCGGTGGTGCGCTCCACGATCCGCGCCCGGAACCTCGAGTCGACGATCGAATCGTGCACGAGCACCTGATCCTCGGCGAGTTGCCCGGTGGCGTGGAGTGCCGCCACCCGGGCGGCCGTTCCCGAGCCGCAGGGGGAGCGGTCCACTTGGCCGTCCGCGAAGATCGTCACGTTGCGCTGGTGCCGCTCGCCGCCCGGGAGCGCGCCCAGATTGTCGTAAATGATCGTGCCGTACACGCCGCTCAGGCGCGGATCGGTGGGGTGCTCAATCCGGGGGTCATTCGCGAGGGCGGCCTTCACCTCTCGCCCGACGGCGATCAGCTCGGTCAAGTTCTCCGGAGTCACCGTGAGGCCCACGGTGGAGGCGTCGAGGCAGGCATAGAGCGCGCCGCCCCACGCCAGATCCACGGTGGTGGGGCCGCGGTGGGTCACGACGTCAAGATCTTCCGCGACGAGTCGGCTCGGCACGTTCACGAAATCAACCTGCTGGATCCGGCCGTCCGCGCCCGTGTGGACACGCGCCGTCACGCGGCCGGAGGGGACGTCGATCACCACGTCCGTGACGCCGCTGGAATCCGCCGGCACCAGGCCCGATTCGATCGCCCACGCGCCGAGCGCGATCGTGCCGTGCCCGCACGCCGTCGAGAAGCCGTCCTTGTGCCAGAAGAGCACGCCGAAGTGGGCGCCGTCGTCGTCGGGAGGCGTGATAAAGCCGCCGTACATGTCCGCGTGGCCGCGCGGCTCGAAGCAGAGCACACGGCGCAGGAGATCGAGGGGAGTGTCCCCGATCGCGTTCGCGCGGCGCTCGGCCACCGTGCTGCCCGGGATCGGGACGGGCGGCTCCGCAACGATACGGAACGGCTCGCCGCCCGTGTGATAGTCGATAGTCTCCACGGCGTTCCACATGCGAGCCAGGCTAGCGCACCGCGCCGCGCCCGGCCCCTTGCGCACCCCTGCCACCGCGACTGCCAGCGCAACTACTGGAGCGAGACTTAACTGAAGACGCGTCAAGAGTCGAGCCTTGCTCCGTTAGTGCGCGCGAGCGCCTCCGCACTGCAGATCTGGGCGAAGATACCCAGTGCGCGCAAGAGTCGTGAGAGGATGCGGCGATCAGTCCACGACTCCGTAGAGACGGTCACCGGCGTCGCCCAGGCCGGGCACGATGTACCCGTGTTCGTTGAGGCGCTCGTCCACGGCAGCAGTCACGATCTTCACTTCGGCGCGGTGCCCCACGGCGTCGGCGAGCTTGTGCAGGCCCTCCGGCGCGGCGAGGATGCAGATCGCGGTGACGTCCTTCGCGCCGCGCTCGAGTAGGTACTCGATCGCCATGATCAGGGTGCCGCCGGTGGCGAGCATCGGGTCGAGCACGTACACCTGACGCCCGGAGAGGTCATCGGGCAGACGGTTCGCGTAGGTAGCCGCCTCAAGCGTCTCCTCATCGCGAATCATGCCAAGGAAGCCCACTTCGGCTGTTGGCAGCAACCGGGTCATCCCCTCGAGCATGCCGAGCCCGGCGCGCAGAATCGGCACCACGATCGGGCGGGGCTTGGCGAGCGCCGTGCCCATGGTGGGCGCCACGGGCGTCTCGATCTCGACCTCGTGCACCGCCACCTCGCGTGTGGCCTCGTACGCGAGGAGCATCACGAGCTCCTCGGTGAGTTGGCGAAAGACTGGCGAGGAGGTGTTCTTGTCGCGAAGCGTGGTGAGCTTGTGGGCGATGAGCGGGTGTTCGGTGACGTGCAGGCGCATGCTGGAAGAATATCGTGTCCGCAACGGGTATTTTTGGGCTATGGGACCCGTATCCGCCGCCGCGTGGGAAACCGCGATGGATCGCGCGCTGGCGCTCGCCGCCGATGCGGGGCCGGACGTCCCGATTGGTGCCGTTGTGCTGGGACCGGAAGGGGACGTCGTCGGGCAAGGTGTGAATCGTCGTGAGGCCGACGGCGACCCCACGGCTCACGCCGAGATCGTCGCCTTGCGCGAGGCGGCTCGGGCGGTGGGCGAGTGGCGGCTGGAGGGCTGCACGCTCGTGGTGACGCTGGAGCCGTGCACGATGTGTGCGGGGGCGATCGTGCTTTCGCGGGTTGCGCGCGTGGTGTTCGGGGCGTGGGATCAGAAGGCTGGCGCTGCCGGCTCGATTCGCGACGTGTTGCGCGATTCGCGGCTGAATCACCGGCCCGAGGTGATCGGCGGCGTAGCCGAGGAGCGCTGCGCCGCGTTACTCGAGGACTTCTTCGCCACCCACCGCGGGTGACCGCGGGTTCACATCCCGCCGCGACGATCCTTACCACCGCGCAGGACGCACTTTTCGGCCAACGATCGACCAATCGGAGCAAAACTCGACCCACAACGCGTCGAGGGTCGATTCCTGCTCCAGTTGTGCGCTTGGGGACGGTGTGGGGCGCGGAGTGGCGCACGGCACCGCCTATCCGTTTGAGGCTGGGCGCCGCAGGACTGTAGACTCGCTGGCGGTAGCGTGTCCGAGCGGCCGAAGGTGCAACACTCGAAATGTTGTGTGGTTAATAGCCACCGCGGGTTCAAATCCCGCCGCTACCGCCAGAGGATTCCCCCGTGATTGCAATGATCGCGGGGGTTTCTTGTTTCCTGCCGCGTGCAACCTACGTGCAACCGTGGAATGACTTTTGCGGGTTAGCGGCCAAAATGTGTGTATGGCGTCGGCGTGTCATGAGCGTCCGGCCCATCCTTTTCGGGTCCAGAGGCCTTCTTCGGCGCTGAGGCCGGTGTCGTATGTGACTGGTCCGATCTGCTCGTCTTGAATGACGGGGGCGGGTGCGGCGCTGCGGTCGGCGAGGTGGCGTTGGGCGAGGTGCCAGGGGTCATGCGGGTGTTCGGTGAGGCTGTTCAGGAGCCAGTCGACCGCTGTGCGGGCATGCTCTTCGGGAAGGCCCCTGTGGTCGCGCAGGAGGCGTTTGATTGCTGCGTTGACGCCTCCTTCA
>FZQV01000044.1 GCA_900199505.1 Ruaniaceae bacterium KH17 | reverse complement strand
CGGCTTATAGGCCAAAAAGAGTGGATGGGTTCGGGCGTGTCATGAGCGTCCTGCCCATCCTTTTCTGACCCAGAGGCCTTCGTCGGCGGTTAGTCCGGTGTCGTAGAGGACGGGTCCTGGCTCGGGTTCGTGGCGTGTGGGCCGTGGCGCCGTTGCGGGCCTGTGCTGGTGCTCGGCGAGCACGCGTGCGGGGTCGGGATGCTCGCTTTGCATGTAGAGCCACCACTCGACTGCGCGGCGTTGATGGCTCTCTGGCATGCCCCGATGGTGCAGAAGCAACAAGCGCATCTGAGAGTTCGTTGCGCCCTCGATATTGTTCGTGGTGGCCGGGACTCGGAGACTGTCGAGGGTGGGATCGAGGAAGGTGAAGAGGTGGCCTTGCTTGAGGACGCGACGCAGGACCTGGTGCCCGGAACGTAGGCGTTGATGCGTGTACCACCACTGCTGGGTCGGTTTCACCCAGGACGGGGTCTCGGTGGCCTGAGCGCGATAGGTGCGTTCCTTGGTCAGGTGCAGATACTGCTCCTCTCAGGCAGCTAGGAGCTGTAACCATTCGGCGGCGTCATCGAGATCTTTCACGCGAGTAAGCTTCAGCGCGAGGTCCCACAAGGCCTTGCCAGCGCTGGTTTTTGACCGTGTGGTTACGTATTTGCGGACGTTGCGTTGGAGATGGACCAGGCAGCGTTGAACACGCGTATCGGGCCAGTGCTCGGCCAGGGCGGCGTGCATGCCTGTCCCTCCATCACACACCACCACTACTGGTGCCGGTAGGCGGGAGATCAGGGCGCTCCAGGCGGCCTGGGATTCGCGTGCGCACCACTGCCAGGCGATCACGTTCCTGTTGGCCCGGACGGTCAGGATGCACCATCCGGTCCGCAGGTTGAACCCGTCGATCTGGAGCACCTCGTGAACCTCGCCCGTCAGTGGGATGCGAGGCCTGAGTTCCCAGCACCACTGGGTGGCGCGGCGGAACGAACGACCCGAGGCAGTGCCGTCCGTGTCGGCCTGAGAGTCCTTGCCCAGGAGCCAGTGAAGGAAGCGCCGCATCGTGAATAGCCGGGACCTGTCGGGGCGTTTTCGCACCGAGGATGCCCCACACGACGGGCACTTCCAGCGTTGATTCCCAGCAGCGTTACGGCCGTTCTTTACCAGCTTCACATCGCATACCACACAGCGAGAAGGACGAGGAGTATCTGCCACAACTAATCGTCGCGGACATTAGCGACCCCGACTTTCCCGCAGAATCCCGCCGCTAGATCAGGATCTCATCCACTCTTTTTGGCCTATAAGCCATCCTAGCCGCGAGGGGACGGGCTAGGGGGTCAGGTTTTGTCGTGCGCGCCAATACCTCCTGTACCGACTGCCTAGGCTCTGTAAGTGCCTGCGCCCTGATAGCGGAGGAAAGTCGCGCTGTGGTTGCGGCGCGACTGCTCGCGTTGCTGACTTGTCCCGCGAGCCGAATGATTCGAGCGAGAGGAATTGTCACATGCACAGAGGGTTCACCGCAGACGGGCGTGTTGCCAGATGGGGCCCGATAGGGGCTGTCATTGCGGTCATACTGGCGCTGATCCTGTCAAACCTTGCGATAACGCCTGCAGCGGCCGTGGGGTCGAGAGTAACCGGTGATGTCACGACGCTCGACGACTCAGTGCTCTCCGGCGGGCGGTTCAGCTACCAGGTGCGCATCGAGTGCTCGAGCCTTGAGCCCGAGAACTGCACGGATGTGACCTTCACCATGCCCGCGCCTAAGAGTGCCGATGGTCAGCAGGCAACGAGTCCGCTGGTGGAATCTACGTTCGTCGAGAATTCCGAAGTCCAGGGCGAGGACTTTGTCGTGTTCTTAAAGGATCTCGAACCTGGAACAAGCGTGCAGTTCAATATCTCGTGGGCACTCCCGAACTACACAGTGGTCCCAGGCACCACATTCACGACGACGTCGAAGGTCGGGTACAGCGACCCCAATGGCGCGCCGGTCGAGGTGCCGCTCGATCCTCCGGACGCCGTGACCTCGCTTGCCGAGCCCAAGCTCAACGTTGGCAAGTCAGTCGTGGCGCCAAAAGATCTCACAAGCATCGTGCCTGGCTCGCAGGTGACCTACAAGATCACGGCTTGCGTTCCCAACAACGAGCTCGGCCAGTTGCCGATAACGTCCATCACGTTCGTCGACACTTTCGATAGCTGGGCCGACGGTGCTGAGCATGTCATTGTCGTGGACGCCGATGGTGGGGACGTTGACTACGACGCCCATACAATTACCTGGAACGAGACCTACACGGATCCGGCTTTCCAGGCTTGTGGTAGTGATCAAGTCATCAC
Source organism: Ruaniaceae bacterium KH17 (assembly GCA_900199505.1). Lineage (GTDB taxonomy): Bacteria > Actinomycetota > Actinomycetes > Actinomycetales > Actinomycetaceae > KH17. The sequence goes on along the minus strand of FZQV01000044.1, from coordinate 19,635 downwards.
CAAGACAGTCACGTTCGAGTACCCGGAAGGCATGCTGCCGGAGGTTCCCGCGGGCCAGACCTCAGCCAGCTACCCCTTTAAGAACCAGGTTGATGCCACAGCCACAGCCCAGGACGGCACGGTCGTCTCGGGCCACAGCGAAGTGGGACACACCTTTTCGAACTTCCCCAAGACACCTGGCCTCAGCGTCGTTGCGACCAAGAGCCCTTGGAGTGCGAACATTCCTCTCGACTACGACGGTGAATGGCACTGGTTCATGCAGGGCTACTACACACAGGGCGGCAAAGACTACGTCGATACGAACATGCGGCGTGACCTCGCCCTTGTCGAACGGATTCCTCAGGTAGGTGCCTCAGTCACTGAGTCCCCGACCGGTATCGGCTCTGGGATCGAGAAGTACCTGTTCGGCCCGAACGCCGGCAATCTGACCGACTGGGACAATGGTGGCGGGGGCGTGCCCGCCACGCGGACAACGCGCATTCATCTCTTCGGTGATGGTGGCACGAGTCAGCAAGCTCGCAACATGAAAAACATCAAATACATCGCCGTGAAGTACGTCAATCCTGACGGTACCTTCGGTGCAGCGAAGTGGGAGGCTCCTGAGGGCGGAGCCACCGAGCCTGTCGTATACGTGTACGATACCTCGCGGGCTCAGAGCATCGGCATTCCCGAGGATGCCCTGGTCACCGACATCGTGGCCATGTGGCACAACGTTCCACTGGGGAACAACGGAGGTAACGCACAGAAGCTTGAGGTGTACGGGACATTCACTGAGGCCTTCCGTAGCTCCGGACAGGCTTCGATGACCAACACCCAGGTGACCTTTGCTTCCGACCAGCTCGACGAGAACGGCGAGCTTCCGGCCGCAGGATCAGAGCGCGACTTTGTCGCCGGTGCAATGCCGGCAGGGGCGCGGAAACCGTTCACGACCGCTCAGTACGACTTCCGCATCACCAAAGCGGCGGTCGGCAAGGTGAACTCGCTCAAGCCGGGTGACCTTGTTGAATGGCGCATCCGTTGGCAGACCGCCAACACTACGGTGCAGGGATTCCGTCCGAAGGTTGTGGATCTGCTGCCAGCCGGAATGACCTATGTCCCCGGATCCATGGTCTGGGAACTCGGTGATCACGCTGCACCGACGGAAACGATCGACGTTCAGGTCATCGATGGCGTCGAACGCACTCGCATCACCTGGCAGTTCGGAGATGATTTCCTGCCTCAGGAGACGGTAAACGGTGTAATGACCGCTAAAGTCGGCTTCGACGCTGTCGCTGGTTCACACTCACAGCCGGACACTGTGCAGCGAGTCGGAATCTTCGATGGTGATGAGAGCCGCACGGGTGGAACGGGCTCAGCCGACAAGTACGACATCGACGGCGACGGCGACACAACTGAGATCGTTAACCAGGCGACCGCTGACTGGTCAGTTATCGCGCAGTCCGGCGCGACCGTCGAGAAGTTCGTCAAGGGTTCGGCAGGTGACGGTACCTGGAAGCGGGAAGATGTCTCCTACGCTGAACTGAAGCACGATTCGACCGAAGAGCTCAGCGGGACCGATGTCGATTACCGTATCCAAGTTAAGAATACGACGACACGAGTGCAGCAAAACGTCGTGATCTACGACATTCTCCCGCATCTGGGCGATACCGCGATCGGCGAGTCCCTGGCGGGAGAGCAGAGAGGCTCACACTTCACCGTGAGCTTCTTGCAGATGCTGGGTTCACTGCCTGCTGGAGTAACAGTGCAGTTCAATACCTCGGAAAACCCCGAGCGAGGTGAACTCTTCCCGGAGGGGCAGACGGGCGCTGACTCGACCCCATGGCTCGACGAGCTGCCTGACGATCCAAGCACGGTCCGTTCCCTGCGTATCGTAGTGGAGTCTCTGGCGGTTGGAGAGGCTCTCAACATCGACTACCGTGGCACCGTGCCGCTCTTTGACTTCACGCTGGGAGCTGAGCAGACCTGTGCAGCGTCCCGCGAGGATGACACTGTGAAGGCCTGGAACAACGTGGCCTTCCGGTCTCAGAGCGTGCTCAGTTCGGGCCAGTTGATCTCGCTGCGACCAGCGGAGGCTCCCAAGGTATCGATCCGTGAAATCTGTGGGCAGATCGGAAATCTTGCATGGCTCGACGTGGATCGGAATGGTCTACAGGACGCTGATGAGCCTCCGGTACCCGGTGTGGTATTCCAGCTTGTCGACGCCGACGGAAAAGATGTGGTGAACTCGAACGGTGACCCTGTTCGCGCCACCACGGACGAGAACGGTCACTACAGCTTCGACGTGCCTCTCGGTAAGTGGGCTGTGCGTGTGGTTGAGATCCCCGACAATCACCGCTTGACCGTTCCGAACTCGGGTGATGACAACGAAAAGGACTCGGACGCTCCGGGTCTGGGACAGGTCACCGAGCACGTCACGATCGACGGCGATAACCTCATCAATGACACGCTCGATGCAGGCCTCGTCGGTCTGGTTAGTGTCGGTGACTATGTGTGGTTCGACACCGATGGGAATGGTCGTCAGGACGATGGGGAGCCGGGTATTCCGGACGTCTGGCTCTCGGTCCTTGGTCCCGAAGGTCAGCCTGTAGTCGATGAGGACGGTAACCCGCTGAGGGTCTCGACCGACGAGAACGGCTATTACGAGTTCACCGGTCTTCCTGTTCTGAAGGACGGTGAGCGGTACACGGTGGTGATCGACCGTGAGGCCAGCGCAGCGGCACTGGAAGGGATGGCTCCGACCTTGCCGAACCGAGGCGATAGGGAGGGCGACTCCGACGAGTGGGAGGCGACCAGCGAGGGGCTGACCAAGCCGGGTGATCGTGACTCGACGCTTGACTTCGGTTTCATGAGCCCGAATCCAGGTGTCGACATCGAGAAGTTCGACGAGAACGGAAACGACGCCGACACGAAGGAGGAGTCGATCCCGCTGTCTGGCGGCGCGGCCAAGCTCGAGTTCAAGGTCGCGAACCTAGGCAGCGAGGATCTGGTCGACATCAAGGTGACGGATGAGCTGATCGAGGGCACCGGCGAGATCACGGGCCTCTCCTGCGTGTTTCCCGACGGCACGACCGGCACCACCTGGAATGGCCCCTTCCTGCGCGGCTCATCGTTTGATTGCGCCGCCGACCTCAGCGGCGTCGAGCCGGGCACGACCCATGTCGACCTCGCGAAGGTGGAGGGTGCCGGGCGCTACTCGGGCAAGCCAGTTGATGATGAGGACGAATACCACGGTCACACGCCGAAGCCGTCGATCGACATCGAGAAGGTTGACCTCGACGGAAACGACGCCGACACCGAGGACGAGACCGTCCGCACCAAGAAGGACAGCCGTGAGATCAAGATGATCATCACGAACACTGGCGCCGAGGCGTTGAAAGACGTCTCGGTCACCGACGAAGTGACTCGCGGTGGGGCGAAGGTGAAGAACATCGACTGCACCTTCCCCGACGGCAGCACTGGCACGGTTTGGTCCGGGCCGCTCGCGGTCAGCGACTCCTTCGAGTGCACGGCGACCGTCACCGGGCTGGGTGTTGACGATCTTCACGTCGACAACAGCACCGTCAAGGGAACCGGTGTTGACTCCGGCTTGCTCGTCTCGGATGAGGATCCCTATCACGTCATCCGCACCGGGATGCTTGCCCTTACTGGATCTAATGGTGCAGGCGTCGTTGCCGGAGCAGTGTTCTCCCTAATGCTCGTGGCGGCTGGAGTGCTCTTGCTTCGCCGTCGCGCATCAACGCGGTGATTGGCCTTTCCCCCCCCCCCCTGAGGCCATCACTGCGTATCAACGCGGTACTCTTGTCCTTCCTTTCCTAGGGCACCACCGCGCGGGCTCCCGTTCTGCCCCCCCCCCGGAACGGGAGCCCACTCTACTTCGCGAGGCCGGGCTTGACGACTCCTGTCCAAGCCTCGTCGAAGCGGGTTCACCCTCACCCTCCAAGTGGTCGGGAGCCTCATTGCGTTGTGGGGATGCGGATTCGGTCATGAGAGCACATGAATCGTCTCGCTGCTGATGGAGCGGCACCGTATTGGATTCCGTTGGCCTGGTGGCCTACGATCGATTCGACCATTGCGCGCGTGCATTAGCATGGGGGCTGCCGCGTGTAAGAAAGGGTTCTGTCGAATTACAGAATCCGCTCGAAGAGCCTGACGATCATGTGATCGGATGTTCTCTTGGCGGGTTCATGACGAAGGTGCAGCTTGTGGCCGACGGAAAGGGCCGCCGCTCGGAATGGTAGTGACCGCGAGCAACGTGAACGACGCCACGATGCTCGCGGCAACGCTCCATGATATTCGGGTACCTCGCGACCGGTGGCGTGCTCGCATTAGGTCTGACCTGGGCCTCGCCGACAAGGCCTATCCCGCGAAAGCGAATCTGGAATGGCTCCGGGCGCGCGGGATCGCGGCGACCATTCCTGAGCGGGTTGATCAGATCGAGAAGCGGCAAAAATGGCCCGATCGGCCTATCGAATTTGGGGAGGAGCGCCAGCGCCGCTATCGGGGCAGAACGTAGTCGAACGGTGCCTTAACCGGTTGAAGCAGTGGCGTGGGATAGCGATGCGCTCTGACAAACTCGCGCGGAGCTATCGTGCGGCAGCCGTGATGGCGTTGGTCCTGATCTGTATCAAGGCCAATTTAATCAACACACCCTAGTAGTACTTAGCCAGGTGGGTCCGGCTCTTCGGCAGTAGGGGCAGCAAGCGAGCATCCTGAATGTTCACGGTGCTCGCGGACACCACGGTCGCGATCAATCTCGATAGCCCGACTGCTCTGACCGCGGGCCAGTTCAGCGTGCTGAAGAAGCTCGCCGGTAACGCCGCGGATCTCGTCTACGAGGACACCGAGTTCACGGTGAGATACTCCTTCCCCGCGGGCAAGGGCTTCGAAGCGGGAGAGGGAACACTCACAGTCAAGGCTGATGGCACTGTGGTGACGTCGAATCCGCTTCCGCATGGCGCGGTCGTGACGCTCACCGAGGCCGACCCTGCAAAGGCGAAGGGTGCAGCCCGGAGTGAGAGGACGTTCTCGCAGTCCGAGGTCACGATCGGAAATGGCACCATGGTCGAGGTGAGGCTCACGAACAGCATAACCGAGGGGTCCGAGGAGCCCGAGAAGTAGGGCAAGGGGCCGACGCTTGAGATCACTGGTGGTGCTGGTGCGGGTCTTCTTGCGGATGGTGCAGTCTTGCTGCTGTTCGCGGGCGCGGTTCCGATTCTAGCGCGCCGTCGTAAGTCACCCACCGAATAGGCATCGGATTAGGTGTAGCCTCGGACCACTTCCACTTGGAATCGATCCAGCGCTCCACCTGTTTAGGCGTCCTGACCGGCTTTCTGCCCATCAAAGTCTACGTCCGTAACGGCGACGCGGTGCGGGCGAAGTCGCCTGACCGGCTCGCGCGCTCGACGACCGATCTCCTCTCGCTGGCCCAGCAGCTCAGGACGAAGGGTGTCGCCGTCGAGTTCGTGGATAACCCGGCACTGAACACCGACACCCCGCAGGGAGAGTTCATGCTCACGATCCTCGCGGCGGTCGCGCAGCTCGAACGGGCGACGATCCGCGAGCGCCAGGCCGAGGGCATCGCGATCGCGAAGCGCAACGGCGTGTACGAGCGTGGCCCGAAGCTCACCCTGGAGCAGATCGCCGAGGCGCGTCAGCGGGCTGACAGCGGCGTTCCGAAGGCTCGGGTGGCCCGAGACCTCGGGGTGAGTCGCCAGACGCTCTACGCGGCGCTCAGTGGCTCCGGGAAGTACGCTGAGCTGGCAAAGGCGGGGGCATAGTCATGGAAGTTCGTATCGGAGACGGTTCTGGCAATGAGCAGTATCGCACCTGCGCGAGTTGCGGCGCGGACTGCGAGCCTGATCCATTCGACGCTGGCGAGGGCGACGGTGTCCGCATAGCGTTCGTGTGCCCGAACTGCGGATTACACTCGGTCATCGACCCCTTCGGGCATCTCAGGTAGCCGACGTTCCTCTGTGCCACTCGATGCCGACGGTCTCAGACGCTGCCTCGAATGTGGTGATACGACGCCCCTTGCCCGCTCGCCGTATCGCCACGGTCATGAGCGCACCGATTACAGCACGGCGGCGGGCCAGCGAGGCGTCATCCCACCAGGCGCGGGAATCGCCCGAGGCAACGACCTCGGCGAGCGGGTCTGAGGCGACAGCACGGGCTATCTCTTCGGTGATCGCGCGTCGCTCTTCGGTCAGCACGTCGAGAGCGGCTTCGGCGGTCTTCGCGTTCATCTTCCCCTTGGCGATCAGGTCGATGATCGTGGATTCTCGAGAATCGAGCGCGGCTCGCTGGGTGTTCAGCAGGCCGATGTCCGGCCCTTCTTGCCTTGGCACCAGCAGGTCGATGGCGTCGGGCCTGTTGAGCCGGGCGATGCAGACCTCTTTCACGAAGTCGTCGATAATGTCGCCGTTTCGCATGAAGTGGCCGTTCACGCAGCGGTAGGCGTGGTAACGCTTGCTGTCGGCCTTGCCGGAGCCGTCCACGCGGGCCGTGGGGTGCGTCTCGCCGCTGGCGGCGCGCACGGGCGCTCGGCAGATTTCGCAGACCGCGAGACCGGATAGCAGCCACTTCCTAGCGGTGCCGTTGTGGGTGGGCTTGACACCGACGAGCCGGGCACGTGTGGCGACGATGGTCGCCTCGTCGATGATCGGCTCCCACGCACCGGGGGTGCATTCCGCAAGGTCGATGCTCGCGATGTCGAACTTGCCGGTCTCCTGCGATGGTGCAAGTAGGGCTGCGTACTGAGGGTTCATCAGCACACGCCGAACGGTCGAGGCAATCCAGGGCTTGCCCGCTCGCGTGAACCTCCCGTCGTTGTTCAAATCTCGGGCGATCTGTCCCAGCGCAGCACCGCCGAGGAACTCTGCGAATATGGTCTTCACGTCAGCCGCTTCGTCGGGGTCGATCCGGTAACGGGTGCCGTTCTCGTCTCTGGCGATCTCGGGCACCCAGCAGTACCCGTGGGGCGTGCGGCCCGGGGTGGGGTGCCCCGTCTTCCGGCGCTCGACGGCATAGCGCTGGGTTCGCTGCGCCTTCTGCTTGACCTCCCGCTCGGCGAGGAGCACGAGCTGCTTGAGGAGGAAGTCACCGGTGGAGTCGTCGGTGTCGATGCCGCCGCGGACGGTCAGCACACGCATGTCGCGCTTCGGAGGGCGCACTTCGAGCACGTCGGTGAGATTGCGGGTTAGTCGGTCAACATCGTTGACGAGCACGGCGGTGAACATGCCTTCGTCGAAGTCCTTGAGCATCCGAGCCCAGCTCGTGCCCGGGCCGCGCTCCTTCGAACCGCTGGTGGCATCGTCGGGGTAGGTGCCCACGACCTGCCAGCCGCGATAGCCAGCCTCTCGGTTGCAGTCGTCGATCTGCTGCCTGATTCCCTGCTCCTCGTGGACTGACTGGCGCGCATAGATCGCGACTTTCAGCTGATCAGGGGCAGTTTTCTTAGGCACGGGGCCAGTTTATCTCAAAGTATGTTTGTGTAGCTATACTGCGGCGAGAATGCCGATCGCGTACTCGGCACTCACCATCCCAGAATCGCGCTTCAGCCAATTGCGCATCGATGTGACTCCTTTCCAACCGACCTTCGGTTTGTTCAACCTTGAGCCTGGAACGGAGCGCGCCGCATCTACGAAATCGGCCGCCTGTGGATACAGTCGCCTCGCGCGGTGTGGATACAGCTACACCAGCCCGATTCCGAGGGAGATCACGATCGGCACCACGCCGATCAGGATGAACGCCGGCAAGAAGCACAACCCCAGCGGCAGCACCAGCCGCACCGCGAGCCGCTCCGCCGCCTCTCGCGCCGCACGATCTGAACGAGCGAGCACACTGGCGGCCGCACCCACCAGCAGCGGCACCGGGTTGGCGCCGTCGGTCCAGGCCGGCTCCAGCACCCGCTCCACCAGCCCACCCCCTCCGCGGACTTGTGCCGCGTATCCCCGCTTTCCTACCGAAATCCGGGCCGAATCAGGGATCCGCAGCACAAGTCGGGAGAGCGAGCGCGGTGCGGACTGGGCATCACGGCCAGGCCCGGACCCGCCACCCCAAGCCTCCTCCCAAGTGGCACCGAGCGCGAGCAGCCCGCCCGCCTCCTCCAGCGTGGGCCGCTCGGCCACGCGACCCACCGCACTCAGCGCCCGAGGGATGGCGGCTCCCGTCTCGAGCGCCCCCGCCAGCAGATGCGCATCAATCGCCTCCTCAAGAGCCGCCAGACGCGCCGCCCGCACGATCATCGCCCGCGTCCACAACTGGCCCAGCACCAACAGCATCAGCCCGACGGCGAACGGCACAGTCCCTGCACCCACCACGGCTTCCAGCGGGCGCGCCCCCATGGCGCTTCCAATCAGCAGCCCAAGCGCAGGTAGCGCGGCCAGTAGCCGCGCCGAGGCGCGCGGCCCCGCAAGCGCCACATGTAACGCATCCGACGCCGCTTGCGTCTGGATCAGGATTCGGCCGTAGTGATCGAGTAGATCGGCGAGCGGCGCACCGAGTTCTCGGGCGAGCAGGGCGGACGCACGCGCACCACGCACGGCCGCCTCGGGTCCGATCGATGCGAGAGCCGCCGGGGCGCCGTCGGTCACCTCGGGATTGAGACCGTTCCGTTCAGCGGCACGTGCCCACGACTCCGCCTCCCCGCCGCCCGCACGCAACCGAGCGGACACCTCGGCGAGGAAGGCGGCAAGATCCAGCGAACGCCGTGCCCGCCGCGCGAACCGGGGCGCCCGCCAAGCCACTGTTACCTCGGAGTAGGCGAAGGCCCAGGCCAGCAGCGCTAGAGCGAGGACCGCTGCCATTGCGACAACGCCTCCGCTACGCCCGCAGTGGGGTGATCGGGCCCGGCCCGCACCGCCACCGGCACGCACGCCAACACCTCGCTACCAGAGACGGCGGCGATCTGGCTCACCCAGCGCACCCCGCCCTCCCGCCGCAGCAGCACCACGGCATCGAGCGCCGCGCCGGCCTGCAACGCGAGCTCTCCCGCAACGAGTCCTGAGAGCGCCGTCAACCGCGCCGGTACGTCCTCTGCAGAGTTGGCGTGCAGCGTGAACCAGCTGCCGCTGTGCCCGGTGTTGAGTGCGGTGAGCATCTGCCGTACTTCGGCACCACGAGCCTCCCCGAGCACGATCCGATCGGGCCGCATGCGCATCGCCGCGCGCACCAGCTCGGCGAGCGAGATCTCGCCCCGTCCCTGCACATTCGCGGCGCGCTGCTGGAGATGCACCACATGCTCGTGCCGCGGCCGCAACTCCGCCGCCTCCTCAATGCAGACGATCCGCTCGTGCGCCCCCACCAGCCCGAGGAGCGCCGCAAGCAGCGTGGTCTTGCCGGTCCCGGTCGCGCCCACGATCACCACATTCGCCCGCTCGTGCACCAATGCCCGCAGCACCTCGGCCGCGCCCTCGTCGCACATCCCGCGCCTCACCAGCTCCGCCAGACCAAAGTCGCCGGGGCGTAGCGGGCGCAGCGATATCGAGGTGCCATCCGCGGCCACCGGCGGGATCACCGCATGCAACCGCACGCCGCTCGGCAGCACCCCATCCACGATCGGCCGCGAATCGTCCAGCCGCACCCCGGCCCGCGCGGCCAACTGCACCGCGAGCGCCCGCGCCTCGCGCTCCCCACCGAGCGCAACGCCCGCGTCCTCCACACCGGCACCGCGGTCCACCCACACCCTCCCGGAATGCACCACCACGTCCGTTACGCCGCGCTCATCGAGGAGGCGCTGCACCACATCGCCCGCACCCTCCACTTCCCGCCGGGCCGCCTCCCACGCCGAGAGCAGGGCACCGGCCGAGGCGAGTGATTCCCCTGCCGCCACGGCCGCCTCCAGCCCGGCCCCGTGCGCCACCCGGCGCCGCACCTCAAACAGCCCGCTCATCGCAGCTCCAGCACGCGGCCAACGATCTCGCCGGCCGTCTTCATGGAACTGCCCCGCGTGAAGTCGCCGGGCTCGCCGCCGTGCGTGGGTGCCATGCGGGCGCCCTTCTCGTGGTGCAGCGGGAGGACGCCGCGCCCCAGGAAGTCGGCCACGTCGCGGGGCGCGCACGGCGCCCCCGTGTTGTGGGCGCGCACTACGGGAATCACGGGCGCCATCAGGTCATCCCCCAGCCGGTCCCACAGCCCAAGATCGGAGCGCTCCCCCGAGAACACCGCCACGAGCACATCCAGTCCGGCAGAGATCTCCGGCCTCACCATCCGGCCGCGATCCTCCACCACGATGTCGTGTCCGCGCGCTAGCGTGGCCGCCACGGCCCGCGCCGCGCCGACCTCCGGGCATCGCCCCGCCACGATCCGCACTCGGCGCCAGCTCGGGACGAGCGCCGCCAGCCGGTTCGGTAGCAGCGGCCCGTCCACATCGATCTGCGGCCACGCATCCGGCGTCTTAGTCCATTCCGGCAGCGGCGAGAACGGGTCATCGCTGACGAGCGCCACCGCGAGGGGATGCAACGCGAAGGTTCGCGCCATGCACGCCGCCAGGTGTGTCACGCCGAGCCCACCTCGCAGCCCGACGACGCCCACCCGAGTCCGCTCGGGCGCATCCGCCCCGCTCATGTGGGCCAGGATCTCGGCGCGCGAGGACCCCAGTTCGAGGGTGAGGTCCGGCCACGCTTCGTCCTCAAGCGCGGGCGGCGCGTGCTCCGTGAGAACCCCCATCGCGCGTGCCCGCGCGCCGGCGGGCACGGGGATAGAGCTCACCACGCGGTCATCCGCGCTCAACACGAATGGCCATGCGCGCACGCGCACCCACGGCACCCCACTGAGATCCGCCAGCTCGGTCAGCGTGGGGCACTCAAACGGATCGACAAGGACGATTCGACTACTCATCGCCCCATCGTGCAGGCGCCCCATCGCCGTCGTCACCCACCAAATTGCGGACCTGTGGAAAACTCCCGAGCCGCGCAGCCTGTGGATAACTCCGGCGCCGCGTAGGCTTGAGTCAATGACTTCCGCACCAGGCACACGCATCGTGGCCTTCTTCGATCTGGACAAGACGATCCTTGCCACCTCGGCTTCGCTCGCGCTCACGGGCCCGCTCCTGCGTTCCGGGTTGATCACGGGCGCCGACGTGGCCCGCGGCTTCCAGTCCCAACTCGCCTACCACCTGCTTGATGCCTCACACGAGCGTTCCGAGCGCAACAAGGATGCGCTCGCGGCAATGGTGGCCGGCTGGAATGTGGCCGAGTTCGATACCGTCATGGCCCAGGCGCTCGCCAGCAAGATCGAGCCCGTGGTCTACCGCGAGGCGCTCGATGCGATCAGCGCGCACCGAGCCGCCGGGCACGACGTCATCATCTCCTCCGCTTCGGCGGAATCGATCGTGCGCCCCATCATGCACCTCCTTGGCGCAAATGGCATGATCGCAAGCGTCCTCGAGGAGAAGGACGGTTTCTACACCGGCGAAATCGCGCACTATAACTATGGCGACACCAAGGCCGACGCCGCCCGCGACCTAGCTGCACGGCACGGCTGGGACCTCTCCGCAAGTTGGGCATACTCGGATTCGATCACCGACGAGCCGCTCTTGCGTGTGGTGGGGAACCCCGTGGTCGTGAATCCGGACCGTGCGCTCGCAAAGATCGCCCGGGACGAGTTGTGGCAGATCCGCAAGTTTGGACACCCTGTGCGGCTCGAGGATCGCACGGTCTCGCCGTGGGTCATTGCCGGGGGCGTGATCGTGGCTACCGCACTCGCCGTCCGGCTGTGGCGGAGGAGAGCATGAGCGCAACAATGAACCCGCCTTCGGGTCCGCGCCCGCCCGATTCGCGGGTACGCTGGCACATCCTCGCAAGCCTCGCGGGCACCGCGATGGCGGCGGCCCTTCTGTGGTGCACGATCTCGGTGGAGAACACCGCACTCGCATTCCTCGGCGCATTCGCCGCCGCACTGCTGTGGGGACTGTCCTCGTTCAAGTCCTCTCTCGGCTACCTCGTCCCGGGAGTACTCTTCGGCGGCGGCGCGCTCCTGCACCACTACATTCTGCCCAACGAGCGGTTCGACTCCTACCTCTATACTCCGGTGAACGGCGTCATCGTGGCTCTCGCGCTCGGCTTCGCGATCGGCTTGCACTACGCCCGGCGCGACGGTCGCCAGCAGGTCCTCGATGACCGGCAGGCCGCGGCCGTGCACGCCTCGCATCCGCCCACGAGCCGCACACGCCGCCATATTGTGGTGAGCGTGGCGGCAGTAGCACTCACGGTCCTCGCCTACCTCGCGGCGATCGAACTCGGCCGGCCGTGGAGCGTGATCGTGTCCGTCCTGCTCCTAGGCGGGGCCGCCGCGCTCGGGGGCCTCTCTTCTCTCTCGCCCGTGGTGGCGGGCGGTGGCGGTGCCATCCTCGCCGTCATCGGTGACGATCCGCGCTTCCTCGTGGTGGGGATCCTCGTGCTTCTGAGTGGCGCATTGTCCTGCCGTCTCGCACGCGAGGAGGGCCTGCGGGCAGAGCGCCGCGAACTCGCGGTCGCTCCCTCCACCCCCTAGCCCTCCTTCCCCGCGGAGACGGGCGTAGGCGGCGCGGCGCGGCGCTCATCTCCCGGCGCCTCGTTACTGTGTGCACATGACGAATGAGCCCACGCTGAGTCCGTATGACGAAGGTACCGACCCCGAGACCGAGTCTTTCCTCCAGGATGCCCAGAACGTGACCGCGGCTGGCGACGAGGTCGAGGCTCCCACTGAGGCCCTGGCCGACGGCGTCCTCCCGGGTAGCGCTCCGAGCCCCGAAGCGTCCCCGACGAGTGCGCCCGAGGGAAGTAGCACCCCAGCGGAGGCGAGTGCGGCGGAGAGCCCCACGATCGCCGTCGAACGTCCCACCATGATGGACATGCCGCTGGAGACGGCCTCCCCCACAGACACGATCGTGCGCCGCACGAGCCTGTTCCACCCGGATGAGGCCGACGACGCCGCGGCCGTCCCGGTGCCAGTCCCCGCCCCCGCTCCGTTCCCCGTCTCGGAGTATGACGTCTACGATGAGCTGCCGAGCCGTGCCGGCGCGCACTGGTGGAGCTTCCTCGCCGTGCTGATCCTGACCCCTGTGGCCTGGTATCTCCTTGCGGATGCCGGCGCCCGGCTCACCCTCGCGAACGGCAACCCGTGGGACACCGGAGTGTTGAACTACGCGGCGCTCGGCGAGTTGGCTGCTGGACTGGTGGTACTCGTGGTGGCCATTCTGGCGCTCCGGGGATCCTCGCTCGGGGCGTGGATTACCGGCCCGATCCTGCTCATTGGGGGCGCGACCTTCCTCGCGATCCCGCAGCAGGTGCAGAACTTCCTCGCTCCCTATCTCGAGACCCTCTCCAACTACAACGCCTTCGGCGGGAACCTGTCCCACCACCTGACCGCCTCCGGTTCCACCGGCCAGTTCGTGATCTGGGGGGTGGCTCTGATGGCGATCGGGATCGTCTCGCACGGCGCACGTAAGTCCGGCAAGCGCAGGCAGCGCATCGAGGACGCGCTGGCACGCCGCGGCGTTTAGGGCGTGTCTGCCAATCCCAACACGCAGAGGGGAACGCGTGCCGTATGTCACAGGTCGTGACAAAATGGCATTATCTACGCCCAACTCGCAAAGGATAGCCCGTGGACCCGAACGTGATCGCCTCCGTGCCTCTTTTCTCCGCACTCGACCAGGAAGATCAGGCCCAGCTCTTCGAGATGATGAGCAAAGTCAGCTTCCGCCGTGGCGAGAAGCTGTTCAATGAAGGCGATCCTGGTGACTGCCTCTACCTGCTGGTCGAGGGCAAGGTGAAGCTCGGGCACACCTCCTCGGATGGCCGCGAGAACCTGATCGCGATCCTCGGCCCGGGCGAGATGATCGGTGAACTCACGCTGTTCGATCCGGGCCCCCGCTCGGGCACCGCGACCGCAGTGGCACCCACGGACATGTTGCAGCTCGACCACACCGCGCTGATGCAGTTCATCGACACCCGCCCGGAACTGTCAAAGCACCTGCTGAAGGCGCTCGCGCAGCGCCTACGCCGCACCAACGAGGCGCTGGCGGACCTAGTGTTCTCGGACGTCCCCGGCCGCGTTGCCAAGGCGGTGCTCGATCTCGCGGACCGGTTCGGCTCACAATCGCCGGACGGCACAATCCACGTTCCGCACGAGCTCACGCAGGAAGAGCTGGCGCAGCTCGTTGGCGCGTCGCGCGAGACCGTCAACAAGTCGCTGGCTGAGTTCGTCTCGCGCGGCTGGATCCGGCTTGAAGGCCGTGGCGTGCATCTGCTCGACGTCGATCGCCTCCGCCGCCGCGCGCGGTAACGGTACACAGCGATTGGGGCGCGCTCGTCCTCTTATGACGATTCATAAGAGGACGAGCGCGCCCCAACTGCGTGATGATGCTCAGGCGAGCTCAGCAACCAGCTCGACTTCAACGGGCGTGTTCAGCGGTAGCGACGCCACTCCCACGGCGGAACGCGCGTGGGGCGTGTCGAAAATAAGGGTGAGGACGTCGGAGGCGCCATTCGCGACGGCGGGTTGCCCGGTGAACTCTGGCGTGGACGCCACAAACACGGTGACCTTCACGATCCGCGCGATGCCATCCACGCCGCCGGCTACACTGGCCGCAGCAGCCAGAGCGTTCAATGCGGCGATGCGCGCGGCCGCCGCGGCGTCGTCGGCGGAGATCTCGCCGACGATCCCCGAAACCGAGAGAACGCCGTCGACCATAGGTAGCTGACCCGAGGTGAAGACGTACGCCCCCGAACGAACGGCGGGAACATACGCGGCAACCGGCGCCGCAACCGGCGGAAGCGAGATTCCCAGCTCGGCGAGGCGAGCGGAGGCACTCATACGATTGGCCGCTTCATGTAGGCCACGAGCGTGTCGCCGCCGGGGTTCGGCACCACCTGGACGAGCTCCCAGCCGTCCTCGCCCCACATGTCGAGGATCTGCTTGGTGTTGTGAATGAGCAGAGGCGCCGTGATGTATTCCCACTTAGTCATGGGAACAGGGTATCGGGCCGGTTACCGGACGGGCACCTCTGTCCGCTTCGCGCGGGTGATGATTCGCGGCGCACCAGGCTCACGAATGTCCACGGCGGCGGGATCGTCGCTACGGAGCCACTCGGACCAGTCTTCGATGTGCGGGTACTGGCGCATCAGAGCCCGGCGTTCGCGCTCGGTGAGCCCGCCCCAGACTCCAAACACGGCGCCCGATTCGAGCGCATCGGCGAGGCATTGCATCCGTACCTCGCACCTAAAGCACCGGGTCCGCGCCTCGCGCTGCGCCGCTCCTCGCACGAAAAGTGCGTCCGGTGGCTCACTGGCACATGCGGCCTTGGCAGCCCATGTCTGGTCATCGTTGACGCTCATGGTCCCTCCCAGAGTGTGATCTAGATCTCGACACTACCCCCACCGATCACACAGATGCAAAGTTGCATCCTGATGCGTACTGGGGTACGCGTTGCGGCCGTCACATGTGGGCCACATAACTACTCCAGTCGTGGTCCACCACGTACTCTTGATGTATGTCTTCACGCTCAAGCGGCCGCCCCATGGGGCCACTACAGGCCCTCGCGATGCTCCTTGCGTTTCTCCTCGCCTCCGTGACCGGTGGCGTGTTGCTCGCGGGCGTCGCGGTTCCAGCCGTGACCGCGGCCGGTACCGTCTCGAACGCCACCACCGGCATTTTCGATGAAGGTGTGGAGGACTTCGAGATCGAAGAGCCGTCCGAGATGTCCACCATGTATGCCGGTGACGGCTCGGTGATGACGAACTTCTATCAGAACCAGCGCATCGTCGTGACAAGCTCCGAGATTTCGCCGTATATCAAGGACGCAACTGTCGCGATTGAGGATCGTCGTTTCTACGATCACATTGGGGTCGACGTCGAGGGCCTGGCCCGCGCTCTCGTGTTGAACTTCTTCACAAACACCAGTCAGGGCGCCTCGACACTGACGCAGCAGTACATCAAGAACGCGAAGGTCGAGGAGTCGGTTGTCAAGGACGATCCATCGATTGCGGCCGAGGCAACCGAGCAGACGTACGGCCGCAAGCTCGAAGAGGCGCGGCTCGCAATCGCCCTCGAGAAGAAGATGTCCAAGGACGAGATCCTCACTGGATATCTGAACCTCGCGCAGTATGGCAAGAGCGTGTGGGGAGTGGAAGCCGCGGCGCGGCGTTACTTCAGCGTCCCCGCAGCGGATGTGACGCTCTCGCAGGCCGCCACGCTCGCCGCGATCCCGCAAGCGCCAGGCAAGTGGGACCCGACCATCGATCCCGCCGTGACCCAAACTCGCCGCGACAAGGTGCTGAACGACATGCTCGAAGAGGGCATGATCACGCAGGCCGAGCATGATGAAGCGATTGCGATTCCGGTGGCCGATCTGCTCGATGTGCAGACAACCAAGCAGGGGTGCGCGGGCACTGGCAACATGGCCTATGCCTGCGATTACGCCGTCTACGAGATCCTCAGCAACCCGGTGTTCGGGGAGACTCAGCAGGATCGCGCGAATCTCCTGAACCGCGGTGGATTGCAGATCTACATCACGATCGACCCGGAACGCCAGCAGTACGCCTACGACGCCGTGACGGGTGTCGTTCCAGTGGGCGACTCCTCCAATATCAATGTGGCGCTCTCCTCGGTGGAGCCTGGAACTGGGCGCATCCAGGCGATGGCGCAGAACACGGAATATGGAAAGCCCGAGATTCCGGATGATCCCGATGAACTCCCGGACGTCTACACCACCGAACTCAACCTGAATGTGGGGAAGTCCCACGGTGGTGGGAACGGCTACCAAACCGGTTCGAGTTTCAAGGCAATCACCCTCACCCAGTGGCTAAAGGACGGCCACACGCTCGGTGACATCGTGGTGGGTAACCGCAACAAGTACACACCTGATATGTGGACTGCCTCCTGCATCGATGGGCCGCCAACCGGCGACGTCTACACCCCGACCAACCTCGATGGAGTGGGCGGCGCTCGCGTCTCGGTCCTGAACGCCACACGCCAGTCGATTAACCTTCCTTTCGTGGAGATGACGAGCCAGCTCGACCTGTGCGATATTGCCGATACTGCAGCATCCATGGGACTGACACAGGGGAATGGCGAGCCACTCGCAATCGTTCCGTCGATGACCCTCGGGTCAAATGACATCACGCCGCTTCAGATGGCGAATGCCTTCGCAACCTTCGCCACCAACGGCACCTACTGCACCCCGATCATGATCGATCGGATCGTCACCGCCCGCGGTGAGGAGATTGAGGTTCCGAAGACCGAGTGCTCCGAGGTGCTCGATTATGAAGTGGCCGCGGGTGTGACCTACGCACTGCAGGAAGTCAACAAGTCTGGCGGCACGGGTTCCGGCGCCGCGATCCCTGGCCGCCCCACTGCGGGGAAGACCGGCACCGCGAACGAGAATAAGTTTGCGTGGTACGTAGGCTTCACGCCCCAGCTTTCCTCTGCGGTGATGATGGGCTACAAAGACAAACCCCATCCGATGAACTTCCAGACCATCAACGGCCGCTGGCAGAACCGCGTCTACGGTGGCTTGCTCGCCGCTCCGGCGTGGCGTGCCTACACCGAACCGGCGCTCGCGGGCGTCGATCCGGTCGGCTTCCCGAACCCGAAGCAGAAGCGCACCATCGAGGGCGATCTCGTTGCGGCACCGAGCGTGATCGGCATGTCCGTGCAGGACGCGCAGAGCTATCTCGAGTCGAGGAGCTTCACGCTTCGCGTCGAGGAGACTCAGGTCTTCTCGGACCGGATCCCGGCGGGCGCTATCGCGTCGCAGAACCCGGGCGGCGGTTCGAGGATCACGGTTGGCTCTGTGATCAGCGTGCAGGTCTCCAAGGGGCCTGAGCCGAAGCCTGATCCGACGGACGAGCCCGAGGATGACGACGATGATGGCGGTCGTGGTGGCGACCGTGGCGGGAACGACGACTAGTGCTGAAGCGCCTTGCCGCCGCGACCGTGGCAGCCGGTGCCGGTGCACTGACCTGGGGTCTCACCGAGTCGTTGCTGGGATTCACGGTGCGGACGCATGCCTTCCGCGCCCGCGTGCCACAGCCGTTCACGATCCTGCACCTCAGCGACCTGCATCTGACGCGCCGTGACCGGTTACGTATCGACTTCGTGCGCTCTCTCGCCGAGTTGCAGCCCGATTTCGTCGCACTCACCGGAGATAACTTTGGCAACGCGACAGGTCCTGACGTCATCTTTGATGCGCTCAGTCCGCTGTTCGAGATACCGGGAGCCTTCGTGTTCGGTTCGCACGACTACGTTGCGGGCCCATTCAGGAGTCCCATCCACTACTTCGGGGAACATCGCGAAGCCTCCATCACGGGACCACACAACCTGCCTGGTGAAGCCTTCGCCGAGGAACTGGCGAGCCATGGCTGGTATGACCTGAACAACGCTCGCGTCCACGCCGTCGTCAGGGGCCTGAGGGTCGCTCTGGTGGGAGTGAACGATCCCCATGTGGGATACGACTACTATCCCCAGCCCGACGGCGATCACGGAGATCTGCAGGTGGCGCTCATCCACGCTCCATACCAGCGGGTGTTGGACGAGGCGCTTCATGATGGCACCGATCTGGCGCTATGTGGGCACACCCACGGCGGGCAGGTATGCGTGCCACTGTATGGGGCGCTCGTGAACAACGCGGACACACCAACGTGGCGTGCGAGCGGACTGCAGGGCTGGCCGGGCCTCCGCCCGGATGGCAAGATCATCGAACCGCTGCGGCTGTTGTCGCCCGCACGGAAGGCCGTCCTGCTAGAGGCGGAGCGGTCGATGTGGCTGAACATCTCCGCCGGCCTCGGGACCTCACCGCACGTCCCCGTTCGTGTGGCATGCCGCCCCGAGGTCTCCTTGCTCACAATCCTCCCCGCCTGAGCACTCCCGCGCCTTTCGCCCCTTTGCCCTAGTTGAGCCGTGGGGTACGCATCGGCGCTGATGCGTACCCCACGGCTCAACTAAGCAGCGTGCCTGAACCGATTTCAGTGCGGGGCCGCGGACGGGTTATAGTTGTCAACGGCCACGGGGTGTGGCGCAGCTTGGTAGCGCGCTTCGTTCGGGACGAAGAGGTCGTGGGTTCAAATCCCGCCACCCCGACTGAGGCCGAGCGGCGTGAATGTGCCCGAAGGGCATATTCACATTAGCGAGGCCGAAGGAGGGGTTGACACCGCGAAGCGGTGGAAAACCCCGACGAGGCCGAACGGTGCGAACCTGTTCGCATGAGTGAGGCCGAGGAAGGGGTTGACGCCGCGAAGCGGTGGAAAACCCCGACAACGTGAGGGTCCTAGCTCAGACGAGTTAGGGCCCTTCGCTTTGGCCGGATGAAGACGCCACGAAGTGGTGGAAAACCGGCTCATCGCAATTGAGAGTGTGTGAGGGGTCTGGCGCGTCGTTGCGGGGGTAGAGGTCGAGGTCTTCCGATGATGGGAGTTACCACGCTCTCCATCTGAAAGACCTCGACGTGTCCAACGCTACCTTCACCGCGCCTTGCCTCTCCACGTTCTGCGAACTCGATGAGCTCGGGCTGGTCGTGACCCGTCAGGATGTTCGTCGCCGGGAGGCCATTCTTGAGTGCCGCCGGGCCGAGCCGGATCCGTGGTGCCGGACCTGTGGCGCGGAGGCGAAGCTGCGGGACACAGTGCCACGCAGGCTCGCGCATACCCCGTTCGGGGACCG
>FZQV01000016.1 GCA_900199505.1 Ruaniaceae bacterium KH17 | reverse complement strand
GGTATAGATCTTCGGCATGATAGCCATCCTCTCAACACGACCCCCTCACGGGAATCATGCAGTCAAGGACTCAACCAAACCTTCAGCAGACCCAGCCCACCTTCTGCGAAGGCGGAGCCCTTGGGGTGACTGGCGGGAACGCCGTCGCCGAGCGCATCGCCGAGTTCATTGAGGACAACGGTGAGCTCTACGACCTCATCGTGACCACCCAGGATTGGCACATCGATCCGGGCGCACACTTCTCCGAGACCCCCGACTTCGTGGACACCTGGCCCCCACACGGCGTGGCCGGGACCGACGAGGCCGAACTACACCCCGCGATCGCCGAGCTCGAGTTCAACGCGAGTGTGAAGAAGGGTCAGTACGCCGCCGCCTACTCGGGGTTCGAAGGCAAGGACGACGACGGCCACCACCTCGATGCGATCCTCGAAGAGGCGGAGATCGAGGACGTGGACGTCGTCGGAATCGCGGAGTCACACTGCGTGAAGGAGACCGCGCTCGACGCACTCGAGGCCGGTTTCCAGGTCCGCGTGATCTCCGATCTCACGGTCCCCGTGGACGCCGCGCAGGGCGAGGCCGCGCGCGAAGAGATGCGTGAGGCCGGGGTCAGCTACATTACGAGCGACGACGCCTCTCACGCGTTCCCGAAGATCCCTGAGGTTGAATCGACCGACTAGTTCGCATCCGTGGCAGATCGCGCGGCGAGGACGGCCTCGTAGAGTTCCCGCCGCGAGAGCCCGCGAGCCTCGGCCACGGCGGCAGTCGCGTCCTTGAGCCGAGTCCCGGAGTCCACCAGCGCCTGCACCTCGGCCACATGATCCACCGCCTCGGCAACCACCGGCTCAGCCCCGGCCACTATGAGCGTGACCTCGCCGAGCACGCCGTCGGCACACTGCTCCGCAAGCTCGCCGAGCGGACCCCGCAGCACCTCTTCATGCGTCTTGGTCAGCTCGCGCGCGAGCGCCGCGCGGCGTTCCGCCCCAAACGCCTCCGCCATCGCCGCCAACGTGGCGCCCACGCGCCTCGGCGATTCGAAGAACACCATGGTCCGGCGCTCCTGCGCGAGTTCGCGCAAAGCAGCCCGCAACTCGCCGCCCTTGCGCGGCAGGAATCCCTCGAAGCAGAACCGGTCCGTCTCGATCCCGGAGACCGCGAGCGCCGAAAGCACCGCGCTCGGGCCTGGCAAGATCGAGACGTGCACCCCCGCCGCAATCGCCGCGCCCACGAGCCGGAACCCGGGATCGGAAACGGTGGGCATGCCCGCATCGGTCACAACCAAAACCGTGGCGCCGCCGTCGGCAGCCGCCACCAACTCAGCAGAGCGCGCCTCTTCGTTGTGTTCGTAGAGGGACACAATCTTGCCCGACGGCGTCACCTCAAGCCGGCGGCACAGGTCCAGTAGGCGGCGGGTGTCCTCGGCGGCGATCACCTCGGCGGTCTCGAGCGCTGCGCGCAGGCGTGGCGTGGCGTCCCCGGTGTCACCGATCGGCGTGGCCGCCAGCAGTATCCGTCCCATGCCCCCATCCTGCCGCAATTCGCTGAGTGGAGCCGTCAGCGATGTCGAAGCCACGGAACGTCGATGCGCGGAAGGCTGGGGACCGTGGTGTATCCGCTACCCGGGAACACGCTCGGCTCCAGGATGCAGGTAAAGGCTGGGGATGGCGACGGCTCCGCACCGCGCGGGACCGTTATCGGGAGCCCGAACGTTCGATCCAGCGCCTCCGCTCTCGTTATCGGGAACCCGAACGTTCAATCCAGGCCCTACCCCAATCACCGGGAACCCGGACGTACACTTTTTGGACATCCCGCTTCCCAATAACCAGGGTGTCCGCCAGATCGAACGTATGGCCGCCCGATAATGCCCGAGCGCCGACCAGCCGCCCCCAGCCGTGAACGATACGCCCACGCCCAGCGCAGAGGGCACGCACCGAGAGACTCCGCACCATCCCCAGCCTGAACGGCGCACCGGTGGGCGTGGAATGAGCAAGGCCTCGTGGAGATCCGCGCCATCCCCAGACTGAACGGCACACCCGCGGGCGTCTCCCACTCACGTGAGTGGCAAGAGACCGGAACCAGCTCCATTCAGCGCCGTTTGCCACTCACGTGAGTGGCAAACGACCGGGGAGCGTGCAATGACGGGGCCGGGCGCGCAAACTCCGTAGACTCTTCCCCGTGACTGTCGATTCCGCGCGCCTGACGCTCCCCAGCGTTGCGTCCACCGAGCAGCGGTATCGCCGTTGGCTCGACGACGCTGGCCCGATGGTCCACCACATCCGCGCACTGCCCACACGCACAAGGATCTGGGGCTGGGCGGGCCCACTCGCCGTCACCGGTGTGGCCGCGGTCATCCGGATGACGAACCTCGACCATCCGCACCACATCGCCTTCGACGAGACCTACTACGTGCGCGACGCCTTCACCCTCGACCACTTCGGCTTCGCCACCGATTGGGACGTGAAGGACGAGGACAACCCGCACCAGTTCTTCATCCGCGGCGATCACCGCGAGATGACGGATAAGGCTTCGTTCGTGGTTCACGGCGACATGGGCAAATGGCTGATCGCTATGGGCATGCGCCTCTTCGGCGCGGACAACGGCCTCGGCTGGCGCTTCGCCGTCGCCCTCGCAGGGGTGCTCACGGTGCTGATGGTGGGCCGGATCGCATTCCGGCTGTTCGGCAACCCACTCCTCGCCTCCACTGCCGCCGCCTTCGTGACGCTGGACGGCGAGGCGATCGCGCAGTCCCGCGTCGCGATCCTCGATGGACTGCTCGCGTTCTTCATCGTGGCCGCATTCTGGATGCTCCTCATGGACCATCTCTTTGTCCGACGGCGATTAGCCGCCGCCCTCGCGAAACAACCCGATCCGAGACACGACCCGTGGGGGCCCGCAATCGGGGTCCGCTGGTGGCTGGTGGCCTGCGGCATCACCCTCGGCCTCGGCGCGGGCGTGAAGTGGTCCGCGTTCTACGTGGCCGCCGCGTTCGGCATCGCCACGTTCCTCTATGACGTGGTCTCGCGCCGCGCGCTCGGCATCCGCTGGCCCATCCAGGGCGCCATCATGCGCGGCGGCTTCCCCGCGGCACTCGCACTGATCCCCGCCACGCTGGCCGCGTACGTGGCCTCCTGGTTTTCCTGGTTCCAGCACGACGGCGCCTACCTCCACAACTGGGCGGCCAACCTTCGCGAGAGCGGAGAGGCAGTCCCCCGCGGCTGGCTGCCGGACACCTTCAACTCCTGGCTGGAGTTCCAGTTGCGGATCGGCCGCTTCCACGTGGGCCTGCAGTCCGAGCACTCGGCGCTCTCGAACCCATGGGGCTGGCTGCTCCAGATTCGCCCCACACACTTCTACTCCCAGCGGATCGACAACGCGGAGAGCGCCTTCTGTGTCACAGAGACCTGCATGATGCGGATCACCTCCGTGGGCAACCCGGCGCTCTGGTGGCTCGGGTTCATCGCCCTGTTCGTGGTGATCGCGGTAGCCGTGCGCACCAAGGACCTGCGCGCCTGGCTGATCCTCGCTGGCTACGCCGGCACTTACCTGCCGTGGCTCCTGGGCGCCCGCGCCACAGTTTTCACCTTCTACACCGTGGTGATCACGCCGTTCGTGGCACTCGCGCTCACCTTCGCGATCGGCCTGCTCACCCAGCAGATCACGCTCGGCGCCCCACCCTCGCCGTATGCGGCCGCCATCTCGGCGGGGCCGCAACCGGTGCGCCTGCGCGCCTCGGACTCCTACACCCAGGCGATCGGCTGGAAGGTCTACGTGGCCGTGGTGACCCTCGTGATCGCCGTCGGGCTGATTTATCTGCCGGTGTGGACGGCGTTCCCGGTTCCCGAGTGGTGGTATCAGGGCCTGCGGCTACTTCCGAAGTGGTGAAAACTGCCAGGCAACCCGAGGGCGCTTCTCAGGGTTTTCCCAGCTTCGGCCAGCAGAGTAGTTACTACCAGTTGATCCAAGCTTCTGAGGGGATTCGTAGGATCGGCTGGATGGGAGTCGCCTCGACACCGGCTCCCAGTCTCGACCTTCGGTTCGAGATTCGGGCCTTTATTGGTCCGGCTGACTGGTGAAAGGCCCCCGGCGCTGTGAGCGTGTGGACGGATGCTCCTCCCTGCATCCTTCCCCCCGAGCGCCGGGGGCTCAGTCAATTTCTGGCCATCCTGCGGCCGCGCCAGCGGATCGCGGGATCCATCAGCCGAGTTCCCGCGCTGGATTCAGCGACTCCACTACGCACCGCGCAGAATGACGGGACACTACGCTTGGTCCATGAGAGATGCTGAGTCTTTCCTCGGTGCCGTGGCTCGCCAGCCCGCACGCTTCCGGCAGTTGAAGCGGATCCGGACGCAGGTGTTCACCACGGTGGTGCAGCTCGACGCCCAGATCGTGCGTTCCGCCGAACCCATCCCGTTTGCTGAACTCAGCGATTACCCGTGGGAGCCACTGCGCGCGGGCGCCGCGTGGGGTCGCAAGTTGGACTGCGCCTGGATTCACGTGACCGGGTCTTTCGATCCCGCGGCAATCGCGGGCCGCACCGCCTCCGTGCTCTTCGGCCTGCGCGGCGAGGCACTGATCCACTCCCCCGACGGTGCCCTGCTCGACGGCGTCAACTCGGTCTGGATCGAGCGTGAACTCCCCGACGCGCACGGCAAGTGGCGGCCCATCCGCAACCTCGATCTCAGTACCGGCCGCGTGGACTTCTTCGCGGACGCCGCCTACAACGGCTTCCTCATCTACGATGTCGGCCGCGCCGTCTTCCACGGCGCCACGGTGGCAATCCGGGACGACGACGCCCACGACCTCTACTACGACTACCTCACCCTCGTCGTTCTCGCCGATCAGACCGACGATACCCACCTGGCCGCCGAGATCTGGACGGCCCTCGACAAGGCGGATGACGCCGTCGGGCGGAAGGACCACACTGCGGCGCGGGCCGAACTCGCGCCGCTCCTCGCCCGCCCCTCGGAGAGCGAGTTTGCGTACAAGGCGATCGGTCACGGACACCTGGACATGGCGTGGCTGTGGCCGCTGCGCGAAACCCGCCGGAAGGCCGCGCGCACCTATACGCGGCAGCTCAACTCGATCGGTGAGCGACCCGATTTCATCTACGGCACGAGCCAGCCGCAACAGCTCGCCTGGATGAAGGCCGAGCATCCCGAGCTGTACGCGCGGATCAAGGAGGCGGTGGCGGGCGGCCGGATCGAACTCCAGGGTGCGTTCTGGGTGGAGCCGGACACGAACCTGCCGAGCGGCGAATCGCTGGTGCGGCAGGCGCTGATTGGGCGGCGTTTCCTCGAGGAGGAGTTCGGGATCGACGAGATGCGGTTGTGCTGGCTGCCGGACACGTTCGGCTACTCCGGTAACCTCCCGCAGATTCTGAAGAAGTCCGGCATGGATTGGTTCCAGACCATCAAGCTCTCCTGGAACAAGACCAACACCTTCCCGCACCGCAGCTTCCACTGGCGCGGAATAGACGGCTCGCAGGTGCTCGTGCACATGCCGCCGGAGGGCAACTACAACTCGCGCGCGGACGCCGAATCGCTCCTCGTGGGTGTCACGCAATACCCCGAAGCCGAGCTGGGCACGGCGCTACTCGCGTATGGCTTCGGCGACGGCGGTGGCGGCCCCGGCGAGTTCCACCACGAGTCGCTGGCACGAGTGAAGAATCTGCGGGGACTGCCGCGCGTGGAGTTCTCGAGCGCGGCGGACTTCTTCCGCGATCTGGAGACGCGGGGCGTCTCCCATGTGCACGACGGCGAGCTCTACCTCGAGCTGCACCAAGGCACCTACACAACCCAGGCCGCGGGCAAGCGCCACAACCGGGTCGTGGAGCGGATGCTGCACGAGATCGAGGCTCTCTCGGCGATTACCGGCGAGGACTCGCGTTCGGCGCTCGAGGGCGTGTGGCGCGAAGTACTGCTGCTCCAGTTCCATGACATCCTGCCGGGTTCATCGATCGGGCGGGTGTACCGCGAGGCCAACGACTCGTACGAGAGCATCGAGCGCGAGCTCGCGGAGTACTCGGCAAAACTCCTTGCACGCCTCCCCCGCGGCACGTCCGCCCCCACACGTCGTGTTCGAGAGCCGCACGCCCCCGAGGTTCCCGATCTGCGGACCGTTGGGCCCACCGCGCTGAATCTCACGAGCTTCCCCCGCAGCGAATACCTCAAGCACGACGGCGAGTGGTTCCGTGCCGAGGTCGCCCCCTACGCCGCAGCGAAGCTCACCGAATTCTCGTCATTCTGCGCGGAGGGCGAAGCCCGCAGTCGCAGAACCCAGGGAATCGTGGCGGCTCCCGAGCTGGATCCTGCGACTCCGCGCAGGATGACACATCGCAGTATCAGTGCTGGTGGAGCGACTCCTCGTTGGTTGAGCGAAGAGAGTGAAACGAGCGAAATCGAAACCATTGCACGCGAGTACCACCATGGTCTCGACTCCGTTCCGCTCCGCTCAACCCACGAACTCGCCAACGACCGCCTTGCGCTCGCATTTGGCGCCAACGGCGAGATCACCTCCTGCCGGAGCCTCGACACCGGCGAGGAGATCGCGGGCGCCGGCCTCAACCGACTGGTCCTACACAAGGACAACTACCAGTTCCCGTGGGACGCATGGGACGTGGACGAGGGCTACCTCGACCGCGAGCCGCGTCCCCTCCGCCTGGTGCGCGCGGAGACCTTCCGCGATGGCCCCACCCTCGTGCGGCGACAGCTGCTGGGACTGAGCGGGGTCGTCGTCGACCAGAGGGTGGTGCTCACCGAGGGCAGCCCCGTGGTCGAGTTCCAGACTCGCGTGAACTGGAAGGCCACTCACCGCATGTTGCGCGCCGAGTTCCGCCCCACCCACTACGGCCCCACGGCGAAATGCGAGATCCAGTTCGGGCACATCGAGCGGGTCACCACGGAGCGCGATTCGATCGAGAAGGCGCAGTTCGAGATCTGCGCCCACAAGTGGATCGCCACCGAGGACGCCACGGGCGGCTTTGCCGTGCTCAACGATTCGAAGTACGGGCACCGCGCAAAAAACGGTCTGCTCAGCCTCAACCTGCTGCGCGCCCCCACGTTCCCGGACAAGCGGGCGGACCGCGGCGTGCACCACTTCACCTATGCGTTCATGCCGTTCACGGATCTGGCCGACGTCGTGCGCGAGGGTTACCGCCTCAACAACCCGTTGATCGTGGACGAAGGCGTGGCGTTCGGCTCGGTCGCCTCCTCGAGCAACCCGGGCGTGGTGATCGAGACGATCAAGCCCGCCGAGGACGGCAACGGCGTGATCCTCCGGCTCTACGAATCGCTGGGCACACCCTGCACGACGGCGCTCGCCACCACCCTGCCGCACGGCACCGCGCGCTTCACGAACCTGCTCGAACACGACGAGGACCCGGCGGATCTCGGCGCGCTCACGTTTTCTCCTTTCGAGATCAAGACTGTCCGCCTCTCCTAGACTTCGTCTGCCTGCGCGCAGCGGAGCGGCGTGGCGTGGCGTGAGCGGCAACGCGATCCTGATGCGCGGTCGCCTCGACTCCGCGTTGAGCGCTCCTCCAACGGATATCTCGACATCAAGCTAAAATCGCCTCATGACGATGGATGAGGTGGACCGGATCTGTGCGGCGTGGGAGCGCGAGCGCAGTGATCTCGATACCTCGCCCCTGCACGTCTTCTCCCGTGTGACCCGCTTGGCACGGCACCTCGAGATCGCACGCCGCCGGGCCTTCGCGGGCCAGCACCTCGAGGCCTGGGAGTTCGACGTCCTCTCTGCCCTCTATCGCGCGGGTGAGCCGTACCAGCTCACCCCGGGGCGCCTGATAGAGGAAACGATGGTCTCCTCCGGCACAATGACGAACCGGATCGACAGGCTCGCCTCGAAGGGACTCGTTGAGCGCGCGGCGGATTCCACGGACCGCCGGGTCGTCCACGTGCGCCTCACGGCGAAGGGCCGAGACGCCGTCGACGGAGCCATGACCGATCTCCTCGCTCTCGAACAAGAGCTCCTCGCTCCCCTTCCCGACGGCGATGCCACGGCCTTGGCAACCGGCCTCCGCGCGCTTCTCATCCCGCTCGATGAGCCCTCGCCGCCCGAGCCCGGCAAATAACGTCACCGAGATGGCGGTCCGGCTCCCACATGGGGCAGAAAACCGATCTGACTGACGCCTCTTGCCGCGGCGCACTCGGCACCTCGCTGAGATCCCCAGCGGGCTATTCACCGCCCCGCAAGGCACTTCTGAACGACTGCTGTACGGATTTCAGCGAGATGGCACCGAGACCCCGCCGCGCAGAACCTAGAATCGAGGGCGATGGCACATCTTCTTGGGGGCGAGCAGCTCCACATGGCGTACCCGAACCGGCTCGTCCTCGATTCCGTCACAGTGGGCGTCGAGGAGGGTGACCGGATCGGGATCGTCGGCCGCAATGGCGACGGCAAGTCCACCCTGCTGCGGATTCTCGCCGGCACTCTCGAGCCCGACGACGGCCGGGTCACCCGCCGCTCCGGCGTCACGGTGGGGATGCTCGGTCAGGACGATGGCTTCGCCGACCACGCCACGGTGGGCTGGGCGATTGTGCGAGACACTCCGGAGCACGAGTGGGCGTCGGATCCGAGGATCCGCTCGGTCATTAACGGCCTGGTGCCGGATATTGCGTGGGACGCACAGATCGGAACGCTTTCTGGCGGGCAGCGCCGCCGCGTTGCGCTGGCTTCGGTGCTCGCCGGCGACCACGACATCGTGATCCTCGACGAGCCCACTAACCACCTTGACGTGGAAGGCGTGGCCTGGCTCGCCGAGCACCTGAAGCAACGCTGGCCGCGCGGCCAGGGCGCACTGCTGGTGGTGACGCACGATCGCTGGTTCCTGGACGAGGTCTGCCTGGATACGTGGGAGGTGCACGACGGGATCGTTGAGCCCTTCGAGGGCGGGTACGCCGCGTATGTGTTGCAGCGGATCGAGCGGGATCGGATCGCAGCGGCCACCGAGCAGAAGCGGCAGAACCTGATGCGTAAGGAACTCGCGTGGCTGCGGCGTGGCGCCCCCGCACGAACCTCGAAGCCGAAGTTCCGAATCGATGCGGCGAACCAGATCATCGAGGATGTGCCGCCCGTGCGTAACTCGCTCGAACTGAAGCGGATGGCGACCGCCCGGCTCGGGAAGGACGTCGTCGACCTCATCGACGCTTCGGTCTCCTACGGCGACCACGAGGTGCTGCGTGATGTCACCTGGCGGATTGGGCCGGGTGAGCGCAGTGGCGTGCTCGGCGCAAATGGCGCCGGAAAGTCCACGCTACTCGGGCTCATCACCGGCACGCTGAAGCCCTCCCCCGGCCGCGTGAAGCACGGCAAGACGGTGCGGATCGGCGTGCTCGATCAGCAGTTCTCCGATCTGGACGAGATCGGTGACGACCTCGTACGAGAGGTACTCGCGCGGTTCCGGACCACGTTCGTCGTGGACGGCAAGGAACTCACCCCCGCGCAGCTACTGCAGCGGCTCGGCTTCGATCGCGAGCACCTCTCGACACGCGTCTCGGAGCTCTCGGGCGGTCTGCGGCGGCGCCTGCAACTGCTGCTCGTGCTCATGAAGGAGCCCAACGTGCTGGTGCTCGACGAACCCACGAACGACGTCGATACGGACATGCTCACGGCCACCGAGGACCTGCTGGACTCGTGGCCGGGCACGCTGATTGTGGTCTCGCACGATCGGTACCTCTTGGAGCGCGTGACCGATCAGCAGTACGCGATTCTCGACGGCCGCCTTCGCCACGTCCCCGGCGGCGTGGACGAGTACTTGTCGTTGGTTGAGCGCAGCGCGAAGCGCGGAGTCGAAACCATGGTGAGTGAGAACGCATCACGTCACGCTGGTTTCAGCTCCGCCTCCGGCTCCACTCAACCAGTGACGTTGACCGGCGCCGAGCTCCGCGCGTTGCAGAAGGAGCTCTCCTCCCTGGAACGAAAGATGGAGAAGTCCGAGACCGCCGTCGGGAAGATTCACGCCCAGATGGCGCAGCACGATCAGAGCGATTACGCGGGACTTGCCGCCCTTACCGGGCAGCTGCGCACCCTCGAGGCCGAGCAGGAGTCACTCGAGGAACGCTGGCTCGAGGTTTCCGCCCAACTCGACTAATCGGCGAAAGTGATACCCCTCGCGTCACACTCCTCATCCAAGATGCGGATCGCTTTGGGGCCTACGCCGTGGAGTCCCGCCAGGCGTGTCTTACCGAATGCGGCCACCTCGTTGAGCGTTCGCAGGCCCGCGACGAGCAGCGCGCTATTCGCCGGGCGGCCAATACGAGGCAGATCACCAATCTGCTCGGGAACGTCGCGAGTACTCATGCGCCTTAGGGTAATGCGTCAAGACCAGCAGCCGATCGTCTGCGACGATGGACCCGTGAAGCGACTGGTATTCCTCGACCTCGACGGCACCCTCCTGAACCACGATCAGCAGCTGCCTCGCTCAACGCGCAATGCGCTTGAGCAGGCAATCGCGGTGGGGCACCGCCTCGTGATGTGCACCGGGCGTAGCAAGCTGGAGATCTATCCCTTCCTCTGGGAGCTCGGATTCGCCGGGCTGGTTGGCTCCAATGGCGCGTATGGCCAGGCGGGTGACGTCACGCTCTTTGACGAGCGGATGCCGCAGGAAGATGTCTCGGAGATCTCGTCCTGGCTTGAGAGCGTGGGCGCCGAGTCCCTTTGGCAAACCGCGGAGGCGCTCTATCCGACACAGGGATTCCTCTCTCGATTCCAGTCGGATGATGCTGGGGACCGCACTGCCGCGGGTGACTGGGGCGCATACCTTGAGCAAGTGGGGCCGCACCTGCGTGAAGGACTCCCGAAGACCGCCGCCAAGGTGACGATGTTCCTGCCTTTCAGTTCCGGGGCGTCGCTGCTGGACGCGCACGAGCAGTTCGGTGAGCGGTTCGCGATTATCGACGGTTCGGTGCCTCATCCGTTGGGAGAAATGGGCGAACTCACGGCGCGCGGGATGAACAAGTCGGTGGGGCTGGCGAGGTTTGCCGCGCGTCTGGGAGTCCCTATCTCGGAGACGATCGCGATCGGCGACTCCGCCAATGACATCGAGATGCTGCGGGCCGCCGGGATCGGCGTCGCTATGGGGAACGGAACTCCCGAGGCGAAAGCGGCTGCCGATTGGACCACCACATCCATCGACGACGACGGCGTGACAGCCGCGTTCGAGAAGCTCGGCCTGGTCGGCGCTCCAGTCTGAACGACCCAACTTGTGCTGTGGGTGCACGAACTCGGGCCGACTACCCCGGTTGACGTGCACCTAGAGCACAAGTTGGGGAATGCGGGCGGCGCGGGCAGCGGCGGCGGGCAGGCGTAGCCGCAGGGGCGGAGGCGTCAGTCCAGGTTGCGTCAGTTGAGGTGGGCGGTGATCGCCTGGGCGATCTCCTCCGGGCTCGCGCCGGGATCGAAACTCGCCACGAGGACGCGGCGGCCTTGCGCCTCGCCCCCGAACCACGGCGCGAAACGCTCGGTCAGTTCGCGTAGTTCTCCTTCGAGCGCCCCGAGCGCCTGATAATCGGAGTGACGCAGCCAGCGCCGGAGTGCCGAGTTGTGCACGGCGACGAGTCCCGCCGCTAAAGCGACCGGTGCCCACGAGGGCGTTCCCGGGAGCGCGATCCGGCCAAGGTACTCGGCGAACACCCGCTCGTAGCGGTGCGTGATCACGAGTTCCCGCTCACGCAGTGCTGGGTTCTGCCGGAGCAGTTCCCAGCGCAGCCGCGCCGCCTCCGGATCTCGCACGAGAATGTGGAGTACCTCGACCGTGCCGTAGGTAAGGGCGCCACTCGGGCCGAGTTCCGATTCTGAGAGCAACTCTTCGAGCCGCGCCAGCGCCAGATCATGATCGGCGAAGATCGCGTCCTCTTTGCTACCGAAGCGGCGGAAGAATGTGCTCCGGCTCATCCCGATTGCATCGGCGAGTTCGCCCACAGTGGTGTTCTCAAAGCCGTGCATGGAGAGGTAACGCACCGCCGCCGCTGCACTCTCGGCGACCGCCTGACGTGACTCGTTCATGGTGCGAAGCTAGCACACCGCCCCACCTCTGGAACTGCGTACCAAAGTCCCACTTCGTTTGAATAAGAATGAAAAATGCGGGCCAAAAGTCCCGTTTTCGGGTTGAGAAGATACCGCGTCTCAGGCACACTTGATCTCAACACCTCGAACGATGGAGATCGACATGGCCATGCAGACCCTTCCCACCACCGCCACCGGCACCGGCACCGGATTCACCCCGCCCGTTGCTGACTACGAGTTCCTCCTCAATGAGGCCTTCGGCACAGACATCGTTGCGCGCTCCACGGGAGGCACACTGACCGCCGAGGACGCAATGGACGCCATCGCCGCAGCTGGGGAGTTCGCCGCCGAAGTAGTGGCCCCACTCAATCGAGTTGGCGACACCGACGGCGCCCGCCTCGTCAACGGCGCTGTCCACGTCCCCGAGGGCTTTAAGGAGGCCTACGCCGCCTTCGCGCAGTCCGGCTGGGTCTCCGCCGCCTCCTCCGAGAAGGCCGGCGGCGATGGCCTGCCGATCTCGATCACCACCGTGCTGAGTGAGTTCTGGAACGCCTCAAATGCGGCGCTCACGCTCTGCCCAGGCCTGAGCCTCGGCGCGATCCGCACGATCGCCTCAGCAGCGTCGCAAGAACTCAAGGACACCTATCTGCCCAAGATGGTGGCTGGCGAGTGGACCGGCACCATGAACCTCACCGAGCCGCAGGCCGGCACCGATCTCGGCGCCGTACGCTCAATGGCCCGGCAGAACCCGGACGGCACCTGGGCGGTTTCCGGCCAGAAGATCTTCATCACCTGGGGCGACCACGACATGGCGGAGAACATCATCCACCTGGTCCTCGCCCGCACCGAGGGTGCCCCCGAGGGCCACCGCGGCATCTCGCTCTTCCTGGTCCCCAAGTTCCTCGTGAATCCGGATGGCACGCTCGGCGCCCGCAACGGCGTCACCACCGTGGGCGTGGAGCACAAGCTTGGCATCCACGGCAGCCCGACCTGCGCGCTCCAGTATGAGAACGCCACCGGCTACCTCGTGGGCGAGCTGCACCGCGGACTGCAAGGCATGTTCGTGATGATGAACGAGTCCCGCTTCGGGATCGGCGTTCAGGGCCTCGGCATTGCCACACGCGCCTTCCAGCAGGCAAACGCCTACGCAAACAGCCGTATCCAGGGTGCCGTCATGGGCCGTGCGGAGGGCACTCCGATCTCGGGGCACCCGGACGTGCGCCGCCTCCTTCTGTCGATGTCCAGCCGGCTTTCGGCCATGCGTGCTCTCGCCGTCTATGCCGCCGATCTGCAGGATCTGGCCGAGCAGAACGGGGACATGGCACTCGCCGAGTTCTTCATCCCGATCGTCAAGTCGTGGCTCACCGAGGAAGCCGTGAGTATCTCTTCGGACGCGATCCAGGTCCACGGCGGCACCGGATTCATCGAGGCGACCGGCGCCGCGCAGCACCTGCGCGACGCCCGCATCGGACCGATCTACGAGGGCACCACGGCGATCCAGTCCAACGATCTCGTGGGCCGCAAGTTGCTGAAGGACATGGGCCAGACAGCGACCCGCATTCTCGGGATGATTCAGGCCGACGTCGACGCGCTCGCCGCGCTCGACAACCCCGTGGCGAAACGGACTGCCGAGCGGATGGGCCGCGCCCTCGCCGCCACGCAGGGCGCCGCCGAACAGCTCGTGATGAAGGCGATGGGCGATCCTCGGAATGCCTTCGCGGTTTCGGTCCCGTTCCAGGAGCTGCTCAGCCTGCTGGCCGGCGGCTGGATGCACACCAAGCTCGTCACCGCTTCGCTCGCCCACGGATCTCTCTCGGCCGACGACGAGCGCCGCCTGACCGAGGCCGATTTCTTCGGCGCGCACCACCTGGCGAAGGTGCACGCGCTCGCCGAGACCGTATCTGCCGGCGAGATCGCTTAGTAAAGGAGAACAATCATGCAACGCGCGATCTTCAACGAGGACCATGAGGCCTTCCGCGATGTGGCCAAGGAGTTCATGAAACGCTTCGCCACCAATGAAAGGCGGGCGGCGTGGGATGAGGCGGGCGAGATCGACCGCGAGACGATGAAGGCTGCCGCCGAGTACGGCCTGATCGGCCT
This sequence comes from Ruaniaceae bacterium KH17, assembly GCA_900199505.1. Classification (GTDB taxonomy): domain Bacteria; phylum Actinomycetota; class Actinomycetes; order Actinomycetales; family Actinomycetaceae; genus KH17. The sequence continues at coordinate 43,417 of FZQV01000016.1, read as the reverse complement.
GTCCGTCCCTGAGGAGTTCGGTGGCGCCGGAATGCTCAACGATTTCCGCTTCCGGGCCGTCGTCGGTGACGAGGCGATCAAGGCCGGTTCGGGATCGCTGGCCGGTGCCTTCGGAATCCACGATGACCTGGCCGTGCCCTATCTCGTCCACTTTGGAACGGACGCGATGAAGCAGAAGTGGCTCCCGCGGATGGCCACCGGTCAGATCCTCGGTGCACTGGCGATGACCGAGCCGGGAGCCGGTTCCGATCTGCGCGGCGTGCGCACCACGGCGAAGAAGGTGGATGGCGGCTACCTCGTGAATGGCGCCAAGACCTTCATCTCCTCAGGCAAGACCTCCGACGTTGTCGTTACCTTCGTCAAGACCGGCGAAGGTAACCGTCCAGACGCCTTCAGCTTGTTGCTGATCGAGGATGGAATGGAGGGCTTCGAGCACAGCCGCACCCTGCACAAGATGGGCTTCCACGGCCACGACACCGCGGAGCTCAGCTTCACGGATGTGTTCGTCCCGGCGGAGAACCTGATCGGCGAGGCCGAGGGCCAGGGTTTCATCCAGTTGATGAAGAACCTCCCGCTGGAGCGGCTCTCGATCGCGGTGGCCGCCGCGTCTGCCGCGGAGGCCGGGCTTGGCTGGACCCTCGAGTACACCACGAATCGCGGCGCGTTCGGGCAGCAGGTAGTGGACTTCCAAAACACCCGCTTCCGGCTCGCGGAGATGGCCACCACCGTGGATGTCATGTGGGCGTACGTGGACCGTGCAATGGACCTCTATTCCAAGGGCGAGCTCAGCGCGGATGAGGCCGCGAAGGTGAAGTTCTGGACCTCCGAACGCGAGTGGGAGGTGCTCGATATGGGAGTTCAGCTGCACGGCGGATACGGTTACAGCATGGAGTACCCGATCGCGCGCGCCTTCACGGATGCCCGCGTGCACCGCATCTACGGCGGCACCAATGAAGTGATGCGTGAGATCGTGGCGCGTGCCGTCACCGGCCGCAAGTAGATTGGATGTCATGAAGATCGTCGTCCTCCTCAAAGAAGTCCCGGACACGTATGTGGACCGCAAGCTGAACCTTGAGACGGGTCTCGCGGACCGCGCAGCATCGGATCCGGTCCTCGACGAGATCGGCGAGCGGGCGCTCGAGGTGGTGCTGAAGTACGCCGAGTCCGTCGGCGAGGGCGTCGAGGTGAGCGCGCTGACAATGTCCCCCGCCGGGGCCACGGCGTCCATTCGCAAGGGCCTCGCCATGGGAGCTTCTTCCGCCATCCACATCGCCGACGACGGCCTCTCGGGTGCAGATCTCGGCCTCACCGCAGAAGTCCTCGCGGCGGCATTGCGTGAGATCGGCGCAGACCTGATCGTGGCGGGTCAACAGTCCACAGACGGTGCCACGGGGATGCTCCCCGCGATGCTCGCCGAACTCCTCGGCCTCCCGGCGCTGACCAGCCTCTCGGAGGTTACCATCGCCGCCGACTCGGTCTCGGGCACGCGGGTCGCTGATGACGCCCTCATGCAGGTCTCCGCGCCACTCCCCGCCCTCATCTCCGTGACGGACGCATTGCCCGAGGCCCGCTTCCCGAACTTCAAGGGCATCATGGCGGCGAAGAAGAAGCCGATCGAGGTCAAGACCCTCGCCGATCTCGGTGTGGACCCCACAGACCTGACGCCGTCGCGCACCATCATGACCGCCGTCAGCGAAAGGCCACCACGCACGGCCGGCACCAAACTCACCGACGACGGCACAGCGGCCGAGAAGCTCGCCGCGTACCTGGCCGAGAACCGACTGGTCTGAGGAGTCACATCATGAGCTTTGCCGCCGATTCGATTCTCGTTCTGCTGGACACTACGCCCGCCGGGGCTCTCGCGAAGTCCAGCGCCTCCCTGCTCGGCGCCGCCGCCAACGTGGGCACGCCCGTTGCGCTCGTCCTCGGTGACGCGGCCGCAGCAGCCCAGGCTGCCGAACGTGGCGCGGTTGCCGTGCTTCGGGCCGACGGCGCGGGCACGGTCCGCGCTGCCGACGCCCTCGTAGCGGCCGCAGCCCTGGTCAACCCGGACGCCGTGCTCGCCTCACACTCGGTCGAGGGCCGCGAGGCCGCCGCCCGGTTCGCGGTGCGCTCGCGCTCCGGGCTGATCGCCGATGCACTCGGGGTTTCGCGCGATTCGGAGGGCGTGATCGCGCAGACCGCCGCGTACGGCGGTGCCTATGACGTGACAGCGGCCGTGACCCACGGCGCGCCGGTGATCACGGTGCGGCAGGGTGCGATCGACGCCCACGCTGCGGCGGCGCCTCCCAATATCGTCGAGCTCGACGTTCCCGAAAGTGGCATCCCCGCAGCCACAATTGGGGACGTCGAGCCCGCTCTTGGCGGCGGCGAGCGCCCCGAGCTGCGTGACGCGAAGACGGTCGTCTCGGGGGGCCGCGGACTCGAGTCCAAGGAGCAGTTCGTGCTCGTGGAGCAGCTCGCGGACGCGCTCGGAGCGGCCGTAGGCGCGTCCCGCGTTGCCGTGGACAACGGCTGGGTGCCGGCGCCACTCCAGGTGGGTCAGACCGGCATCTCGGTCTCCCCAGATCTCTACATCGCGCTCGGCATCTCCGGCGCCATCCAGCACCTCGCCGGGATGCAGACCTCGAAGCACATCATCGCGATTAACAAAGACGCGGACGCCCCGATCTTCGAGATCGCGGACTTCGGCATCGTGGGTGACGTGTTCACCGTGGTGCCGCAACTGATCGCCGAGATCGAGAAGCTGAAGGCGTAGCGGTGGCCACATTCACCGCAGGCCGTCTCCGAAAGGGGCTGCCCCGTACGCCGGGCGGCCCCGCCTGGCCCGACGTCGAAGGCGCCGTCCTCGCGATAGCCCTGGAGCCCGACGTCGCGGCCGCACCCGCCGCTGCCGCCTCGCCTCCGGTTGTAGTCAAGTCCTCAGGCCTGGCTGGTGCAGCAGAACTTGGCGCTGGCACCTCACCCCAGGTTGTGGGCCACACAAAGGGCCCAGACGAGGTGAGCACGCCTTCCGCTGGCACCTCATCTGAGTCTGTGGTTCAGCCACTTGGCCCGGACCAAGCAACTCCTCCTCGCGGGTTGAGCGACGGCACCCTTTCGAGGTCGATGAGTGAGGGCGAAGCCCGAACCGAGACGCCACACACCGCACCGGCACCGTACGCCACCGTCACCGAAGAGCGCGTCCTCCGCCAAGGCCTCCCCCGAGTTGAGGGCGGCGAGCCCTGGCCTCCAGCGGGAACGGTCACTGTTGAGCGGGCGGCGGCAACTTCCGCTTCTGCCTCGCCCGAGGCTCCGGCCGAGTCGACTGGCCCGGACGGGGGCACCTCTTCACGCTCGTTGAGTGAGGGCGAAGCCCGAACCGAAACGCCACACACCGCACCGGCACCGTACGCCACCGTCACCGAGGAACGCGTCCTCCGCCAAGGCCTCCCCCGAGTTGAGGGCGGCGAGCCCTGGCCTCCAGCGGGAACGGTCACTGTTGAGCGGGCGACGGCAGCTTCCGCTTCTGCCTCACCTGAGGCTCCGGCCGCAGCCGCTAGCCCGGACGTGGCGGCTGAGCCGAGCACAGGTAGGTCGCCTCAGGCTGTGGTCCAGGCAGCAGTCCCGGACACAACGATCGAGACCTCGACGCCTGCGAAGGCGACGGCTCCGCCCGCTACGGCGACGCCGTCGGCGTCAAAACCGGCACGCGAGCCGATCATGATTCGCTCCAAGCCTCTCTCCGAGTGGGCCAAGAAGGGCGCGCTCTGGATCGGCGGCGGAATCGTTGCGGCCGCGATCATCGTGCTCGCCGCGCGCGGCCTGACAACCCTCCCCGGCGTACCGGAGTTCCTCGAACGCTACCCCGGCGAGTACGCCCTCCCTGCGTTCGTAGAGGATGGCTTCCCGGCGTGGGCACGCTGGAGCCACTTCCTGAACCTATTCTTCATGGTGCTGATCGTCCGCACAGGCCTACTCGTGCGAAAACAACAGAAGCCGGATGCCTACTTCACGCCGAAGAAGGGCGGGAAAAAGATCAGCATCTACCTCTGGCTCCACACGAGCATCGACGTGCTGTGGCTGGTCAATGGTGTGGTCTTTGTGGTGCTGCTGTTCGCTTCTGGCCATTGGGCGCGGATCGTTCCCACGAGCTGGGAGGTGTTCCCGAACGCACTCAGTGCGGGCTTGCAATACCTCACGCTGGAGTGGCCGCACGAGGACGGCTGGGTCAACTACAACTCACTGCAACAGCTGATGTACTTCATCGTGGTGTTCATCGCCGCACCGCTCGCCGCAGTCTCGGGCGTTCGGATGAGCGAGTGGTGGCCGAAGGACAACGAGAAGCTCAACAAGCGCTACCCGCTTGAAGTGGCCCGCGCGATTCACTACCCCACGATGCTGTTCTTCGTGATCTTCGTGATCATCCACGTGTTCCTGGTGTTCTCCACCGGTGCGTTGAAGAACCTGAACCACATGTTCGCGGGTACGCCCGAGATCTCGTGGGTGGGATTCGGCTGGTTCGCGGCCGCCGTCATCGTTACCTCCGCGGTCACATGGGCGGCACGGCCCTTGGTCCTCGCCCCCATCGCGAGCCTGTTCGGCAAGGTCTCCGAGCGCTAGACCCTCGAGCCGTGCCTGATTTCATACGTGCCAAGTTCTCGAGACGTATGAAATCGAGCATGGGCCGCGCGAGGGCGCGGTGGGGCTACTTGACGGAGCCGGCGGTGAGGCCGCCAATCAGGCGCTTCTCGATGATCGCGAACAGGATGATCACCGGCACGATCGCCACGATCGCGGTCGTAAACAGATACTGCCAGTCCTTGATGTACAGGCCGAGGAAACGCGGCATCGAGACCGTGAGCGGCTGCAGATCCGGATCCTGCACCAGGATGAACGCGGCCGCATACTCGTTCCACGTATTGACGAACACGAAGACGACGGCGGTCACGATACGATGGCCAGCGCACCGATCGCCATGAACCACGGGTTCGGCGTGGTATCGATTCCGCCGCGCCCCTTGACCGCTTTCTGTGCCATCTCAGTCCACATCCTTCGTGGGCTGCACAACGCTCAGGTAGATCGCGATGATCACGAGGCAGAACAGGAAGTTGATGACGGACAGGGCGCTCGCCGCACCCGGCCCCAACTGCAGCTTGTACTCGAAGATGAGCGTGGTCGTGATGTGGCCCGTGTTGTAACCGGGAGTCTCGTTCAAGATCTTCAGAATCGGGAGCGAGTTGAAGACATTGATGATGTTAATCAGTGCGGCCACCGCAATTGCTGGGCGGAGCATGGGTAGCACCAGGTGCCAGTACCGCTGACGCGAGGTGGCGCCGTCGACATGTCCTGCTTCAATGACCTCACGCGGCACCGCCTGCAAGCCCGCGAGGATCGTGCAGGTGGGTCTCACGTGCGCGTTCCTTTCGTTGCGAATCGCTGCGAGACGAACACGCTCCCGTAGCGAGATTAGGACAATCGTACGAACAATTGATCCGTGTCACATGCCAAGGGAGCATGTGAATGCGAAAGCGCACCGCCAGGTAACAAACTGATTACTCTTCTGCCCGACGGCGATCGGGAAGGTAACGCTTAGAGCATGCCTTCTCGGAGCTCGGCCGGGCTCTTCGGCGAGAGCAACCCCGGGGCGACGTCGAACACGGACTTCGCGCCCACGTCCCCGGCCGCATTCATCCGGGCCGCTGCGCGTGCGTACGCAACAAGAACGCTTGCGGTGAACTCGGGGTTGGAGTCGAGCGCGAGCCGGTACTCAATCGTCTGCGCATGCTCGGGCGAGGTGCGGGCGCTTCGGATCACGAAGCCGCCGTGCGGCATGCCCTGGTGATCGCGTGCGAACTCCTCGGCGGAGATCACGTGCACCGTGGTGTCGTACGGCGCGAAGTAGTCCGGCATGCGCACGATCTCGGCGCGTACCGCCTCCGCGTCGGCGTCCTCGGCGAGCACCACGTAGCACTCACGTGTGTGGCGATCGCGCGTGCTCAGTTCGGGGTTCTCCCCGGCGCGCACCCGCTCAATCGCGTCGTCGGACGGGATCGTGTACTGCACGGCCTGCAGAACTCCGGGTACTCGGCGCAGCGCATCAGAGTGGCCCTGGCTGAGGCCGCGGCCCCAGAAGGTGTAGGTCTCGCCCTGCGGCAACACAGCCTCGGCGACGACTCTGTTGATCGAGAACAGCCCCGGGTCCCAACCGGTCGAGATGATCGCGGTGGTCCCGGCGGCGCGCGCGGCGGCATCCACGGCCGCGAAGTGCTCGGGGATGTGCGCGTGGTTGTCGTAGCTGTCCACCACGCTGCAGCGCGCGGCGAGCGCCGGCGTGTGCACGGGGAGGTCGTCGCGAGAGCCACCGCAGAGAATCAGCACATCGAGGTCCTCGCGGTCGGCCTCGAGTTCGGCCATCGTGAACGCGGGCGCGCCGGCGGTCTCAACGTCCACTGGATCGCGCCGGGTGAAGACGCCCACGAGTTCCACATCGGGGTTGAGTCCGAGCGCCGTCTCGACGCCGCGGCCGAGGTTCCCGTACCCCACGATTCCCACGCGAATAGCCATGCGTATACCCTCTCTCTGCCCCGCGCATTCGTGCGACGGTTCCGGGAACAAGCCTAGTGTCAGACTCGGACGTGAGTGCTTCCCCGGGGCGCCCGTCGGAAGTGCCGCGACACGCAGATCACGGCCTCGGCCACGCCAAACGAGCGAGTCGAGTTACCCACGCGCACCGACAGCTCGCGTTCGCCGCGCACACTGTCGTGCGACTCGCGCGAGAGCCCTCCCCAGCCGCAGACGGGCGCCTGGACGCACATGCGGGCGGCGAGCACACGGCCCCGCCTGCATCAGAGAGTTTAAAGGGATATTGAGCGGCCGCATCGTCGGCCCGTAGAGTTTGAGCTTCAGCCCCTTCGCATTTTGGAGCACAGTGAACGAGACCGATCCGTCGCTTTCTTCAGCCGACGACGTCGCCCACCACCACGGCGTCGACCCCGAGCAAGGCCTCAGCTCGGCCGAGGCGGCGACTCGCCTCGAGACCCACGGCCCAAACGAGCTTCGGGCTTCGGACCGCGAGCCCGCGTGGAAGCGGTTTGCGAAGCAGTTCGCCGATCCGCTCGTCTACCTGTTGCTGGTGGCGATCGTGATCTCGATCGTCGCCTGGGTTCTCGAGGGGGCGGCAGGCGTGCCGATCGACGCGATCGTGATCCTCGTGATCGTCCTCGCCAACGCGATCATCGGATACGTCCAGGAGAACAAGGCCGCAGACGCCGTCGCCGCGCTCGCGGACATGACAGCGGCCCACGCCACCGTGCTTCGCGATGGCCGGCTCACGGACGTCCCGAGCTCCGAGCTCGTGCCGGGAGACATCCTCGTGCTAGCCGAAGGCGACGCCGTCTCCGCCGATGCCCGGCTGATCTCGGCCTCCTCGCTCTACGTGCAGGAGTCCTCGCTCACGGGCGAGTCCGAGGCCGTCCTGAAGAATCCCGGGACTCTGGACTCGGCCGTCGGCGTGGGTGATCGCACGAACATGGTCTTCAGCGGCACCGGCGTCACGCGCGGCGTCGGCCGTGCCGTGGTCACCGGCACCGGAATGGCCACGGAGATGGGCAAGATCGCCACCCTTCTCGATAGCACCGAGCGCGAGCCCTCCCCCCTCAACGTGGAAATCGCCAAGATCTCCCGCACACTGGGCCTTCTGGTCATCCTGATCGCGATCGGTGTGATGGCCGTGCTGGCGATCGTGAACGGCGTCAGCTCCGCCGAAGAAGCGGTGGACATCCTGCTCCTCGGCGTCTCGCTCGCCGTGGCCGCGGTCCCTGAGGGCCTCCCGGCGATTCTCTCGTTGGTTCTCGCGATCGGTGTGCAGGCAATGGCCAAACGCAACGCGGTCATGAAGAACCTCGAATCGGTCGAGACTCTTGGCTCCGTTTCGGTGATCTGCTCGGACAAGACTGGCACACTCACCAAGAACGAAATGACCTTGCGTGAGATCGTGACGGCGTCCGGCCGCGTCACACTCACGGGCACCGGTTACGATCCCGTGGGCGAGGCCAGCGCCACCGGTAGCGACACGCGGACGGCGCTCGGCGAGGCACAGGTGGTGCTGGCAGCGGGCGCGCTCGCCAACAACGCGCAACTCGATCGGGTGGACGGGCAGTGGCAGATCCAAGGCGATCCCACCGAGGCTGCATTCCTGGTTGCGGCTCGCAAGCTTGAGGGCGTTACCGCCATCACCGATCCGGTCGAGCGCCAGGCCGAGGCCCCCTTCGATTCGGATCGAAAGATGATGTCGATCCTCTCGAAGAACGCCGAGGGGATCACCCGTGTGCTCTCCAAAGGTGCGCCCGATGTTCTCCTTGACCGCTGCGTCCGGGAGCAAGTCGGGCGGGACCGGCCCGAACTCACTCCAGCGCGCCGCGAGGAGATCCAGCGCACCATCGTGGAACTCAGCGAGAACGGCTATCGCACACTCGGCGTCGCCTGGCGCGAGGCACCCGAGGAGACTCCCGAGAGCTTCGACGAGGATGACGAGCGCGATCTCGTCTTCGGCGGGATCGTGGCGATCATCGATCCGCCACGTCAAGAAGCGGCCGATGCGATCGCCGTCGCCCATGACGCGGGAATCGCCACCGTCATGATTACGGGTGATCACCCAGTCACTGCGGCGCGGATCGCCAGCGATCTCGGCATTGTCGAGAACGGGCGCGAGGTTCACGCCATGACGGGAGCCGAGCTCGAAGGCATGAGCGATGAGCAACTCGCCGAGGTGGTTCAGACCACCCGCGTCTACGCGCGCGTCTCCCCCGAGCACAAGCTCCGGATCGTGAACGCGCTCCAGGCCAACCAGCGCATCGTGGCGATGACGGGCGACGGCGTCAACGACGCCCCCGCTCTTAGGACCGCCGATATCGGCATCGCCATGGGCATCACGGGCACCGAAGTCACGAAGGAAGCCGCCGAGATGATCCTCGGCGATGACAACTATGCGACCATCATCGCCGCCGTGCAGCGCGGCCGGGTCATCTTCGACAACATTAAGAAGTTCATCCGCTACCTACTCAGCTCCAACATGGGTGAAGTCGCCACGGTGTTCCTCGCCGTGATCCTCGGCGGCGTGATTGGGCTGGCGGATCCCGCCAACCCCGGCGCCGCCGTGGTTCCGTTGCTCGCCACGCAGATCCTCTGGATCAACCTGGTCACGGACTCCGGGCCCGCGCTCGCGATGGGTGTGGACCCGCAGATCGACGACGTCATGGCGCGGCAACCACGCAAGATCAGCGATCGGATCATCGACGGCCGCATGTGGTCGCGGATCATCGGAGTGGGCCTCGTGATGGGAATCCTCGCCCTCGTTGTGTACGATCTGAACCTCCCCGGTGGCCTGATCGGCGGTATGGAGCATCTCTCCCCCACGGAGACACAGTTCGACGTTGCCCGCACCACCATGTTCACCGCGCTGGTGTTCATGCAACTCTTCAACGCGCTGAATAGCCGCTCGGATACGGCGAGTGCCTTCTCCCATCTCTTCACCAACCGCTGGCTGTGGGCCTCGTTCGCGTTCGTGATCATCGCACAGATCGCGGTGGTGGAGTTGCCGTTCCTCCAAAGCGCATTCGGGACCACGTCAATTACTGCCGCCCACTGGGCCCTCGCCGTGGGCGCGGGGGCCGCAGTGCTGGTGGTCGAGGAGATCGTGAAGGCTATTCGCCGCCGGATCTAGCCCGACGGCGATCACCCTCAGTTCACGACGCTGGTGGTCTCGTGCGACACGGTGGGCCGAGGCGGGTGAGCAAGTAGCGTCGGGCGCGGCGTGGCCACCCCGGGACGCCTCCTAGTCGTTGAGGTCGAGGAGCCGCCGTAGTTCCGCCGGGGAGGGGAACTCAATCTCCTGATCACTTGCGAGAGTTGAATAGCGCGGCCGCGCGGGTCGCAACTTGGTGACCTCGTTGTGGATCTGCTCCATCTGCACATCGAGTTGCCCGGCCGTCACGGCGGCTTCATGCAGGCCGGCGAGGAGCGCCTCCGGGATCTCCGATTCGAACTTGTAGTAGATCTTGTGCTCGAGGCTCGCCCAGAAGTCCATGGCAATGGTACGGATCTGCACCTCCACCGGCACATCCACGGGACCCGACGAGAGGAACACCGGGACTTCGATCAGAAGGTGCAGGCTTCGGTAACCGTTCGGCTTCGGGTTCTTGATATAGTCCTTGATCTCCAGGACCGTCACATCCTGCTGTTGTGTGAGCGCATCAGCGATCTTGTAGGCGTCCGCAATAAAGCTGCAGACAACGCGCACGCCCGCGATGTCGCGCACTGTCTCACGGATTCCGGAGAGACTCGTCGGGCCCCCGCGGCGCTGGACCTTCGCAATGATGCTCTCGACAGACTTCAGGCGCGAGGTCACATGCTCGATCGGGCTGTACTCGTGCATGTGCTCGAATTCGCTCTGTAGCACGTTGATCTTCGTCATCACTTCGTCGATGGCGAACTCATAGTGCAAGATGAAGCCCGTAAACGCGTCGCGCAGTTGCCGCATCATGTCGAGCTGGGGGGACTCCGGAAGTTGGGCGTTCATCGCGGTCTTGTTCTCCTTCATCTCGAACCGCGCCCAACGCTACCGGACAACCCTGGATGTTTACTGAATCCTGCCCCTGTGGTCGCCACGTGCCCGAGGCCGCGCGTTTGGCGGAGAGTTGTCAGGCAAGGTGGGCACCACGGGCAGGGCCGCGAGCGATCAGGCACGTGGCCCCCGTGAGGCGGGCCGCAAGTTCGGCACGAAGCGCCTCCGGATCGCCCGATTCGCACAGCGCCGCGATCGTGGGGCCGGAGCCCGAGACCAGGTACGGCACGTCAAGTGACTCACAGGCATCCGCCGCCGCGCGAGCACCCGAATGCCGGGCGAGGCAGATCTGGGCCAAGTCGTTGCGGGCATCGCGCACCACCGCCCCCACGTCCCCGACGGCGACCGCCTCCAGAAACTCCGGGTCCACCACGGGCTGGGGTAGCCCGGGCACGGCATTCTCGTCGAAGACTCGGAACGCTTCCGGGGTCGAATGGCCCTGCTGCTGAGTGATCAGCACCCATGTGTAGTGGCCGACCGCGCGGAGCGGCGTGATCAGGTCTCCCCTGCGCGCACCGAGCGCGGTGCCACCGACGAGGATGAATGGCACATCCGCGCCAAGCGTAGCCGCGATTGCCAACAGCTCATCCTGCGGCGTCTGTAGCCCCCACAGCACGTCCAACGCCAGGAGGGTCCCAGCGGCGTCGGCACTCCCGCCTGCCATGCCACCGGCGATCGGGATGCGCTTGATGATCTCGATCTCAGCGAGTGGTTCGATCCCGGCGTGGGCCGCGAGCGCCCGTGCCGCCCGGATCGATAGATTCGTCTCATCCACCGGCAGATCCGTGCCGGGCATGCTCAAACTCAGAGTGTTGCTGGGACGCACCACGACGTCGTCGGCGATATCGAGGGCCTGAAACACCGTTGCGAGCGGGTGGTAGCCGCTCGCATCCACCGGCCCGACGGCGAGGTATAGGTTCACCTTCCCCGGCGCCACGACGCGCACACTCATCGCGCCTCCGCGATCTTGGCGAACTCATCAATCCCGAGGGTTTCACCGCGGCGTTGCGGATCGACTCCAGCCACGCGGAGCGCCTCCTCGGCGGCGGGAGCACTGCCGGCCCAGTCGGCGAGCGCGGCGCGCAGAGTCTTGCGGCGCTGGGCGAAGGCGGCGTCGACCACCGCGAACACCTCCTCACGGCTAGCTGTCGTGGCGGGCGGCTCGCGCCGGGTGAGCCGCACGAGCGCCGAGTCCACATTGGGAACCGGCCAGAACACGGCCCGCGAGATCGTGCCCGCACGCCCGGCGGAGGCGTACCAGGCGGCCTTCGCCGAGGGAATTCCATATGTGCGGCTGCCCGGCGGTTCGGCGATCCGGTCCGCCACCTCCGCCTGCACCATGACTAGCACGCTCTCCAGCGAGGGCAGCACCTCCAGGAGTGTGAGCAGGACGGGGGTCGCCACGTTGTACGGCAGATTCGCCACCAGCTTCGTGGGCGCCAGGCGCACCACTCCCGCCGCCACGGTTGCCTCCGCGCTCCCCTCCGCAGCCACTCCCGCCGCCATGCCGCTATCTGAGCAGGATTCGACCGTCGACACTTCTAGCGTCGAGTCTTGCTCCACTTCCGCGCTGGGCAGACCCGAGGCGGCGTCCAAAGACGCGGGTGCGCCGTCGGGCTGGAGAGATGCGGGTGCCGGCAGCATGTCGGGCCCGGTGATCGTGAGGGCATCGGCATGAAGGACCGCGAGGTGGTCGGCAGCCTCCGGTGCGAACTCGGCGATCGTACGCGGCAGGAGCGGCGCCATCACATCATCGATCTCGACGGCGATGACGTGCGCTCCGGCCTCAAGCAGCCCCAGCGTGAGCGAACCCAGGCCGGGCCCCACCTCGAGCACCACGTCCCCGGGCACGACTTCGGCTTCACGAACGATCTTCCGCACCGTGCCCGCATCGTGCACAAAGTTCTGGCCGAGCTGCTTGGTGGGGCGCACGCCCGCATCCGCGGAGAGGCGACGGATGTCGGGTGGGGTCAGCAGGCGCACCCCTCAAGCCTACGCGAGCGCTCACCGATGAGTGCACGGCCACGCACTAGGGCGTAGTAGACCGCCGCCACGCGTAGCGCCCGCGCCCCCGCATTCACTGGCCACAACTTGCGTCTACGTCCTCTGATTCGACCCCCATAACGGGCCACAGACGCAACTTCTTGCTCTCGTGCCAGCGCGGAAACGACGGGGGCCGCTCCCCAATCTGGGAGAGCGGCCCTCGTCATGTGTGCTTAGCGCAAGCCGAGCTTGGCGGAGCAGGCGGGCCACTGGCCCCAACCTGCGCGCGCCTGCAGGATCTGCGCACGCTTGGTCTGCTCTGCGGCGGACGCCTGTGACGGCAACCCTGTGCCGCCCACGGCCTGCCACGTGCCCACGGAGAACTGGTAGAGCCCGTGGTACAGCCCGTTCGAGCTGACGATCGACGGGTTCCCGCCGGACTCGCACTGCGCGAGTCTCGCCCACACGTCACCGCTCACGGTGCTGGACGAGCTGGAGGACGACGATGATGACGACGACGTAGTGGTCGTGACGACCGGGCGGGCCTTGGTGCCCTGCTGAATGATCTTCGTGACGGGCGCGGTGGTCACCTCGTTGGAGAGCTCGGTGACATCGACCTCTTCGCCATCAACGGTCTTCACACGGTAGGTGAAGGTGCGCTCGCCCACGACACCAGCCTGGGAGACCTTGGACTGGTCCTTGTAGAGCGAATCGGTCTTCTGCGTCTCGGTCTCGAACGGGATCTCTTCGGTCTCCACGCGCTCGGAGTACTCGATCCGGGTGACCTTCAACAGCACCTCGCCGGATGGGCCGGCTTCGATGGTGACCTGATCGGTCTCGCCGAGCTCGATACCGAACTCCTCGAGCGCCTCGGCCACGGTGACCGCGCCGGTGAACTCGCGCGTCTCCTCGCCGCCGTCGACAGCAAGGAGCACCTCGCCGTCCTCAACCAGTGGCAGGTCGAGCGGATCACGACCGTCGGCGATCGAACGGGAGCTCGCCACGATCGAACCGTCACGGCCCGAATCGGCGAGCGTGTTCATGAGTTCGTGCGCGGAGTCGGCCACGGTCCACATCGTGGTCGTCTTGCCGTCGATGTCGAGCGAAACTTCCTGGGCCACGCGGATGACGACGGTGCCGCCCTCCTGGAGCTTTTCGTCGAGTGCGGGGGTCACCTCGTCATGCGCGCCGAGCACCACGCCGTGGTCCTCGAGGAAGCCTGCCACGGAACCGGACCAGGTGGTCAGTTCCTGCGAGACTCCGTCGTAGTCGAGTTCGATGGTCTTGTGGGCGGCAGCAGCCACACCCCCGCCGACGGCGAGCATGGGCACGAGAATGGCAGCGACGATGGCCGGTGCACGCCAGCGCCGCTTCGGCGCCGGTGCGTCGTGGATGGCCGCGAGCATGGGCTCGGCGTCCGCCACGGGAATGTCCTGGGTGAGGTTCTCGTCGGCACCAGCGCTCTGCGCGGCGTCATCGAACGAGTTGTTCTCGTTGGTGATCAAGAGTGAAAATCCTTGTTCGGGGAACGCCCTAGGGCGTGTCTGCGAGAGCAGGCGTTTCTCACCGTAACCAAATCGTTATATTTCGGTCCAGCCCTCACAGGCACTTTGTGACGGCTCTCTCAGAGGCATCGGTCACATGCTCAGACGCGCAATCATCGCTTTTCTTGTCATCCGGCGCGTCAGTCGCAGGATCCCGTTGTGGATCTGACCAGGCGTTCTGGGTTCTGCGACTCCACTTCGTATCGCGCAGAATGACGGCCAAGGGCCAGGACGACGAGGGGTCAGTACCAGCCGCGGGACTGCGAGTGCGACCACGCACCGCACGGGGTGCCATAACGCCCCGAAATGTAGTTCAGACCCCACGTGATCTGGGTGGCCGGGTTCGTCCTCCAGTCGCTCGCAACCGAGCCCATCTTCGAACCGGGAAGCGCCTGCGGAATGCCATAGGCGCCCGAGCTACGGTTCTGCGCGAGATGGTTCCAGTTGGACTCCCGCTTCCACAGTGCGTCGAGGCAGGTCCACTGCTCGCCGGTCCAGCCACGGTTGGCGGCGAGGGTCTGGCCAATTTCACGGTTCGATCCGGACATCACCGGGCCGCTAGACGTGGCACCGCTCGAGGACGAGTTGGTCGAGGCCGCCACCGCGCGAGGGCGCTCCTTGGTGCCTTCGGTGATGACCTCATCGACCCGCTCCTGAGTGACGACCTCGGCGAGGACCTCCCGAGAGACCTCTTCGCCGTCGACCATCACGACGCGATACGTGTGGACCGCGTGGCCATCGACACCTGCAGTCGTGACCTTCTTCTCGCCCTTATAGAGCGAATCGGATTTCACAGTCGTGGACTCGTGCGCGTCCACGATCTCTTCCGTGACGATGTCGCCATCGACCCGCTGGATCGTGATCTGCTGTCCATCCACAAGCGGACTATTGAGCTGCTCCGAGACGATGTCATCCGGGCCGACGACGATCCCTGCCGCCGCAAGCACGTCACCAACCGTTCCGCCGCCAAGAGACTGCTCGATGGTCTCGCCATCCGCCTCGATCGACACGATCACGCGGTCTTCGTTGATGACATCGCGGTCCGTCCCGCGGGAGCTCAGCGACTCCGTACGGAGGTCAAGGTAGGCGAGATTCGATGCCGCCGGCGCGGCCTGCTCGGAGGCATCGGAGACGTCCGCGTTCACGATCCCAATCGAAGCGACGAGCGCAACAGACGCCGCGACCGCCGCCTTGCCGGCATAGTTCGCGAGCTTCTTGCGGGCGGCGCGGTGCGGTGAGACGGCGGGAAGAACCTCCGTGGACTCCCACGGCGCAGACGAGTTGCCGGGGATCGCGGCAGGCGCGATCGGAACACGATCGGCGGGGCCGGGTGCGGCATGGCGACCACTCACAGCGTTGAATCCTTTGGATGGAGGGAGAAGGACTGCATCGACTGTAACCGAATTGTTATCAACGAGCCAATGACTGAGGTACCATCTTTGTCATTCTGCGCGTAACGCAGTGGAGTCGCAGAGTCCAGATCTCACGTCAAATCGGACGTCTGTTCTGGGTTCTGCGACTCCACTCGCTGCGCGCGTTACGCGCCAAATGACCGGTTACGCCGTGGCGTAGCCTGCGCTCTCGAGCGCGGCACGGCCAGCCTCAAGGCGGGCCACCGGCACGCGGAACGGCGAGCAGGAGACGTAGTCGAGTCCCACCTCATTGAAGAAGTGGATCGACTCCGGGTCCCCACCGTGCTCCCCACAGACGCCAAGCTTGATCTCCGGCTTGCCCGCACGTGCGCCCTCGACACCGATCCTCACGAGCTTACCGACGCCCTTGACGTCCAGCGTCTCGAACGGCGACACCTCGAAGATGCCATCCTCGAGGTACTCCGAGAAGAAGCCGCCCTCGACGTCATCACGCGAGAAGCCCCACGTGGTCTGAGTCAGGTCGTTCGTGCCGAACGAGAAGAAGTCCGAGTCCTCGCTGATGCGCTGCGCTGTGAGTGCCGCACGCGGCAACTCGATCATTGCGCCGATCGGCAGGTCGAGCTTCACACCCGAGGCCTCGGACACCTCGGCCAGGATCTTGTCCGCGCGATCCCGCACGATGCGCAGTTCGCGGGCCGAGCCAACGAGCGGCACCATGATCTCGGGCTTCGGGTCGCCGCCCGCCTGGATCCGTGCCACACACGCCTCAGCGATCGCGCGGATCTGCAGATCGAACAGGCCCGGCAGCTTCAGGCCGAGGCGCACGCCGCGCAGACCCAGCATCGGGTTCGCCTCGTGCATGCGGTTCACGGCGTCGTAGAGCTCGTTCAGGACTTCGTCCGACTCGCCCTTCGCCTCGCCGAGCGCCTTCTTGACCGAAAGCGAGGTGAGGTCCGGAAGGAACTCGTGCAGCGGCGGGTCGATCAGGCGGATGGTCACGGGCAGGCCGTCCATCGCCTCGAGAATCTCCACGAAGTCCTGCCGCTGCAGGGGAAGCAGAGCCGCGAAGGCATCTTCACGCGCGTCGTCATCGGCGGCCAGAATCACGTGCTCAACGAGCTCGCGGCGGTCGCCAAGGAACATGTGCTCCGTACGGGTGAGTCCGATTCCCTCGGCGCCGAACGCGCGCGAACGTGCCGAGTCCTCCGGGGTGTCCGCGTTGGCGCGCACCCTCAGGCGGCGTACCGAGTCCGCGTGGCGCACGATGCGGTCCACGGCGGAGACCAGCTCACGAGCCTCGTCATCCTCAGCGTTCTCAAGAGCGCTCTCGAGACCGGACTCGAAGTACTGCGTCACGAGGGATGGAACCACGGGAACCTCGCCGAGGAAGATCTCACCGGTGGCGCCATCGATGGCGATCACGTCGCCGTCGTGCAGCACCGTGGTGCCCACACGGAGTTCACCCTTCTCGGAGTCGATGTTGAGCGCTTCGGCACCCACCACGGCGGTGGTTCCCATTCCGCGGGCAACCACGGCCGCGTGGGAGGTCTTGCCGCCACGTGCCGTCAGGATGCCCTCGGAGGCGATCATTCCAGCCAAATCATCCGGGTTGGTCTCGCGACGCACGAGGATGGCCTTCACTCCGGCTTCCTTCTTCGCCACTGCGGAGGCCGAGTCGAAGGCAATCGCGCCCACGGCGGCACCCGGGGAGGCGGCCATGCCCTTGGCGAGCAGGGTGCGCTCGGCGGAGACGTCAAACTGCGGGAACATCAGTGAGGTCAGCTGGGCGCCCGTCACACGCTCGAGCGCTTCATCCTCGCTGATCAAACCCTCGTCGATCAGCTGCGTGGCCACGCGGAAGGCCGCGCCAGCGGTGCGCTTACCCACACGGGTCTGCAGCAGCCACAGGGTGCCCTTCTCAACGGTGAACTCGATGTCGCAGAGATCGCGGTAGTGGTTCTCCAGGCCCGCCATCGCATCGCGTAGGACCTTGTACGAGGCCGGGTCGAGCTCGCCCAGGGCCGAGAGCGGGAGGGTGTTGCGAATACCGGCAACGACGTCCTCACCCTGCGCGTTCTGCAGGTAGTCGCCGTACACGCCGGAGTGGCCGGTGGAGGGGTCACGCGTGAAGCAGACACCGGTACCGGAGGTATCGCCGAGGTTGCCGAACACCATCGTCTGAACGTTGACGGCGGTGCCGAGCGTGTGCGGAATCTTCTCCCGACGGCGGTACAGCACCGCGCGCTCGGTGTTCCACGAGTTAAAGACGGCTTCGATCGCCTTGTCGAGCTGGACGCGGGTGTCCTGCGGGAAGGGCTCGCCCGTGGCATCGAGCGTGATCTGCTTGAACTCGCCCACGAGCTCCTTCAGCGCCTCGGCATCAAGCTCCGGATCCGTGGCCACGCCACGCTGCTCCTTCTTGGCGTCCAGAGCCTTGGCGAACAGATCGCCGTCGATGTCCAGAACGGTCTTGCCGAACATCTGAATGAGGCGGCGGTAGGAGTCCCAGGCGAAGCGCTCGTTGCCCGAGAACTCGACGAGGCCGAGCACGGACTCGTCGTTCAGGCCGATGTTGAGGACGGTCTCCATCATGCCGGGCATGGAGAACTTGGCGCCGGAGCGCACCGAGACCAGGAGCGGCTCCTTCGGGTCACCGAACGTCCGGCCAATCTTCTGCTCGGTGGCGTTAAGAGCGCCCGTCACCTGACTCGGGAGCTCGGCGGGAACCCGGCCGTGCTCCATGTAGTACCGGCAAGTGTCCGTGGTGATCGTGAATCCCGGGGGCACCGGCAGACCGATGTTGGTCATCTCGGCAAGGTTCGCGCCTTTTCCGCCGAGCAGGTCCTTCTGGTCCTTGTCGCCCTCGTTGAACTTGTAGACATACTTAGTCATTGTGAGAAGTGCCTCCGAAATGGGTGTCCGCATCATTGCTGCGTCGATGCACCTAGCTTATCCGACGACGCCGGGCCCTTTGTCCCAATCTCAGGAGATGGCATGCGCGACTGAGGGGCGGACCAGCAGGTCCGCCCCTCAGTGCTCTTGTAATGCTTACGCGGTGGCTTCGCCTGAGCCTTCGCCCACCATCGCCGCCATGTCCTCGTCCGTGGGAGCGAGGTATGCATTGCTGCGTGGCTCCCCATGGAACGTGAACTCGGCAAGGATGCCTTCGCCGTCGGCCCCAACGATCACACGCTGGCCGGCCTTCAGCTCGCCAAAGAGGATCTTCTCGCTCATCGCGTCCTCGATGTTGCGCTGAATCGCGCGGCGCAGCGGCCGGGCGCCGAGCACCGGGTCGTAGCCGCGATCGGCGAGCAGGTGCTTGGCATCGGGGGTCAGCACGACCTCCATGTCCCGATCGGCAAGGCGATCGTTCACCTTGGCGATCATCAGGTCCACGATCTCTTCGATCTCGGGCTTGGTGAGCTGCGGGAACACCACAATCTCGTCCACGCGGTTCAGGAACTCGGGCCGGAAGTGTTGCTTCAACTCCTCGTTCACCTTGCCCTTCATCCGCTCGTAGTCGGTGGCGAGTTCGCCACCGGCCTGGAATCCGGTCATGACACCCTTCGCGATGTCCTTGGTGCCGAGGTTCGTGGTCATGATGATCACGGTGTTCTTGAAGTCCACCACGCGGCCCTGGGAATCGGTCAGGCGACCGTCCTCAAGGATCTGCAGCAGCGAGTTGAACACGTCGGGGTGAGCCTTCTCGACCTCGTCGAACAGGACCACCGAGAACGGACGGCGACGCACCTTCTCGGTGAGCTGTCCGCCCTCGTCGTACCCCACGTATCCGGGAGGCGAACCGAACAGGCGCGAGACCGTGTGCTTCTCGCCAAACTCGGACATGTCGAGCTGGATCAGCGCGTCCTCGTCCCCGAACAGGAACTCGGCGAGCGCCTTCGCGAGCTCGGTTTTGCCGACGCCGGTGGGGCCAGCAAAGATGAACGAGCCACCGGGGCGCTTCGGGTCCTTGAGGCCGGCGCGGGTGCGGCGGATGGCCTGCGAGAGCGCCTTGATGGCCTCCTTCTGGCCCACCACACGCTTGTGGAGCTCGTCCTCCATCTTCAGCAGCTTCGAGGACTCTTCCTCGGTGAGCTTGAACACGGGGATGCCGGTGGCCATCGCGAGCACTTCGGCGATCAGTTCCTCAGTCACCTCGGAGATCTCATCGCTGCCGCCGGAACGCCACTGGCGCTCCTTCTCGGAGCGCTCCTCCGTGAGCCGGGACTCCTCATCGCGCAGGCGTGCTGCCCGCTCGAAGTCCTGATCGTCGATCGCAGACTCCTTCTCACGTTTGGCCTCAGCGATCTTCTCGTCGATCTCACGTAGTTCCGGCGGAGCCGTCATCCGGCGGATGCGGAGGCGTGCCCCGGCCTCATCGATCAGGTCGATCGCCTTGTCCGGCAGGTGCCGATCCGAGATGTAGCGATCGGCGAGCGTGGCCGCAGCGACGAGCGCGGAATCTGAGATCGTGACGCGGTGGTGTGCCTCGTAGCGATCACGCAAACCCTTGAGGATCTCCAACGTGTGCTGCAGCGAGGGCTCCTGCACCTGGATCGGCTGGAAGCGGCGCTCGAGCGCGGCGTCCTTCTCGATGTGCTTGCGGTACTCGTCGAGAGTGGTGGCTCCGATCGTCTGCAACTCGCCGCGGGCGAGCATGGGCTTGAGGATCGAGGCCGCGTCAATCGCGCCTTCAGCAGCCCCCGCACCCACGAGAGTGTGGATCTCGTCGATGAACAGCACGATGTCACCGCGGGTGCGGATCTCCTTGAGCACCTTCTTCAGGCGCTCCTCGAAGTCGCCGCGGTAGCGCGAGCCGGCCACCAGCGAACCGAGGTCCAGCGTGTAGAGCTGCTTGTCCTTGAGCGTCTCGGGAACGTCTCCCGCCACGATGTCCTGGGCGAGGCCCTCGACCACGGCGGTCTTGCCCACGCCGGGCTCACCGATCAGCACGGGGTTGTTCTTGGTGCGGCGCGAAAGCACCTGCATCACGCGCTCGATCTCCTTCTCGCGCCCGATCACGGGATCGAGCTTGGACTCGCGCGCGGCCTGCGTGAGGTTGCGGCCGAACTGGTCGAGGATCGCGCTTCCGGCCGGGGTTCCCTCTGGCGCCGGGCCGCCGGAGGCAACCGGCTCCTTGCCCTGGTAGCCGGAGATCAGGTTCATGACGGTCTGGCGCACGGTGTTCAGGTCCGCGCCGAGCTTGGTGAGGACCTGCGCGGCCACTCCCTCGCCCTCGCGAATCAGGCCGAGCAGGATGTGCTCGGTCCCGATGTAGTTGTGGCCGAGCGTCAGCGCCTCACGCAAGCACAGCTCGAGCACCTTCTTGGCGCGCGGCGTGAAGGGGATGTGCCCTTGGGGTGCCTGCTGGCCCTCGCCGATGATCTCGATGACCTGCGTGCGCACGGCCTCCTGCGAGATACCCAGCGATTCCAGCGCCTTGGCGGCGACACCTTCGCCCTCATGAATCAGGCCGAGCAGGATGTGCTCGGTGCCAATGTAGTTGTGGTTGAGCATGCGCGCCTCTTCCTGGGCGAGCACCACCACTCGGCGAGCACGGTCGGTAAACCGTTCAAACATTGCCACTCCTTACCGGCTACACCTGATGGCATAGCTACGTTGACAATGATGCTAACGGCGCGGGCCCCTTCACTATGCCCGTGTTCGCCGCTGGCGTGATCACACCTCGACCAGCACCGTGAACGGGCCGTCCGCGTGGATGTCGATATCCATCATGGCGCCGAAGCGGCCCGTCGCCACCTCGAGCCCGAGTGTGCGCAGTTCCTGGACGACGGCGTCCACCAACGGCTCTGCCACGTCACCCTTGGCGGCGGCTATCCAGGAGGGGCGGCGGCCCTTCTTCGTCTCCCCATAAAGCGTGAACTGCGAGATCACCAGAACCGGGGCCCCGGCATCGAGCAGTGAGAGCTCATCGTTCAGGATCCGGAGGTTCGCGATCTTGGACGCGAGAGCGCGGGCCGAGGCGGCGCCGTCGGTATGAGTCACCCCCACAAGCGCCACGAGACCCGGGCGATCAATCTCGCCGACCACCTCACCCGCGACGGTCACGCGGGAACGGTGTACTCGCTGGAGGACGGCTCTCACCGTCGCAGGCTCTGGATCTCGGGGCGCACGTCCGCGAGGTACACGCCCGCCGGGGTCACCATCAGCATCGTGAAGAAGATGCCGAACGAGAAGCCGAACGGCAGGAGTGGAATCGCCATGAGACCGAACAGTGCCAGCACGCCAAGCAGGATCACCCAGTTGTTCTTCTTCCACTTCCCTGCGGCCTCGAAGTAACGCGCGGGCTGCGAGAGTGCATCCACGAACGCCATCAGTTCGATCACGAACAGCGAGACCGAGACCACGGTGATCAGCCAGAAGTTGAGGGTGGTGTACAACGCCATGCGCCCACAATAGCGACCGCACCCGGCGACCGCGGGGTGCCACACCTAACCAGCCCGCCCGCAAGAGATGCTGATGGGAGTGCTATGTCATGCCAGTGCCATCTGTGTCACGACACAGCGCTCAGATAGCGACGTTCGGCACTCACTTTGCGGGGCGGATCGGGCGCGGCGGGGATGTGTGCGAGAGAATGGACAGATGTCTGCCGAACCGACTCGCCGAACGATCCTCGGCGCCGCGGCGATTACCGCCGTGAGCGCTCCCCTCCTCGTTGCCTGTAGCGGCCGAAAGGTGGCGCCGGAAACAACCTCCGGCACGGTGATCGCGCCGCTCGACGCCGTGCCCGACGGCGACACGGTCGTGGTCATGACGGCGGCAGGTTCGCCCGTGGTCCTCTCGCGCGATGGCGATTCCGTGACGGCGTATTCGGGGATCTGCACGCATCAGGGCTGCTCAGTTCGCAAGGAGACCGAGTACCTCCTCTGCCCGTGCCACAACTCGAAGTTCGACTGGGACGGCAGCGTGATCTCGGGCCTCGCGAAGGACCCGCTCCCGCCAATCGCCGTCGAGGTCGTCAACGGCGACATCGTGGCGGCCGGCTAGCAGCCACTACTCGGTTGTTTTGCTCAGCCGGCTGAGCAAGACAACCAACTAAGCGGATCACCCCCAACCCCAGCCAGATCCTGGCATTGGGCGAACGCTGAGCGTTCATAAAGAGCCACGATGATGCGGCCTGGACGTCCCCAGCGTCAGCGGTACACCGCCGCGTGGGCGAATGACTGCGAACACTACGCCGGAGCCACCATCCCCAGCCCCAACCACACGCCGAAGCACCGCACGAACAAACCGGCCGCCTCCAGCCCGCGTGCCATGCCCAACCTCACCCTGCGCGCCCACGGGTAGCGGAATCGCGGCGCGGCTGATGATCGAGTCCCGCCCCCTCCGGGTGGTTAAGCCCCTGGCCTTCGACCGAGCGAGCTTCCGCGCAGTTCGGCACCCGGCCGCTGCGCGGGAGTCGCGGCACTCACGCCCTCAGGGGACACGATCGCTTCGAGCGCCACGGCGACGGGCCCGTCCGCGCCCTGAACCTCCGCTGCGCCGTCGGGCTTTGTGTTTCGCTTGATCACGCCAAGCCCAATCGGCCCGAGTTCGTGGTGCCGCTCGGCGGAGGTGAGGCGCCCCACGGGCTTGCCACCCACGCGGATCTCGGCGCCGGGCGCGGGCAGATCGTCCGCGAGGCCATCAAGGTGCAGGAACACGATGCGCCGCGGCGGCCGGCCGAGGTTCACCACGCGCGCCACGGTCTCCTGGCCGCGGTAGCAGCCTTTGTCCATGCTGACGGCGGTGCGCAGCCAATCGAGCTCGTGCGGCAGAGTGCGCTCATCCACCTCGTGCGCGAGCCGCGGCCGCCACGCGGCAATCCGCGCCGCCTCGAAGGCCCACATGCCCGCAAGCTCCCCCTCGATCGTCGACTCTTGGGGGATGACGGCGATCTGTACGTTCCAGAATCCCGTCGCCGGGTGTTCGGCATCAGTTGGGCCGTAGGTGGTGCCGGTCGTGGCGGGCCAGGGGTCCGCCCACACGACGTGCGCGCGCACCGCCAGCGGGTGCTCGGCGGCGTTCGCGGCAACCGCCCGCACGCCCTCACGTACAGCCACCTCAACACGGGAGGCGAACTGCATGGAGCGCAGATACTCGGCCAGCCCCGCGCCCGAGCCGGGCTCGGTAATCAGCCAGGTTGTGGCGCCGTCGTCCACGGCACCAAATGCATGCTCCACGTGACCGTGGGGCGACATGATCAGCGATTCAACCGAGTCCCCTTCGGCGAGCCCGATGAACTGTTGGCTCGTGATCGCGTGCAACCATTTCAGCCGATCGGGGCCGGCAACCGTGACCACCTCACTTGCGAGCTCGACAAGCGCACGGCCCTCCTCGAACGCGCGGCCCTCACGGGCGGGCGCGCCGAAGTGGTACGGCACGGCCGAATCGGGAGCGGGAGCGGGGATCACGCTTCCTCGACTCGGGAGAGCCGGCCAGATGCGTACGTACCAAGCGGGTGGCCGAGCGCGGCGAGTTCCTGCACCCAGAGCAGATCCGAGGCGACCAGCCCGAACATCCGAGTGCCACCCGTGAGCTCCGCTGCGGTGGACGAGGCGATCACCGCGTCCGTGGCCAGATCGATCCGCGGGCCCTGCGCGGCACCCACGTAGAGGCTGAGGTGCCCGGCGGGATCTGCCACGAGCACCTCGAGCTCCACGCGTGTGGCACTGTCGGTCTGGTGCGCTTCAATGGGGCGCCAGTACTGGGTCTCGGTGGACCACTGCGTGCCCTTCGTGAACGCGGCATAGCCGGCCGCGCCGGGCAGCTCGTGCGTCACCTCGTGTGCGGGCTCGCCCTCGACCTCCCAAATGGTGGAGACAGCGCGAAGGTAGGGACCGCCGTCGTGCTCGAAGGTCATCTCGTTCAGGATCGAGCGCTCGGGAATCGACGGATAGCTGAGCACGCCAAAGCCACGCCAAGTTCCGAGGAGCCAGGACAGCGGGTAGAGCTCGGGGGCGACGTCGTCACGCAATGAGAAAGCCATGCCCTCAAGGCTACCCACATCGCGCGGTGCACAGAATCAGCCGATAGCGGCGATGAGGTGGAGCGGGATTCCGAGTACCAGGACCGGTAGCAACGCCGCGGCCATCGCCACGCGCCAGCGGTTCACCGCAGGGAAGCCGCCCAGCACCACGTGGGTGAGCGCCATCATGCCGCCACTGACGAGTCCCGCGAGGAACCCGGTCAGGAGCGTCATGTTCGGCATGAGTGCACCAAGGCCCACCCCGAATCCGGCACCGGTAAGTCCCGCAACCCCGGCGAGGATCAAGGTGTTCGACGGCAGCGCAGTAATCGCGGCGGCGAGCACGAGCGCCCCAAGTGCGATCAGGATCGCCTCGTCGCCCACGCGATCGGAGAACGCGAGGATCCAGCCGCTTCCAGAGGTAACAACCACGATCCCGGTCACCGTGGCACTCATGCCCTCAACGAGACGGTGGCGCTCATCACGGCGCAGCATCTGCTGCAGGAAGGCGGCGGTGACACCGAAGGCCAACACCAGCGAGAGGTATGCAGGCGAGTGCGAGATCACCACCACGAGCACTGCGGCGAGCGCATCCGCTGCAATCACGATCGATGAGCCGCGTTGCGCCGGCACCCCCACGAGCGCGGGCCAGCCAGCCGCGAACGCACATCCGAGCGCCGCCACCACAATGGCAACCGCATACGAGCCCCCGAGAGAGGAGATCGCGAGCAGCATTGCGCCAAGTGCCGTCAACACGGCTCGCCAGGGGGACGCCATCGCGGGCTGGCTGGAAGCGGTCACGCGCCCATTGTTGCAGATGACGAATGTCTCGCCGGGATGTGACGACTCGGTTACGTACCTGCCACTAGAATCGTGGTCGTGACGAGCCTCGTCCTGCTGACGGACTCCCGTGAAGGAGTCGACCGAGTCCTACCCTCGCTCACCCTTCTGCGCCATCGAGTGCGCGTGGTCCCGCTCAGCCCGAGCGTGCTCGTGGACCTGCGTGATGCCGAGGTTGTCCTGGTCGATGCACGGCGCGAACTCGTGATCGCCCGGGCAATCTGCCAGTTAGCGGCCACACTCGACACGCCTCCCGTCCTGCTTGTGCTGGACGACGGCGGCTGGCCCGTTGTGGAGCCCTCGTGGGCTGCCGCTGACGTGGTCTCGGTCTCGGCGGGGCCCGCCGAGTTGGACGCCCGGATTCGGCTTCTGGCCGAGCGAGAGGTGGCAACCGCCCCCGACGACGACCGGGTCGAGACGGGCGATCTCGTGATCGACGCCTCGGGTTACACGGCACGGCTACGTGGGCAGGTCCTCGACCTCACCTATAAGGAGTTCGAGCTGCTCCGTTACCTCGCGGCAAACCCCGGACGCGTCTTCACTCGCGCCCAGTTGCTTCAGGAAGTGTGGGGCTACGACTACTTCGGCGGTACCCGCACGGTAGACGTCCACGTGCGCCGGCTGCGCGCGAAGCTGGGCGTGGAATATGACCAGCTCATCGGTACCGTGCGCAACGTGGGATACCGCTTCAACGACCCGCTGGATGCCGACGACGCCCACTGACCAGGGCGAGATTCGTCACCCTCCGGGACCTACCGCCGTCGGGCATGAAGGCCTAAACTCATACCCGGTGCCGGGTCGTTGAAAGCCCCGGGCTCCACACTTCGCCGCTACGAGCGGCCTGCGCGCCGACAGGCGCTTTGCGGCCCGGCACCACACCACTCCCCCACTGTGTGACATATTCGGCGTTGGCTAGGACCTCTGGGGGTAACCACACCCTGAAAATTGCTCTAGAGTTTCAATCGTGTTCACCGAGCTGATGTGGAGCTTCCGATGAAGCTCTCACTGACACCCAAAGACTCCATTTACTTCACTCTCCTCACCGAGTGTGCCTCCCATCTGATTCGTGGCAGCCAGCTGCTCGCTCAGATCGTGACCGCGGATAAGGAAACCCGCCGCGTTCGCGCCAAGGAGCTCCACAGTGTCGAGAACGACGCCGATGAGGCGACTCACGCAATCGTCAAGAAGGTCAACGCGTCCTTCGTGACGCCGCTCGACCGCGACGACCTGCTGATGCTGGCGTCGCACATTGACGACTGCATGGACTTCATGGACGAGGCGGGCGATCTAATCGTCCTCTACAAGCTGGACGAACTCGCTCCTGAGATCATCCAACTCGTCGAGATCCTGCAACGGTGCGCCGAACTGACCGTGCAGGCGATTCCGAAGCTGCAGAACATGGACTCGCTCCGTGACTACTGGGTGGAGATCAACCGCCTGGAGAATCAGGGCGACAAGATCTATCGCACCGCGATCGCCGAGCTGTTCGACCGTGAGGATGACGCGAAGCAGATCATCAAGCAGAAGGATGTCATCCTGACCCTTGAGGCCGCAGTCGATGCCTTCGAGACTTTTGCGAACCTGATCGAAGCGATCACGGTCAAGGAATCCTGACGGCTAGCTCCCGGACTCTCATATGGAATTCCTCGCCGGCTTCCTTGCCGTTCTCGTCATCGTCCTCGCTCTAGGCTTCGACTACACCAACGGCTTTCATGACGCGGCCAATGCGATCGCGACCTCAGTGTCCACGCGCGCGCTCACACCGCGCAAGGCCCTGCTGATGGCCGCCGTAATGAACATGGTGGGTGCCTTCCTCGGCACCGGTGTTGCCACGACAATCGGATCGGGTATCGTCTCACCACCGGACGGGATTTCCGGCCTCTTAGTGGTGCTCTCAGGGCTCATTGGCGCAATCACCTGGAACCTCATCACGTGGTGGTTTGGCCTGCCCTCATCCTCCTCGCACGCCCTCATTGGTGGCCTTGCGGGCGCCGGTGTTGCGGCTGCAACGACCGTGCACTGGGATGTCATCCTCAGCAAAGTGGTGCTGCCGATGTTCCTCTCCCCGATCGTAGGGTTTGCGCTCGCATACGGCGTGATGGTCGCCCTTCTCTGGATCTTCAAGGACAAGGATCACCGCCGCACCACACGGGGCTTCCGCTACGCCCAGACCGTGTCTGCAGCCGCCATGGCGCTCGGGCATGGCCTGCAGGATGCACAGAAGACGATGGGTGTGATCGTGCTGGCGATGGTTGCCGTCGGCTGGCACGAAGGTACAGATATCCCGCCGTGGGTGAAGTTCGCGGCTGCCGCGGCGATCTCGCTCGGGACCTACTCGGGCGGGTGGCGAATCATGCGCACGCTGGGCCGGAAGATCATCGAGCTGGATCCGGCGCGCGGCTTCGCCGCCGAGAGTGTGGCCGCCGCGGTGCTCTACTCGACGGCGTTCATCTGGCACGCACCGATCTCCACCACCCACACGATCACCTCCGCGATCCTCGGCGTGGGCGCCACGAAGCGCTTCTCCGCTGTGCGCTGGGGTGTGGCCGGGAACATCGTGTTTGGCTGGTTCCTCACGCTTCCCGCGGCCGCACTCGTGGGCGCTCTGATGTACTGGCTCACCCACATGATCTTTGTCTAGAGCCGTTCTTCTCCCGGTTGGCGTGAACGCCGTCGGGATATGATCAAGGCCATTGTCTATCAGGGGGTTCCCTCCATGCGCACTACTCTCGCCACCGTCTCCGCAACCGCACTCGTGGTCCTTGGACTCACGGCCTGCACCAGTGCCAGCGTCTTCGATATTGCCGTGGGAACCTGCGCACAATCCGAAGACTTCGCAGATGCGGACGGCGGCGTGATGGGCGAACTGCCCCAGATTGACTGTGCCGAGCCACACGATCTCGAGGCCTTTGCCACCATGAACATTGAGGGGGACGAGTTCCCTGGGGACGATGCCGCTGCCGGTGAGGCCTCCGACTTCTGCCTCGCGGAGTTCGAGACGTTCGTGGGTACCGCCTACGACGACTCCGAACTCCTACTCTCCTACTTCGCGCCCACCGAGGACTCGTGGGACCGCAATGGCGACCGTGAGATCCTGTGCTGGGTGCAAAGCCCCGATCAGGTGACCGGCACCCTCAAGGACTCGGCCCGCTAGTCGCGTCCATTCCCCTCCGCGCAGACAAGTGGTAGTTCTGTTGGAGTCTCAGAGTGCTGGCGCTCCAACAGGACTACCACTTCGTGATTGCGCAGCCGAGACGACCACCACCCAGCGGATCCATATTCAGTTGACAGCATCTCCTAGACTCAACGGGTGCCCTCACCCGGAGAATTGATCGCGCCCGCCCGCATGGGCCGGAATTTCCGCTGGCTGCTCGCCACCTCGTGGACGAGCAACATCGGCGACGGCATCGCGATCGCCGCGGCACCTCTCCTCATCGCCTCGATGACCTCCTCGCCGATCCTTGTAGCGTCCGGTTCGGTCCTGATGTTCCTGCCGTGGTTGATCTTTGGCCTCCACGCCGGTGCTATCGCGGATCGCTTCGATCGGCGACGCCTCATCATGGTGGCAAACAGCTCTCGCGGCATCGTGGTCGTGGCGCTCGTGGCTTTCCTCATCTCGGGCGTCGCGAACATCTGGATCGTGCTCGCGTGCAGTTTCCTCTATGGGCTCGCCGAGGTGTTTGTTGATACGGCGAGCCAGGCGCTCCTGCCAAGCATCGTCCAGCCGGCCGATCTCGGCGTGGGCAACGCGCGGCTCCAGGCCGGGTATATCGTGGCCAACCAGTTCGCAGGGCCACCGCTCGGCGCCTTCCTCTTCGCTGCTGGCAGGGCATGCCCGTTCATGGTGCAGATCGTGGCGGTGGCACTCGCCGTCGTGCTGGTCTCGCGAATGCGGCTGGAGCCGGTCCCCCAGGCTGGCGCGATCGAGTCCAAGCCTCCAGTCCGGACGGAGATCGCCGAGGGGCTGCGCTGGCTGCGGCACAACGCGCCCGTGCGGACGCTGGTGATCATCATCCTCACGTTCAATGTCACGTGGGCGGCGCCGTGGGGCGTGCTCGTGCTGTACGCGACCGAGTACCTCAAGATGGGTGAGGTGGGCTATGGCATGCTCACTGCCGCATCCGCCGTGGGCGGGATGATCGGCGTCGCCATGTTCGGATGGCTGGAGCGCCACTTCTCGTTCGCCACCTTGATGCGTGTGTGTCTCTCGATGGAGGTGGCGATGCATCTGGCCTTCGCTCTCACGAAATCGGGCACGGTGGCGCTGGTGATCATGTTCTTCTTCGGCCTGTACGCGTTCGTGTGGGGCACCATCTCGACCACCGTGCGCCAGCGCCTCGTCCCCGCCGGGTTGCAGGGCCGGATCGCTTCGGTGAACATGGTGGGCGTCTTCGCAGGCATGGTGATTGGTAATGCACTCGGCGGCGTGATTTCCCAGTTCTTCGGCCCGACGGCGCCCTGGTGGTTTGCGTTCGCGGGGGCGGCTCTCACGCTCGTGCTGGTGTGGCGGCCGATCTCCAGCATCGCCGCCGCCAAACTCGCAGCCGCGTAGCGAAACGGCTGGGGATGGTGCGCCTTGCCGCTAGGCGCACTAGCCCCAGCCGTGAACGATACGCCCACGCTTACCCGAAGCGGCCGGAGATGTAGTCTTCTGTCGCCTGGTTCTCCGGCGAGGAGAACATCTTCTCGGTGGTGTCATACTCCACGAGCTCGCCAGGCTTGCGCGCACCGGCGATGTTGAAGAAGCCGGTCTTGTCCGAGACACGCGCCGCTTGCTGCATGTTGTGCGTGACGATCACGATCGTGTACTCATTCTTCAGTTCGTGAATGAGGTCCTCGATCGCGAGGGTCGAGATCGGGTCAAGGGCCGAACAGGGCTCGTCCATCAGGACCACCTCGGGCTGCACGGCGATCGCACGCGCGATACACAACCGCTGCTGCTGGCCACCCGAGAGTGAGGACCCAGGAACACCAAGCCGGTCCTTCACTTCTTCCCACAGGTTGGCCCCGCGCAGCGAACGCTCGACGATGTCTTCGCCGTCGGACTTTGAGATCCGCACGTTGTTCAAGCGCACTCCCGCCAACACGTTCTCGGCGATCGACATGGTGGGGAACGGGTTCGGGCGCTGGAACACCATACCGACCTGGCGGCGAACCACCACTGGGTCCGTACCCTTGGCGTAAATGTCCTGCCCGTCGATCACCACCGAACCTTCGGCGCGAGCACCCGGGATCACCTCGTGCATACGGTTCAGGGTCCGCAGGAAGGTGGACTTGCCGCAGCCAGAGGGCCCAATCAGCGCGGTCACGGAGCGCGGCTCAATCTGCATCGTCACGTCCTTCACGGCGAGGAAATCACCGTAGTAGACGTTGAGGTTAGTGACATCGATGCGCTTAGACACGTGCATCCTCTCGGTGGGTCATTGGGGTGGTCATCGGGAGAGGCCCTTGGGTGCGAACCAACGGGACACGAGTCGTGCGCCGAGATTCAAGAGCATCACAATCAGAATCAGGGTGAGGGCACCGGCCCAGGCCCGCTCAGTCGCAGCATCGCCGCCCTGCTGGTACTGGCGGTACACGTACACGGGGAGGGTGGTCATTGAGCCGTCCCACACGTTGTAGTTCGTGTGCGAGACGATGCCCACCGTGATAAGCAGCGGGGCCGTCTCACCGATCACACGCGCAATCGCGATCATGATGCCGGTGGTGAGGCCCGCCACGGAGGTCCGCAGCACCACCTTGATGATGGTCAGGTACTTCGGCACTCCGAGCGCGTACGATGCCTCGCGCAACTCGTTCGGGACGAGTTTCAGCATCTCCTCGCTCGAGCGGATCACCACGGGAGTCATCAACACGGCGAGCGCCACGGCACCAATCACGCCGGCCTGGTATGCCGGGCCAAAGATGGTCAGGAAGAGGGAGTAGGCGAAGAGGCCGGCCACGATCGAAGGGATACCGGTCATGACATCCACGAGGAAGGTGATGACCTTCGCTGCACGTGTGCCCTGGCCGTACTCGACCAGATAGATCGCGGTCAGTAGCCCGATCGGAATCGCAATCAGCGCCGCGAGGCCCGTGATCAGGAGGGTCCCAACAATCGCGTGATAGGCGCCGCCCAGATCAGACTCGCCATAGACGCCGCGCATGTTGGTGTTGAGGTAGTACACGCTGAAGCGCTTTGCGCCCTGAACCACGACCATCACGATCAACGTGAGCAGCGGGACCATGACGGCGAGGAACGCTGAGGTCACGAGGGTGGTCGCAAGCCGGTCCTTGGCCCAGCGCGCGCCTTCCTTGATCCACGAGAAGCCGGTCAGGCCGACGGCGTAGATGACACCTGTGAGGATTCCGGCACCGAGCCAGTTGATGGGCCCGGAGACGGCCAGGACAGAGATCGCGAGTACGGTGGACCCCGCGAGGAAGGCCCACGGCGTCCACTTGGGGAGGCGCTGTGCCACCGGGGAGGCGGTCTGGGTACTCATTAGTTGGCTCCCGAGAACTCGGCCCTGCGGGCGATGATTGCGCGGGCGATCATGTTCACCACGAACGTGATCACGAACAGTACGAGGCCCGTGGCGATCAGGATGTTCACCCCGAGGCCGGAGGCCTCAGGGAACTGTGCCGCGATGTTTGCGGCGATGGATTGATGCTGGCCGGGCTTCAGGAAGTTGAAGTTCACGAAGAAGCCGGGCGAGAGGATCATCAGCACGGCCATGGTTTCGCCGAGTGCACGGCCGAGGCCGAGCATCGATGCGGAGATGATTCCGGAGCGAGCGAAGGGGAACACGGCCTGGCGGATCATTTCCCAGCGGGTTGCGCCCAGGGCGAGCGATGCCTCTTCGTGAAGCCGCGGGGTCTGCAAGAAGACCTCGCGAATCGTGGCGGTGATGATCGGAAGGATCATGACGGCGAGCACAAGCGAGGCCGTCGTGATGTTGCGGGCGGGCGGCATGTAGTCCGCGAAGAGCGGGATGAAGCCCAGGTGGTCGGTGAGCCATTGGAACACCGGATCCACGTTGCCCATGAGCCAGCGGGTACCCCAGAGGCCGTAGATGACCGAGGGGATCGCGGCGAGCAGATCCACGAGGTAGCCGAGGCTCTGTGCGAGGCGGCGCGGCGCGTAGTGCGAGATGAAGAGGGCGATGCCGATCGAGAGCGGCACGGCCACGAGAAGCGCGATCGCCGAGGAGACCACGGTGCCGAAGAGCAGCGGGCCCACATATCCCCAGAAGGAGCGACCGCGCAGAATGGACTGGCCTGCGAGGGCGTCCGAGTCCGCCACGAATGCGGGGTAGGCGCGTGCGAGCAGGAAGATCGCAACGGCGGCCAACGTCACCAGAATGAACCAGCCCGCACCGCTGGAGAGGCCAGCGAAGACCTTGTTCCCGACGTTGCTCACCTTGCGGTCACGCAACTGAAGCGTGCTCACGTTGTTCCTTTCACACGTCTAGGTCGTTGAAAGCCATGTTCCCCGAGGAGAAGCGCGGCGAGCTGCACGCCCACCGCGCTTCCACTCGGTATTTGGACTAGTTGGCGACCGTGATCTGGTCGAGAGCCGCGTTCACCTTGGTTCGCAGGTCCGCGGAGATCGGCGCAATACCGCCCACCTCGGCCTGGGCCGCAAGGTTCTGGCCCTCCTCCGAGGCAACGTACTTCAGGTACGCCTGCACGTTGGCGGCGTCCTGCTCGTTGTCATAAGCGGAGCATGCGATCAGGTACGAAACCAGGACCACGGGGTAGACGCCCGACTCGGTGGTGTCGCGAGCGAGATCGATGGTCAGCCGCAGATCGGTCGCGTCCGCCGTCGGGGAGGAAATGTCCACGATCTTGGCGGCAGCCTCCGAGGAGAACGGCACGTACTCGTCGCCCACACCCACGGCGATCGACCCAAGGTCACCCACGCGCGAGGCGTCAACATATCCGATGGTGCCCTCGGCGCCGGAGACAACCTCGAGCAGGCCCGAGGTACCTTGGCCGGACTGGGTGCCTTCGATCGGCCAGACCTCTTCGGCCTCGTGCGGCCAGGCCTCGCCTGCGGCGTCGATCAGGTACTGCTGGAAGTTCTTGGTGGTACCGGACTGGTCGGTACGGTTCACCGGAACGATGGCCAGGTCAGGCAGTTCGATGTCCGGGTTGGCCGCGACGATCGACTCGTCGTTCCAGTTGGTGATCTTGCCGGAGAAGATGTCCGCGATCTGCACCGGAGACAGGTTGATGTTGGTGTCGTTGAGCGCGGGGATGTTGTACACCACGGCGATCGGCGAGATCCAGAGCGGAACCTCGATCACTTCGGAGCCGTAGCAGCGGGTCTCCGCCTCGGCGATCTCCTCTTCCTTCATCGCGGAATCGGATCCGGCGTAGACGACGGCACCCTCGAGGAAGCTCTTGCGGCCATCACCGGAGCCCACCGGGTTGTAGGCCACGTCCACACCGGTCGCGATCGAGAACTCGGCGGCCCAGGCGTTCTGGCCCTTCTCCTGGGAGGAGGCGCCGGCACCCTTGATCGTGCCGGAAAGCGTTGCATCGCCGTCCGTGTTGTCCTCCGTCTCGGAGGCGGTGTCGACGGGCTCAGTGGCCCCGGAACTCGTGGTGGGGTCCGAGGGGACAGCGTCGTTTCCGCATGCGCTCAGGGTCAGAGCAAGTGCGGCGATTGCGGCGGTTGCCGCGATACTGCGCTTCACAGGTTGTCCTTCTGTCGTAGTTATTGACAGTAAGGACGCTACGGGCGCCCGGTGACCTCGCGGGGTGGGGCGGGTGAACGTTCGGTGAACGTTGCTTCAGCGCGCCGTGATCACTCACACATTCCGCTCCGCCACGTGCTAGACCGTGCGCGTCGAGGACACCGCGGCGCCCGTCATCCCGTCGAGTGGGGGCGGTGGAGTTCGACCGCCACCACCACTGCGCCCTTACGGCGGTTCTCGGTACAGTGCACAATCAGTACCTCGCCAGTCTTCAGCCAGGGGTTCTGCTGCGGGAACTGCCGCTTGATTCGGTTCGGCGTGCGTAGCGTGAGTTGCGACATCACGGTGGGTAACACGGGCCGGTGTGTGCAGATCGCCACCGGCGCGCCTTTCTCCACCAGTTCGGTATCGACGATCTCGCGCACCTTCGCAGGCTTGGTGAGCGCGGCCTGCTCCGTGAGCCCCTTGTGCGTCTCCAACTCGACCTTCGACCGCCGCGAGTACGGCTGAAGCGTGGCCGCGCAACGCTCCCACGGGCTCGAGATCAACTGCGAAATGCCGAACGCGGAGAGCATAGGAACGAGGGACTGCGCCTGTTTCTGCCCGACGTCGGTCAGCGGGCGGGTGTTCTCGTCACCATCCCAGGCGGACCGTCTGCGAGCCCTACCGTGCCGCACAATTGCCACGGTCCACGTCTCGAGCTTGTCATCGTCCCACTGGTCGATCAGGTACTCCAGGGGTTCACGGTCGTGATCGTACGTGAGTAGCTTCAGCGCCTTCTCGACGCTCACCCACCGCGTCTCATCGACTTCCCGCTTGGAACACGGCTTGACCTTGTCGCGCGCCTTCCGCCAGGGACCGCCGTCGGGAACCGTGGCAGCCCAATATTTCGCTTCCTTCAGCTTCCCGCCGCCATTGATCCGATAGCGCACCGAGGGCAGGGGCTGACCGAGCACGACCTTGAGGCCCGTCTCTTCCTCGACCTCGCGAATCGCGGTCACCGCGAGCGACTCATCCTCCTCGGGCTTGCCTTTGGGCCAGGACCAGTCGTCGTAGCTCGGGCGATGCACGAGGAGCACTTGCAGGCGGTCATTGCGGACACGCCAGACCAGCGCGCCCGCCGCTCGGACTACGACCGTCACCGGGCAGCCACCCTGCTACGGGCCCGCGCCATCATCACATCCTGGATGTCCGTGAGCCGCGCGCCATCCTCATCGAGGTAGTGCCGTTTCCACGTGCCGTCGGGCAACAGATGCCAGGACATTGTCGAATCGTCGGCCGCGAGCTCGAGAATCTCGATCAGGTGCGCCACGTGGCGCGGATCCTCGATCCGAATCAGCGCCTCGACCCGGCGATCCAAGTTGCGGTGCATCAAGTCGGCAGAGCCGATCCAGACGTCCGGATCGCCGTCGTTCGCGAAGGCGTAAATCCGCGAATGCTCGAGATACCTGCCGAGAATTGAGCGGACCTGGATGTTCTCCGAGAGCCCTTCGATGCCGGCGCGCAGGCCACAAATGCCGCGCACCGTCATCTCCACCGGAACCCCCGCACGTGAGGCACGGTACAGCGCGTCGATGGTCTTCTCGTCCACGATCGAGTTCACCTTGATCCGGATCCACGCGTCCTTGCCGGCCTTGTGATTCTCGATCTCGCGGTCGATCCGCTCGATCAGGCCGTCGCGAATCCCGCGCGGTGCCACGAGCAGGCTACGGAACTTGGTGCGCGGTGCGTAGCCTGAGAGCTGGTTGAACAGCCGGGTGATGTCCTGTCCCACGTCCTGGTTACGAGTGAGGATGCCCAGATCCTCATAGCCGCGCGCGGTCTTCGGGTTGTAGTTTCCGGTGCCCACATGGCAGTAACGCACGAGGCCCTCGTCCTCTTGCCGCACCACCAGCACCAGCTTGCAGTGCGTCTTCAAGCCCACCAGGCCGTACACCACGTGCACGCCCGCCTGCTCCAGCTTCCGTGCCCAACCAATGTTGTTCTCCTCATCGAAACGCGCCTTGATCTCGACGATCGCGAGCACCTGCTTGCCCGCGCGCGCCGCCTCAATTAGGGAGTCGATGATCGGGGAGTCGCCGGACGTGCGGTAGAGAGTCTGCTTGATCGCGAGCACCTGCGGATCCGCCGCCGCCTGCGCGAGGAAAGTCTGCACGGAGGTTGAGAACGAATCGTATGGGTGGTGCAGGAGCACGTCTTCGTTCGAGATCGCGGCGAAAAAGTCCGTGGGGGTGGCCGATTCCACGCGCGCCAACTGCGCCGCGGTGACGCCCATGTACCGCGAGTACTTGAGGTCCGGACGGTCGATATCGTGTACCAAGTTCAGGCCACGCAGATCCAATGGAGCGGGCAGGGTATAGACGTCTGCCGGGCCAACGCCCAACTCGCGCATCAGCAACTCCCGCACGTGCGAGGTCATGCCCTCGGCCACTTCCAGCCTGACGGCGTTGCCGAACCTGCGCTTCAATAGTTCCTTCTCGAGGGCCTTGAGGAGGTTCTCGGCGTCGTCCTCTTCGACTTCGAGATCCTCGTTCCGGGTCACCCGGAACGAGTGGTGCTCGATGATCTCCATGCCCGGGAAGAGCCGGTCCAGGTGGTGGCCAATCAGGTCCTCGAGCGCCACAAACGACGCGGTGGCAACTTCGTCCGAGGTGATCTCGTCCGGGTGGCGCGGGGTCCCCTCAGAATCGACCGCGATGAACCGTGGCAGCAGGCCCGGCACCTTCACGCGTGCGAAGAAGTCTTTGCCGTTGGAGGGGTTGCGCACCACCACGGCAATGTTCAGCGAGAGCCCCGAGATGTACGGGAACGGGTGCGCCGGGTCCACCGCGAGCGGTGTGAGCACGGGGAAGATCTGGCGGCGGAAGTAACGATCGAGGGTCTTCTGTTGCGCCTCCGGAAGGCTCTCGACCGTGACGATCGTGATGCCTTCCTCTTCCAGCGCGGGGCGAATGTCGTCCTGGAAGAGGCGCGCGTGGCGTTCGGTGAGCTCGTGGGCCTTGATCGAGATACCATCGAGCACTTGGCGTGGGGTGAGTCCCGAGGCGGCCGTGACAGCCATGCCCGTGGCGATGCGGCGCTTGAGGCCAGCAACACGCACCATGAAGAACTCGTCCAGGTTTGAGGCGAAGATCGCGAGGAACCAGGCACGCTCCAGCAGTGGCAGATCGCGATCCTCGGCCTGCTCGAGCACACGCTGGTTGAAGGCGAGCCAGGACATCTCCCGGTCCGCGAAGCGGCCTTCCGGAAGCTCGAACGGCTCCCCCTCGATCTGCTCGGCAACGTCCTCCTCGCTCGTTGAGACACCTGTCATCAGGTCCTCCATGGCCGGGGCTTCACCGTGGGGACCGATCCGCGGTTCGGGCGAACCGTCGTCGGCATAGGCGTCATCGAAATCGTCCTCGTCTGCGGAGTCATCGGGCGTGGCGATGCGCCACGTGTCGTCCTGACTCTCATCCTCGTCGGTGAGGACCTGGACGCGCCGCTCGTCGTCGTTGAGCGGAGAACTCTTTGCCATGGGGACACCTCTCGCCGGGCTTACCGAAAGTCTAGCCAGAGAAGGTGAATGCTTGGTGACGGTTTCCCTGCTGCCGCCACACAGACCCACCCTCCCACACCCGCAGGTTGGTACGAAACTGCAGCACTTCAGGCCGTGATGCGAGCCGCAATCGTACCAACCCCTCCCGACGGCGACGGGTGGGATTAGGTCTGGCTCGAGCCACCGCGACTGTAGTGACCCTCGAACCTCAGGGCCGTCACAGATTCAGGCGGCGGCGAGGCCGAGCTGGGCGGCGAGCCACGCTTTTGCCCGGGCCATGTAGGCCTTGGAGACCGGAGAGTTGGCGACCATCGACTCGAAAGCGTGCGGGCCGCCGTCGACCTCTCACTGAGCGAATGCTCGAGCGGGGCCCTCCCACAGTGCGGCAATCGGGAGACCCCAGAGCTTTGGTGCATACCGATACGCGTTCGGCGCCGTACCGAGAACGAACCCGGCGACAAAACGGTCGCCAAGCTGGTCCGCAATCTTCCGGAGCCCAGAGAACTGGCGGGCGGAGTATGACGACGCAGCCTTGACCTCTATGCCGAGAACGTCACCGTCTTCTGTCTCAATAATGAGATCGACCTCGGCGCCATCGGAATCGCGGTAGTGATAGAGATCAAAAGGAACCTCTGCCCACGTCTGCTGCCGAAGTAGTTCCGAGGCCACGAATCCTTCCAGCACGTGACCAAGTGCCTCTTGATGAAGGAGGTTATCCAGCTTCGCCACGGAAAGCCCCGCAAGTTGCAACGCGAGAGCCGAATCGATGATCAAGGACTTCGACCGCCCCACCTCTCGCTTCGCGAGATTGGGTGTCCATGGCTTGATCAGGCGAAGCAGTCCTACATCGCACAAGAGATCCAGATATCCCGTGACAGTGCTGGCAGGCACCGAGGTCCGATCGGCGAGTCTGTGACGCACGAGTTCGTGGCACTGCTCAACTGCGAGGAGTCTCAGGATGGCCTCCGCCCTGCCCGGCTGGACTTGCCGACGTAGCTCCAGCATGTCCCTGTGAGTGAGAGATGCGAGGTAGTCTCTCAGCCACGCCTTGCGCAGATCAGATGGCAAATCGAGAGCTGGAGGGTACGAGCCTTCCGCCGCGAGTCGAATGTAGTCAGATCGAGCCCAGTCGCTGTCCCAGGACCTGAGATCAGCACGCGCCATGATGGCAGAGACAAAGTCATCACGAGTCTGCAGTCGCTCTCCTTGACTGAAGCCGAAGAGCTCAAGGCGGGAGACTCGTCCCGCCAAGCTATCCGCACTTCCTTTGACCCGAAGCAGCGTAGCCGATCCCGTGAGAATGAACCGTCCCGGGCTCCGATCTGCATCCACCAGCGCCTTCACAGATCGAGTGAGCTCCGGCATCAACTGGATCTCGTCAACGATGACCGTCCCCGGCCCGGCATTGCGAAGTGCACCCATCTGGTCGGCGGCAACGGCGTCACGGATCTCAGGAATCTCAAGGTTGAGCACCTGCGCCTGTGGTGCCAGTTGCCGGGCGAGTGTGCTCTTCCCAACCTGGCGCGCCCCCTCAATCAGCAACACTGGGAACGCGTCGAGATAGCGGCGCGCGCGCTCGTCAATATGGCGAGAGATCGTTGCAATCATAGGCACATCTTAGCAAACCCGCTGTTTCTCGGAGCCAAGTCCGCTGATTTTCGGAGCCAAGTCCGCTGTTTTTCGACACCAAACCCGTTGATTTGCGGACCCCTGCCATGGCGACCACCGGAACGAAGTGCCCCGACGGCGCTATCTGCGGGGAATCTCTTCCAACAATCGACTCTGGGGAGGTTGAGCGCTCAGATAGTGGCGGCTTCAAGCTGGGCGGCAAGCCACGCTTTCGCGCGGGACATGTAGGCCTGGGAGACCGGAGCGTTGGCGACCATCGACTCGAATGCGTGAGGCGCGCCGTCGACCTCATCAAAGACCGTGCGGACGCCGGCCGCCTCGAGCCTGCGAGCGTACTCGACATTCTCGGCATAGAACAGCTCGACGGTTCCGGTGCCCACCCACGCGGGGGCAAGGCCCGAGAGATCCGCACGGCGGGAGGGCGCCGCGTACTCGGGGACATCGTCCGATCCGGGGGTGCCGATGTAGGCGGACCAGCCGTCGAAGTTGCTGGTGTTGTTCCAGATGGGGTGCTTGATGGCGTCGAGAGAACGATCCGTGGCGGTGCGATCGTCCAGCATGGGGCAGAACAGCCACTGGGCAATGGGCTGGATGCCGCCCTCATCGTGCAGGCGCTGTGTAAGACCCGCAGTGAGCCCTCCCCCGGCACTCTGGCCTCCGATGGAGATGCGGTTCCGATCCACGCCGAGCCGCGCAGAGCTGACGCGGAGCCAGGTCCACGCCTCGTGGCAGTCATCAAGCGGCAGCGGGTGTGGGTTCGCGGGGGCGAGGCGGTACTCCACGCAGGCCACCACGATGCCGAGCTCCGCGGCGAGCTTCGCCATCCGGCCGAGGTCCTGCTTTGCGCTACCGATCACCATGCCGCCGCCGTGGATCCACAGCAGCGCGGCGCCGTTCGGGCGCTCAGGACGGTACACGTAGATGCCCCGGCCCGGTCCGAAGGAGTGCCACTCCCGAGTCACACCAGCACGCCCCTTGGCTGCAGGGGCGATGCGGAAGGCGGCGCTCGCGATCTTCGGCAGCCACGGCTTGCCCACGGGCACACTGGGGATGCGCGACGTCATCGCACGGAGTTCCGGGTGAATCAGGTTGGAGTCCATCATGCGGCCGTTCGTCAGTCGAGGGTGCCGGCGCGGGCAAGGCGGGCGGCGTCGGCGAGTTCGCCAGCGGTGTTTCCGAGGGCCTCGGAACGCCCGGCCATGCGCGCGGCGCGCTCGATATCTGTGGCCGCGAGTGCCTGCGCATTCGCGCGGATTCCCGCCGCCAGGATTGTGAGGAGCGCGGAGGCGCGATCGAAGGCAACGTCGAGGTCGCCGTCGTACACTCCCTTGAGGATTCGATCCACGGACGCCACCACGTCATTCGGCTCCGGGGTCTCGGCCATCCCCGCGATCACTTCGGAAACCTCGCGCTCAGCCAAGCCGCGGCGGTAGGCATCGGCAACGGT
Organism: Ruaniaceae bacterium KH17; assembly: GCA_900199505.1. Lineage (GTDB taxonomy): Bacteria > Actinomycetota > Actinomycetes > Actinomycetales > Actinomycetaceae > KH17. Next base: position 2,811 of record FZQV01000016.1, on the reverse strand, counting down.
GTCTGAATCGCGGCGCACCCACTCACGGATCGCGTACATGCGCCAGAGCGCGCCCGGCAGGCTGAGCGGCCCGGCATTTGCCCACATCTCGGCGATCATCTCGATATCGCCGTCCTCGCCGAGACGCACGAGGGTCTCGAGGAGTTCGGAGCGATGCGGATCGTCCGGGTTGGCGCGGCCGCCGTCCACGAAAGCCCATGCCGTGGCGTGTGCGATCGCGTTGTGTTCGGCGGGGTCGGGGGCGCCCTCGATTTCGTCGGCCACCTCGGGGTCGAGGCTGACCGGCCGGCGGAAGCCACCACTCGCGCTTGATTCGGTCCAGTTGCGTGGAGTCACCGGCCCATTCTCGCAGGCGAGACCGAGCATTCAAACGTGACCGAACCCGCGCCGCGCGATCTTGGCTCGCGCCGTGCTCGGACAATATCGTCACCTAGATCGCAAAAGTGGCCCCTGTCCAGGCCAAATTCCGATCTGACTGACGTTATTTACCGCCGCCCACACATGCGAGGGCGATGAGCTTGTTGACGGTGTTGAGGTTGCGGGCCGTACCCAGGACGCCCAGTGTCCGCATCAGCTGCGGCTCCTTCATCTGCGGCGTGCCCGCGCCGTTCGCATAGCGCACGTGCAGCTCCTGCCCGACGACGGCCCAGCAGTCCTCCCCCGTCGGCAGCTCCGCGGCCCGAGCGACGGCATCGGGGCTCGGGGCGGCGGTGAGAAAGCTGATGTAGGAGAACTTTGGCTCGATGGCGTCGAACGGATGCGCGGCGAGCGCCGCCTCCACTTCGCCGCGGGAGCGGCTGATGACCTCGCGGAAGAACCCGAACTCTGTTTCGACCGCGGACTCGAGCGCGCGATCGAAGGCCGCGGGATCGCCGTCGAGAGTGCAGACCATGTTCCCGGAGGCGATATATGTTGCGACGTCGCGGGCGCCGAGGGCCTCGGCGAGCGCGCGCCACTGCGCCATGGGGAGCTTGCCGGTGCCGCCCACATTGACCGCGCGTACCAGGATGATTCGCCGTTCCATGCCGTTCATGGTGCCACAGGGCCCAGGCCGGTCAAGGCCGGGGCGGTCAGGTGAGGGCGCGGTCGAGGCCGTCGGAGAGTCGGGCGACCGTGCCGTCAATGTCGCCGAGCTTGTCCAGCCCGAAGAGTCCCACACGGAACGTCCGCCAACTCTCCGGCTCACCACACATCAGCGGCACACCACCGGCAAGCTGGAGTCCCGCCTCGACGAACTTGACGCCGGTTGCGAGCCCTGGATCGTCGGTATGGACCACGACCACGCTCGGCGCCGCACACTCGTCCGCCGCAACCGAGACGAAGCCGCGCTCCGCGAGGAGGGCCCGGACTCGTGCACCGAGCTCTTCCTGCGCGGCACGCAGCTCGGGCAAGCCGCGTTGCTGCGCTTCCTGCATGAGTTCGAGGTTGTGTGCGATCGAGTCGGTGGGCATGGTCGCGTGGTAGCCGTGGCGGCCCTGGACGTAGCCGTCCGAGATCGAGAGCCACTTCTTGAGATCGATCGCAAAGCTCGTGGACGTGCTCTCCTCGATCGCGGCGCGGGCGGCCTCGTTGACCATCACGTACGCCATGCCCGGGGTGCCGCTCCAGCCCTTCTGCGGCGCGGTGAGGAGCACGTCCACGCCCGCCTCCCGCATGTTCACCCAGATCGCTCCGGAGGCGATGCAGTCCAGCACGAAGAGTCCGCCGACGGCGTGGGTCGCCTCGGCGACGGCGCGGATGTACTCGTCTGGGAGCACGATGCCGGCGGCGGTCTCGACATGCGCCGCGAAGACTAGCGCGGGGCGCTGCTCGGCAATCGCTTTGGTGACGTCCTCGATAGCGGGCGGGGCCCACGGGGCTGTGGGGGACGACGTCGTCGGGCTGGCTGTGAGGACCGTGACGTCCTGGGTGATGGCCCCGGCCTCGAAGATCTGGCTCCAGCGGTAGGAGAAGAAGCCGTTGCGGATGACGAGGCAGCGCGCGCCGGTGGCGAGTTGGCGGGCGATGGCTTCCATGCCGTATGTGCCGCCGCCGGGGATCACGGCTGCCGCGGCCGCGCCGTAGGTGGAGGTGAGGGTGGCGAGGAGTTCCTGCATCACGCCCACGAAGCGGCGCGACATGTGATTCAGCGAGCGGTCCGTGAACACCACGGAGTATTCGAGTAGGCCGTCCGGGTCGATTTCGGGGTGCGGGAGTGTCATGACTCCACGCTACTCGGCAGGGCGGGAGCTCGTGCGGGAGTTGGGCGGCAGATCCGAGCCGTGTGGCTGCGGTCTCGCGGGGCCGCCTGACGCGTATATCCTTGAGCGGTGCCCTCTTGGGCGCGGGGCCTATAGCTCAGTCGGTAGAGCATCGGACTTTTAATCCGCTGGTCGAGGGTTCGAGCCCCTCTGGGCCCACAAATGCGCGTAGGTCCCTTGGGGCCTGCGCGCGTTTGTGTTTCTAGCCGAGCGCTCGAACCCTCGGTGGGGGGTTAGCGGCCAAAATGTGTGTATGGCGTCGGCGTGTCATGAGCGTCCGGCCCATCCTTTTCGGGTCCAGAGGCCTTCTTCGGCGCTGAGGCCGGTGTCGTATGTGACTGGTCCGATCTGCTCGTCTTGAATGACGGGGGCGGGTGCGGCGCTGCGGTCGGCGAGGTGGCGTTGGGCGAGGTGCCAGGGGTCATGCGGGTGTTCGGTGAGGCTGTTCAGGAGCCAGTCGACCGCTGTGCGGGCATGCTCTTCGGGAAGGCCCCTGTGGTCGCGCAGGAGGCGTTTGATTGCTGCGTTGACGCCTCCTTCAAGCCTCGAGGTGGTCCGCTCAACAGTCCGG
>FZQV01000021.1 GCA_900199505.1 Ruaniaceae bacterium KH17 | reverse complement strand
CGCCAGAGGAGTCCTTGAGCCCGGTGTCGCGCGCCGTCACGTGCAGGACCACGACGTTGACTGCCGTGATCGGATCGCCGGTGGGCGAGTTCACGTTCGGGGCGCCGTCATCGCTACGCTCCCACAGCTCGGTGTCAGCGTTCCAATCCCAGCCGGAGACCACGCGCGGGTAGTTCGCCCGAATCGTGCTGGCCGGCTCGCCGGAGGACGAGGCGCCATCGGCGGCGTTTGAGGCGGCGTCACCTGTCGCACCATCCGTGGCGGCGTCACCTGTCGCACCATCCGTGGCGGCGTCGCCGTCAGGAAGGTACTCGAACAGGCCCTCTAGGCACTCTTCCGGAGCCTCAAGGGTCGCGGCCTGCTCTTCAAGTGAGAGGTAGAGGTTGTGCGGCGCCACGCGGGTATTCGAGCGCCAGAATCCGGCGTGGGTGCCGTGCACGCGGAGCGTCACGCCGGCGTTGCGCACGTCGGCTTCCTGCACCGGCATGCCGCCCGAGTAGAACAGTGTCACTTCGCCGCTCCACTGGCCGAGAATGTTCGCATCGGTGGTGCGCAGCGATCGGATGTTTCCCACGGTCTCGGGAAACTCAGAGTTGTACAACGCATTGAAACGAGTGGTACCGCCCTCGACCATTTCCACGAACACCACGTCCGCCCCGTCGAGTCCCGTCTGCGGGCGCGCGGGCCGCGAGTTCTCGATCTTCACCGCGACGAGCGGCTTCGGGTCGCCGTCATCCGCAGCGAGCCCCGTGAATGGTGCGCACGCGGTGGCCTCTGGAGTCGGTTCCGGGGTGGGCGTGGGAGTAGGCGTCGGTGTCGGCGCCTCAGTTGTCGGCTCGGGCGTGGGCGTTGGCTCCGGCTCAGCCGAAGAGCAGCCCGCCAGTGCGATCGCGAGCGCAGCCGCTCCAACTAGCAATCGCTTCATGTCACTCCCCTAGTGTTCGAGTCATCAGGTCCTCATAAGGGTAGACCCATCCGCGCCCCAGTGTTCACAGCATTCCGGCGCACGACATCAGCGAAATGCCGGAGCCTACCCCGTGTCGCGGCCGCCGCACTTCACGCCTCGTGCCTCGCCGGGCGAGATGGTGGCCTTCTCGCACTCACGTGAGTGGCAAGCGTCCGCCTAGAACCCCGGTAGCGATCTTTTCGCACTCACGTGAGTGGCAAGCGTCCGCCTAGAACCCCGGTAGCGATCTTTTCGCACTCACGTGAGTGGCAGACGCCCGGGGCATGGGCTGACGACGGTGAGGGCAGAACCATGCCTCGGCCATCCCCAGCCTGAAGAGACACGCCCCACCTGCGCGCATCACCCCGGCGCCAGAGACGCGCACGCTATCCCCAGCCTGAAGGGACACGCCCCGGTTGCGCGCACCACCCCGGCGCCGGAGATACGCTCGGCTGGACATCTCGCACCCACGTGAGTGGCACAAGGCCGCGCTGTCGGAAGGTTCTGCCGGGTACGCGCATAAGGTGGGTGTGTGGATGTGATGGTGAGCCCCAGCGTGCAGGAGTTGGCGCCGATGCTCCGCGCAATGCTCGACGGCGATCGGTCCGGCCCGCTGGCCGTGATCGCCGATCCCGCACGCCTCTCAGCGATCACGCAGAGCCTCGAGGGCGTGGACATCATCCTCGGTACCTCCGGCTCGACGGATGGCACCGGCCATCTCGTGGGCCTCAGCCTCGACGCCCTCACCGCGAGCGCCACGGCGACCCACGCCCGGCTGGGCGGTCCCGGCCAATGGCTCGCGACACTTACGGCCGATCATGTGGCCGGCTTCCAACTCGCCTTCCGCAGCGCGCTCGCGGGCACCACACCAATCGGGATTTCGCGCTGGGATGATCCCGGCGAGCTGCGTGCGGCACTCGAGTCCCGCACCCCCGGCGTCCCGCTCTACGCCTCATACGTTCCCGCTCAGCTACGAGCGCTCATCGAGACGGCACCGGATCTGCTCGCGCGGCTGGACGCCGTGCTGATCGGCGGCGCCGCAATGCCGGAACCACTCGCCATACGCGCGGCAGCTGCAGGTATCCGCGTGGTCCGCACCTACGGCATGACCGAGACTGGCGGTGGCTGCGTGTACGACGGCGTCCCCCTCGACGGCGTGCAGGTCCGGATCGAGGGCGTCCGGGTCGAGCTCGGCGGTACGACGCTGATGACGCGCTACCTGGACACCGAGATCCAGCCGTTCGTTCGCGACGGTGCTCGGCGCTGGCTCACCACGGCGGACCTCGGCCGCCGGCGCGAGGACGGTCGGATCGAGGTGCTCGGTCGCGCCGACGACGTGATCGTCTCGGGGGGCGTGAACGTGCCCCCGCGTGTGGTGGAGGACTGCCTCGAGGCGGCGTTCGGCGGCGCATGGGCCGTACTTGGCGTGCCAGATGAGCGGTGGGGCCAGCGCGTCGTGGCCGTCACGGAGACCCCCGGATTCTCGCTCGACAATGTCCGCTCCGCTACTTCCCATCTCGGGCCTGCCTTCCAGCCGCGGGAGATTGCCGTCGGGCAACTCCCCCGGACGGCGCTCGGCAAGCTCGACCGCCGCGCCCTGCGCGAGCAGTTGGGCGCGTAGTCGCCGCCGGCTGGCGACGGTGGCGGTGAGCGAGCGGTTGCCCCCACCGCGCGCGGGCGTACGGCTCAAGGCTGGGGACGAAAACGATGGTCTCTTCCGGGCGTCAGAGCATGAGTGCCGGTCCTTGCATCGCTTCGTGCGCTCACGCGGAACTATTAGGAACCCGAATGTGCGATCTGGAGGCGCCGCACGTTGCAGGTAACCGGGACACTCGATCCGGCACGTTATCGGGAGCCTGAATGTTCGATCTGGCGGCCACAGCGGTTATCGGGAAGCCGGATGTCCAAAAAGTGTACGTCCGGGTTCCCAGTGATTGGGGTAGGGCCTGGATTGAACGTTCGGGTTCCCGATAACGCCCCTGCGCTCGCCCATTCCGATTCCCGATAATCCCCTCGAACCATCCTGAGCAGTGAACCGCACGCCCACCCCAGCTGCAGGAATCCGGCAACCACATCACGCGCACCCTCCCCAGCCTCGGCCGCACGGCACGAGGCATGCTGTAATCCCGCCAACCGCGACTCCACCACCATCCCGAGCAGTGACCGCACACTCACGCCACGCGCGGGAACCCGGCCGTCCAGTCACGCGCACCATCCGCAGCAGTGAGCCGCACGCCCACGCCACGCGCGGGAATCCGGCCGTCCAATCCCCTCGAACCATCCCAGCAGTGAACCGCACGCCACGGCCACGTAAGATAGCTGGCGATGGCCACACTTTCTGACTGGGTTGAAGGCGCGCGCCTGCGCACCCTCCCCGCCGCACTCGCCCCCGTGATCCTGGGTACCTTCGCCGCTCACGCACTGGGCTCCGCCTCGATCCCGCGCGCGCTGCTCGCGGCCGGCGTGGCGCTGGCGTTGCAGATCGGGGTGAACTTCGCCAATGACTACTCCGACGGCGTCCGCGGCACCGACGATGTCCGCACCGGTCCCGCTCGGCTCACCGGCGGCGGCAAGACGGCGCCCCGAAACGTCAAGATCGCGGCCTTCGCGAGCTTCGGCATCGCGGGGGTCCTCGGCCTCGTCCTTGTGGCGCTCACCGGCCAGTGGTGGCTCCTCGCACTTGGCGTGCTCGCCGTGCTGGCAGCCTGGTTCTACACCGGTGGCGCCCGTCCGTACGGCTACATGGGCCTCGGCGAGGTCTTCGTGTTCGTCTTCTTCGGGCTGATGGCCACGGCGGGCACGACGTACACCCAGGCCGGCACCACGAGCCTCGCCACCTGGCTCGGCGCGATTGGGATCGGCCTGATCGCCTGCGCCATCCTGATGATCAACAACATTCGGGACATCCCCACAGATACCGAGGCAGGCAAGAAGACGCTTGCCGTGCGGCTCGGCGATGCCAGGGCGCGCCGCGCGTTCGAGTTGATGATCCTCGTGCCGATCGTGCTCGGCGCGCTTGCGGTGCCCACGGTGTGGGCGCTTGGGGTTCTCCTACTGCTCCCGCTCGCGTGGCTCCTCGTCCGCCCGGTCCGGAAGGGCGCCGTCGGCCTCGAGCTGATCCCGGTACTCCGCAATACGGGATTCTATGAGCTCGTCTTCGCGCTCCTCCTCGGTGGGCTTCTTCTTGCGTAGCGAGAGGTCGCGTACCTCACCGGCCGCCGAATTGCGCAGCTTCGGCAGCGCAATGTAGGAGACGAGTGCCGTCACCACGAGTGCCACGAGAACCAGGAGCCAGCCACGCATCTGGAGCAGGTACAGTACGCCGAGTGAGAGCGCAAAGATGCCAAGGCGGGCAAGTGTGTAGGTGAGAATCCGCACGCCCTCAGCCTACGCGCGCCCGGCCCACTCCTCGAACTTGTGCTCTGGATGCATGACTGTGGGCCGAAAACCGCCCCTCACCGTGCACCCAGAGCACAAGCCCGGGAAGGGACGGGAGGGCGGAGGGAGGGCGCCGCCCGCGTAAGCAACTACAATCGTTCCATGGCCCGCGTCCTTCCTATCGTGCTCGGTGTTGCGCTGATCGTCTTCGCGCTGATCGATTGCATCCGCACGCCGCGTCACGCGGTGCCGCCGGGGCCGCCTAAGGAAGTCTGGGTGCTACTGATCATTGCCGTGCCGGTGATCGGCGCGATCGCCTGGCTGATCGTCTCGCGTTCGAAGGGAATCGCCTCGGGCGGCGCACGCCGCACCGGCCCCGTGGCCCCCGACGACGATCCCGAGTTTCTCGCCGACCTCGACTGGCAGGCACGCAAGGCCTACCACGAGCGGATGAAGGCCGAGCGTGAGGCTCAAGGGGACGACGCCGAAGGGTAATCACCCCGATCCGTCATCCTGCGTGGAGGGCAACGCCCGGAGTCGGGATCCAGGAACACACTCTGGAACAACGGCCTGGATTCTGCGAGCCGCTTCGCGGCCGCCGAATGACGGATGATCCGGCGAATCGAGAAGCTACCCCGCGTAGCCGTGCTTCGTGGTGAACATGTAGTTGACGATCGTCATGTTCGCGACCACGGCCATGAATCCGATCAGCACGAGAATCGCCGCGCGGCGGCCGTCCCAGCCGCGAGTCGCGCGGGCGTGCAGGTAGGCCGCGTAGATCACCCAGATCACGAAGGTCCACACTTCCTTGGCGTCCCAGCCCCACGGGCGGCTCCACGCATCGTTCGCCCAAATCGCACCGGCCACGAGCGTGAAGGTCCACAACACAAACCCGACGGCGGCAAACCGGTACGAGACACGTTCCAACAGATCGGCGTCGGGCAGTTGGGCGAGCCATCGGTTGGTCTTCGCCCAGCCGGTGGACACCGAGAGTTGTAGCACGGCAAGGAGCGCCGCGATCGCAAAGACGGCGATCGCACTGACGGCCGCCGCGACGTGGATAATCAGCCACACGCTGTCGAGGATCGGTGGGATGCCCTCGACTTCGCGGTAGAAGATGTGTACGGCCGCGCCGAGCCCGAGCAGAAGCGGCAACGTCACGATGATGCCGAGGAAGCGCAAATTGTACGTGCGGTCGAGCACGAGATAGATCGCCACGATCACGGCGGTCACGGTGATCGTAAGTTCATACAGGTTGGACCACGGCACGTGCCCAGCGGCGATCGCGCGCGTGACCACGCCGATCACGTGGAAGGCGAAGCCGAGCCAGAGTGTGGCGGTCGCGATACCGATTGCCTTTCCGCGCGGGATATCCGCAGGCGGCTCGGACTCAACCGGCGGCGCCTCAACGAGTGTGTCCCCTGGCTCGTCGGCGGCGGCCACGGCGGACGCGGCCCGGCGGGATCGCTTGATCACGGCACCACTCTCATCGCGATCCGCTCGAAGCGAGGAGACGTCCACCGCGAAGGCAACAAGCGCGATCGCGTAGGAGATCATTGCGGCCCAGATGACCAGCAGCGATACCTGCTCAAGGCTTTCCATTGAGATCCTCTCGGAGATCGATCCGTGCCAGTAGTGAGTCTAAGTCTGCCCCAAGTCCCACGTCAGTGCCGCGCGAGAGTCCGGCGGCCTCCACTGCTGTCCCGCCCTCGGGCAGGGCGGTTGCCTCCACCCAGACGCGGCGGCGCGGCGTGAAGAGGGAGGCCACCATCCCCAGGAACGCCAGCGAGACCGCGCCCAGCAGCCACCCGAGCGTGGGATCATGCCGGATATCCACCGAGGCAAACTTGGGCAGGTCTACGAACGTGATCGAGCCGAGCCCGTCCGGCAGTTCCACCGTGTCACCGGGGGCCAGTCCGATCACGAGCGGTTCGCCGTCGTCCCCACTCAACTGCTCCATTGCGTCGGTGGTGAGCCGGTACACGTTCTGCGGGATCCCGTCGTCGAGCCCCAGATCGCCGTGGTACACGTGCAGCAGCAGCAGCGGATTCGAGGCGGAGGGGTGAACGGAACGCAGCATGCCGTCCTGCTCCAACGCCGTCGGGAGGAGCTCCCCGGAGAAGCCGAGCTGATCGCCGCTCGTGACATCCGGGACCTTGATCACGCCCTCGGAGCGGTACACCGTGTCCTGTGGCAGGAACGGCACGGCGCCGGAGAACGCGAGATTGCCGTCCGCGTCCCGTACTTCGATCCGTGGCGCATAACCGTTGCCCGAGAGGAACACGGAGGTGCCACCGAGGCGCAATGGTTCGTTGGGCTTGATCTCCGCCGACGACGTCCCCCCGGCCTGGTCCGTGAGCGTCACGTGGGCGGTGAATCCCTCGGGTGCGCCGGTGGAACTGAACGCGGTATCGAGCGAATCGAGCCGCAGCCGGAATGGTTCGAGTCCGGACGGATCCACGAGACCACCGGGGATGTAGGAGTCGAAATCCACCACCGAGTTGGCGAAGGACTCCCCTTCGACCACGACCTTCTGTGCCGAGTAGCTGACCAACTGGCCCCAGGCGAACACGAGCAGCACGCCCAGGAGTGCCAGGTGGAACAGGATGTTGCCGGACTCGCGCACGTAGCCACGCTCCGCCGAGAGACCGTCCTCGGTGACGTTGACGCGGTACCAGGGACGGGCCGTCGCGCGCACCGCGTCGTAGACGTGCGCGGGCTCGGCGTCCGTCACGAACTCGCGGCGCTCGGGGAAACGGGCGAGGCGCGAGGGCACGCGCGGCGGCGGCGAGAACAACGCCTGGATGTGCTGCTTGATTCGCGGAATGATGCAGCCGATCAAGGAGATGAAGAGCAACGAGTAGACGGCCATGAACCACGGCGAGGAATACACGTTGAAGAAACCGAGCCGGTCCAGCCAGAGCCCGAGCGAAGGGTAGTTCACGAGGAGTTCGGCCACGCCCGCAGGATCGTGCGCGCGTTGCGGCACTATCGAGCCGGGCAGCGCGGCCACCGCGAGGAACAGCAGCAACAGCAGTGCTACACGCATCGAGGTGAGCTGGCGCCACGCCCAGCGAATCCAGACCATCACAGCACCGTACTCGTTGAGCCGATCCAGCCTTGCATGAGTGCTGTCAGGTTGCCCCACACGCCAGTCACGAGGAGCAGGCCCACCAGAATCAGTAGCCCGCCGCCCACCTTCGAGATCGCACGGCGATGCTTCGACAGCCAGCCCCACGTGCGCGAGGTCTTCGCGAAAACGATCGCGAGCACAATGAATGGCACGCCGAGCCCCAGGCAGTAGACGAACGCAAGTAGTGCCCCGCGGCCGGGGTTCGCACCGCCGAGCGAGAGGGTCAGGACCGCGGCGAGCGTGGGGCCCATACACGGCGCCCAGCCGAGCGCGAACGTGGCGCCGAGGAGTGGCGCGCCGATCAGGCCGAACTTGGGCGTAGCGTGGATCTTCGCCTCCTTCTGGAGGAACGGAATGTAGCCAAGAAACCCGAGGCCGAGCACGATCACCACCACGCCGGCCACCCGCATGATCACGTCCAGATACGGCGCGAGCCAGGCACCGGCGGCAGCGAAGGCGACACCGAAGGCCACGAACACCACCGTGAAGCCGAGCACAAAGAGGAGCGAGCCGAGCGCCACCCGCCCCGTCACGGGTTCGGAGACCTTCCTTCCCGACGGCGATCCGGCCACCCCACCGAGGTAGCCCACGTAGCCGGGGATGAGGGGAAGCACGCAGGGCGAGGCGAAGGAGGCGAGTCCGGCGAGTAGCGCAACGCCGAGTGCCGCGATCAACGGTCCGCTCGCGACGAGGGCACCTGGATCGCTCATACCTCCGCCGCCACGTCGTCGATCAGGCCACGCAGGAGGGAGGGTTCGATCTGGCCGAGGATACGCGCGGCCACGCGGCCTTCGCGGTCCAACACCACGGTGGTGGGCATCGCCTGCAACGGCACCTTGCCCTGCATGGCGGCGACACCCGCGGCGTCCTTGTCCCAGATGCTCGGGTAGGGAACCTCGAAGGAGCGTTCGAAGGCCTCGGCCGTGCCGGCGTCGTCGCGCGGGTTGATGCCGAGCATGTGGATCTCGGGGTAATCCTCGTAGATCGCGGCGAGGTCCGGGGCCTCGGCGCGGCACGGCGGGCAGCCCGCGTACCAGAAGTTGATCACCACGAGCTCGCCCTGGAAGTCCGCGAGGTCCACGGCATCACCCTGGAAGGTTTCACCCGCGAGCTCCACGGCCTCGCCGCGATCGGCCACGTCCCACGTGGTGTAGGAGCCGTCACCGGCGGTGTAGCCCGCCCCGCCCGAATCCGTGGTGGGCGGCGTGCAGGCGGTCACGGTGACCATCAACAGCGCCACGACCAGAATCGTCATTCTGCGCGGAGCGGAGCGAAGTTTCAGAGTCCAGGAGTGGAGCCGGTGATAAGTACGTTGTGGATCCTGCGACTTCGCGCAGTATGACGAGACGCGTGACGCCGAGCGAGTCCCTGTCATGTGCCAGCGGTCTTTGCACCGGAGGTGCCCGGGACCATGTCAAGGGAGCGTGCCACGATGTCCGCGGCCGGCTCCCAGTAGGTGAGGGCGACGAGGCGGCGATGATCGAAGGTGAGCGAGGTCAGTGAGGCGAGCGCGCATTCGCGGCGCCTCGGATCGTGCGCAAGCGGCTTGCCGTCGAGGAAGCGGCGCAACGTCCACACCGGGAGTTGATGTGACACGGCGAGCACTTCACCACCCTCGGGAACGAGGTCGAGGCAGTGCCGAACTGCGCGGGCCATACGGTCGCGGATATCCACGTATGGCTCACCCCACGAGGGCTGGAACGGGTTGACGTAGCGTGGCCAGAAACGCGGCAGTGCGAGCTTGGCGAGGTTCCTGTTGACCTGCATCCCCTCGAACGAGTTCCCGGCTTCGATCAGATCGGCGTCCGAACGCAACTCCAGCCCGAATGCCTCGGCTGTGGGCCGGGCCGTCTCTTGGGCGCGTTGCAGGGGGCTGGCGACGACGGCCCGAATGTCGTGATCGCCGTCGGACAGGACCTCGGCGACCCGCCGTGCCATCTCATTGCCTCGCTCCGAGAGCCGGTATCCAGGCAGGCGCCCGTAGAGCACGCCGTCGGGGTTGTGCACCTCGCCGTGGCGCATCACGTGAACGGTCGAGTAGGCCATGGCTCTAGGTTACGTTGCTCAGCTTCCTTCGGCCCCATCGTAGCTCGTGCCAAGCTTTGGGAGCACGGCGCCGAGGGCTGCGATGTCCTCCGGCGTGAGCCGGTCGAAGATGTGGCGGCGTACGGACTCCACGTGGTGTGGCGCGGCAGCCACGAGCACCTCATAGCCCTCATCCGTGAGGCCGCAGTACACGCCGCGACCGTCCTTCGTGCAGGACTCACGATCCACGAGGCCACGCTTCTCCATGCGGCCGATGGTGTGCGAGAGGCGCGAGCGGGAGTTGACGAGCTCCTCCGCAAGGGTGGACATACGGATCCGGCGATCGGGCTGTTCGGAGAGCACCACGAGCACCTCGTACTCGTTGAGCGACAGCCCGGCCTCGTTGAGCAGCTCGCGCTCGAGAGCCTCACGGACCGTGAGCGTGGCGCGCAGATACTCGCGCCAGACCACCTGATCGGCCTCAGAAAGCCACCGCGGTTCCATTGTTCCTCCCTATTGTTGAGTGTTCAACTATATCGCATGGCCCCGCTTTTGGCCTATGGCCCCGCTCTTTCGCGAGACCTCCACAAGTTGCGTCGACGTCCCGCCAAACCCGCCACTTAGGAGGCCAGGGACGCAATCTCCGGGTCACGGGCAGAAGCGTGGACGGGATCCTGATCTCGCGGCGGGATTGTGCGGAAAAGCCGGGTGGCTAGGGCGTGTCTCCTTATCCAGCGGCGTAGTAGCCGTGGAATAGGGAGACACACCCTAGTGTCCGCGCCGCTTCTTCAGAGCCTTGATGAGCTCTCGGGGCTGGACTCGCCAGCGGGCGATCAAGACGCCGTCGACCGAGATGACGGGAACATCCGCCGTGTAGCGCGCCTGGAGTGAGGGCACGGAATCGATATCGATCGTGACGAAGTCCTCACCGCGATCGGCACAAATCTGCTCCACAACGGCGATCGCCACGTCGCACAGATGGCAGCCCTCGCGGGTGTAGACCACCACGCGCGGTTCGCCGTTCGCCACGGGAGACCCTCCTCTGCATCAGTCGCGGCCCCTCGCCGAAGTGGTTGCGGCTCTGGCGCGCCGGGCGGCCGAGACGCCAGAGCGACAACCACTCGCGACTGGAGCGTGCCCTTGAGACGACAATGGCCCGGACTTCTCCGGGCCCTGTCTCTCGCCTACTTCTTGTTGCGACGCTGGTGGCGAGTCTTACGAAGCCTCTTGCGGTGCTTCTTCTTCGCCATGCGCGCGCGGCGCTTCTTGATGACCGAGCCCATTGACTCCCTTTCCAAGTTTCTTGTGGAGACCAGCGCCTATTCTAGCGCGAAAAAACTAGTCCTCGTCGCCGACGGCGTGCTCCCACGCCTCGTAACCCTGTGCGATGAGATCATCCACGGCCTTGCGTGGCACTCGGAACGAGCGGCCCATCCGCACTGCGGGCATCTGCCCGGCGTGAATCATGCGGTACACAGTCATCTTGGAAACGCGCATCGCGTCCGCCACCTCGGCAACGGTGAGAAAGCTCGGGACTCCCTCTAGACGCTCTGCCATCTCGACCTCACTGATGTGCTCCCCGCGTGCAAACACACGCCCAAGCCAAATGGTCCCAGATACTCGCCCTTCCCACAATTCCTAGAGTGTCACATTCGCATCACATTTCACGCGCGTCACACGACGCCGATCCGGCTGGGGCCGCTGAGATCCGTACACGAGTCGCCCATAATCGGCTCTCACGCGGCGTTTCAGCCCGCTGGTGTACGGATTTCAGCGGCGGGCCGGACTACGCTGGGCGAGGGAGGTGTACCACGGACCGGGAAGCGTTACTCAGGCAGGCGCGCGATCGCATCGATTCCATCGCGGAACGATCGCCAGCGCGCCTCGTTGTCGGCGTCTTCGCAACGTTGATCGCCGTGGTGACGATCCTCCTCTGGCTACCCATTTCGACGGCGTCGGGCCGCTCCCCTCACCTTGTGGACGCGGCCTTCACCGCCACATCGGCCGTCGCGGTGACGGGCCTGACGACGGTCGATACCGCCACGTATTGGTCCACCTTTGGGCAGGCGGTGATCATCATCGGGGTTGGGATCGGTGGCCTCGGCGTGATGACGCTGAGCTCGGTTTTGGCACTCGCGGTCTCGCGGCACATTGGCCTCACGCAGAAGATGCTGATGGCCTCGGAGACCCGCACCGATCGACTCGGCGAGGTGGGCACACTCGTGCGCGCCGTCATCATCACTTCCCTCACCGTGGAGAGCGTGCTCGCGATCCTGCTCTTCCCGCGGTTTCTGGCCGACGGCGAATCCATCGGTTCGGCGGCCTGGCATGCCGTGTTCATGGCGCTCTCGGTGTTCAACAATGCCGGATTTGTGGTACTTCCGGACGGCCTCGCGCCGCACGTGGGCGATTGGTGGCTGGGCCTGCCGATCGTGCTCGGTTCGTTCCTCGGTGCCGTGGGCTTCCCGGTACTGATGAACGTGGCCCGGATGTGGCGCGCCCCGCGACGCTGGGCTCTCCACACCAAGCTCACACTTGCGATGTACACCTTCCTCTCTGCGGCTACGTTTGTGCTCATCCCCGCTTTGGAGTGGGGCAATGAGAAGACGTTCGGCGGAATGGACTGGTCCGAGAAGATTCTGAACGCATTGGTGTTCTCGGTGAACAGCCGATCCTCCGGTCTTTCGTTGGTCGAGATTAGTGACCTGCGCGAGTCCACGTGGTTCCTTCAGGACGCGCTGATGTTCGTGGGTGGCGGCACCGCCTCGACCGCCGGCGGGATCAAGGTGACCACACTCGCCGTCCTGATCCTCGCGATCGTCGCCGAGGCGCGTGGCGATCGTGACATGGAGGTGTTCCACCGCCGCATCCCAAAGGACACGCTGCGGCTCTCGGTGGCTGTCGCATTCGTGGGCGCCACCCTCGTGGGGCTGGCCACGCTCGTCTTGCTGCCTGTCACGGGCCTGCACCTCGATGCCGTGCTCTACGAAGTGATCTCGGCTTTCGGCACGGTGGGGCTCAGTACCGGAATTACGCCCGAGTTGCCGGCGGCAGCGAAATGGGTGCTGGCCGTGCTGATGTTCGCTGGCCGCACGGGAACGATGACCGTTGCGGCCGCGCTCGCACTACGATCGAGACCACGGGTGATCCGCATGCCTGAGGAGCGCCCGTCCGTTGGATAGAAGGAGTAGCTGTGGCTGAGACGACCAGGCCCGGTGCCACACTCGTGATCGGTTTGGGCCGCTTCGGCGCCGCCCTCGCGGTGACGTTGGACCGGCTCGGGCGCGAGGTACTCGCCGTCGAGACGGACTCGCGCAAAGTGGAGCGCTGGTCCGGGCGCATCCCGATCGTGGAGGCGGACTCTTCTAACCCGGTGGCACTCGATCAGATCGGGGCTGCAGACTTCCCCACCGCCGTCGTTGGTGTGGGCACGTCCATCGAGGCTTCGGTGCTGATCACGGCGAATCTCGTGGACATCGGAACGCCGGACATTTGGGCCAAGGCGATCTCCGCCGAGCATGGCCGGATCCTCAAGCGGATCGGCGCACACCACGTGGTCTACCCCGAGGCCGACGCCGGCCAGCGCGTGGCCCACATGGTCTCTGGCCGGATGATGGACTACATCGAGATGGAGGATGGCTTCGCCGTCGTCAAGATGCGGCCGCCGCGCGAGACCCACGGTTTCACGGTGGGCGAGGCACAGATCGGCAAGAAGTATGACATCAACGTGATCGGGGTGAAGTCGCCGGGCGAGCCGTTCGAGTACGCCACGGCGGAAACCCGCATCCAGGCCGACGACGTCTTGATCGTCTCGGGCGATTCGGCCCGCCTCGAGCGCTTCGCAATGCGCCCGTAATCAGCGCTCGGCGTAGAGGTGGCGGCGGTCGGCGTATGCCGCGCGCGTCGCCGGGTTCGGTTCGGCGGTGACCCGACGCGCGTTCGAGACATCCCATCTCGGAAGCTCGCCACGCTCCACCCACGCGGCCTGCCGCGCTGCACCGTTGGCCACGTACTCCCCCGGGTCCGGGATCCACACGTCCCGCCCGAACACCTCGGGCGCGATCGCCTGGACAGCGGCGTACTTCGCGCCGCCTCCGATCAGCAGGATCCGTTCGACGGCGAGCCCTTGCTCCACGAAAGCGTCGACGCCGTCGGCCATCGAGCAAAGCAGTCCTTCAACGGCAGCACGGGCGAGGTTCTCGCGGGTGGCACCGGCGAGGGTCATGCCCACGATCGACGCCGTGGCGTGCGGCAGGTTTGGCGTGCGCTCGCCCTGGTAGTAGGGCACGAGCGTGAGGCCACCGGCACCGGGCTCGCCCGCGAGTGCCAGCGCATCGAACTCGTCATAGCCGACGCCGAGGAGTTCGCACATCTTGTCGAGAGTCTGCGAGCCGTTGAGGGTCACGGCGAGGGGCAGGAACGCGCCGGTCGCGTCCGCGAATCCGGCGATCGTGCCGCTCGGGTCCGCAGCGGCAACACCGGTCACGGCTGCCACCACTCCGGAGGTGCCGATCGAGATCGAGACGTCACCCACGCTCATCTCAAGACCGAGCGCGGCGCCAGCATTGTCACCGCAGCCGGGTCCGAGCGTGATCCCGGCCGGAATCGCGCCGTGCGCGACGGTCACACCCGCGCTCGCACCAGGCTCGAGCACGCGTGGCAGGACCACATCGGAGGCATCGCGGCGTAGCGCGAGGCTCAGGATCTCACGGTCGTACTCGCCGCGCGGGGTCGAGAAGTAGCCGGTGCCGGAGGCGTCGGAGCGGTCGGTCGCGAGCGCCTCAAGCCCCGCGGCACTGCCGCCAGCCAGCTTCCAAGTGAGCCAGTCATGCGGAAGTGCGACGGCGGCCACGCGGGCCGCGTTCTCGGGCTCGGCATTGGCGAGCCAACGGAGTTTTGTTGCCGTGATCGAGGCCACTGGGACGGTGCCGATCTGCTCCGCCCATACCCGCGTCCCGTCATCGGGGCCGGCTCCACGGGCCTCGCCAAGCTCGGCGATCAACTCACTGGCGCCCTCCGCGCTGCGCGTGTCGTTCCAAAGGAGCGCCGGGCGAATAACCTCGCCATCGCCGTCGAGCACCACCATGCCGTGCTGCTGGCCACCCACGGAGAGCGCGGCGACATCATCGAGCCCGCCCGCCTTCTCAATCGCCTCGAGTAGAGCGCTCCACCAATGGTCGGGGTGAATCTCGGTGCCGTCCGGGTGCTTTGCGGAGCCCGAGCGCACGAGCGCACCGGTCTCGGCATCACGGATCAGGACCTTGCAGGATTGCGTGGATGAGTCCACTCCGGCAACAAGCATCTTTGCTCTCCTTCTCTTCTCGTTCAGAGTATGCGAGAACTCGGTTGAATCGATCCGGATCCGGACCGATTCAACCGAGCCCTGTGGCATTAGTCGACCGCGCCCATCAGGTGTTGCATCGCCAGCTGGTAGAGCTGAACGAAGCCGTAGTGACGCTCACCGGCGGCGTCGGGGTCGAAGTCCTCGAACGCACTACGGTCCTGGAGGAAGTCGGCGATAGACTCGCCCTCGTTGAGGGTGGGCTCGGCGAGCTCGTACACACCGGAGTACTTCATGGCCTCCTGAACGCGCGGGTCCGCGCGGAACGCGAGCGCGCGCTCCTTGAGCATGAGGTACATCTCCATGTTCGCGGTCGCCGAGTCCCACACGCCCTGCAGGCCTTCCGTGCGGGATGGCTTGTAGTCGAAGTGACGCGCACCCTCGAACTTGGGGCCGCCGCTCGGGAAGCCGTTCTCGAGCAGGTCAACAGTGAAGAAGGCGCTGATCAGGTCGCCGTGGCCGAACACGAGGTCCTGGTCGTACTTCAGGCCCTTCTGGCCGTTGAGATCAATGTGGAAGAGCTTGTTCTGCCAGAGCGCCTGGGCGATGCCGGCGGTGTAGTTGAGGTTCGCCATCTGCTCGTGGCCCACCTCGGGGTTCAGGCCCACGATGTCCTCGTGCTCGAGCATCGAGATGAGCGCGAGTGCGTGGCCCGCCGTCGGGAGGAGGATGTCGCCGCGCGGCTCGTTCGGCTTCGGCTCGAGACCAATCCGAAGACCGTAGCCCTTCTCCTTGATGTAGGCGGCCACCGTGTCGAGGCCATCGGCGTAACGCTGGAGAGCCGCGTTGTAGTCCTTAGAGGAGTCGTACTCGGCGCCCTCACGGCCGCCCCACATCACGAAGGTGGAGGCGCCCATCTCGGCAGCGGTGTCCACGTTGCGCAGCACCTTGCGCAGTGCGAAGCGGCGCACGGATCGGTCGTTGGAGGTGAAGGCACCGTCCTTGAACACCGGGTGGGTGAAGGTGTTAGTGGTGACCATCTCGATGGTCAGACCGGTCTTGTCTGCCGTCTCCTTGACGCGGCGGTAGATCTCCTCGCGCTCGGGGTCGCTCGCGCCGAACGGCTCGACGTCGTTGTCGTGGAACGTGATGCCCCACGCGCCGAGTTCGGCGAGCTTCTCGATGTAGTCCCACGGTGCGAGCACCTCGCGGGTGGCCGTGCCGAACGGATCCGCCGCGGGCCAGCCCACGGTCCAGAGACCAAAGCTGAACTTGTCATCGGGTGTGGGGGTGGGAATCATGTGTCCTCCTCGTCGAGTTTGTTTTCCTGTGAAACATATCGAGGTTTCGGGGTATTGTCAATGCATGACGATCGACTCGAGTGCCAGCGCCGGCACGCCCACTGCACGGCAATCGTCGTTACGCGATCACAACCTCGGCATCGTCCTGCGAACCATCGCGCAGCAAGGCGAGCTCTCGCGCGCCGCAATCGCACAACACACCGGCCTCACACGCGCAACGGTCTCGCGGCTCGGGCAGGACCTACTCGACGCAAGGCTCGTCTCGGAGCTCGCCAGCTCCATGGACGGCAACCCCGGCCGCCCAGGCACTCCCCTGGTTCTCTCCGGTGACCGTTTCGTCGGAGTGGGCCTCGAAATCAACGTTGACTATGTAGCTGGCCGGGCGATCGCACTGGATGGAACAGTCATTGCGGAGTTCTATGAAGCGCACGAGGCAAGCTTGTCCGACCCGGTGGAAGCCCTCGCCCGGCTCACCCCACACATCAACCTACTCATGGCCACACTGCGCGAGCACACCGTGGTCGGGACCATCCTGGGAGTTCCCGGCCTCGTTGACGTCACGACCGGCACCGTCCTCGTCGCACCCAACCTCGGCTGGCGCAGCGTGCAGCCTGCCGGCATTCTTGGCATCGACATCGAAGTGATGAACGATGTCAATGCGCAGGGATACGCGGCGGCTTACGAGAGCCCCGGGAAGCCGCGCGGCAGCGACACATTCCTTTATGTCTCCGGTGACGTTGGAATCGGCTCGGCTCTTGTGTCCGACGGCGTTCTCGGACACGGCCGGCACGGCTGGGCGGGCGAGATCGGCCATGTGGTGATCGAGCCGGATGGCCCCCTGTGCGGTTGCGGCGGGAGAGGCTGTCTCGAGTGTTACGCCGGAAAACGCGCCATTCTCGAGGCGGCAGGCCTGCCACCCGCCGTCCCGGACGGCGTGCTCGAGACCCTCTTGGACGACGGCGATGATGCGGCGCACGCTGCGGTCCAGCGGGCGGGGTGGGCGTTGGGAATCGCGATCTCGGACGCCGTCAATATGCTCGATGTCTCGGACATTATTCTCGGCACCGGACTCACGCCACTCGTTCCCTGGCTCCGAGACCACATGATGTCGCAGCTCGAATGGCGCCCGCTCGCCTCCGAGTTCCTGAACTTCACCGTGCAGGCCGCACCCGCTGACAGTATTCCCTGCTCGACCGGGGGCGCACTGCTCGCGCTGAACCGCCTCCTGGCTAACCCTGCAGCCTTTATCAGTTAGCGCGGGCTCGCGGCCTACTGAATCGGCCCCAGGAGCGCGTTCGCCCACGCCGCGTGAGCCGACTCGTCGTCGGACGGGTGGAAGATCCCAGCCAGCACATCACGGTAGAGCCGCGAAAGCTCGTTCCGGTTGAAGTAGGCGCTGCCACCCATCGAGCGGATCGCCTCGTCCACCACGTCCCGCGCGGTCTCGGTGGCACGCACCTTCAGTGCCGAAAGCCGCGGCAGCCAGAGCGCGCCATGTAGCTCAGGCGTAAACGCGTCCACGTCCCGCGCAAGGGTTTCGATCTGCGGCGAGAGTCCATCGAGCTGGATCGCGGCGGACGCGAGCCGCCAGCGGATGTCCGGATCGTTCGAGTAGGGTGCGTCGTTCTTCACCGAGTGCCGCTTGGCGACACCGTCGGCCGCCACCTCAAGTGCCCGCTCGGCGATTCCCGTGTAGACGGAGGCGAGCAGAATCTCGAAGTTGGAGAAGATGCCGAAGATCAGCGGATCCATCGTGGGGCCCGGGTCCAGCCGGCGCAGCACGCGCTCGGGCGGGCAGGGCGCGCCATCGAGCACCGTGGTGCAGGACTGCGAGGCCCTCATGCCGACGGCGTCCCAGTCGTCCTTCACTTCCACCCCACCACCGTTGCGGGTCACGAAGCCATAGACGGACTTCGGGGACTCCCCAGTGGTGTCCATGCCGAACGTGCCGAGCATGGTCCACACCGGGCTGAGCGAGGTGAAGATCTTGGTGCCGTGGAAGGTGTAGCCGCCCTCGCCGTCGGGCCGGGCCTCAGACGTGGAGCCGAACAGCACGAGATCATTCCCGCGTTCGGAGATGCCAAAGCCGAAGATCTCGCCGTTCATCGCAGCATCAAAGATGAAATCTGCCTCCGGGAGGCCGGCCGCGTGCATCACACGCGCCACGCCCACCCACACCTGGTGCATGTTGACGCCGAGCGCCGTGCCCGGAGCGGCCCCGGCGAGTTGGCGCTGCACGCGCGTCATCTCGGGCAAGGAGAGCCCGGCACCACCGAACTCCTTCGGCACGAACGCGGTGAAGTATCCGGCGTCCTTCAGATCGGCAACGTCGTCGTGCGGGAAGGTGTTCTCGCGATCGTGCCGCTCGGCGCGGGAGTGGATGGTCTCAAGGAGTTCGGGGCTAAGGATGCTCATGCCTCGATACTAAGCACACCTAGTGTGGTGCATACCGCTTCCTCCAGATTCCGCGGCCCCTCGCGCAGCGCGGCCGCCAGGTCAAACGGTTCAGCAAGGATGGGCACGACGGCGTTGAAACCGCGGGCGAGTAGCTCCTCCGATCCGGAACCCACCCGTCCGGCGAAGGCGATCACGGGGACCCCGTGCCGCGCCGCGGCCTGGGCCACGCCGTACGGCGTCTTGCCCGAGAGAGTTTGGCCATCGATTGAGCCTTCGCCCGTGAGAACCAGATCGGCGTCGGCCAGATGCTGCTCGAGGCCGGAGGCATCGATTACGAGCTCGATTCCCCGGCGGGCTTCTGCGGAAATCGCGAGGAATGCGAAACCAAGACCTCCTGCGGCGCCCGCTCCCGGGATGTCACGGAAGCTCTCACCCGTGGCGGATTCCAGCGCATCAGCCCAGCCGCCCAGGATCCGATCAAGCTCCAAGACCTGCTCTTCGCTCGCACCCTTCTGTGGGCCAAACACGGCCGAGGCGCCGCTCGGCCCGAGAAGCGGGTTCGTGACGTCGCAGGCGATCTCGATCTGCGCCTCAGCGAGGCGCGGATCAAGCCCCACGAGGTCCACCCGCGCGAGCCGTCGCAGGCCCACGGGAGCGGGCATCACGGGGCCGCCGTCGGCATTGAGGAGCGCCGCCCCGAGACCTGCCAGGAGCCCCGCTCCCCCGTCGTTCGTTGCTGAGCCGCCCAGCCCGACGACGAACCGGGTAGCGCCCGCATCGAGCGCGTCGAGAATCATGGCCGCCACGCCAGCGGTGCTCGAGCGCATGACGTCCCGCTCCTGCGGTGCCAGCAATTCGAGACCGGCTGCAGAGGCCATGTCGAGGATCGCGAGGCCGTCCGCCGTGAGCCCGTATTCGGCGTCCATGCGTGCTCCAAGTGGGCCGAGGACGCGGACGGTGTGGCGCGCAGCGCCGAGCGAAGAGATGAGAGTCTCGGCCGTGCCTTCGCCGCCGTCGGCCAGCGGAACCTCGACGCATTCCGCGTTTGGCAGCGCCCGCCGAACGCCCGCCGCCATCGCGGCGGCAGCCTCGGCGGCTGTCATCGACTCCTTGAACGAGTCGGGTGCCAGCACGATCTTCATTTGACTAGCGGACCACAGAGGGGCACGTGCTGTCGACTGCTCGTCACGACTCGATCTGTCCGTGTGGGTGGCGACACGTAGCCTTGGGACATGAGCAGAGTGAAGGCCACGTACCGCTGCACCGAATGCGGCTGGACCACCGCGAAGTGGGTGGGCCGCTGCGGCGAGTGCCAGGAATGGGGCAGCGTGGTCGAGGCCGGGGCGGTGCCGGTCACCAAGGTGCAATCGATCGCGCCCTCCACGGCAGCCACTCCCATCGCTGAGGTGACCGCGGAAACTTCGGCGGCGATTCCCACGGGCGTGGGAGAGCTCGACCGTGTGCTCGGCGGCGGCGTGGTCCCCGGCTCGGTGATCCTGCTCGCGGGTGAGCCCGGTATCGGCAAGTCCACTTTGGCACTGGACGTGGCGGCGCGCGCCTCCGATCTCGGCACCGTTCTCTATATCTCCGGCGAGGAATCGGCCTCGCAGGTGCGGCTTCGCGCCGAGCGCATCGGGGCACTTGCCGAGAGTCTTCTACTCGCCTCAGAGACCAGCCTCGGCACGGTGCTTGGACACATCGAGCAGACGCGGCCGCGCATGGTGGTGATCGATTCCGTCCAGACCATGATGTCGGACGAGATCGACGGCGCTGCAGGCGGTGTTGCACAGGTGCGCGCGGTGGCCGCGGGACTGATCACCTCCGCCAAGTCGCAGAACATCCCGATCGTGTTGATCGGTCACGTGACGAAGGACGGCGCCATCGCCGGGCCCCGCGTGCTCGAGCACCTGGTGGATGTGGTGTGCCAGTTTGAGGGCGAGCGTCACTCACGCCTGCGCATGCTACGGGCAGTCAAGAACCGTTATGGCGCCACGGACGAGGTTGGCTGCTTCGACCTCACCGATTCCGGACTCGTGGAACTCCCCGATCCCTCGGGGCTCTTCCTCGAAACCACCGGGCACGACATCTCGGGCACCTGTGTAGGGATCAGTCTCGAAGGCCGTCGCCCCATGCCCACCCAGGTACAGGCGCTCGTTGCTCCCTCCGCGCTCGCCAGCCCACGGCGTACGAATGCCGGCCTCGACTCGGCACGTATCGCGATGACCCTCGCCGTGCTCCACGCCCGAGCAGGGATCAATATCGCCAACCAGGACGTCTACGTCTCAACGGTCGGCGGAGCGAAGGCATACGAGCCCGCGATGGATCTTCCGATCGCGCTCGCCATCGCCGCCGCCGCTTCGGACTCCTGTGTCGATGCGGCCACCGTGGCCTTCGGCGAAGTGGGCCTCACCGGTCAAGTCCGAGCGACGGCCGGGATCGATCGCCGTCTGGCAGAGGCCGCACGACTGGGCTTCACACGGGCCATCATCCCCGCCCGGGGCTCCGAGGACGTCCGCGTCCCGCGCGGCATGAAGATCGTGCGTGTCGAAAGCGTCCTCGCCGCCATCGGCGCCGCCACCGGCTGAGCCATTCCGTGAGCGGTGTGGATAACCCCGCACCGGCCCGCCATTTGCCTGATTACGATTCGGACACTTCGACGCGTTGACACACCGGCACCCCATAAGATTGAAAAGAGGAGGTCACGTGGAACTGAGAGAGATGCTGGCGGCCGTGGCCCCTGGCACGCCGCTTCGCGACGGCCTCGAACGTATCCTCAGCGGGCGCACCGGCGCAATCGTGGTGCTCGGTTACAACGAACTCGTGCAGTCCATCTGCTCTGGAGGCTTCGAGCTCGACGTCGAGTTCACCCCCGCCCGGCTACGCGAACTCGCAAAGATGGACGGCGCCGTCATCCTCGATGGGACGCGCATCCGCCGCGCAAACGCACAGCTCCTGCCCGATCAAACCATCGATTCACTCGAGACCGGCATGCGCCACCGCACCGCCGAACGCGTCTCCCGGCAAACCGGCTTCCCCGTCATCTCGGTATCGCAGTCGATGCGCGTGATCACGCTCTATCTGGGCGGCGCCCGCTATGCGATCGAAGGTTCGGACGTAATCCTGTTCCGCGCGAACCAGGCCCTGTCCACGCTGGAGCGGTACGTTGCGCGCCTCAACGAGGTTCTCACGAGCCTCACCGCGCTCGAGATCGAAGATCTCGTGACCGTGCGGGATGTGGTCACCGCCATGCAACGCGTCGAAATGGTCTCACGCATCTGGGACGAGGCGGACGGTTACGTCACCGAACTCGGCACCGACGGCCGCCTGCTCAACCTACAGTTGGAGGAACTCGTCTCGGGAATCGGCCGCGACCGCGCATTGATCGGCGCCGATTTCCTCGAGGCCGATTCCGAGGTTGTGCACACCCGGATGTACGCCCTGAGCGCCGCACAACTGGCCAATCCCGACGACGTCGCCCGGGCTCTCGGATTCGGCGCGGGCGAGCTCGATACCCAAATAACATCGCGGGGCTACCGGCTGCTATCACATATTGCCCGGCTCCCCGAGTCCGTGGCAGAAACCATCGCCGCCCACGCAGGGAGCCTGCAGGCACTACTCTCCTACACCGTCGACGACCTGCAGCAGATCGAGGGAATCGGGCCGTACCGCGCACGGCTCGTGCGCGACGGCCTCGCCCAGCTCGCCGAATCCGCGATCCTCGAACGGCGGTACTAGGACTACTTGAGCTCGAAGGTCTTATCGCCTTCCGGGATCTCGATCCCGTTGTAGGTCACCTGGAGTCGATACGTCCCCGCCTCGGGCACGGCATCCACCTTCGTGCAACCCGGAGCCGAACGATTCCCGGCCCACACGGGCCACCTCTCCGTCGAGTCCCCGGCGCCGAGCAACAGTTGCAGATCGTCATTGGAGCAGTCCGCATTGGACCAAATCCGGTCATCGCCGGAGGTCACCGTCAACACGAGACTCGAGGCTCCGGAGTTGATCAAACACGGAATCTCGCCATTGTTCGTCACCGTGAATGGGATATTCGTCTTCGCTCCCGCCTCTCCCGCGTCCACCGAGAACGTCCACTCCGTTACGTTCAAATCGCACGCGGTGGGCTGATCGGTAAACGGAGCATCCGTTGGCTCCACGGTCACGGTCGGATCGGGCGAGAGGCGATCCGAAAGCACAGTCTTTACGAAACCAAACAGCCAGATCCCACCGAAGACGGCGGCCGTGATCACACCGGCAATCAGGACGAGCGCGAGGATCCGGCGCGCCGCATAGTTCGGCTTCTTGGGCTGCGGTTTCTTCTGCGCGGCAGGCTTCTTCGTGGGCGCCGCCCCTCTGCCCGACGCCGGCGCCGCGGGCCGCGCTGCCGGCTTTCGCTGGGAGGGTGCGCGGGAGCCACGGCTCGGCGGCCCCTGAGTCTTTCCTGCCATCACACTCCTCTGTGACAACGCTACGCGCTACAGCCCACCGTGCCCCGATCCGACTCGCCGGATGGGCGCGACCCCGGCCCCCGGCGATCGCTCAACGACGATGCACAATGGAGGCATGGACCCACTCATTGCCTGGTTCGAGGCGAGCGCGCGGCCACTGCCGTGGCGCGAGACCCGCGATCCGTGGGGAATCTACGTGAGCGAGATCATGGGACAGCAGACCCCCATGAGCCGCGTGGTCCCGCGCTGGCAGGAATGGCTCGATCGCTGGCCCACCCCCACCGCCCTCGCGGCCGCCACCGAAGCCGAGGTGCTCCGCGCCTGGCAGTCACTCGGTTACCCGCGCCGCGCCCTCGCCCTGCACCGCGCCGCCGCCGTGATCCGGGATGAGCACGGCGGCCAGGTGCCACACGATCGCGAGGCGCTCCTCGGACTGCCGGGCGTTGGCCCCTACACGGCCTCCGCGATCTTGGCGTTCGCCTTCGGGGAGGAGATCGCCGTCATCGATACGAACGTGCGCAGGGTCCTCGCGCGCTATACCGGCACTCCCCCGGGCCGCCCAGCGGACGAAGCCACGCGGCTCCTCGACCTCCTGCCCGAGCCCAAACCGCTCGCGAGCGAGGCGCTCATGGAACTCGGCGCAATCCATTGCAAGCCCGCCCCGCTGTGCGGTGACTGCCCCCTGGCGCGCACGTGCGCCTGGCATGGCGTGGGCGAGGATCCCGCGCCCGCTCGCCGCCCGCAGGCATTCACCGGAACCGATCGGCAGGCACGCGGAAAGATCATGGCGCACCTGCGCGATTCCCACTGGGCGCCACGGCCCGTCCTGCTCGAGCTGGCACGAGTCTCGGACGACGACGCTCAGCCACCCCGCGCTCTCGATTCACTCGTGGCGGATCGGCTCGTCAGCGAGGCCGACGGCGGCTACCGTCTCGGCCGGTAGCGATAATCTGGGTACATGATCGATGAGCAGAAACTCCGCCAAGCCCTCGCATGGACCGGCGGGGGTGCCATCGCAATCGGGCTCGTGCAACTCATGCTCGCCTCCTCCGGTTCGGTTACCACTCGGTTGTGGATCATGATCGGCACCTCGTTCGTGGGGCAGCTGCTCGCACTCGTCGCAGCGGTCATCGTGCTGCGCTCGCTCTTAGGCGACAAGGACTGCGAAGGCGCGGCGGCACGTATCAAACGGTGCATGGTGATTGGTGGCTACGTGTTGCTGGCAGCGCTGGCGGTTGGGATCGCCGTCGGGACCATTCAGATGGACCTGATCGAAGGCCTCGTGGCCGGCGGAATCGGGACGGTGCTCGGGTTGCAGGGTCTCGCCGCGATCTGGATCGCCGAGCGGATTCTGACCGGCAAGCAGGTCTAGAGAGTCAGCATCATGCGGGTGTTGCCGAGCGTGTTCGGCTTCACCCGTGCGAGATCGAGGAACTCGGCCACCCCCACATCGTGTGAGCGAAGCATCTCCTCGAACACCTCCGGCGGTACGACCGGCCCCTCGATCGGCTCAAAACCGAACCGCCCAAAGAACTCGACCTCGAAGGTCAGGCAGAACACCTTCTTGAGTGAATAATCGCGGGCACGATCGAGCAGCACAGTGAGGATCGCGCGGCCGATCCCGTGCCCCTTCGCATTCTCGGCAACGGCCAACGTGCGCACCTCGGCGAGGTCCGACCACATGACGTGGAGCGCGCCGCACCCCACGATCCGCCACTCGCCATCGATCAGCCGCTCGGCCACCACAAACTCGGGGAGAGACTCGTAGTACGCCACGAGATCGCGCGGGATCAGGATGTGATGCTCGTTGAGCGCATACGGCCGGACCAGATCCCGGATCGCGAGTACGTCCGCGGGTTGTGCCGGGCGAACGATGGTGTCCTGCATCCCGCCATCGTATCGCCACCGGTCCGCCCCTCCGTCTCCGCGCGCCACATCGCCACCTTCCACAAACGTGTGCCGGACATCCATGACTGACACGTGCCAGCCACCCCGAATTCTGGGATCAGCAGCACAAGTTGGGGACGGGTGGCGTTAGCCGAGGGTGGCTTCGATTGCGCCGAGCGCGCCCTTCTCGCGCAGAAGTGTGCTCGCGGCAACGAACGCCTCGATCAGCCGCTCGTTCTCCCCGAGGTCCCCGAACACCGGGTTCCCCTCGATGAACACCCGAGGATCCTCGCGGTGCGCGAGCGCCAGCGGGTGCAGCACGTCGTAGCGCTTCTCGGTCACGTCGATCGGCGCACCCTTCTCGTCCACGCCTTCCAGGTAGCGCGCCCAGGCCGCCAGTTGCAACGCGAGAACGTCGATCGAGCGGCCGGCGGCGAGGTTATCCCGCAGCACGGGGAACACGAACGTCGAGACATAGGTGGAGGACTCGGTGCCAAGCCGCGCGAGCGTGTCCTTGATTTCCGTGTTGGCGAAGCGGGAGATGATCTTCTCGCCGTATGCGTCCAGATCGGTATCCGGCACCGGGGCGAGGGTCGGGAAGCCCTCCTCGCGCATATACATCCGCAGGATCTCGACGAACCGGTGATCCGCCATCGCCTCATCCACGTAGGTGTATCCGGCGAGGTAGCCGAGGTAGGCGAGGATCTGGTGGCTCGCGTTCAAGATCCGCAGCTTCAACAGCTCAAACGGCCGAACGTCGTCGACCAATTGGACGCCCACTTCCTCCCATTCGGGCCGGCCCAGCGGGAACCGGTCCTCGACCACCCACTGCACGAACTCCTCGGTCACGACCGGCCAGGCGTCCTCGATCCCCCACTCGGACGCCACCTCGGCGCGGTCCGCGTCCGTGGTGCGCGGGGTGATCCGGTCCACCATCGTGTTCGGGAAGGAGACGTTCGCCTCGATCCACGTGGCAAGCTCGGGATCCTGGAGCCGCGCGAAGTCGATCATCGCGCGCTTGAACACATGCCCATTGCCTTCGATGTTGTCGCAGGTCAGCAACGTGGGGGCCGCCAGCCCCGCGGCGCGGCGCGCCCGTAGCCCAGCGGAGAGGAGCCCAAGGTGGGTGCGCGGCGTTGCCGGGTTCGCGACGTCGTGCGCCACGTCCGGATGCTCGGCCATAAACGCGCCCGTGCTCGGATCGAAGTAGTAACCGCCCTCGGTGACGGTGAGGGTCACGATCTTGCACGACGGCGACGCGATGGCAGCGATCACGGCCTGCGGATCGTCTGGGGCGAGCAGGTAATCGACGATCGAACTGATCACGCGCGCCTCGCGCACTCCGGTGTCCTTCGAGAGGAGGGTGTAGCGGCAGCCCTGCGGCACCAGCGCATCGCGCATCGCCGCGTCCTGCGGCAGCACGCCCACCCCGCGGATACCAAACCCACGCCCGAGCCCCATCTCCAAGAGCAGATCCGTGTAGTAAGCGTGGTGTGCACGGAAGAATGCGCCAACACCGAGATGGACGACGCCGGAGGCGATGCCGGTGCGATCAAACGCGGGGACATGTGCGGGTCCCGAATAGGTCGTGTCGAAGCGGGTGTCTCGGAGCGATGTCATATCGCCATTATCTCCCCCAAGGCCGCATATCACATGGGGAGAAATTGATGGACGTAAGGCGGCGCTGACAGCGGTGGCAGCGCCGTTCACATTGTGGCACGGGCCACCATCCGCCTCGTGCCATGTAACCAATTTGTGACCACCCCAAGACGTACCACCACAACCGTCTGAACGATCTATTGCACGTTTTCTCAAAGTGGTTGCTTACAGACGTGCATCACCGCGAGGATGGGACTACACAACACGATCAAGGAGCCACCGTGCCATCCTCTCGACTCAACCATGAATCCCGTTCCGCTGCCCTCGCCGAGCTTCGCGAGACGCCATTGGACATCCTCGTGATTGGTGGCGGTGTCACCGGAGCTGGGATCGCGCTGGACGCTGCCACCCGCGGTTTGCGCGTGGGCATCGTTGAGGCTCAAGACTGGGCCGCGGGGACGTCGTCGCGCTCATCGCGGCTCGTGCACGGCGGGTTGCGCTACCTCTACAACCTCGACTTCGCGCTGGTGGCCGAGGCACTACGTGAGCGCGATCGCCTCCTCAGCACCACGGCCCCCCACCTCGTGAAGGCGCAGCCGTTCCTCTGGCCACTCAAGATGCCCGTGATCGAGCGCTCCTACTCGGCTGTCGGCGTCGGAATGTATGACGCGATCGCCTACTTCGGCACGCACGGCGGCAAGGCCACGCCGTTCCAGAAGCACCTGTCCAAGAAGGGCACGCTCGCGACGTTCCCGGATGTACGCGAGGACTCACTCGTCGGCGCGATCCGCTTCTACGACGCCCGCGTGGACGATGCCCGGCTCGTGATGACTCTCGTCCGCACCGCGCAGAAGCACGGCGCACTCGCCGCCTCCCGCACCCAGGTCGTGGCCATCGAGAAGAACCCATCCGGAACCGTCACCGGCGCCCGAGTGCGAGATCTCGAGTCCGGCGAGGAGTTCTCAATCGCCGCCCACGAGACCATCAACGCCACGGGCGTGTGGACCGAGGCTGTCCAGAACCTCTCGCATGCCAAGGGCGGCCTGCATGTGCTCGCATCGAAGGGCATCCACATTGTGGTCCCGAAGGATCGCATCAAGGGCAACACCGGCATGTTCCTGCGCACGGAAAAGTCCGTTCTCTTCATCATCCCGTGGCCGGACTGCTGGGTCATCGGCACCACCGATACGCCGTGGACCGAGGACCTCCAGCACCCCGTCGCGACCAAGGCCGACGTCGACTACGTCCTCGAGCACGCCAACGCAATCCTCTCGTCCAACCTCACCCACGACGACGTCATCTCCACCTACGCTGGGCTGCGGCCACTCCTCCAGCCGGGCACCATCGACAAGAACAAGACGGCCAAGATCTCCCGTGAGCACACGGTGACGCGCGTGGCCCCAGGCCTCAGCTCGATCGCCGGCGGCAAGCTCACCACCTACCGCGTGATGGCAGAAGATGCCGTGGACTTTGCGCTCGGCGCGGCTGCGGCGAAGGCGCGCCCCTCGAACACACCCACCACACCGCTTGTGGGTGGGGAGTCCTACCACGCCGTCGCGTCGCGGGCATCGGTAATCGGCGACCCGTATGGCTGGAACGCGGATCGTATGGAGCGGCTCCTGGACCGCTACGGCTCGATGATCGACGAGTTCACGGCCGTGGTCGACGACGATCCCTCGCTGGGCCAGCCGCTCGCCACCGCCCCGCAGTACCTGCGCGCAGAGGTGGCGTACGCCGTCACGCATGAGGGCGCGCTGCACCTGGATGACATCCTCGCCAGCCGGATCCGGCTCCACCTTGAGACCCGCGATCGCGGCACCGCCGCGCTGGACGAGGTGGCCGAGATTGCTGCCCCGCTACTCGGCTGGGACGAAGCCACGACCGAACGCGAGAAGGCCGCGTACCGGGACCGAGTGGCGGCCGAACTCGCCGCCCTTGAGACGCTCACCGACTCCGACGCGATGGCCGCACGCTCGAACGCCGAAGATCTGGTGCCGCTCGTCTGAGAGACTGACCCTGTCGAAAGGACTCCAATGACGGAGAAGAAGTACGTGCTCGCGATCGACCAGGGCACCACGTCCTCTCGCTCGATCCTGTTCAACCACGCCGGCGAGATCGTGGCGCAAAGCCAGCTCGAACACAAGCAGATCTTCCCGCGCGCTGGCTGGGTAGAACACGATCCAATCGAGATCTGGAAGAACGTGCGCGCCACCGTGGGGAACGTCCTCTCGGACGCGGAGACGAACCGGCACGAGATCGCCGCCGTGGGCATCACGAATCAGCGCGAAACCGCGGTGGTCTGGGACAAGAACACGGGCAAGCCCGTCTACAACGCGATCGTGTGGCAGGATACGCGGACCAAGGATCTGTGCGATCGGTTCGCGGGCGACGTCGGGCTGGATCGCTACAGGGACCGCGTGGGCCTGCCAC
Organism: Ruaniaceae bacterium KH17; assembly: GCA_900199505.1. Taxonomy (GTDB): domain Bacteria; phylum Actinomycetota; class Actinomycetes; order Actinomycetales; family Actinomycetaceae; genus KH17. Next base: position 16,401 of record FZQV01000021.1, on the reverse strand, counting down.
TGGCCACCTACTTCTCGGGCCCCAAGATCGCCTGGATACTCGAAAATGTTGAGGGCGCGCGCGAGCGGGCCGAGGCGGGCGATCTCCTCTTTGGCACCACGGACACCTGGCTACTGTGGAACCTCACCGGCGGCACGAAGGGCGGCGTGCACGCCACGGACGTCACCAACGCCTCACGCACCATGCTGATGGACCTGCACTCGCTGCAGTGGGACCCCGAGATCGCCGCGGAGATGGGCATCCCGCTCTCGATGCTGCCCGCGATCCACTCCTCCTCCGAGGTGTATGGCATGGGCCGCAAGAACGGCCTGCTCGTGGATACCCCGATCGCCGGCATCCTCGGCGATCAGCAGGCCGCCACCTTCGGGCAGGCCTGCTTCGAGGTGGGCCAGGCGAAGAACACATACGGCACCGGAAACTTCATGCTGCTCAACACTGGCACCACGCCGGTGGCGAGCAAGAACGGCCTGCTCACCACCGTTGCCTACAAGATCGGCGAAGCCCCCGCCGTCTATGCGCTCGAGGGCTCGATTGCCGTGACCGGTTCACTCGTCCAGTGGCTGCGGGACAACCTCGGCATCATTTCTTCCGCCCCCGAGGTGCAGGCGCTCGCCGAGAGCGTTGCGGACAACGGCGGCGCCTACTTCGTGCCCGCCTTCTCCGGCCTGTTCGCACCGCACTGGCGATCGGACGCCCGCGGCGTGCTCGTGGGACTCACCCGCTACGTCAACAAGGCACACATCGCGCGCGCCGCCGAAGAGTCGATCGCATTCCAGAGCCGCGAGGTCGTGGACGCGATGATCGCCGATTCGGGCGACGAGCTCACCGAACTCAAGGTGGACGGCGGTGCCGTGCGGGATAGCTTCCTCATGCAGTTCCAGGCGGACATCTTGGGTGTTGACGTGGTCCGGCCCAAGGTCGCCGAGACCACGGCTCTCGGGGCCGCCTATGCCGCGGGGATCGCCGTCGGCTTCTGGAGTGGCGAACAGGACGTGATCGACAACTGGGCCGAAGGCGCGCGTTGGAGCCCCCAGATGCCCGAGGCCGAACGTGAGCGGCTCTTCCGCCAGTGGCAGAAGGCTGTGACCCGCACCTTCGACTGGGTGGACGAGGACATCGATTAACGCGGCGCAGCCCTCGCGAGACCGCCACGCACCCCCACCTCCCGATGGCGTCTTGCCGACGCTGTCACGGGGAGCAGGGTCAGGTCAGTCCTACGATCCCGGCTAACGGTTCCGCGTCGCGGCCGCGGAACGATGAGAGTTGCGTGGCGCAGGTTAACGAGTTGCGACATATCCTTGAACACATGGAGCAAATGGGAGAGCCAGGCAGCGCGCCCGAGCACCCCCATCTCCCGCCGCAGGATGGTCTCTTCGATCTGCCCGACGGCGAACGCCAACTCCGCGCTCGAATCGTTCTCCTCTCGGGACCCTCGGGCTCGGGCAAGACGTCGCTGGCGCGCCGGCTCGGACTCCCCTCGATATCGCTCGATGACTTCTACAAGAACGACGACGATCCCGGAATGCCTTCGCGCTACGGCATCATCGATTGGGATAGCCCGGAGTCCTGGCACAAGACCGAGGCGCTCGATGCTCTGATCACGGTATGCCGCACGGGCCGCGTGGATCTGCCGATCTACGACATCCCCACGAACAAGCGCACCGGCTCGACGCATCTTGATTTGCAGGGCGCCCCGATCGTCCTCGCCGAGGGGATCTTCGCCTCCGAGCTCGTGGACGCGGCGCGAGCCGAAGACATCCTCGCGGATGCGATCTGTATCGTGCGCGCGCGGCCCAAGACCTTCTTCTACCGGCTCATGCGTGACCTCGGCGAGGCGCGCAAGCCGCCGCTCACGTTGATCCGGCGCGGCCTCACGATCGCGAAGGAGGAGAAAGGCACGATTGAGCGTTGGGTCGCCGACGGCTGCCAGCCACTTGGCTTCTCAGAGGCCGAGCAGGTGATCCGGGCGCATCACCGCCAGGCCGCGATGCGTCAGGCACACTGAAGCCGCTTCCCACTCCTTGTCACTCTGCGCGCCAGTCGCAGAATCTGGGCCATACGCGAGACTTCCACCTGGATCCTACGGGTCCGGGCTGCTGATTTCGTCTCGCCTCGCTCGCTCACTCCAAGCCACGCAGGATGACGAGAGTCTCTAGAGGCGCTTAACCAGCGGGAAGGTGATCGTCTCGCGGATGCCTTGGCCGGTAAGCGCCATCAGCAGGCGGTCGATCCCCATGCCCATGCCCCCGGCGGGCGGCATGCCCTGCTCCATGGCGGAGAGGAAGTCCTCATCCAGCACCATCGCCTCGGGATCACCCGCGGCGGCCGCGAGTGCCTGCGCCTCGAAGCGCTCGCGCTGGACCACCGGGTCCACAAGCTCGGAGTACGCCGTGGCGAGCTCGAAGCCGCGCACGATCAGGTCCCACTTCTCCACGAGCCCGGGCTTGCTGCGGTGGGCGCGCGTGAGCGGCGAGGTCTCCACGGGGAAGTCGCGCACGAACGTGGGCTTCCAGAGGCTCGGCCCCACCTTCTCCTCCCACATCTCTTCGATGATCTTGCCGCCGGAGTAGTGCGGAGCCACGGCCACGTCGAGAGACTCGGCGAGCGCCGCTAGCTCCTCGCGGGAGGCCAGCGGGTCTACCTCCTGGCCGATCGCCTCGGAGAGCGACTCGATCATGGTGATCTCGTCCCACTCACCGGAGAGGTCGTACTCCTCACCGCTCGGGAGGGTCACGATCTCGGTGCCGAGGGCATCGCGTGCGGCCTTCTGGATGAACTCGCGGGTCATGGTGGCCATGGTGTCGTAGTTGCCGTAGGCCTCGTACGCCTCGAGCATCGCAAACTCCGGCGAGTGCGAAGAATCCGCGCCCTCGTTGCGGAAGTTGCGGTTGATCTCGAAGACCTTGTCGATCCCGCCGACGACGGCCCGCTTCAGGAACAGCTCCGGCGCGATGCGCAAGTAGAGGTCCATGTCGTAGGCGTTCATATGCGTCACGAACGGCCGCGCCGCAGCGCCACCGTGGATCACCTGCAGCATTGGGGTCTCGATCTCGATGAAGTCGCGCTCGTCGAAGTAGGAACGCAGCGACTTCACCACAGCCGCCCGGGTCCGGACCATGTCGCGGGCCGCCGGCCGAAGGATCAGGTCGAGGTGACGCCGTCGGACACGGCCTTCCTCGGAGAGGCTGACCAGCTCGCCGGCCTCGTTCTCATATGACTTCGGCAGCGGCAGCAGCGACTTCGCGGCGATCTGCCAAGAACTCGCGAACACGCTGAGCTCGCCCCGGCGCGACGAGATCACGCGGCCTTCGAGGAACAGGTGGTCACCGAGATCGACGTCGGCCTTGAACTGGGCGATCGAGTCGGCCCCCACCTCGCCGGCGGAGATCATGCCCTGAATCGAGCGGCCCGCGCCGTCCTGCAGGGTCACGAAGCAGAGCTTGCCCGTGTTACGAAGGTACATGACACGCCCGGCCAGGCCGACGACGTCGTCCGTCTCCTCCCCCGCTTCGAGGTGACCGTACTGCGCGCGGACCTCCGCGATCGTGGTGGTGATGGGGAGCGTGACGGGGTACGGATCGCGCCCCTCCTCCAGCATGCGCGCCCGCTTAGCAGCCCGAACCTCGAACTGCTCGGAGGATTCGGACTGCTGGATGTCATTGATTTCGCTCACCGGGAGATTCTATCGGTGCAGCGGCGCCCACCCTACATCACGCGCCCCGCGCCCTCGCGCCCTCCCCCGGCCTTTTGGCACTCACGTGAGTGCGAAACGACCGCTCTCGTACCGAAACCCGTACGTTTGGCACTCAGGTGAGTGGCAAACGTACGGGCGGCTGGGTAGGCCGCCGGGGACATCGAGCGCCGGATGGATTGACGACGGCGCCCCTTCCACGTTTGCATACCCCCAGGGGTATGCATATACTCGGAGGTATAGATTGAGAGTATGAAGTTGAACCCTGACGATTACACATCCGCACGCAACCGCCTGTCGCGCGCCCACGGCCAACTGGCCGCCGTGATTCGGATGCTGGACGAGGGGTCCGACTGTGAACAGGTGGTCACGCAACTCGCGGCCTGCTCCCGAGCCCTCGACCGCGCCGGCTACGCGATCATCGCGCGCGCACTCCAGCAGTGCGTCACTGATCCGAACGCCGACATGGACGAGAAGAAGCTCGAGAAGCTGTTCCTCACGCTCTCCTAACCGGAGGAGCAGAACACGGTGAAGATTGTGATCGTCGGCGGGGTCGCCGGCGGAATGAGTGCGGCCGCGCGTGCCCGGCGCTTGGACGAGACCGCGGAGATCGTGGTCTTCGAGCGCGGCGAGTACGTCTCGTTTGCGAACTGCGGGCTGCCGTATCACGTGGCCGGCGAGATCGAGGACCGGGATTCACTGCTTCTGCACACGCCCGAGTCGCTTCGCCGCACACTCAATCTCGACGTGCGGGTGAACTCCACGGTCACCGCGATCGATCGCGCTGCGCGGACCGTTGCGGTCTCCGGGCCTGAGGGTGAGTACGCCGAGTCCTACGACGCACTCCTGCTCTCCCCAGGCGCCGAGCCCATGGTGCCACCGATCGAGGGCGTCTCGACTCCCGGCGTCCACCAGCTCTACACTCTTCCGCAGATGGATGGGATCTTGGCCGATCTGGCCGACGGCGCCCACTCGGCTCTCGTTGTTGGCGCCGGTTTCATTGGGCTCGAGGCGGTTGAGGCACTGCGTGAGCGGGGCCTCGACGTGACGCTGGTCGAGTTCGCGCCGCACGTGCTACCCCCACTCCCGGATGAGCTCGCACCGTTCCTCCAGGAAGAACTCGAGGCGCACGGGGTGCAGGTCATCACCGGGGCCGGTGTCACCACCATTCAGTCCTCCAGTGACGCCGGAACCGCAGAAGCCGCCAGAGCCCGTGGGTTGAGCGAGGCCGAAGGCGGAGACGAAACCCCACACGCTTCAAACTCGCCTGAATCCGTCGTCCTGCGCGAAGCATCAGGATCCAGGACTCGCACGTCAGACCAGGTGCAGGCCCTGGATTCTGCGACTACGCCTCCGGCCCCGCGCAGAATGACGAAGTCCGAGGCTGGGGACGGACGGATGACGGTCACCCTCTCCAATGGCTCTGAACTCTCGACGGACCTCGTGCTACTCTCCACCGGCGTGGCGCCTCGTAGCGAGCTGGCCCGCGCCGCCGGGCTGGAGCTGGGCGAGCGCGGCGCGATCGTGGTCGATGCGCAGATGCGCACCTCCGATCCACACATCTGGGCCGTGGGCGACGCCGTTCAGGTGCGCCAGTCCGTCGCGGGCCAGGACGTGCTCGGCCCAGTGCCACTCGCGGCGCCCGCGAACCGGCACGGCCGCCTCGCCGCCGACTCCATCGTCCGCAGCGCACAACCGGCGCAGGCGACCCACGACGCGTCGAGGGTCGAGTTCCGCTCCACTAGTGACGTGGCAGCGCCACCGGCGGTACTGGGGACCGCGATCGTACGCGTGTTTGGCCAGGTTGCGGCGGTGACCGGCGCGCAGCCGCGCACGCTGGACCGGCTCGGGATCGAGCACATCACGGTCTCGGTGCACCCGAACTCACACGCCGGCTACTACCCCGGCGCGGAGCAGATCCACCTGCTCGCCAGCTTCGCCCCGGACGGCACCGTCCTCGGTGCCGCCGCCGTGGGCCGCGACGGCGTGGACAAGCGCATCGACGTCCTCGCCACCGCGATCAAGGCCGCGATGACCGCCGATGACCTCGCGGATCTTGACCTCGCATACTCCCCGCCCTTCGGCTCCGCCAAGGACGCCGTCAACATGCTCGCCTTCACGGCGCAGAATATCCTCAACGGCACCATGCCCGCGTGGCGCGTGGCGGATCTTGACGACGCGATGTCCACCGGCCTGATCCTTGACGTCCGCTCGGCTGCCGAGTGCAAGAAGGGCATGGTCCAGGGCGCAATCAACATCCCGCACACCGAGCTCCGCGCGCGCATCGACGAGGTGCGCGAGGCCGCGGCCGGGCGCCCGGTGTTCGTACACTGTGCCTCCGGCGTGCGCTCTTACCTCGGCACCCGCATCCTGATCGGCAACGGCATCGACGCGCGCAACCTGCTCGGCGGCGCGATCACCCTCCAGCGCAATCGCCCGGACGCATTCACCGCCGCTGGCTGATCGCCGCCCCACACTCAACGGCCGCGATGCCGACGCATCATCTTGGCAGTTGCTGAACTCAGAGCGTTCGCCCAGCGCCAAGATCACGCGCAATCCACCCGACGGCGCCGCCACGGGTCAGTCAGACCATCCCCAGCCGCACCCCGCCGAGGCTTTCGCGGCGAGGGAGACTACTCGAAGTTTGGAAATGCGTGGTCCCGGAAGTAGCTGAACGGGCGGCCGGTCGGGTGAAGTCCCGTGTCGCCGTCGGGGACACCGCCGGGATCATCGCTCACCTGCACTTGCCGGTTCTGCTCGTCCACGAACACGACTGACGGCGAATACGTGCGGGCTTCGGCGTCGTCGAGCATGGCGTAGCCAATCAGGATCACCAGATCACCCTGATGGATCAGGTGCGCCGCCGCACCATTGATGCAAAGAGTGCCGCTACCCGCCTCGCCGGGGATCACGTAGGTGGTCAGCCGCGTGCCGTTGGTGACATCGACGACGTCGACCTGCTGGCCTGGGAGCAGATCCGCCGCCTCCATGAGCAGGCTGTCCACCGTGATCGAGCCAACGTAATGCAGATCTGCCGCCGTAATCGTGGCGCGGTGGATCTTGGAAATCATCATGGGACGCTGCACTAGAACTCCACAATCGTGTTGTCGATGAGTCGGGTGGTGCCCACCCACGCGGCGACGGCCAGGAGGCCACGCGTTGCGCCGGGCGCCAGTTCGGTGAACGTGGTGGGATCCACGAGAACCAGGTAGTCCAAGCGTACGCCTGGCGCGGAATCGAGCACTGCGCGGGCCGCCGTGAGCACTGACTCGTGGCGGCCGGTGAGTGAGGCCGCATCTTCTCCACGGTCGTTACGTGAGGCCGCAGGCTGAGTCGAAACACCCGAATGTGGAGCATCACCGTGATTCGGCGCGTCGCTTCGCTCCTCACTCAACGATCTGTTCATGCCCGCACGCAACGCCTGTGAGAGGGCGCGGGCGTGCTCGCGCTCCTGGGGGCTGAGGTAGGCATTGCGCGAGGAGCGGGCCACGCCGTCGGCATCACGCACGATCGGGACCGGCACGATCTCCACGGGGATGTCCAGGTCCGCGACCATGGTGCTGATCAAGGCGAGCTGCTGGGCGTCCTTCTGCCCGAACATCGCATAATCCGGCCCGACGGCGATCAGCACCTTCGCGACCACTTGCAGCACCCCAGCGAAATGGCCCGGGCGGGTGGCGCCTTCGAGGACCGTGGCGACGGGGCCGGGATCGATCCGGACGAGCGGCTCGCGCGGGTACATCTCCTCGTCCGTGGGGACGAAGACCAGGTCCACGTCACCGAGAAGCGCGAGATCGGCGGCGAGATCGCGCGGGTAGGCGGCGAAGTCCTCGTTCGGGCCGAACTGCAACGGGTTCACGTAGATCGAGACGATCACGTGCTCGGCGCGGCGGCGCGCCTCGGCCACGAGCGCGAGGTGTCCCTCGTGCAGTGCGCCCATGGTCATCACCAGGGCTTTCGTGCCCGGGAGCGTGGCAAGCGCCGCGCGTAGCTCCGCCTTCGTGCGAGAAACGATCATCCAAGAACCTCACTCTGGTTTCGACTCCGCTTCGCTCGCTCGGTATGAGTCACGTGCGGAACGCACCATTCGTCATTCTGCGCGAAGCGTAGCGGAGTCGCAGAGTCCAGGACGCTCGTCCGCAGAACACCAACTGGATCCTGCGACTTCGCGCAGGATGACAAGGAGAGTCCGGCCATTCATCGTCCTTCCAGGAGGGCGAGGATCTCGTCGGCCTTTGCTTCCGAGAGGAGGCCTCGCTCCGCGCAGTAGCGAGCAGTTACCCCGGCGAGGGCGCGGTATGTCTCGTCGATATCCGCGGCCCCGGCTTCTGCGAGCGCCTCGAGATGCGCCGCAATAGTCCCCGCATCGCCGCGAACCACGGGCCCGGTGATCCGCGAATCGTCTCCGGTGAGCGCGCCCTCGAGCGTGGCCTGCAGTAGCGGCCCAATGACTGCCGGATCGATCTCGGCGGTGGCGAGTAGCCGCCGCGCCTGGTTCACCAGCATGAGCATGTGGTTCCCGCCGTGCACGAGCGCCGCGTGATACAGCGCGCGATCCGCCGATTTCACCCGGAACGGCTCGCCACCCATGTCGATCACGAGGCCGTCGCCGATCATCGCGTGGATGCCGTGGGCCGTCACCGCGAAGGGGAGGCCATCGATCCGCGCCACATCCACCGAGGTCCCCGTGAACGTCATCGCGGGGTGGAGCGCGATCGTGATCGCACCCGAGGCCCGCGCGGGCTCGAGCACCTCAACGCCGTGCGCCCCCGAGGTATGGACGACAGCGTGCTCTCGCGTCCACAACCCCAGCGCGGCGAGGCCGGAGACGAGAGGGGCGATTTCGTCGTCGGGCACGGTCACCAGAACCACCTGCGCGAGGGGCAGGATCTCGTCCGCGGCGAGGATCGGCGCACCGGGGAGGAGGGCCTCGACGCGGTCCCGCGACGCCTCCGAGACCGCAGTGACTCCCACGATCTCGTGGCCGCCGCGCCGCAACACGTGCCCGAGCACCGCACCCACGCGTCCGGCGCCGATCACCCCAATCTTCACGCCTGCTCGCCTTCGTCGCTCGGCGCCTGCGGGTCCTCCGGCTCGTCCGGCGCCCGCGACTCACCATCGGCGTGAGAGCGCTCAGCGGCGCCCTCGCCGCCACTAGTTGAGCCGAGAGGTACGTTATCCGCCCCATACGTACCACTCAGCTCAACTTCCGCGGGGGTGGCGGGGGCGTAGACACCGACTGCCGGGGTCCCAGTTTCGCCAGGTGCCGGTGCGCCCGGCACCGGCACGCTGGGCGCGGCGGGTGCGTGAGCGGCGACGCCCACGCGACGCATCCACTCCTCCGGCGGCTCGACGGCACGCGCCTGCCGCGCACGCTCGGCCTGCTCGCGCAGAATCTGTAGCGCCGTCAGCTCGGGCAGGTGCTCAACATACGGCGCCACGGTTCCAGTCACCGAATCGGCGCGGAACCCGGCCACGTGGAGCTTGCGTTCGAGCGGCCCCTGCACGATCTTCAGCGACTGTGTGCGTTCATGCGGCACGATCACGAGCGAGCGAACGATCTGGCCGGTACGGAACAGCACCGCCGTACGCGTGATCAGGAGCCCGTTGCGCTTCCACTTGATCGGGTCCACCCAGCGGGCCTGGCGCGGTGAGTGCAGGTAGCCGCCGTCGGCGAGACTGCCGCGCAGCGACGCCTCGATCACCTCGTCCGGGTTGTCCACGCCGAGATCGCGCAGCACGAGCCAGACCGCGTTCAGCGCATCCCCGCGGGTCCCGACCGGCACCAGCACGCCGCTGTTGATCGCGCTGCCCACATCACCTGAACTGCTGGCGCCCTCCGCCCCATAACCGGCCACGTTGATACGCACACGCCACCAGTCCTTGCCGCGCCAGAAGAACGGCTGGGTGAGCGAGATCGCCTGGATCCGCCCCGGCGGGAGAGTCTTTGCGCGTGTGGAGAGTAATCCCTGCCGAGTACGCATTCCATCCGGCGAGATCGCGAGCGTAAACCCAAACTCCCCCGCGAACCGCCCCCACAGAACGGATCCGGCAATGACCAATGTGGGGAGCAGACCGGCGAGCGCGGAAAACGATTGCGCCCACACCCCAGACGCAATGATGCCGACGACGATCGCGAGCATCCCATAGAAGATCCCGGATCGAAGAAGCGAGCTCGTCAGCATCCCCGGGGTCACCTGGTAGACGACCCGCTCGGGAGCGATCGCGAAAGCGGGACCTGAGTGGGCGCCGTCGGACGCGGTAACGTGCTGTGCGCTGACCCCGGCTGCCCGGGCGAGGATCTCAGCGCGAAGCGCCTCGGCGTCGTCATCCTTGAGGAACTTCACCTCCACGTTGGAGCCCGCACCACCCGCCGACTCGATGGACACCGCCGAAATCCCCACCATGCGGCCGAGCAGTGGCCGGTTGATGTCCACTCCCTGGATACGGTTCAACCGCGCGTGGCGCTGGCTACGGAAGAAGATGCCCGAGTGGTAGTACACGGCATCGTCGCTCACGGCGTAGCGGATCCGCTTCCAGGCAACATACGAGTAGAGCAACGCGATCAGGAGCACGGCGAGCACCGCCCCGGCGACAGCCAGCACCACGATCGCGATCGGCGGCATCTCGATCGCCGATGCGATGTCACCGATCACGTCCGCCGAGTTGTACAGCACGATCAAGACCAACGCGGTGAGGACCTGCCACGCGCTCACGAGCGGCGTGAGCCAGTGAACCTTGCGCCACTGCTCGGAATCGTCGGGTGGCACGAGGCTCGCGGGCAACTCGGGCTCCGCGGCGCCCGGTGCGGGCGTGAGAGCGGGCCCAGTCACAGTCCGGCCAGCCTCGCCTCGCCGCGTGCCGTGAGCCGGTCACGCAGTCGGTGTGCCTCGGCCTGCGGCAGGCCGGGTAGCGTGGCGTCCGTGGTGGGCGAGGCCGTGTAGAGCGTGACCTGCGAGATCCCAAATCGGCGCACCACTGGCCCTTGATTCACGTCCACGTACTGCATGCGGCCGTACGGAATCACCGAGAGTTTCTTGAAGGCGACGCCCTTCTTGACGAGCAGATCGTCTTCCGCTTCGGCGTATCCAATCGCGCGCACCTGCCGTGGGATCAGCCAGAGCAACCAGATCGTGACGAGCGCGAAGGTGCCCGCTCCGATCCAGAACCACGGGCTGATCGTGATCGCCAACACCGCGAAGGCGAGCAGCGGGAGCACGAACCACGGCAGCGCCGCGATCAGGCGCGCAGTGATCAGCGAGGTCGAGACCGGCGTGAAGACGATGCCATCCGGGGCGAAAGGATCGCCGGAGGATGGCGCCGACGGCGTTCGGGCGGGCTGGGCGGGAGGGGTTGCAGGGAACTGCGGTTCTTCAGTCATCACGGTCCATCGTAGTGCCCGGGTCTTCCCACCCGCCGAAACACATCATTCTGCGCGGAACAAAGTGGAGTCGCGGAACCCAGGAACGGGCTCCGGATCAGCCGTACGATCTGGACTCTGCAATCCGCTTCGCGGCCGCAGAATGAGGCAGTGGCTACGCGCCGGCGGCCAGATACGAGCCGTTCTCGTCGTCATCGGGCGGGATCTCGCACCAACGCTCCACAAGCAGTGCCACGACCACCAAGCCGATGCTCGTCGCGCCCGTCACGAGCCCGCTCACCACGGCGTCATGCCCGAGCGGAGATGACACTCGCGGAACAAAGGCGGCCGCGACACCGAATCCCGCGCCGCCAAGAATCGCCCCGAACAGCGCGGCGGCCTTCGCCCATGCGAGCACTTGCGCGGCACCCAACGGTGTCATCGAGGTCTGCGAACCCGCCACCATCTTCTTGACCTCGCGGCCCTTCCAGAGGAGGTATGCGGCCACTAGCACGAATGCGACGATCGTGAACCACTGCGTGAACGGCCGCTCATTGATCCGGGCCAGACCCCAGCCGAGGAGCCCGGACGCCAGATAGACGAGCACGATGTTGCTCACGCTCGTGCGCTTCACAGCCACTTCCCCCGCTCCTCGAGAATCTCACCACGCGCGGCCGCGGCCAGTTCCGACACGGCGAGCCCGCGCACGCGCGCCTCAGGATCGGCCCCGGCCCACGGCACGAGCACGAACGGCCGCTCCGTGGCGCCAGCGTGCGGGAGCGTGAGCTCGGGTGTCTCCACCTCGAGCTCGCCGTATGCCACGATGTCCACATCGAGCGTGCGCGCGCCCCACCGCTCGTGCCGCTCACGTCCGTGCGCCAACTCCACCTGCTGGCAGAACGCGAGCAGTTCGGTGGCCGCCAGATCGGTCTCGATAACGAGCACCGTGTTCCAGTAATCGTCCTGGGCGGGCGAGCCGGGGATCGTCATCGCGCTCGTGCGGACCAGCGGCCCGACGGCGATCACCTCCACCCGCTCGGAAAGGTCACCAATGGCGGCGCGGAGCGTCCCGGGCACGTCCCCGAGGTTTCCGCCGAGTGCCAGCACACAGCGCACCGGCTCGCCCGGTACCAGCGTGAGCCGGGTGCGGCGGATCGTGAGGGTCACGTCGCTGAACGGCACGGCCATCGGTGCGTGCGGCTTGTGCACCACCACGGTGACGGCGTCCACTTTCGGGTAGGCGAGCACCGCGCGGGCCAGTTGCTCGGCGAGAGTCTCGATCAGGTACACCGGCTCGGCGATCAGAGCCTCGTGCACGGTGGCGGCCACGTCCGCGTAGGAGATCGCCACGTCGATCGAATCCGTGCGAGCGGCGGCGCGAGTGTCATACTCGTAGCCCACATCGATCGTGAACTCTTGGCCATTCTCGCGCTCGAAATCGAACACGCCGTGGCGGGCGTGGGCGGTGATTCCCGAGAGCCAGACCGTGTCACTCATCGTGCATCCCTCCTCACGGTCGCGGCATGCAACTCCTCGACCGCCGCGATCGCGTCCCGCGCGGCGGCCGCATCGTGAACTCGCACGCCCCACACGGGGACCTGCGCGAGTAGCGCGGTAAGCGCGGTGGTCGCAGCCTCACGCTCGCTCGGATCGGCGGCGCGCTCCGGCGGCATCAACTCGCCCAAGAACCGCTTGCGCGAAACGCCCACCAAGAGCGGGTGCCCCAGCTCGCCCAACTCCCCGAGCCCCGCGAGCAACTCCCAGTTCTGTGCACCCACCTTGGCGAATCCGATACCCGGGTCGAGGATGATCCGGCCAGGGTCCACACCGGCGTCGGTCAGAGCCGCCACGCGCTCGGCGAGTTCGCTCGAAACCTCACGCACGACGTCGTCGTACTGAGCCAGGGAGTTCATCGTCTCGGGGGTGCCGCGCAGGTGCTGGGCAACGTAGAGGGCGCCCGTCTCGGCGATCACGCTGGGCATCGCCGGATCCGCGAGGGAGCCGGAGACGTCATTGACGATCAACGCCCCGGCGTCCACTGCGGCGCGCGCGGTGTGGGCGTGGATGGTGTCAACGGAGACCGCGAGGCCGTCCGCCGCGAGCGCCTCGATCACGCCAAGGACGCGCTCGCATTCCTCCACCGGATCGATCCGCTGGGCGCCGGGACGGGTGGATTCGCCACCCACGTCGATAATGTCCGCGCCCGCGGCTGCCAGCCAGCGTCCATGCTCGATTGCCGCCTCGCGCGCGAGGTAGCGACCGCCGTCGGAGAAGGAGTCCGGGGTCACGTTGACCACGCCCATCACGCGGGTGTGCGCAGGCGCGAGCAGCGGGTGCACGCCCTACACCCCCCGGAGGATGAGGCTCATCGCCTCGGCGCGGGTCGCCGGTGCGCGTAACTGGCCGCGCACGGCCGAGGTGAGGGTGCGCGAGCCGGGCTTGCGCACACCGCGCATCGACATGCAGAGGTGCTCCGCCTCGACGACGACGATCACGCCAGCGGGCTGCAACCGCTCCACCAAGGTGTCCGCGATCTGGGTGGTGAGGCGCTCCTGGACTTGCGGGCGGCGGGCATAGCCCTCCACGAGCCGGGCGAGCTTCGAGAGCCCCGTAACCTGGCCGCCCGCGCCGGGGATGTAGCCCACGTGAGCCACACCGTGGAAGGGCAGCAGGTGGTGTTCGCACATCGAGTACATCGGGATGTCACGCACCAAGATGAGCTCGCTGTGGCCGATGTCGAAGACCGTCTCGAGCACGTCCCCGGGATCCCGCTCGAGGCCGCCGAAGATCTCCCGGTAGGAGCGCGCGATGCGCTCCGGGGTCCCCTTGATACCGTCGCGCTCGGGGTCCTCCCCGATCGCGATCAGCAGATCACGAATCGCGCGCTCAACACCGGCCTGGTCGTACATCTCAGGCCTCGCCCTCGGCGGGCTTCTCCTCGGGTGCCGTCTGCGCCTGGGCCGGCTGATCGCCGTCGGACTGAACCGCCTCTGGCTCCACGTGCTCAAGCTCCACCTCGGGTTCGGCCGCGAGATCTTCAAGCTCGGCGTGCTTGTTGAAGCGCCGCTCGTCCTTCACATCGTCGAGGCTCACGGGCGGCAGATCCGAGACGGGGCGCTCCTCGGAGGAGTGCCACACGGGCCGCGCCTCACGCTTCACGACGTCCTTGAAGACCTCAGCGATCTCTGCCTCGTTCAAGGTCTCGCGCTCGAGCAGCTCCACCACCAGGCGATCGAGGACGTGGCGGTACTCGGTAAGCACCGCCCATGCCTCATCGTGCGCGGTGTCCATGAGGGCACGCACCTCTTCATCGATGATCCGGGAAAGGTCCTCGGAGTAGTCGCGCTGAGTGCCCATATCGCGGCCAAGGAACGGCTCAGAGTTGCCGGTGCCGAGCTTCACGGCCCCCACGCGCTCGCTCATGCCGTACTGGGTGACCATCTGGCGGGCGATCTGGGTGGCCTTCTCGATGTCATTCGAGGCGCCGGTGGTGGGATCGTGGAACACGAGCTCTTCGGCCACGCGGCCACCCATCGCGTATGCGAGCTGATCGAGTAGTTCGTTGCGGGTGGTCGAGTACTTGTCCTCAGTGGGCATCACCATGGTGTAGCCGAGCGCGCGGCCGCGCGGCAAGATCGTCACCTTGGTCACCGGGTCCGTGTAGCGCAGCGCCGCCGCGACGAGCGCGTGCCCGCCCTCGTGGTACGCCGTGATCGACTTCTCGCGCTCGTTCATCACGCGGGTGCGCTTCTGCGGGCCGGCAATGACGCGGTCGATCGCCTCGTCCAGCGCGCGGTTGTCGATGAGTTGCGCGTTGGAGCGGGCCGTGAGGAGTGCCGCCTCGTTCAGGACGTTGGCGAGGTCCGCGCCGGTGAAGCCGGGGGTGCGCTTGGCGACCATGGCCAGGTCTACGGAGCTGGACATCGGCTTGCCCTTGGCGTGTACCTGCAGAATGTGGTGGCGGCCGGGCAGGTCCGGGGCATCCACGGAGATCTGGCGGTCGAAGCGGCCGGGGCGCAGCAGCGCCGGGTCCAGCACGTCTGGCCGGTTGGTGGCCGCGATCAGGATGACGTTGGTGGTGGCGTCGAAGCCGTCCATCTCCACGAGGAGCTGGTTCAGGGTCTGCTCACGCTCGTCGTGGCCGCCGCCCATGCCCGCACCGCGGTGCCGCCCGACGGCGTCGATCTCGTCCACGAAGATGATGGCCGGGGCGTTGGCCTTGGCCTGCTCGAAGAGATCACGGACGCGCGAGGCGCCCACACCCACGAACATTTCGACGAACTCGGAGGCCGAGATCGAGAAGAAGGGAACGCCCGCCTCGCCAGCGACGGCGCGCGCGAGAAGGGTCTTACCGGTTCCGGGCGGGCCGTAGAGGAGCACGCCCTTTGGGATGCGCGCGCCCACGGCCTGGAACTTGCCGGGCTCGGCGAGGAACTCGCGGATCTCCTGGAGCTCCTCGACCGCCTCGTCCACGCCAGCCACATCGGCGAAGGTGACCTGTGGGGTCTCCTTGTTGACGACCTTTGCCTTGGACTTGGCGAAGCGCATCATGTTGCCGCCGCCGGACATCCGGTTCGAAATGAACAGGAACAGACCGATCAGCAACAGCATCGGCAGCAGGAACGAGAGCATCGTGCCGAGCAGGCTGGGTTGCGGGTTCTCGGAGTTGAACCCCTCGTCGAGATTGGCGTCGGCAACGGCGTTCGCGACCGCGACCCCCTGAGGTGCCACGTAGAAGAACTGGACCTTCTCGCCCTTGCTCTGCTCTTCGCCGTCGACCGTAACCGAGAACTCCTCGGTCAGATCGAGCCGCACCCGCTGCAGGCCGTCGGTTATGAGCGCCGATTCCACGGTCTCGCCACTCAGGAGCTCGAGGCCCTGGGAGGTGTCGATTGTCATGTACTCGGTGTCGCGAGTCAGGAAGAGGAGGAATGCGATCGCGAGAATGGCGATCAGCACGAACACGCCGGAGTTACGCCCGGTCTTCTTCTTGGCGTCCATGGGGTCCTTTCAACGTCTAGGCAGAACGGTATCGGACGCACCTTCGAATCCGCGTGCCTGTTCGCCAAGGGCGCGACGCCACGTGTGCAGTCTCCTATATACAGGTCTCGGCGTAGCGACACGTATCGCAGTCGAAATCGTTGACGCACGGTGTGAGGGCGTGTGCGAACGCGAGGTCCATGAGCCGCCGGTACTCTGCGACCGTGCAATGGATCGAAGGGATCTACCACCGCAAGCGCCGACAGCGTCGACTCGGGAAACTGACACCAATCGAATTCGAGACCATAATGAAAGACGCCGCCACACTAGCGGCATAAACCCCGGACTCAACCAAACCTTCAGCAGACCC
>FZQV01000020.1 GCA_900199505.1 Ruaniaceae bacterium KH17 | reverse complement strand
CTCGGATTCCGAAACCTCGACCACTACCGACTCCGAGCACTCCTCGAGACCGGAGGATTCAGACCAGCCCTACACTCTGGATTGCGATGAGCCGGAAAACCCCGACAACGTGAGGGTCCTGGTTCAGGTGAGCCGGGGCCCTTCGCAACTCCCGGGCGCACACAAAAAGTGGGGCCCCGGGATTTCCCCCGGGGCCCCACGTGTGTCGCGCGATTACTGCGTCAGCGGCCCGAGTGTCGGGTCGTTCGCGTAGACCTCGGCGGCGTTGTCCTGCGTCACGATGATCGGGGTCAGCAGGTAGGACGGAACAATCTTCACGCCGTTGTCGTAGGACTCAGTGTCGTTGATCGGGATCTCGTTGCATGCAGCGAGTTCCTTGATCGAGTTGATCGTCTGAGCCACGAGCTCACGGGTGTCCTTGTAGATCGTCGAGTACTGCACGCCGTCGACAATCAGCTTCACGGACTCGACCTCGGAGTCCTGACCAGTGATCACCGGGACGGGCTTCCCGGCGGACTCAACGGCGGTCAGTGCCGCGCGCGCCAGGGTGTCGTTCGGCGACAGAACTCCGTGCAGGTCCGTGTCTTCGTACGAGCCGGACAGGATGGTGTCCATACGCTTCTGCGCATTCTCCGCCTTCCAGCCCTGCGTAGCCGCCTGCTCGAAGGTGGTCTGACCGGAGACAACAACGAGTGTGCCGTCCTCGATCTTCGGGGTCAGGATGCTCATGGCGCCTTCGAAGAATGGAATCGAGTTCGCGTCGTCAGACGAACCGGCGATGAGCTCAACATTCCACGGCGGGCCGGCCTCACCCTGGCGAGCTTCGAGGCCCTCCAGGAGTGCGGTGCCCTGAAGCACACCCACCTGGAAGTTGTCGAACGCGATGTAGGCATCCACAGCGTCCGTGTTCTTCACCAGACGGTCATATGCGAGTATCGTCGCGCCGGTGGCCTTAGCCGCTTCCAGCTGAGTCCCCAACTGGGAACCATCGATGGCGCCGACGACGATGACCTCAGCACCCTGCTCCACCATCGCGTCGATCTGGTTCTGCTGCTCGGTCACACCGCTGTTGCCGAACTGGACGATCGGCTGGAAACCGGCCTCGGTCAGGCCATCGTTGAACAGCTGCTCGGCGAGCACCCAGTTCTCAGATGTCTTCTGCGGCAACGCCACACCAACAACAGCATCCGAGCTGACGCAGGTCGCGTCCCCGCCGTCTGCGTCATCGGTTGCCTCTCCGGCGTCGTCAGTCGCCTCGGACGTCGCATCATCGCCGCCTGCCGGCTCGGACGGGGTGTCACCACCACGATCATTGCCACATCCGGCGAGCGCGAGAGCGCCGACGAGTGCGATGGCCGTCAGGCCACGTACTGGCTTTCTCATTTTCTTACCTTCTCTCCTTCACACCCTTGTGGATGCTGGTTGCGAGTCGCCCGCTTTGGTGCAACTCATCCGGTCGGAACTAGTTCGCTCCGGCACCGGAAACTCCAGGACCCGTCGGAAGCTCTGCTTCCATCGGATCGATGTTCTTCTTCTTCATGAGCATGCCCGTGATCGACGGCTTGCCTTGGGACTTGCTGTAGACGTCG
Source organism: Ruaniaceae bacterium KH17 (assembly GCA_900199505.1). GTDB lineage: Bacteria > Actinomycetota > Actinomycetes > Actinomycetales > Actinomycetaceae > KH17. The sequence goes on along the minus strand of FZQV01000020.1, from coordinate 44,772 downwards.
AATGCGACGGCGGCCAACAGCACCAGGCCCTTGATCATCTGCGTGCGGTCCGAGCCCACACCCATCAGCTGGAGTCCGTTGTTGAGGGTGGCCATCACGAGACCACCGATGATCGAGCCGTGCACGGTGCCGATACCACCGGAGACCGCGGCGCCACCGATGAACACGGCCGCGATCGCATCCAACTCCCACATCTGGCCATCGAACGGGCCGGACGCCGTCGAACGGCCAATGAAGATCATGCCGGCGAGAGCCGCGAGAATTGACATGTTCATCATCACGAAGAAGTAAACCTTCTTGTTCGAGACACCGGAGAGAGCCGCTGCAGCCTTATTGCCACCGACCGCATAGATGTGGCGGCCGAGCACCGTGCGCTGAGTAAGGATGTGATAGAAGATCACGAGCGCCACGAGGATCACACCGGGGATCGGGAACGAGGTGCCCACACGGCCCGTGCCGTAGAGGTACGTGAGGTAGACAATCACGGCAATAAGTAGTCCGATACGAACGAGAGTCATCGCGATTGGGTCCGGTTCGGTGCCCATCGCCACGGCCTTGGTGCGCTTGCGGTAGGCGTTCCACACGATGTACGCGATCGCGAGGACTCCGAGCAGCAGTGTGGGGTTGTTGATTCCAGGGATGATGTTCCACTCCGGCAGGTACCCAGCGCCCATCTTGCGGAACTCCTGCGGCACCGGAATGGAGTTGGACTTGCCGATGAACTGGTTCATACCGCGGAAGAGCATCATGCCCGCGAGGGTGGTGATAAAGCCTGGGATGCCCACGTACGCCACCCACCAGCCCTGCCAGGCACCGATCACCGCGCCTACGGCGAGGCCGAGCAGGATGCCGCCCCACCACGGAACTCCATAGTTCTGCATCGCCAACGCCACAATGATTCCCGTGACGGCGGCCACCGATCCCACCGAGAGATCGATATGCCCGACGACGATCACCATCACCATGCCGATTGCGAGGATCAGCACGTAGGAGTTGCCGTGGATCAGGTTCATCATGTTGGTGGAGGTCAGAACCTTGCCGCCCGTCGCGATCTGGAAGAAAAGCACCAGCGCGACGAGCGCAAACAGCATGGTGAACTGCCGGATGTCCCCGCCGAAGAGGTTCTTAAAAGACTTCATCGTCGTCTTTCTCTCGTTGTTGATTTTGCCGCTATGCCGCGGCGGTGGTTGTGGTCATCAGCCGCATCAGGGTCTCCTGATCGGCCTGCTCGCGTGGGACATCGCCCGTGATCCGCCCTTCACAGACGGTGTAGATCCGATCGCACATTCCGAGCACCTCGGGAAGCTCGGATGAGATCATGATGACGCCGTGGCCCTCCGCCACCAGCTGGTTGATCAACTCGTAGATCTCGTACTTCGCTCCAACATCGATGCCTCGGGTGGGCTCGTCGAGGATCAATAGCGTTGGATCGGTGAACATCCACTTGCTCAGCACCACCTTCTGCTGGTTTCCACCGGAAAGCTGGGTGACGCCGTCGTTCACATCTCGCGAGCGAATTCGGAGCGCCTTCCGGTAGCGCTCGGCCGCCGTGTACTCCTCGTGCTGATCGAGCAGACCGTGCCTCGTGATCTTCTTCAGCTTGGCCGAGACGATCGTGCCACGCACCGTATCCAAGAGGTTAAGCCCGTGAACCTTGCGGTCCTCCGGAACGTACGCAAGTCCGGCGTCGATCGCGGAATCGACGGTAGGAAGGTGCACCTCGTTGCCGTTCAGGAGCAGTTGGCCGGAGCGATAGATGCCGTAGCTTCGGCCGAAGATGGAGCGAGCGAGTTCGGTACGCCCTGCACCCATCACCCCCGCGAAGCCCACGACTTCGCCCTTGCGAACGTTGAAGGAGGAGTTCTTGCAGACCATCCTGCCCGCGATGTTCGGGTCCTCAACGTTCCAGTTCTTCACCTCGAACATCACCTCCCCTATTTGGGGGGTACGGGAGGGGTAACGGTTGTCGAGGGAGCGACCCACCATGCCGCGGATGATCCTGTCCTCATCGAGTGGGGAGTCTTCGACGTGCAGCGTCTCTACCGTGAGCCCGTCGCGGATGATCGTCACCGAATCCGCGATCTCGGCGATCTCGTTGAGCTTGTGCGAGATCATGATCGAGGTGAGGCCGCGGCCCTTAAAACCGCGCAACAGGTCAAGCAGGTTCTCCGAGTCGTCTTCGTTCAGCGCCGAGGTGGGCTCGTCAAGGATCAGTAGACGCACGTCCTTTGAGAGCGCTCGGGCGATCTCGATGAGTTGCTGCTGGCCCACACCGAGGTTCTTGATGGGGGTATTCGGGTCGACGCTGAGGCCCACACGCGCCATCAGATCGAGGGTCCGGGTTCGCGCCTCGGTCCAGTCGATCAGGCCGCGCCGAACGATCTCGTTGCCGAGGAAAATGTTCTCGGTCACCGAGAGTTCCGGGATCAAGGCGAGCTCCTGGTGGATGATGACGATTCCAGCTTTCTCTGACGCCTTCAGATCCTTGAACTCGACCTCCTCGCCGTCGAAAACAATCGTGCCCGCGTAGGTGCCATGCGGGTGCACCCCGGAGAGGACCTTCATCAGCGTGGACTTACCCGCGCCGTTCTCGCCGCAGATGGCATGGATCTCACCGCGGCGCACAGACAGTGACACATTGTCGAGCGCGCGAACCCCAGGGAACTCCTTCGTGATGCTACGCATCTCGAGAATGGTGTCCGACATTGGCACTCCATCGATCGTGGGCGGCGGCGGCGCTCGCCCGATTGCGGTACAGCTCACAAGTTAGAACTCTTCCGCATTGGCGTCAAGTCTCGAACCCAATCGTGATCTATTCGTTATGAACGTCGAAGTCAGCGGCCGATTCGGTGGCCTATCTCACCTGTTCAGCGCCGACGTGGGCGAGATACTGGCGCTGCTCCCGCGATTTTGTTTCGAGAACTGAACTCAACAGGGGGGACGCGGTACTCTCATGGGGTGGTGTCGAAGTCGGCCGGATCCCAATCAGCGCTGAGGGAAGCTAACAGCGCTCGGATCCTCGACGCCGTCAGAAGCTTCGGAGGCATCACCCAAGTGGAACTCGCCGAGACCACGGGCCTCTCCCCCGCCACGGTCTCGACGATCGTCAAGCAGTTGCTCGCCGCAGGAGTGGTCGATACCCGCAACACCGTGCGCAGCGGCCGGCGCGCCCAACTCGTGACGCTCGCGCACCAGTATGGCCTCCTCGTGGGCGTCCATGTGAGCCTGCGCGGCGTGCGGATCGTCATCGCCGATTCCAACTTCACCGTGCTTGAGGAGCGGGTACTTCCGCTCCCCTTCGACCATCGTGCCGATACGACGCTTGATCGTGTGGCGCTGATGATCGTGGAGCTCACCGAGACTCTCGGGGCGGAACTCGATGAGATCCTCGGCATCGGCATCAGCGCCCCGGCTCCCATCGACCCAGAAACCGGCATCATTTCGCTCCCGGCGGTTCTACGCGGATGGGAGGACGTTCCAATTGCGGACGTCCTCTCGCGCCGCCTCCGGGTGGCCACGTTTGTGGACAACGACGCGAATCTTGGTGCGCTGGGCGAGGCCCGGCTCGGTGCGGGGCGCGGCGTGCGCGATCTGCTATTTGTGGGCGTCTCATACACCGTAGGTGCAGGGATCATGATCGACGGCGAAATCCACCATGGCGTTCACGGCACCGCCGGCGAGATCGGACACGCCCTCGTGGACCCACTTGGAGCGGTGTGCCGCTGCGGTTCGCGCGGATGCCTGAACGCCGTCGTGGGTGTCCAGCACCTGATCGACTCGCTCCAGGTCTCGCATGGACCGCTCTCCCTCACCGAACTCATCCGGCTCGCCCAAGAGGGAGATCCGGGAAGTGGCCAGGTTGTGGAGGACGCCGGCGCCGCCGTCGGGATAGTGATCGCCAACACTGCGGCCACCGTGAGCCCTTCGCTGGTCATCGTGGGCGGGGAACTCGCGCAGACCGGGGACCTTCTGCTTGAGCCGATCCGCACCGCCGTGGCAAGGCGCACGGTACTCAACGCTGCTGGCCCCCTGCCGATCGTCCCCTCACAGCTTGCCGCCCGCGCCAGCGTTATGGGCGCACTCGCGCTTGCCTCGGACCACGCCGTGGCGGCACGTGGCCCACTATCCCTCACCAGCAATACCGGGAGCCTTCAGTGAAAGATATCCTCCTGCGAGTGCGCGGCGCCACGAAGCTATTCGGCGCCGTTCAGGCACTCGTCGATGCGGATCTCGACGTCCACCACGGGGAGGTGGTGGCGATCGTCGGAGACAACGCCGCGGGCAAGTCCACGCTCGCGCGGGCGATCGCGGGCATCTACCGGCTCACGTCCGGGACCATGGAACTCGAGGGCACCCCGGTCGACTTCGCCTCCGCCTCTGAGGCGCTCAACGCGGGAGTGGCGACCGTGTTCCAGGAACTCGCGCTCGCCGAGAACCTTGACGTCACCTCCAACATCTTCCTCGGGCGCGAACTGAAGTCGCTCGGGCTCCTCGACGAGCGCCAGATGCACGAGCTCGCACGCGAGTACCTGGACCGGCTGAACTCGCGGATCCCCTCGACCACCACGCGACTGTCCGAACTCTCCGCGGGGCAGCGGCAATGCGTGTCGATCGCGCGCACACTCGTGGGGAACCCGAAGCTGATCGTGCTCGACGAGCCCACCGCCTCCCTTTCCGTGTCGCAGACCGCCGAGGTGCTCAGCCACATCCAGTCGCTGCGGGACACCGGCATGGGCGTGATCCTGATCAGCCACTCGCTCACGGATGTGCGCGCAGTGGCGGATCGGATCGAGGTGCTCCGGCACGGCCGCAACAACGGCTCATTCAACGCCGCACACGCCGCCTACGAGGACGTTCTCGCCGCGATCACCGGCGCCACCCGGCTCGAGCGCTAAGAACACCCTCCTCTTCGCCGCCGACGTCACCGTTCCCCCAGCGTGTCTGTCGCGACGCTTCTGCACCCCTCGCTGGCTCGATCTGGAGCGCGGGTGTTCCGCCCCTCCCTCGGGGGGCGAGGCGCCACGCGCGTGCGAAGCCGAGCACGCGCAAGTTGCTCGAGCGGAGAGCCGAACACCCACTCGCGAGCGTGAGGGCAGGTCTGGTAGCTCTAGGGGCGGTCGAGGCGGTATCCGATTCCACGCACGGTCTTGATCAGTTCGGGCTCGGAGGGCCTCGCCTCCACCTTGCCGCGCAACCTCTGCACGACGGCGTCAACCAGCCGGGAATCACCCGAGTACCCGTAGTCCCACACCCGCTGCAGCAACTGGTGCCGGCTCAGCACCTGCCCCGCATGCTCCGCGAGTTCGAGTAGCAGCCGCAGCTCGGTGGGCGTAAGCGATACCGGCTCGCCCGCGCGCGTCACGGTCATCGCCGCCCGGTTAATCGCGAGCTCACCGAACCGCAGCAGCCCCTCACTCCCCGCGGGCGCGGCGCGGCGCAGGACGGCCTTGACTCGCGCGTCGAGTACGCGCGGCTCCACCGGTTTGGTGACGTAATCGTCCGCGCCGCATTCCAGCCCGGCCACGATGTCGATCGGATCGGAGCGCGCCGTCAGCATAATGATCGGCAGCAGCGAGCCGAGCCGAACCCGGCGCGCGGTCTCGAATCCATCAATGCCGGGCATCATCACGTCCAGCAGCATCACATCGAAGTCCCTCTGCCCGACGGCGTCCAGCGCGGCTTCACCCGTCTCGGCCAGTTCCACTCGGTGTCCGAGGGAGACGAGCGCGAGGCGCAGCGCCTCCGCCACCCCCGGATCGTCTTCGACGAGGAGGAGCGAGCTCACTGCGGGCCTCCCTCGGCCGAGTACCGGGGCTTTCCCGGCAACGCGGTGGCACCACCGGGCGAGAGTACCGCGCTGAGGTGAAGCGCGCTCACTCCGCGTCTCCCCCGTGCGCGGGTCGGTGCCGTGCCGTCACCCGGGGCCGGCGAGAGCCTCGCGTTGGTCTGGGTGGGGCTCACGTGGGGTCCCCCGTCGCTACGTCGCGCGGCACGGTGAGGTGGAAGGTGACGCCGTCGTCGAGGAGCGCGAGCGCACCTCCGAGAAGCTGTGCGTTCTCGGCGGCGATCGCCAGGCCGAGCCCGGAAGAGTTGCCGTGGCGGGACTCATCGCCGCGCACGAAGCGATCGAAGACCCGCGCTCGCAGTTCGAGCGGAACTCCGGGGCCGCCGTCGTGCACATCGAGCATCACCTCCGCATCGTATGGCGTGAGCGTCACGGTGATGGGAGGTTCGCCATGCTGGACGGCGTTGGCGACGAGATTTCGGAGCACCGCCTGGAGCCGCACAGGATCGGTGCTGATGCGGAGTTCGCGCGGGCCCGTGTATGTGGCGCCGGCGGCCGCGATCGTCTCGGCGATCAGGTCCACGAGGTCGATCTCATGCCGCACGACGACGGCCTGGCCAGCATCCATTCGGCTGATCTCGAGCAGGTCCTCGGTGAGCGCGGCGAGCCGCTCAAGTTGCGGCGCGATCAGCTCCGCCGCCTCATCGCGCGTGCTGGGGTGCCGCAGCGCCTCCGCCGAAGCGAGGAGCGATGCCGTGGGCGTGCGCAGTTCGTGCGCCACGTCCGAGACGAAGCGACGCTGCGTCTCGTTGGCATTCTCAAGTTCGGAGATCTGGGACGTGAGCGTATCAGCCATGGTGTTGACCGCCGTCGACATCGTGGCCACAGCATCATTGCCTTTTACGGGGATCCGCGTGGATAGGTCACCCTCGGCGACCTCGGTTGCCACCTTGCCGGCACGCTTCACTGGCCGGATCACGCTCGCCGAGACGAGGAGTGCGAGAAGCGCGGAGGCCGCAATCACTCCGGCCGAGACTGTGAGGAGCGTGGCCCGAAGCGCGGGGACGGGGTTCTCCTCCGCTCGGTGCGGGAGGTAGATTGCGCGGATCGCAAGCCACGACGGCGTTGCCTCAGTGCCGTGGCTTCCGTCGTCTCCAACCAGGTAACCATAGGCGAGAAGGTAGTCGCCACACGCTTCCGACCATTGGAAGCTAGCTCCGGTAGCCCCCGCCCAACCACTCCAGTTCTCCACATTCTCCGGGCGGACGCACTCAGGAACGCGGTCGACGAGGGAGTCGGTGAAGTTGATGAATCCCCACTGCGTTAACGATGAGAGATCGAGATCGCTCACCCCCTTCTCAACCGGTGCAACGAGCGCCTCGCCGTCGCGTGAGTCCAGATCGAGGCTCCAGCCGGCTGCAGTGAGATCCTCCAACGACTCCGCCCCGGGGTCCCGCTCAAGGGCACCTCGGATGCCCGCGATGTCGGCACCGACGGCATCTCCAGCAGCCGCTTCAAGGCTCCGCCGGAACTGCGCGGCTGCCCACCCAGTTGTGATGAGGGTGAGGGCGGCGCAGGCGGCCGTGACTGCCGCGATCATGCTGAGCGCCACGCGCGTGCCGAGTCCCGGGGACCAGGAGCGGTGCTTCTTGGCTGGCGTACTCATAGGCACCACATTGGCAGAGAAATGTCCCGGTTCTGTCACAAGTCCGCACCGGTTCGGCGCCAATCCCGCGCGCTCGCGGACCGCCTGCCCACTCGGCGCTACGCCATTGCTCGGTTTTGGAGCACCTGTCCTTCTATTCCGGGCTATAGAAGGACGAGAGCTCCACATCATGCCCCTCGTCGCGCCTACTCCCTGCCCGAGCCGAGCAGCGCGTCGCCATCCCTGATTTGGCCGAGTCCCCCCGCGCCGCGCCCCCTTGTACGCCCGCCCGGATTATCGGGAGCCGATCCGGCCAGTCCCTAGCCATGCAGTTGCGCCGCCGGGCCTGACTACCTCACCATGCGGAGCTCGGGAGTGTTCGCGAGGCGCTCGTTAATCTGGCGCGCGCCATCCGGCTCGAAGCCATGTCGGCGGTAGAAGGCTTGGGCACGGGGGTTAGGGTCGGCCACCCAGAGTTCGGCGGGGGCGCCGTCGGGTAGGGCAAGCTCGAGTAGCTTCGAGCCGACGCCGGTCCCGTGATACTCCTCATCCACGTACAGGATGCCGAGGAGCACCTCGCGCGCTGGCTCAAAGGCGCCGTGCACCGCGCTGCGACCGGAGTTGGAAACGCCGATGATGAGATCGCCGTCGAGCGCGATCCAACGCCGGGCGGGATCGGGTTCACCGGCCGCGCGGCGCTGCTGCGCGCGCTCGAGCGTTGCGCGCCAGCTATCCGCCCAGGCATCTGTGCTCGCCTCGAACCACTCGGGTGTGAGCCATTGTGAGTAGGTCACCGCCCACGATTCCCGTAACACACGGGTGATTCCCTCGGCGTCGGCGGGCACGGGCTCGCGGTAGGTGATCATCTCCCCACGCTACGCCCCGGCGCAGGAAGTGGAGCACCTGGCCTTCTAAACCGCAGTTTAGAACGTCATTTGCTCCACGACAGGCCGCCCTCGGGCCAGCCTGTCCACAACTTGCGTCTGCGTCCCGCCAAACCCGTGCCATAACGGGACGAGGACGCAATTTCGTGCTCGGGGACAGAGCGTGCCCCTCCCCCGACGCCCCGCGAGAGCGGTAACGTGGGAGGCGTGAACTGGCTCAGCACTCCCGCGCATTCCCGTTGGCTTGAAGAGGAAGGCGATAGCCTCCTCGCGTTCGGTCAGATGGCCGTCCATCCCGAGGGCGGTTTCGGCTGGCTCGATGACGACGGCGATCTCGACCTTTCGCACGACGTGGAACTCTGGATCACCTGCCGGATGACCCACTCCTTCGCGCTGGCCGCGATGATGGGCCGCCCCGGGGCCACCGCATATGTGGATCATGGCCTCGCCGCACTCACGGGCCGCCTCCACGATGAGCTCCACGGCGGTTGGTATGCCGCCGTCGGCGAGCACAACCCGAACGACGCAAAGGAGGCATATGGCCACGCCTTCGTGATCCTCGCCGCCGCCTCCGCTACCGCCGCGAATCGTCCCGGCGCACGCGACCTACTCGAGCGCGCGCTCGCCGTCCACACCGATCGCTTCTGGGATGAGAGCGAGGGCATGAGCCGCGAGTCCTTCTCGGCCGACTGGACCGAGGAGGAGCAGTACCGCGGCATCAACGCGAACATGCACACGGTCGAGGCATACCTCGCCGCCTCCGATGTGCTCGGCGACCCGATGTATCTGCGCCGCGCCTGGCGCATCATTCAGCGCGCCATGGGCTTCGCCGAAGCAAACAATTGGCTGCTGCCCGAGCACTTCAGCATCGAGTGGGAGCCGCAACTCGAGTTCAACCGCGAAACGCCCGCGCACCCATTCCGTCCCTTCGGCGCCACGATCGGCCACTCCTTCGAGTGGGCCCGGCTCACGCTCCAGGCCGCAGCAGCGCTGCGCTCATTAGGTGAGGACGACGGCGGCTGGGCACTGTCCTGCGCCCGCTCGCTCTACGATGCAGGAGTCGCACAAGGCTGGTACGCCGACGGCGCGGACGGCTTCGTCTACACCATCGACTGGGACGGCACTCCCGTGGTGCGCGGGCGCATGCACTGGGTGGTGGCCGAGGCGATCGGCGCGGCCGCGGTGCTCTACCGCGAAAGCGGCGACGAGGTGTATGCCGAGCAGTACCAGACCTGGTGGGACTATGCGGCGAACTACCTGATCGACGTCGAGCGCGGATCGTGGCTTCACGAAGTAGGGACGGATAACGAGCCCTCGGCGACCGTGTGGGCAGGAAAGCCGGACATCTATCACGCGCTCCAGGCCACGCTCATTCCGCGGCTCCCGGTGGCCCCAGCCCTCGCCGCCTCACTCAGAGACGGGAATCTCGACTAAGCCTCGGCAGCGATGAGCTCGGCAATCTGGATCGTGTTCAGCGCGGCGCCCTTGCGGAGGTTGTCCCCCACCACGAAGAGCACGAGGCCCCGACCGCCCTCAACGGACTGGTCCTGGCGCACGCGCCCCACATAGCAGGGATCCGTGCCCGCAGCCTCGAGCGGCGTTGGCACATCGGTCACGACGACGCCGGGCGCACGTGAGAGCAACTCCAGCGCGCGCTCGGGGCCGATCGCGTCCGAGAACTCGGCGTGGATCGCTAGCGCGTGGCCAGAGAACACTGGCACGCGCACGCATGTCCCCGAAACCCGCAGGTCCGGAATCGAGAGGATCTTGCGGGACTCGTTGCGGAGCTTCTTCTCCTCGTCCGTCTCGCCTTCACCGTCATCCACGAGGGAACCGGCAAGCGCCACCACGTCGAACGCGATGGGCGCAACGTACTTCACCGGTTCGGGCAGCGTGATGGCGCGGCCATCGTGCGCGAGCTGGGCGAAGTCCTGCTCGGCGGCGGCGCGCACCTGGCCCTCGAGCTCCTGCACGCCCGCGAGGCCCGAGCCGGACACAGCCTGGTAGGTGGCGGCGGTGAGCTTCACGAGCCCGGCCTCATCGTGAAGTGGCTTGAGCACCGGCATCGCGGCCATGGTGGTGCAGTTCGGGTTCGCGATGATGCCCTTGGGGCGAGTGAGCGCGGCCTCGGGGTTCACCTCGGAGACCACCAACGGCACATCGGGGTCGTTGCGCCACGCGGAGGAGTTGTCCACCACCACGGCGCCCGCGGCCGCGAACTTCGGCGCAAACTCACGTGAGGTCGTCGCACCCGCGGAGAACAGCGCAATGTCGATTCCCGAGAGATCGGCTGTGGCCACATCCTCGACGACGACGTCCTCCCCCTTCCAGGGCAGGGGCTTCCCAGCGGAACGAGCCGAGGCGAAGTAGCGCACGGCGTTGGCCGGGAAATCACGCTCCTCAAGAATGCGCCGCATCACGGCGCCCACCTGGCCGGTTGCTCCCACGATTGCGATGTTCATCGTCCGGTCCCTCCGTACACAACTGCCTCCACGTCCTGGGAGTCAAGATCGAATGCCGAGTGAATGGCGCGCACGGCATCATCCAGCTTCTCCGGCAGGGTGACCACCGAGATGCGGATCTCCGAGGTGGAGATCATCTCGATGTTGATGCCCGCGTCTGAGAGCGCGCCGAAGAGCGTTGCCGAGACACCCGTGTTGGTCCGCATTCCTGCTCCCACCAGCGAGACGATGCCCACGTTCTCGATGTGCTGGATCTCCTCAAAACCGATCTCGGCGCGGTGCGCTTCGAGGGCGGCAACAAGCGCCGGGATGCCTTCCTTGGGGGCTGTGAATGAGATATCCGTGACGCCCTGGCGGTCCGTTGGCGGATTCTGCACGATCATGTCGATGTTGGCCTCTGCCCCGGCAAGCACCGAGAACACGCGGGAGGCCGAACCGGGGATGTCCTTGACCCCCACGATCGTGACCTTGCCCTGCGAACGGTCGTGTGCGACTCCGGCGATGATCGGTTCTTCCATCGGATCCTCCTCAGTGGGGTTGCGCACTATCGTGCCATCAAGCTCGGAGAAGCTGGAGCGCACATGTAGCGGCACGTTGTAGCGGCGCGCGAACTCCACCGCGCGCAGGTGCAGAATCTTTGCGCCGTGGGACGCGAGTTCAAGGGTCTCCTCGGTACTCAGCACCGGGATGCGCCGAGCGTTCGGGACCACGCGGGGATCGGCCGAGAAGACGCCGTCGACATCGGTGTAGATCTCGCACACATCCGCGTGAAGCGCGGCGGCAATGGCGACGGCGGTCGTGTCCGATCCGCCGCGGCCGAGAGTCGTGACATCGTTCGCACCGCTCACGCCCTGGAAGCCGGCAACGATCGCCACCTGGCCCTCCTTGAGCGTGCGCACGATGCGATCGGGGGCCACGCCAACAATCGAGGCGCGGCCATACTTCGAGTCCGTCATCACGCCGGCCTGCTGGCCGGTGTAGGAGCGGGCGGGCACGCCTTCGCGATCGATCGCCATGGCCAGGAGTGCCATGGAGATACGCTCGCCTGCCGTGAGCAGGATGTCCATTTCGCGCGCCGGAGGTTCGTCCGTAACCTGGCCGGCGAGGTCGAGGAGATCGTCCGTGGTGTCACCCATCGCCGAGACGACGACGACGACCTGATTGCCGTCTTTGTGCGTTCGGGCCACACGGGCGGCCACGCGCTTCATGGCCGCGGCGTCAGAAACAGAAGATCCTCCGAACTTCTGGACAATGAGTGCCACGGTTCTCCTCTTAAGACAGAAAAAGGCGCGGGGGCATCCGCGCCTGGGGTTAATCGTAGGGGCGGTGCCCGCATGGTGAGAAAGTTGTCTCAAAACCTAGAACGAGGGCGTCCCAACTGTGAGACGGGGCCTCGCCTGCCGGCCGCTCCCCGGGCCCTCCGCACCCCTCTCCGGCCGCCTCTTCGCCGGACTTGTGCTGTAGGTGCACTGCCGGCACGTGTCGATCACCCCTGGATCGTGCACCCACAGCAGACGTATGAGAGTGGGCGAAGGGCGCGGAAGTGAGATGAAGGGCGCCCGGAGTGGGCAGCGGCTAGTAGCCAGCGGAGATCATTCGGCGACTACCGGCCGGCGGAAATGACGCGGCGGCCTTCGAGGGCCCGGCCGAGCGTGATCTCGTCCGCGTACTCGAGGTCCCCGCCCACGGGCAGGCCGGAGGCGAGCCGCGAGACCGGGATCTCGATCGTGTGCAGCATCCGCGAAAGGTACGCGGCGGTGGCCTCGCCTTCGATGTTCGGGTTGGTGGCGATGATGACCTCGCTGACCGACCCGTCCGAGACCCGCGAGAGTAGCCCCGCGATCCGTAACTGTTCCGGCCCGATCCCCTGGATCGGGTTAATCGCGCCGCCTAGCACGTGATACAGACCGCGGTACTCGCGCGTCCGCTCGATAGCGAGCACATCCTTCGGCTCTTCAACCACGCAGATCAGCGCCTGGTTCCGGCGCGGATCGCGGCAGATCGCGCAGGTCTCCTCCTCGGAGACGTTGCCGCAGATCTCGCAGAAGCGCACACGCGCTTTGACGGTCTGGAGTGCCTCGGCGAGCCGGGTCACGTCCTCTGCGGGCGCGCCGAGAATATAGAACGCAATGCGCTGGGCGCTTTTGGGGCCGATCCCGGGGAGCCGTCCGAGTTCGTCCACGAGGTCCGCGAGGGCGCCGTCGTACCCGCTCACTCGTCCGCCTCGGCGATCAGGGTGCCGTCGAGGAGCCGTTCGATCACCGGGACGCCGAAGTCTGCGGAGCCCTCGATCGTCTCGTCATCCGCCGAGGCGCCTCCGAACGGCTCGGGTTCCGGTTCGTCGTCGGGCTCATCGTTGGGCACCGCAGCCGCGGCGGCACCCGTCTCGGCCACGATCCGCACTCTCACGCCAAGGGTCTGCTGGAGCGCCACGACCACATTCTCCTCGTGGCGACCGTTCGTGAACGCGGAGCGGAGGCCCTCAGTCTCGAAGATCAGCTTCATGACGCCATCGCGCACCTCGCCCGGAGTCGCCGACTGCGCCACCAGCGCCCAGGAGGTCCGGCGAATCTGCGCGAGCGTGGCGAGCACCTCGCTCCAGCGGCGACGGATCATCGCCGTATCCACTCCGCCCGACGGCGTTCCCTCGCCCGGGCTCGGCTGCTCGGCAGGCTCGGGCTGGGTTGGGTGTTCCGGCGTGTGCGACGGCGAGACGTGCTCGCGTGCGGGCGTGCCGGGGCGACCGGACGGGGGCGACTCTGCCCGCGACTGACTGCGCTGCGGCGGACTCGGATCGCCGCCGGGCTCCGGTGCTAGCTCGGGCGGCTGCGCGCTCGACTCGAGCGGCGCCGATTCCGTGGGCAGCGTGTCACCCGGCGCAGATTCGGCCCGGTCGGCTTGCGGCGTTCCATGCGATGCGGGTTCGGCGGCGCCAGGAGTCTGGCCGGATGAGGCGGGTGGCTCCGAGATCGTTCGCTCCGTCTCATTCTCGGGTCCCGGCGCACTGGTTGAGCCCGTTGATGCGCTATCGCCGCTGATCGCATCTCTGGGCTCCACTTGCCGCTCAGGTGCGGGCTCCGAGGTGGGTGCGTTTGGGGCACTCTGAGTCACTGACAGGGTCTCATCAGTTCCTGAGTGTGCCCCAACTGGACGCACCGTGGGCTGTTCCGGAGCGGGAGGCTGGACGCCGGCGCGCAGGGCTTGCGTGGCGCGGCGGGCAGCGGCGGCGAGCCCCGCCGCGCCGCCAAGGTTTGCCCCCTGTGGCGGCGCGGCGGGAGTTGTGGGGCGCGCCGGAGCCTCCTGCGGCGCGTTAGTTGAGCTACGTGGTGCGCGATCGGCATTCACGTCCGGCTCAGCGTCGCGGGCAGGTGTCGAGGGTGGCGCGGAGGTCGCGTTCTGCGGCGGCGCCTGCTGCGGGCGCTGAGCCGGGGCCTCGGTAGTGCGGGCTGGCTCAGGCGCGCGTTGGGCCGGTGCGGCAGCTCGCGGTGCGTGTTGCGAAGGCGCACCGCCACTCGCGGCGGGCGCTCTCGCTTGCGGAGCGGCGGCGCGAGCCGTGGGCACGATCAGTAACCGCGCGCACAGCAACTCAAGCTGGAGGCGTGGAGAAGTAGCGCCGGTCATCTCGGACAGCGCCGCGTTCGTGAGGTCCGCGGCGCGCGAGGCGGCAGCCGCCCCCAAGAGCCGCGCCTGCTCGTGCATCTGTGCCAGCTGATCCGCAGGAACGGGGCCGAGCGCCGGGCCCGCGGCATCACCCGCAACGGCCAGAATCACAAGATCGCGTAGCCGCTGCAGGAAGTCCTCCACGAAACGGCGCGGATCATGCCCCGACTGCACCATCCGGTCCACAACCTGGAACAGCGCCCCACCGTCCTGCGCGGCGAGCGCCGCCACGGCGTCGTCCAGGAGAGTCGCCGAGGTGTAGCCGAGGAGGGCGGCCGCCCGCTCATAATCGAGGGCCCCACCCACCGAGCCGGCGATGAGCTGATCGAGCACGGAAAGCGAATCGCGCACGGATCCGCCACCGGCGCGCACCACCATCGGCAGCACGCCCGCGCCTACCTCAACGCCTTCCTGGACGCACAGCGATTCCAGGTACGCGGTGAGGGTGCCCGGCGGCACGAGCCGGAACGGGTAGTGGTGGGTACGCGAGCGGATCGTGCCGATGACCTTCTCCGGCTCGGTGGTCGCGAAGATGAACTTCACGTGATCCGGCGGCTCCTCCACCAGCTTCAGCAGCGCGTTGAAGCCCTGGGTGGTGACCATGTGTGCCTCGTCCAGGATGAAGATCTTGAACCTGTCCCGGGCGGGAGCGAAGGCGGCCCGCTCGCGGAGGTCGCGGGCGTCGTCGACCCCATTGTGCGAGGCGGCATCGATCTCCACCACGTCCAGCGATCCGGATCCGCCCCGGCCCAGCTCCAGGCAGGAGTCGCACTTTCCACAAGGATTAGGCGTGGGGCCCTCGGCGCAGTTGAGGCATCGCGCAAAGATCCTGGCCGACGACGTCTTCCCACACCCGCGCGGACCAGAGAACAGATAGGCGTGGGTCACCCGGCCGGCGGCGAGCGCCGCCATCAGCGGCTCGGTGACGTGCTCCTGCCCGATGACCTCGTTGAATGTCTCGGGCCGGTAGCGGCGATACAGGGCGGTGCTCACCCTTAGATCGTATGCGGTGCCACCGACATCGCGCACCGAAGTCCGGCGCGACCGCCCGAAATAGGTGGCGGATATAGCCGCCACTGCGGGCGATCTTGGCTGTCGTGGCGATTGTAGTCGCCACGTGCGCTACGTTTCGATGCTTCGACTCGCTTCGCTCGCGCAGCACGGCGCTCGGCTTCGCCTCACTCAACGTGCTTCGAGTTCCCTAGCGCTCGCCCCCGAGGCGATCGCGCACGAGCTCCCGCAGCCGCCGCAACACCCGCGCATTCGAGATGCCATCGTGCTCGAACTCGTTGGTCACCCAATACTGCGAGTTCCCGGTCCGCGCGAGCGTGTCCAGCTGCAACCCGGCATCCACGTACAGGTCATCGAAGTAGACCGCCGCGGCCAGCGGCACCTCGTTCTCGGCGATCCGCTCACGGTCATAGAGGCGTGGCCACTCGGTGCGCTCAGCGAGCCGTAGGGCGCGCAGGCAGCGTGATCCGCTGGCGCGGTTCCCCGTTCCCTGCGCGATCCGTGGCCGCGAACTCGATCACCTGCTCCTCGTCCGTGAGAGCTCGCACGAATGCCTCCTGGAAGGTGCCCCAGAAGGTCCCGGGTCCCTCCCACTGGATCCGCTCCACGCCGGAAACCGCATCCTCCGCGAACAGCGTGATCTCCACGCTCGCACCGAGCTCCCGCACCCTCGCCCGCGAGACCGGTGGCGTGGTGTCCACACTGAACGTCCGCCGCGCACGCACCTCATTACTCCCGACGGCGCGCACCTCCACCTCGTGCACCCCATCCGGCAGGGTGACGGGCCCTGTGGACCATTCGCCGCCGTTCAGGCGCCAGGAATCGCCTCCGAACCAGAGCGTGGGCGCCTGCGTGAACCAGCCCGACGGTGCTGGCAGGCAATCCACCTCGATGCCGTCCTCCGACACGCTGGCTTCCTGCGAACGAAGGTACATGTGGTACCGCGCATCGGACCCAGACCAGCACGGTTCGAACTCGATACCCGCCGCGACGACGCCCCCGCCAGGCAGCAGCTCGGCGTCACTCAGGAGCGAATCGACGTCCACGCTCAACTGCGTCCGCCGTTCGTCCTTCGCCAGGAGCAGGCTCGGCCCGCGGAACAGCGCAACAAGCCCGAAATCGTCGGGGCAGGCCTCCACCCGCAGCTCGATCGGCAGGACGAACTCCACCGAATCGCCCGCGGCCCACGCCCGGGTCAGGTCGACAAATTCACCCGGCTCGGCCTCGGCCACGGCCTCGCCGTTCACCGTCACCGAGACTGGCGCAGCCACCCACCCGGGGATGCGAACATGCAGGGTCTGCAGGGCGCCGTCGGCCTCCACCACCTTGATCGACACCTCACCCCCAAGGGGATAGTCACTGCGCACCTCGAGTGTCATCCTCGTGGCCGAGATCCGCGCTGCGTACAACTGCGCCAGCCAGAGCGCATCCTCGCCTTCGAACGCCAGCCCCTCGCCGTAGCTAACGTGATTCTCCAGGCCGGTGCCACCGCAGCAGGTCCCCACGTTGTCGTACTCACGCAACGCCCCAGGATGCACCGGGAACATGTAGGTCACCTCCGGGCTCACGTCCGAGCGCACCGCCCGCCGCGAGCCGAGAATGTGGTTGAGCTGCGCCCGCTCCACGTACTCCAGGTACTGCGGATCAAGGGTGTGCGCGAACAACCGCCGCGCGATCTTGCTCAGGTTGTGGCTCGCGCAGGTCTCGGCGTTGCGATGCCCAATGTCCCCGGCCACAGCCCCCGGCGGCCCCCACAGCTCGCTCTCGCCCGTCCCGCCGTGCGCATACATGCGCCCAGGCACGATCATCTCCCAGAGCCCGACGACGGCCCGAAGGTAGCGCTCCTCCCCGCCTCTCTCGTATTGGGCGAGATAGCCGAGTAGCTGCGGCAGGTGCTGGTTGGCGTGCATGTCCGTCAGGATGTCGCGTCCCTCGGTTCCGGCATCGAGGAGCACGTCCTGCTCGAAGAAGCTAGCCGTCTCGTCAAACAGTGGCTCGTTCGCGAGCGCTGCGAGCCGCGCGAGTGACTCGTTCATCCCGCCAAACTCCCCAGCGATATACAAGTCCCACATCCGTGCGCGATGCTCCCGCGTGAGCGGCGCGAGCCGCGAGTGCACCCAGTACCCCATCGCCGTTGCCACGTCGAGTGCGAGCGCGTTTCCGGTGAGCTCATGCGCGTCGATGAGGCCGGACATGATTTTGTGGCAGGTGTAATACGGTGCCCAAATCTCGCCATAGGGCGCGAAGCTCTCCAACCGCGAGAACTGCCACTCGCCGTACGCGGCCAGGAAGCCCGGGTGGGAATAGCGACCGCTAGCGGCCAGCTTCCGCTGCACCTCCGCCAGCCCGACGACGAACTCCGCGACCTTTGCGTGCAACTCCGGTTCCCCGGTGGTTACAGCGGCACGGGCGAGCATCGAGAGAAAGTGCCCGGCATAGTGCCCACGCAGCAGGCTCGCCGTCGGCGCGTTCTCCCGGCCCGGGTAATCCGCCTCACTCCAGGGCTCCTCATCCGGGTGCCCGAAGTCTTCCCACGTGCCCGGTGGCCGTGCGCCGCGCGTATCAATCCCAGCATTCGCGCGGAAAACGGCCAGCAGCCGATCCAGCGGGTAGACCCGCGCCAGGTGGAGCATCTCCTCGCGTGCCCGCTCGAATACCGAGCCCTCGCCCACCTCCACCGCTCCCGCGGGTAGCTGCCGCACGATTGGCTCGGCCGCACTCATCCGGCGAGGTGTCTCTGCGCCCACTCTTCGACTCCGTCGGCGTCGATCGGAAGCGCCGCCGAGAGCACCTCTGCGCCACTCTCGGTGACCAGTAGATCGTCCTCGAGACGCACCCCGATTCCGCGCAGTTCGGGTGGCAGGGTCAGATCGTTGGCGTGGAAGTAGAGCCCAGGCTCCACGGTCATCACCACGCCCGGGACGAGATCGGCGGCCATGTAGTCCTCATACTGGGCATGGCTGCAATCGTGCACGTCAAGCCCGAGGTGGTGGCCGATCCCGCAGGCTAGGTATCGGCGGTGGTGCTGGCCTTCAGGCGACAGCGCCTCATCAACCGAGACCGGCAACAGCCCCCACTCGTGCAGGCCCTGCGCGATCACCTCCATCGCGGCGAAGTGGAAGTCAAGATACTGTGTCCCAGGCCGCACGTGGCTCATCCCCACGCGGTGCGCCTTTTCCACCAGATCGTGCACGGCTCGCTCGGCCTCAGTGAACCGGCCGGATGCGGGGACTGTGCGCGTCACGTCCGCGGTGTAGAGGGAATGTGCCTCAACCCCCATATCGAGCAGGATCGCCGCGTCCGGATGGATCGGCCCATCACAACGCACCCAGTGCAGGATCGGGGCATGCGCACCCGAGCCGACGATCGTCGAGTACCCCACACCATTGCCGTGCGTGCGCGCATGCCGATCAAATGTGCCTTGCAGCCAACGCTCGCCGAGGCCGTCCCGCACGGCGCGTGGCACCTCCCGCATCACCGCCGCAAAACCCTCCACCGTGGCGTCTACCGCCTGACGCAGCTGCGAGATCTCCCAGGCATCCTTCACGATTCGCAATTGCGAGAGTGCCCGGTCCAGTTCCGCCGAGTGTTGCGCACCGAGAGCGGCGGCGAGCTCGGGCGTCACGGAAGCCGCCGCGAGGCCTCCGTGAAGATCAAGCGAGTCCAGTTCCGCGCGCGGGCGAACCTCGATCCCGAGCGCCTCGCTCCACTCGCTGAGGCCCGCAGTGGCGCCCACCCAGAGCTCGCCGTAGAGGGCGTTACTGAAGAAGCCGTCGTCGCCCGGCCGAAAGGGTGGCGGCATGTACAGAACCGCATCGTGACCGCCCGCGCGCGCCTGTAGCACCAGCGTGGCGTCCTCGATGTGCCCGGCGGCGGCCCACACGAAGTCGCTGTTCGGGCGGAAGGCATAGCTGCAATCGTCGTTGCGCGTGGGCGCCACTCCTGAGCAGAGCACGAGACTCTTTCCTGGGAGGCGCTCGCTCAGACGGCGCCGATGCTCGGCGGCCGCTTCCGCCGCGCCGGGAACGAGATCCGGTCGGACCGCAACGTCCTCCCAGCCACTGGCGATGAACTCGCGGAAGGCGGGCACGTGGGCGAGCCGCGGATTCCTCGTGCCGGCATAGGGTGGGCGATTGGTCATACCTCTCCTCCAAGTTGGTCCCGCACGATCTCACGCAGGCGCCGCAGCACGCGACCGTTGGCGATACCGTCGTGTTCGAACTCGTTCGTGGTCCAGTAGCGTGAGTTCCCGGTGCGCGAGAGCGTCTGGAGTTGCAGCCCTGAATCCACGTACATGTCATCGAAATACACGGCCGCCGCGAGTGGCACATCGTTGGCGGCCAAGCGATCACGATCGTAGAGCTTCGGCCACTCGGCACGCTCGGCGAGTGCATGCACCGCGTCGTGGAACCCGCGCAGCAGCCGCACCTCTTCGAACATCCACGGGAACGCCATCTCGCCGGTGAACAGCAAGGGCCGCCGGTCCTCATCGAACTCCGGCCGCTTGTCTCGCTCCCGTTGGGCGGCCCACGCGGTGGGTCCCGACTCGCCGTCGGCATAGATCAGTTCCTGCAAGGTCCAGAACAGTGGATTCCCGGCCGACGACGTTCTGGCCAGTACGTCCGCCAGGAAGCCGTCCGAGAGCCGGCCCGGCCGGGCGAAGGCGCCTTCGATCAGCCAGTGCATCCGCTGATATCCGGGCAGCATCCCCAGGTCGAGTCCGAGGGTCTGGAAGCGCCGAACCGTGAGCCGATCACCGTCGGGCAGGCGGACATCGTTCGTTGTGAGGTGGTCAGCGATCTCGGCAACAGCTTCGGCATCCTGCGGGAAGCGGCGGTAGTACTCGGTGGTCTTCGCCGCCACACGTGGGAAGGTACGGCGGTAGACCTCGTCCGCGCTCGCAGGGACTCCCGGGATCCCCCCGCACACATAGCAGGCGGTCAGCGCCTCCGGGGCGTGCGAGAGGTAGGCGTACGTCAGCCAGCCGCCGTAGCTCTGCGCGAGGATTGCCCAACGGCGCCCACGATAGACGGTCGCGCGCACGTGCTCCAGATCGCGAACGATCGAGTCCGCGCGAAACCGCGAAAGGTACTCGGCGCCAGCCGCGCCGCGCTCCGCCACCGCCTGCGCGTCAACGGGCGTGCTGCGCCCGGTGCCGCGCTGATCGATCAGGATTACGCGGTAGTCCTTGATCGCCTCGGCGATCCAGCCAGAGCTCTCCAGCGGGCGCGGGTTGGCTCCGCCGGGACCGCCCTGCAGGTAGATCAGGAGCCGCGTGTCCTTCCCGTCCAGATCCGGATCGGACACCTCGCGAACAAAGAGCTCGATCTGCTCACCCTCGGGCTCGTTCCAGTCCAGCGGAACGGCTACCCGATGCTCGTGAATGTGGAGCCCAGGCAGGCGGTATGACTTCACGAATGATCCTCCATGACGATGCTCTCTGACGCTACCAGTTGTGCACGCGCCACCTCCCACTCAGGGTTGATCTTCGGGATCGCCGCAAGCAACTGCTGCGTGTAGGCGGCCTGCGGAGTATCAAAGACGGCGTCGCGCTCACCCTGTTCCACGATCCTGCCTTGGCTCATCACCGCCACCGTGTCCGCGATCTGTCGGACCACGGCCAGATCATGTGCGATGAAGATGTAGCTGAGGCCTAAGTCGCGTTGCAACTCCCGCAGCAGGTTGATGACGCGCGCTTGTACCGAGACGTCGAGCGCCGAGACAGCCTCATCGCAGATCACCAGCTTCGGCCCGACGGCGAGCGCCCGTGCTATTCCGATCCGTTGCGCTTGCCCTCCCGAGAATTGGCCGGGGTAGCGTTGCTGGTGGTCCGGGTTCAGTCCCACCCGCTCCATCAGCTCGCCCACGAACAGTGCCCGCTTTCGCGGAACCTGCTTGCCCTGGTATTCGAGCGGCGCGCAGATGATCCGCTGCACCGTGTGCCGCGGGTTCAGTGAGGAGAATGGGTCCTGGAACACCACCTGCACATTTGATCGGAAGGCGGAGAGCGCCGCACCCGTGGCGTGCGTGACGTCCACCCCGTCGAACTCGACCGTTCCGCTGGTGGCGTCGAGCAACCTGGCTGCGATACGCGCCGTCGTGGACTTTCCGGATCCAGACTCACCCACGACGGCGAGGGTGCGGCCAGCTTCCACGTCGAAACTCACGTCATCGACCGCTCGAAACACGGACTTCTCAGCGATGATCGCGCCGCGGCCGCGCGTGGTGAACTCTTTGGTCACGTTGCGAACCTTCATGATGGGAGTACTCATTCGCCGATCTCCTTCAAGGTGCCCACAACGTCGTCGATCCGAGGAACAGCGTCAAGCAACGATCGCGTGTATGGCTGGGTAGTTCGTGAGAACACGGCCTGAGCGGTCCCCTGCTCGATCTGATCGCCATTGCGCATCACAAGTACGTGATCTGCGATCTCGCTGACCACCGCCAGATCATGCGTAATGAAGATCATCCCCATTCCGGTCGCGTCCTGCAGATCGGCCAGGAGCTCGAGAATCTGCGCCTGCACCGTCACGTCCAGCGCCGTCGTCGGCTCGTCCGCGATCAACACATCCGGCTCGAGGGCCGTTGCCATTGCGATCATGATGCGTTGACGCATACCTCCGGAGAACTGGTGCGGATAGTGATTCACGCGCCGCTCGGCATCGGTGATCTGGACCCGCTGAAGGGCCTCGATCGCCACCTTGCGGGCCTGCTTCTTGCTCCCGCCACGGTGCGCCCGGTAGGCCTCTTCAATCTGCAGCCCCACCGTGTAGTAGGGATTCAGCGACGAGAGTGGATCTTGGAAGACCATGCCAATCCGGTCCCCCCGGATGCGCCGGAGTTGCCGGTCAGTGCGTCCTACCAGATCCTCGCCCTTCAATCGAATGCTGCCCTGGAGCCGTCCGCCACGCGGCAACAGTCCCATGACCGCTAGCGAGGTCATGGATTTACCGGAGCCGGACTCGCCCACGATGCCGATCGTCTGGCCACCGTCAACGGTGAACGAGATGTCCTTGACGACATCCACATCCCCTCGCGAGGTGGGGAATGTGACGGTGAGGTGCTCCACCTCAAGCAAATGATGTGCATTCACGACGACCTCACCCTCACGCGCGGATCGAGCACTGTGTACAGCAGATCCACCACGATGTTCGCAACCACCACGAGCGCTGCCGCCAGAAGAGTGACAGCCATAATGACGGGCTGATCGTTCTTCGTGATCGAGTCCGCCGTCAACTTGCCGATTCCGTTCAAACCAAACACGGTTTCGGTGATCAGCGCGCCACCGAGCAGGCCGGCGAAGTCCATCCCGAAGAGGGTGACGACCGGCGTCAGAGAGGGGCGCAACGCGTGCCGCCGCATCACAACGGATTGGTCGAGACCCTTCGCCCGAGCGGTGCGCATGAAGTTCTGACCGAGCGTATCGATCACGTTTGTGCGCACGATTCGCGTGTACATGGCGGCGTATCCGAAGGCCAGCACCGTCCACGGCATGATGTACGCCTGGAACCACCGCACCGGGTCATCGGCGAAGGGAACCGCTTGCGGGAACGGCAACCACTTGAGCTGAACGACAAGGAGGTATTGCAACACCAGGGCCACGAAGTAGTTCGGGAGGCTGATCCCGCCGAGAGCCAGGGCCAGCACACCCTTGTCCCACCAGGATCCGCGCTTCACCGCAGCGAGCAGGCCGCCGGCCACACCGAATAGCAACCAGAGGATGCCCGAACCGAGCGCGAGGGTGAGGGTCACGGGGAAACGGGAGGTCACCATCTCGGTCACCTGCTGGTTCGTTTGGAAGCTGAAACCCAGGCAGGGGACGTCGCACGCAATCGCATCGGGCCCGGTGCCGAAGGTGCGCCCGCCGAAGATACCTCGGACGAACTCCCAATACTGCATCCAGAATGGTTGGTTCAGGCCGAGGGTGTTGTGAATTTGCTCGATGCGTTCCGGCGTACAGGTCTTTCCACAGATCTGGTAGGCCGGGTCGGGCGAGAGCAAGAAGAACACCGCGTAGGTGAACAGGCTGATCAGGACGAGAACGACGATCGATGCCGCGATCCTGCGGAGTAGGTAGGAAAGCATTAGGCCGCGTCCCCCGCATCGAGTACATCGCGCAATTTGTCACCGAGGAGGGTGAAGGAGAGCACGGTCAGGAACAGGAACATGCCTGGGAACACGAAGAACATCGGGTTTGTGGAGTACCACGGGACCGCCTGGGCGATCATCTGGCCCCACGAGGGGGTGGGCGGTGTGACACCGACACCGAGGAAGGAGAGACCCGCCTCCGTGCCGATATAGCTCGGCACCGCCAAAGTGGCCAGCACGATGATCGTGCCACGCAAGTTCGGCAGGACTTCCTTCATCGCGATCGTGAATGGTTTGCCGCCCGAGGCATAAGCGGCCTCCACGAACTCGGCATTGCGCAGGCTCATGGTCTGGCCACGGATCACGCGTGCGGTATACGGCCAGCCGAAGATACTCAGCACTATCACAAGCAGCAGCGGCCGGTTTCCGGCGGGCAACGCCGAGAGCACTGCGATCATGAAGATCAGCGACGGGAAGGCCATCAGGAAATCCATGACGCGCGAGACCACCTGGTCCACCCAGCCACCGAAGAAGCCGGCCAGCATTCCAAAGACGACACCGAGCGTCGTCGTGATCACTGTGGCCGAGCCGGCAATCGCCAGCGACACTCTCGCGCCATAGGCGATGCGCGCGAAGATGTCACGTCCACTTCCGGGCTCGACGCCGAACCAGTGCTCGGCACCGATTCCGCCCCAGGATCCAACTGGAATACCGCCAAGATCTGGGTTGATCGCATCCGGATCGAACTCGTACGGACCCCAGCCACTCACACGCACGACCAGCGGTGCGAGGATCGCAAGAAGCGTTATCAGCACGATGAAGGCAACACTCAGGATGACCGCGGGAGACTTCCTCAGTTCCCGCACCACCCGCCGAGCGGGCGTCGGAGCGCTTCCCAGCGCCCCGACGCCGTCTGTCTCGACGGTGGCCATGTCACTCGGGACGGCCGCCATAGGGACTACCCGTTCGGGTCTTTCAGACCCACCGATACGAGGTCGATACCACCGGAGAATCCGGGGTGCGAGTATGCGTTCGAGATATTGCTCCCCACCAGGTTCACGGCCTTCTCATAGAGCAGCGGGATGCCCGCAGCCTTCGATGTGATCAAGCGGTCGAGTTCTCCCCACGCGGCGTTTGCCTCGTCGATGTCCGCCAGTCCCCGGATGCGCTCCATCTCGGCGTTCACCTCTGGGTCATCGAGTTGGGCGATGTTTGAGTTCCCGGTGTCGAAGATCTGCGCGCCCTCAAACAGCGGCGGCAGGAAGGTCTCACCGCTTGCCCAGTCCGGGCACCAACCGGCGAGCGCGGCATCGGTTTGCTGCGAGGTGGTGCCGATCGTCTGCCAGTACGTCGAGGTGTCAATCACATTGAGGTTCACCGTAATACCCGCCTTCGCCAGAGACTCCTGAATCGCCTCGGCCTGCGCCTGCGTCTTCGGGGTCGTGCGCATGTCGAGCGAGAGCTCGAAGCCGTTGGCGAGGCCCGCCTCGGCGAGGAGTTCCTTCGCCTTCTCCGGGTCTCCGTTGTCGCCGTCGGTCGCGAAATCGTTGAAGTCAATTCGACCGGCCATCTGCGGCGGGAGCATCCCGTATGCGATGTCCGCGAGGAGCGAGCCTCCGGTACCGGTCTGGGCGGACTTCTTATCGATCGCCCACGCGATCGCCTCGCGAACCTTCTGGTCGCTGAGGTGCTCACGCGTCGTGTTCAGCGCGAGGTACGTGGTGCAACCTTGAACGCCATCCACAATCCGCTCCTGGACATCCGGGGCTTGAACGCGCGCCACAGTTGCTGGCTGGATATTCGCTCCGATCGTGTTCGCATCGTCACCCTGGTTGGCGAGCATGCGCTCATCGATGGTCGCGGCATCAATACCAAACGACCACTTGAACGAGTCCGGGAGGGCGGCCCGCACATCGTCAGTAGAGGCATCCCAGTACTCGTTGCGCTCAAGGGTGAGACTCGCGCCCGGTGTGCGCTCGGTGACCTTGTATGGGCCCGAAGCGATCGGCTGCTGGTCGATGCTCGTGGTGGTCACGCCCGCCTCCGCGGGGAACGGCACAAACACGTTCTGGCCGACCGCGCTCGCAAAGTCCGCGAAAGGCTTCGACAAGGTGAACACAATCGTCTTCTCGTCCGGCGTTTCAATCGAGTCGAGGGGACCATCACGGTAGACGCCGTTGTACTCTTCGCCACCAGCGAGCAGGAGGCGGGCGTAGGGAGATCCGACTGCGATGTCCGGGTCGAAGGAGCGCTCCACGCCGAACTTGACGTCTGCACTCGTGATCGGGGTGCCATCTTCGAAGAAGATGTTGTCCTTCAGCGTGAAGGTCCACTGCGTCGCGTCCGCATTGGGAGTGCCGAGGTCCGTGGCGAGATCGGGAACAATCTCAGTTGCCGCGTCTCCCTTGTCCCCGGTGGCCTGCGTGGTCAGAGTGCGGTAAATGAGTCGGTAGAAGTTGTTGACACCGCCGTCGAAGCCCTGCGCCGGGTCAAGGTGCGAGTAGTCCGCGTTCTGAAGAACATAGACGGTGCCACCACCGGTGGCCTCGCCTCCCTCGTCGCCAGTGGCGGTATCGGTTGCACCACTCGTCGGGGTGGCTGTTCCGCCGCCACCTCCTGAGCACCCTGCCAGTACCAGCAGCCCGGTCACAGCCAGGGCCGTCAGGCTCTTCAATCTCATATCGTCATCCGTTCCTGTTGTGGCGGAGGTTCCGCCGTTGGGGGGGTTGTGAGTGTGAGGCGAAGGACCGACTGCCTCACCGATTCAGCATCAAGTGAACCTTCCTCGTTAGTAGCGTGTGACATATCACTATACGTAACTCTCTGTTCCGAGTCAGCCAATGAACCCGTTATTTTGGGATTCTTTACACAAAAGTAACGTTCGGAGACCCCTGATCCGCTGCTGCGCGTGCGTCAAAGACGCGCGCGTAACGGCAGGGTCTCGCCGCTCAAGGCACGCATCCGCAGCTCAAGCGAAACCGCACCAGGGACGACACTGGCAGGCGCCGGCGCCGCACATGGCCTTCGATGGGAGGAGCCCAGCGGGGCCTGCATCAACTCGGCTGGCGCGGTGCGTGTCGTGCCCCTTCCAACCGAGTCGAGACGTCGATGTTACTCGTCAGCCTTGGCGCCCCAGGTGAGGGACTCCCCGGCGCGGGACCGGGCCTGCGGCACACGCCACGGGTTCGCATCTTGCAGCGGCGCGGGCAGGAGCGCCTGCGGGGCGTCCTGGTACGTCACGGGGCGTAGGAAGCGTGAGATCGCCGCCGTCCCCACCGAGGTCGAGGAGTCGTTGGTCGTCGCCGGGTACGGCCCACCGTGCTGCATCGCGGGAGTCACGGCCACACCGGTGGGCCAGCCGCCGAACAGAACCCGCCCCGCACGCTGGGTGGCGGTGTGGACCAGCTCGCGCGTAGCGTCGTCGGCCTCGTTCTCGCCCAGGTGCAACGTGATCGTCAGGTTGCCGCCGAAGTGCTCCAACAGGGCGCCGACGACGTCGTCATCCGGCCCGTACTCGACCAGCACCGAAAGCGGCCCGAAGCTCTCTTCGAGCACGGCCTCCCCCGCCTTCTCGACGTCCGCGAGTGAACCGGCGTAAATGGACGGCAGGGCCCAGCCCTGGCCGTCCTCGTCGATCCGGACTCCGCCCTCGGCCACAGTCCGGATGCCCTGCGCCCCGGCCACGGCATCGCGCCGCTCCACATAGGACGCGGCAATCCGCGGGTTCAGCAGGCGGTGCTCGTCCCAGGAGCCTGCGGCCTCAGCGATCGCGTCGTCGAGGCCATGACCCACCGGCACGAAAACAAAGCCCGGCTTGGTGCAGAGCTGGCCGGCCGATCCGGCCACGCTCGTCACGTAGCCGGAGGCGATCGCCCCGCCGCGTTCGGCCACTGCCGCCGCAGTGACCACCACGGGGTTCACGCTGCCGAGCTCGCCGAAGAACGGGATCGGCTCGGGGCGCGCCGCCGCGATGTCCGCGAGGAGCCGGCCCGCGTAGATCGAGCCCGTGAACGAACCCGCCTTCACACGCGGATCCTTCAAGAGCGCGGTGCCAGCGGCCTGGCCCGCGATGAGTTGGAAGACGCCGTCGGGCATGCCGGCCTCGGCCAGCGCCTCGGCCACCACGGCAGCGGTTGCCTTGGACAGCTCGGGGTGCCCCGAGTGGCCCTTCAGGATCACGGGGCAGCCTGCCGCGAGCGCCGCTGCAGTGTCCCCGCCCGCCACGGAGAAGGCGAACGGGAAGTTACTCGCCGCGAAGTTCAGGACCGGTCCGACCGGCACGTGGTAGCGGCGCAGATCCGGGCGCACGCCAAGCGCGAACTCGGGATCGGCGGCGTCGAGCCGCACGTCGAGGTAGGAGCCGTCCACGATCGTGTCGCCGAAGAGCCGCAGCTGCACGGCGGTGCGCTTGAGCTCGCCTCGCAGCCGCACTTCGGTGAGGCCGGTCTCCTGCATCGCGAGGGGCACGAGTTCGTCCGCGTGCGCCTCGAGGGCATCGGCGACGGCGTTCAGGGCCCGGGCGCGTACCTTCGGCTCGGTGGCGGCGAAAGGTGCCGCGGCATCTGCGGCGGCTTGCGCGATCTGCTCGAGTTCGTTCAGTTCGGTCATTTCGTTACTCCTTAGTCATGACGTCATTCTGCGTGGAAGCCGACGGCTGGAATCGCAGAATCTAGGCATCGGGTTCGGCGTCAGCTCCTGGATCCTGCGACTCCGCTTCGCTTCGCGCAGGATGACGAAGGGCTGGCACCGGGGCATCAGAACTGGAAGCCGGTGGGGAAGGGATCGGAGGGGTCGTACATGTACTGACCGATCCCGGTGACCCAGGCGCGGCCAGTGATGGTGGGGATCACGGCGGGTCGGCCGTCCACCTCGGTCTCCTCAATCAGCCGCCCAATGAACCGCGTGCCGATGAAGGACTCGTTCACGAAGTCCGTCTCCAGCGGTAGCTCGCCGCGCGCCCACAGCTCGGCCATCCGCGCGGACGTGCCGGTGCCGCAGGGCGAGCGATCGAACCAGCCCGGGTAGATCGCCATCGCGTGCCGCGAATGCTTCGCGTCGGAGCCCGGCGCGATGAACTCCACGTGGTGGCAGTGATCGAGCCCGTCGATCGTGGGGTGCTTCGGGGGCGCCTGCTCGTTGATCGCGTCCATGATCGCAAGGCCCGCCTGCAAGATCTCGTCCTGCCGGGCACGATCGAACGGAAGGCCGACGTCGTCCAACTCCACCATGGCGTAAAAGTTGCCACCGAAGGCCATCGAGTAAGGCACGGTACCGTACCCGGGGACCTCCACCGTGGTGTCCAGCGCGTCCACGTAGCTCGGCACGTTCTCGATCGTGACCGCGTCCGCGTGGCCGTTGCTCACGTGAACGTTGGCGATCACGAGGCCGGCAGGTGTGTCGAGCCGGATCGTCGTGACCGGCTCGATCACCTCCACCATGCCCGTCTCGACCAGCACCGTGGCGGTGCCGATCGTGCCGTGCCCACACATGGGCAGGCAGCCGGAGACCTCGACGTAGACCACACCCCAGTCGCAGTCATCCCGTGTGGGCTGCTGCAGGATCGCGCCGCTCATCGCGGCGTGACCGCGCGGCTCGTTCATGAGGAACAGCCGAATGTCATCGAGATGCTCCATGAAGTACAGGCGCTTCTCGTTCATCGTGGCACCCGGGATCTCGCCCACGCCGCCGGTGACGACGCGCGTGGGCATGCCCTCGGTGTGCGAATCGACGGCGGTGATCAGCCGAGACGATCTCATTCGGTGCTCCTAAAGCCGGGCCGACGGCGTCGGCAACAGTCCCAGCGTCTCAGCGCGAGGCGATGTAGTCGAGTGCCTTCTGCGTGTCCACGCGCACCTGCGCTTCCATCTCGGGCGAGAGCGGGCCGCGCGGCGGGCGGGTACGGCCGCCGTAGGACTGGCCGGCGATGTCAATCGAGAGCTTGATGGCCTGCACGAACTCGACCTTCGAGTCCCAGCGGAACACGGTGACGAGAGCCTTGTAGAGCTCGCGCGCCTCGAGGATCTTGCCCTCCTGAACGAGGGTGTAGATCTCCACGGCCTCCTTGGGGAAGGCGTTCGGGTAGCCAGCGAACCAGCCCACCGCGCCGGCCACGAGAGACTCGAACAGCAGATCGTCCGCGCCGGCGATCACGTCGATATCGCACAGTTCCTGGATCTCGAGCACGCGCCGGATGTCCGTGGAGAACTCCTTGACCGCCACCACGTTCTCCAGCTGCGCAAGCTCGGCGATCAGATCCGGCGTGAGGTCCACCTTGGTGTCCAACGGGTTGTTGTACATCATGATCGGCAGGCCGACGTCGTTCAGTCGGGTGTAGTGCTCGATGATCTCCGAGCGGTTGGCCCGGTAGATGATGGGCGGCAGCGCGAGGACGCCGTCGGCGCCGTCTTCCTTGGCGTACTCGGCCCACTGGACGGCCTGGTGCCAGCCCACGCCGTGCACGCCGGCCACCACGATGCCGCGGCCGTTCACGGCCTCCACGGCCACCTGGATCACCTTGCGGCGCTCCGCATCGGTGAGCGAGGAGTACTCGCCGAGCGAGCCGTTCGGGCCCACGCCGCGGCAGCCGTTGCTGATCAGGAAGTCGCAGTGCTCGGCGAAACGGTCGTAATCGACGGCGAGGCCGGCGGGCGCCGAGGCGTCCTCCTTGAATGCGAGGGTCGTGGCGACGACAACGCCGCCGAGGTCGAGGTTACTCATGTGGTGATTCCTTCTCTATGAGGGTGGTGTTTTCGTGTTCGGTTCTACTGAGGGTGGACGCCGCGGCGAGTTCGCCGAGTCGGATGGGGCTGGCGATCGGACGGTTATCGACGATGCCGCCGCCCGGGTGGGTGCCGATCAGCTGCTCCAGCGTGCGGCCGCAGATCCGCGCCTGGCACACGCCGAGGCCGGCGCGCGTGGTGAGCTTCACCGAACGCAGCGCGTCCTGCTCACTCGCGGCGGTTGCCGCATCGATCGCGCCCGCCGTCACGGACTCGCAACGGCAGACGACGGTCGCATCCGTAAGCCAGCTGGTCCAGCCCGAACGGATCCCGTGGGCGGCCTCAATTCGGCGTGCGAAATCGGTGGTGGCGCGGTGCCGGCGGCGGAGCTTCGTGGGGATCGCGGTGAGCCCGGCCGCGGCGAGGCCCGCGATCTCACCCTCCACGAGCGAGGCGTCCACGCCGCCGATTCCGGTGATCTCGCCCGCCGCGAAGACGCCAGGTACGGTGCTCTCGAGGCGCTCATCGGTGACCACGAAGCGCTCCGAGGTCAGCTCACATCCAGCAGCGACGGCGAGCTCCACGCGTGGCGTGAAGCCGTGGCTCACGCAGACCGCATCCACGGCGATCCGCCGCTCGCTGCCGGGGATCGGCGCCCAGTTCGTATCGAGGTCCGCGATGGTCACGGCCGCCACGTGCGCGGTGCCGTGCGCCGCGATCACGGCGCTGCCGAGCGTGTACGGAATCCGGTTGCGCACGTGATTGCTCACGTACTGCACGAGCTCGCCCGCCTTGTGGCTCGCCCTCAACAAGCTCCAGGGGCGCGGCAACCAGCCCTTCGCCATGGACCCACCGCGCGCGGCCTCAAACACGCCGACGACGTTCGCCCCCACCTGGGAAAGTGATGCCGCCACCGGGAACAGGAAGGGGCCGGCGCCCGCAACCACCACGTTCCTCCCGACGGCGATCCGCTCCGACTTCGCGAGGGCCTGTGCCGCACCGGCGGTGAAGACGCCGGGGAGGGTCCAGCCGGGGAACGGAAGGGTGCGATCGTGGGCTCCGGTGGCGAGCACGATCGCGTCGGCGGAGAGGGTGTGGGGTTCGCGCCCAGGGCCGTCGGCGGGGCCTTCGGTGGCATGGACCCGAAGGGCGCCCTCGCCATCCCGATCAATCGCCCAGACACTGGTCGAGTGCATGAGGCGGACATCGCCGTCGGCCTCGAGTTCCTGGCGTAACGCCGTGAAGCGGTCCCAGCCGTGGTGCAGCGATTCCTCATTCGCGCCCGCGCGTTGCTCGGGGAGGTGGCGCCAGTATTGGCCGCCCACAGCATCCGCGGAGTCCACGAGGGTGACGCGCGCTCCCCGCGAGCGGGCGGCACGGGCAGCGGCGAGTCCCGCCGGGCCGGCGCCAAGGATCAGAACGTGTGTCATTCGCCCGCCCCCGAATCGTCCTGGGTGCGGACCTCGTCTCCCGCGCAGACGCGGCGCATGCAGGCGCGCACGTCGCGGGCGTCGCCCACCGTGACCAGGCAGTCGAAGCAGACGCCGATCCCGCAGAACACGCCACGCGGCTCCCCTGCCGTGGTGGTGCGCCAGGCGGTGTGGCCGGAGCCGAGGATGGCGCCGGCAATGGTCTGGCCCTCGAGCGCCGCCATGGGGTGGCCGTCCAGCGTGAAGGTGACGGTGTCCGGCTGGGCCGGGCGGGCGCCGTCGGCCGCGGGATCCACCATGTAGCTCATGCCGCCTCCCTCAGGAGCGCGGGGCGGCCCACACGGAACGGGTCGGGGTCCACGGGGGTGGGGGCGCCGTCGGCGAGGGTGGCGATGAGATCCGCGGTGGAGATCGAGAGGCCAATCCCGGCGCCTTCGTGGCCGGTGGCGTGCCAGAGTCCGGGCAGGCGGGGGTCTTCGCCGATCACCGGGAGGTGGTCCGGAACATACGGGCGGAAGCCGCGATAGGTGCGCATCACGGCGGTCCCCGCGAGGAACGGGAAGATGCGCAGCGCCTTGGCGGCGAGGGCGTGTAGCACCTCGACGCGGAGCGCGGTGTCGAAGCCCACCTGTTCGCGGCTGGAGCCGATCAGAACCGTGCCGCCGCGGGTGGACTCGATGACGCTGGAGGTCTGCAGATCGGCGTCGGCGGACTGCGTGGCACCCACGTAATCGGCGTCGTAAACCTTGTGGAACACGCGTTGCGGCATGCGGGTGGTCACGAGCACCATGCCGCGCCGGGGGCGCACGTCCAGCGGCGCGCCCAGTGCAGTGGCGACGGCGCCGGACCAGGGGCCGGCGGCGTTGACGATCATGCCAGCGTGGATCTCGCCTCGGGTGGTGCGGATGCCGGCGAGGCGGCCGTGCTCGTGAATGCCGCCGATCACCTCGGTGTGCGTGTGGACCACGGCTCCCGCGAGCCGGGCCGAGCGCAGCATCGCCTCCGCAGCGATCACCGGCTCGACCTGGGCGTCCTGCGGGTAGTAGACGGCGGCGGTGATCTCCCGGTTCAGCCAGGGTTCGAGCTCGAGCGCCTCGGCGATCGTGACGTCCTGGGCGGCGACTCCCTCGGCGCGCTGCGTGGCCGCGAAGGCCCGTAGCGGTTCGGCACCCTCGGGCGTGGTGGCGACGACGAGGCCGCCCTTTGCCTCGAACTCGATGTCCGGGAAGTGGGGGCCGCATTCCTCGCGCAGTTGGGCGGTGATCTCGTCCCAGCGGGAGCGAGCGTGCAGGGCGAGGGTGAGTTCGGGGCCTGGGCCCTTGTCCGAGACGAGGAGGTTGCCCTCGCCGTGGGCGGTGGTGGCGGAGACTGCGGAGTTCTTCTCGATCACGCAGACCGTACGGCCGGTGCGGGCCAGCGCGCGGGCGCACGCGGCTCCGACAATGCCCGCGCCGATGACGATGGCGTCGAATGCGCCCCGCTCGTCAAAGGTCTCAGGCATGACAGTAATATGTCACATATCGCTTGTGGCCGTCAACGGGTTATGGGTTGAGATTCCAACCCGATTCGCCCGCACCTGCTCCGGAAGTTGAGACCGTTGGTGCGTTATGCGCGGATAACGTACTGATCCGCTCAACTTCAGTGCGAGTACGCTCGACGGGTCCGACATCAAGTCACCCCTGCGCATCTTCGGGACGCCCTGCCCACCAACCCCGAACGTGCTCGATGTGCTTCGCCATCAGCGCTTGAGCGCCGTCGGAATCGCCAGCCTCGAGGAGATCCAGAAGCTCGAGGTGCTCGCGCGCGGACTGGTCCAACTGTTCAGACGCGAGCAGCTTAAGCAGGCCCGTGAGCCGCGTGCGCGATCGCAGATCGGCCACGATGTCCACCACGATTGGATTGCCGGCAAGCCGGAGCAGGGCGAGATGGAAGCGCAGGTCCGCCTCGAGATACGCCTGGAGATCACCCTCAGCGGCACCCGCCACGATCTCCTCGGCGATCGCGGTGAGTTCCGGAAGCTTCGAGTGTGGGAAGTTCTTTGCGAGGCCCCCGATGACCGGAGGCTCGAGCAGCTTGCGCGTCTCCACAAGGTGCGCGCGCTCCTCATCGCTCACCTCGGTGATCCGGAAGCCCTTGTTCTTCACCGCGGTGACGAAGCCACGGCGTTCGAGATTCAGGATCGCCTCGCGCACGGGCGTGGCAGAGACATCGAACTGGGCGGCAAGCGTGGGCACGGAAACGAGAGTGCCCGGCGCGAGCTGGCCCGAAACGATCAGAGCGGCAAGCGACTGCTCCACCGACTCCCGGATACTCACGGGCGCCTTGATCGGGGCCGGCGCAATCATCAATGTGCCCCTTTCATGGTGCCGCTCCTGCCGTGTGACATATTACATGCCTGGGTCGCCATCGGCAGGCCCACCCGAAAATGAGGACTCCCCACGCACCCGCCAGAGCCCACGTACCCTTGCTGCATTCCTGCCCTGGGGGAGTTCCGTAAGGTAGCGCCGCGTGAGGAGCCGTGTACAAGTCTACCTGCTCCCCCACCGCACCGAGCGCCACTGCCCTCACCACTCGACCCATCGCCGTCGGGTTTGGCTCGCGTCCCCTCCGTCCCCCCACGTGATCGGTGTAACGATTCGGGGAAATGCGCCCGAATCGGTTATTCTGTTGGGGCTTCAGGAGGATTCGCATAGTGGCCTAGTGCGCACGCTTGGAAAGCGTGTTGAGTGAAAGCTCTCGGGGGTTCGAATCCCCCATCCTCCGCCAAATCTCTGGTGCCTCGCAGATCCTGCGGGGCACCAGTCATCTCCGCCCGCTCTCGCCAGCCTTGTCCTCTGGCTGCACGTTTTGAGCCGGATATGGAACGGTACTCGTGCACCTACAGCACAAGTCTGCGGGGGACTACGGGC
The DNA here is from genome assembly GCA_900199505.1 of Ruaniaceae bacterium KH17. Lineage (GTDB taxonomy): Bacteria > Actinomycetota > Actinomycetes > Actinomycetales > Actinomycetaceae > KH17. Next base: position 10,179 of record FZQV01000020.1, on the reverse strand, counting down.
GCTGACAGTTCGGGCACCAGAATAGGTTCCGCCCACCAATCGTGCTCGTCAGAATCGGCGCCCCACACACGAGGCACGCCTGCCCCTGCCGCCGGTACACGTAGACCTCGCCGCCGTGATCATCCACGCGCGGCGGCCGCCCCATCGCCTCGGGCTCGTGCTCGGGGCGCACGGTGTCGATCCGGCCACCGTCGAGGCCGCGGGCCATCAGCTCCACAAGATCATCCCAGATCGCCCGCGCCTGCTCCGGCCGCAGCGCGGTCCCAAGCGTGAGCGGATCGAGCCCCTGCCGGTAGAGCACCTCCGCGCGGTAGATGTTGCCCGCCCCCGCGATCACCGACTGGTCCATCAACAACGTGGCGATCGGCGCCCGCGAGCGCAGCACCCGCTCGGTGAACCGCTCCGGCACCGCGTCCGCACGCAACGGATCCGGCCCGAGCCGATCGAGGATTGACTCCATCTCGTCCGGGTCCACGAGCTCGCAGGCGTTCGGTCCGCGCACGTCCATCGTGGTGGCCTCGTCACACAGCCGCCAGCGAACCTGCCCGACGACGGGCGGTAGCCCAGGCGTAAACCGCACCTTTCCATAGATCCCGAGATGAATGTGGACCTGCGCTGCGAGCCCAGCGAAACTCACGAAGAGATGCTTCCCCCACGTGTCCGCCTCGGCCAGCCGAGCGCCGTCGAGCAGGTCAGCCCCGGCGAACCGCCCCTGCGGGCTCGACGAGTGCACTCGGTGCCCCCGGAAGTGATCGTTGATCTCGCGCGCAAGCCCGTGCAACACGTTTCCCTCTGGCATGGCCCTCCTCTTGACGCCACGTTTACCGTACCTGGCATCCGCTCCCCACTGGGACGTAGCTCGAGTTCACCGCCACGCGGCTGGTGATAATTTGTGGATCAGCACACCGCGCCCACGCTGAGGAACCGAGATGACCCCACACCGGACCGTGTTCACTATCGCCGATCCGACTGCGCCGCGGCAGCGCCCCAGTGATGCCTCCGCTGCGATCGAGATCATGAACTCCGGGAACGCCGCCTACGCGGGCAGGGGCACGGAAGGCACATACGAGGTGACGGTCGATCCCGAAGCGTTCGGGGTGCCGCGCACGCCGGGCACCACGATCCGACAGGAGCCGCTTGCCGCCACCCTCAGCTGCTCAGACGCACGCGTACCGATGGAGCAGCTCTTCGGGCGCTTCACGAATGATCTGTTCGTCACGCGCGTTGCCGGCAACGTGCCTAGCCCTGACGTGATCGGAAGCCTCCAGTTCGCCGAATCGTATCTCCCCTCGGTCAAGGCGATCGTTGTGGTGGGGCACTCGTCCTGTGGCGCGGTGACGGCCGCCGTCGACTCGGTCCTGAAGCCGACAACGCACGTGGCGTCGCTGGACAACCCAGAACTCGGGAACATCGTTGCCACCATCATCCCGTCCGTCCGGATGTCCGTGTCCGCGATCACCGAAGTGCATGGTTCCCACGCCTCCGAGTCAGCGTCCTACCGGACGTCCCTGATCGACGTCGGCATTCTGGCGAACGCTGCGGTGACCGCCATGGCGTTGGCTGAGCAGATCGATCGTGAAGTCTTCTTTGGCGTCTATGACCTGTCGACGCGGCTCGTGGGGATCCCCGGCCCCGACGGGACACGTGGCGGACTCCACTCCGCGCCCGGCACTGAAGCGGACCTGAGGGCGCTCCTGAGTACGGCGGCCCGCGCCCTGTCACTCTGAGCACGCGGCAGACACATCATCCCGATCGGAACTCCGCCCCACTGGAAATCGATCGAGATGATGTTCTTTGCCGCCCGCGGCGTCGGCTAGCCTGGACTGAATGCAGCCGCTCACCGAAACCGAGGTCCGCGCCTCCCTGATCAACTGCTCGGCAGAGGAGGCCGCCCAGCTGAACCTGCCCTCCTGGTTCCACGATGCACCGTGGGATGATCTCGATTACCTCGGCTGGATCGATCCGAAGGCCGAGCGGCGCGCCTACATCATTGCCGACGGCGGCCTCGTGGGGATCCGCTTACGAGTCCCCCACCAGCCTGCGGCGGCCAGGCGGACCACCATGTGCGCGCTCTGTCTCACCACTCGGCCAGGCGGAGGCGTCAGCCTGATGGCGGCGCCACGTGCGGGTGACGCAGCCGCCCGGCTCAATACGATCGGCACCTACGTGTGCAACGATCTCGCCTGCTCGCTGTACATCCGGGGGATGCGCTCGCCGGGCCGCGGTATCCCCGCACGCGAGACCATCGACGTGCGCGGAAGCGTGCTGCGGCTGCGCGCCAACCTTGCGGCCTTTCTCTCTCGGGTGGTAGGTGAAGAGGTGACCACAGCCCGCGGAACCTAGGAACCGGCACGGGCGCTCGCCCACGCACCGTAGGATTGGCACGTGAACCCACAAGCACTGTCCCCGCGCGCGAAGCGGCGCCGGCGGCTTCAGCAACGGCAGACCGTGATCTACGGCCTCTTGATTGCGGGGCTCGCGGTTGCCGCGGCCTTCGCCTACCTCGTCTTCTCCGGGACCGTGCCGTCGCCGTGGACGCGCCCTATCACCATGCCCGAGAAGATCGAGACCTCCGAGACGATGGAGTGCCCGCCGGAGGGCGCCTACTCGGTGGCGTTTGGCTCAGTGAAAGCGAATGTGTTCAACTCCTCGAACCAGCAAGGCATCGCCGTGAGCGTGGCCGGAACCCTGCGCGAGTACGGTGTCACGGTGGCCGAGGTGGGCAACTGGCCCAAGTTCCTGCGCACCGATGGCCAGCTCCAGGCAGGCAAGGCGGGCATCGTCGCCGCGTATACGCTGCAACAGGTTTTCCCCACGATGCAGGTGATGATCGATGACCGTGAGGACGCGTCCGTTGACGTGATCCTCGGTCACACGTACGGCGAACAGTCCTTGATCAAGTCCGGCGACTTCCCCGCGGGTGTCGAGATCGTGCCGCCCGCGGAGTGCGTCCCCGAAGAGGAGCCCACCGAGGACGAGCTGAATGACGGTGGCGAGGACCTCGTCCCCGAGGACGAGGAGACGGAGGCACCGTCCGACGGCGAAGAGGACGCCGAGGCGTAAGCGTCCCCAAGAGCTCGTTCCGGGCAGAGTTAAGGGCGGCGGGTTTAGACCCGCCGCCCTCAGCAATTCCTAGCCGTCAAGCTCCGTGCCACCGGGCACCGAGGCCGGGCTGGCTGGCTCACGGTTGGTGCCGCGCCACTTCGAGAGCGCGTTCATCACGTGGTACACGAGCAGCGCCGCAGCGGTGCCGAGCGCGATGCCCTCGAAGCGCATCTCACCCACCACCCAGGTGTAGTTCGCGATACCCACGATCAGCGCGATCGCGGCCGTGTAGAGGTTGATCGGGTTGGAGAAGTCCACCTTGTTCTGCACCCAGATGCGTGCCCCCAGCACGCCGATCAGGCCGTACAGCACCGTGGCCGCACCACCGAGCACGCCGTCGGGAATTGTGGCGATCGCGGCACCGAACTTCGGCATCATCGAGAGGCAGAGGCCCACGATGCCGGCCACCATGTAGGCCGCCGTCGAGTAGACCCGGGTCGCCGCCATCACGCCGATGTTCTCCGCATAGGTGGTGGTTCCAGAACCGCCACCGAGTCCTGCCAGGGTGGTGGCAACGCCGTCGGCCAGAAGGGCACGGCCGGTGACCGGGTCAAGGTTCTCGCCCGTCATCGCCGCAACGGACTTCACGTGGCCGATGTTCTCGGCGATCAGCACGAGGACCACGGGAACGAACAGGCCGATGACGCTCGCGCTGAAGGTCGGCGTCTGGAAGTCGGGAAGGCCGAACCACGCGGCGGCGTCCAGACGGTCTTTCGCGTCCTGCGTGATCTCACCGCGGAAGATCGCAACGGCCCAGCCGATCAGCACGCCGAACAGGATCGAGAGGCGGCCGATGATTCCCTTGAACAGCACCGTGATCAGAATGATCGAGACGAGCGTGATTATCGCCGTGACCGGAGCCTTCTGCACGTTGTTCCACGCGGCGGGCGCAAGGTTCAGGCCGATCAGGGCCACAATGGTGCCGGTGACGATCGGGGGCATCACCACATCGATCCAGCGGGTGCCCGCGTAGTGCGCAATGGCGCCAACGACCGCGAGGGTCACACCGGCGACCACCACGCCTCCGAGACCCAGCGCGATCTCCTCAGGGGTGGGCTGACCTGGGACTACCTGGACCGCCGTCAGCGGAGCGATGAACGCGAAGGAGGAGCCGAGATACGAGGGGACGCGGCCGGCGGTGATCACCAGGAACAGCAGCGTGCCCACCGCGGAGAAGAAGAGCGTCAGGGAGGGGTCGAAGCCGGTGATCAGCGGCACCAAGAAGGTGGCGCCGAACATCGCCACGATGTGCTGGGCGCCGATTCCAATCGTGCGGCCCCAGCTGAGGCGCTCGCCCGGTGCGACCACCTCGCCGGGCGGCGGGACCTTCCCGTCTCCCTTGACTGTCCAGTTGAATAGCGTGGCCATACTGCTCCGTTCGTGCGAGGGGTTCAGTGCCAGAGGTGAGGGCCTCCGGCCCACGGGAAAGCGTAGCGCTGTCGTGTTACTTCCGTTGGCCGTATTCTGAATGGCGAACGCCAACAATCTCACACCTCGTGGAGGGGCATGTCCGCCGAGCCGAACTACCCGCTGTCCTACGTCCCCGTGGACTCCACGGCGCCACGTAGCGTGGGTGCGGATTACCTCCCGACGGCACCCGAAACCCCGGCGGGGCCGGCCCCCTTTGTGTTTCCTGGCACCGAGGATGTGAACCCGGCTGCAGTGTTCTCCGGACCCGGGTATCTCTCCCCCACGCCGCCGTATTCGCTGGCCGCGCGGCTCGCGCTGGTGTGCGCCGTGCTGGGCGTGATTCCGGGCGTCTCGCTCGCGGCAATCGGGCTCGGGCACTATGCGCTCTACGAGATCGCGCGCAGCCACCGCTCCGGCCGAGGCCTCGCCACCTCCGCCCTCACGCTCGGCTACATGGGCGCCGTCGTTTGGGTGCTGATTGGGATCCTGAGCATCGTCAACGGGTAACCCCGCCCCGCACTTCCGCGCCGCGCCCCCGAGGGTCGTCACAGTTCAGGCCCTGTCGCGTGAATCTCCCTGAATTTCCCTAATCCGTGACCACCCTCACCACACCGGCCCACACTGGCCTACCCCCCGCCCGGCCGGACTCGCTCCTCACCGCAGCCAGCCGCTGAACTCGCTGAGATCCGTACAACAGTGAGCAATTCTGATGCCCGGAGGGGCCATTTCGGGCAACTGATGTACGGATCTCAGCGGACTGTTCGGCGCACGGCGCCGCCCCGGGGTTACGCTCGGGGTGTGAAGCCCTTCCTGCTCATCTCCTCCCGCCCCGAGGACTCCCTCGCCGACGCCGAATACGACCAGTTCCGCCGTTGGGGCGGGCTCGCGCGTGGTGACCTCATCCAGCATCGGCTGGAGTCCGAGCCGCTGCCCCGGATTCACCTCGACGACTATTCGGGAATCATGGTGGGCGGCAGCCCCTTCACGGGGTCGATTCCCGAGGCTCACAAGTCACTTACCCAGGTCCGCGTGGAGAAGGAGATCGACGAGCTCCTCGACCTCATCGTCGCCGAGGACTTTCCGTTCCTGGGCGCCTGCTACGGCGTCGGGACGCTGGGCCGGCATCAGGGCGGCGTGATCGATTTCGAGTACGGCGAGCCCGTGGGCCCGGTTCTCATCGAGGTCACGGAGGCGGGGGCGGCGGATCCGCTGCTCGCGGGGATCGGACGCACGTTCGAGGCGTATGTGGGGCACAAGGAGGCCTGCTCAACGTTGCCTCCCAGCGGCATCCTGCTCGCCACCTCACCGCACTGCCCGGTACAGATGTTCCGCGTGAAAGAGAATCTATACGGCACGCAGTTCCACCCCGAACTGGATTACGAGGGGATCGCCGAGCGGATCGACCTCTACCGGCACGTGGGCTACTTCCCGGAGGACGAGGTGGAGGAGGTCACGCGGCGCTGCTTCGGCGCGGACGTGACGGACTCGCACCTCGTGATCAGCAACTTCGTGGAGCAATACGCGGACTAGCGAGCCTCGCGGGTTCAGCGCAGGCTAACGTTCTCCCCACCGCCGCTGATTGAGCGAAGCCGCAGGTGGAGTGGAAGCCACGGCGCGTTCTACAGCCACGCCCGCCACGTCTCGGGCAGCAGCCAGTAGCCCACAAATGCCACGATGTCGATCAGCGTGTGCGCCACCACGAGCGGCATCACGCGCTTCGAGCGCCGGTAATACTCGTTGAACACGAGCCCCATCACGAGGTTCCCGAAGAACGGCCCGATCCCCTGGTACAGGTGGTACAGCCCGCGCAACACCGCGGACGCCGCCGTCCGCAGCGGCCAGCTCCAGCCGATCTCTTCGAGCCGCTCCAACAGATACCCGACGGCGATCACCTCCTCGAGCACGGCATTCTTCAGTGCGGCGAGGATCAGGATCGGGATGGCCCACCAGTGGTCATTGAGGGCCGCGGGGTTCACCGCAACTGTGATGCCGAGGGCGCGGCCGATCGCGTAGAAGACGAGTCCTGGGATCCCGATGAGCGCGCCGATGCCGAGGCCCGCGCCGAGATCGCGCAGTGGCCGTGCGAGGTCGAAGCCGATCCGGTGGATGGCTGCGCGGCCCGGCTCGCTCAATAGGTACAGCGCGAGCGCCACGGGAACGAGCGCGAACAGGATCCCGAGCACCTGGTAGGTGAGGTCTACGTATGGCCGGGGCGAGAGCGAGGTGTTGATCGAGGCGGATTGATCGCCGAGTGCGGTCTCCGAGGTGAGCCGCACGTAGATCCGCATCAGCGAATAGATCGCCGACTGCCCGAGGCTCAACCCGAGCACGATCCAGACTTCCGCCCGTAGGCCCGGCCGCCTGACCGCCGTCGGCATTGCATCACTCACGCCGCTATCGTAGACCGCCCCGCTGAAAGAAGTGGTTGTAGCTCTGGCGCCCCACGGCCCCGGCACGCCAACACAGCAACCACATCTGCAGGCTACCGACGGAACCACGCAGCTACCGCTCAGTGCCTTGACAGCCACATCTTGTATCAGCACGTTCTTTGTACTGCTACAACCGGAGGCTTCTCATGAGTACGCAATCTGCATCGTCATCGCACTCCTCGCCTTCGTGCTTCCGCTGCGGCGTCTGGGCGCAGCGAGGTCGAGCGTAAGGAACTCCGCCGCGGTGCGAGCTGCGCTGTAGGTCTTGCCAGTCTGGGACTGGATGCGCGGATGTGCCGTCGTGCGTCGCTGCGCATGCACCGGCTCACGCAGAAGGCTCTCAAGCCGCCTTGGCCAGTTGTCGATCGATCAACTCGATGGCACGAGCCCACGGCTCGCGCCGTGGAGGTTTCCAAATCACACGTCGAGAGGTCAAAGTCGACTTATGCTGACCAGATGAGCACACGGGACACTCAAGACTCAGCGCTCGAGGCTGTAGCCGAGGAACTGCTACGGCTCGATCCAGACGGAAGCCGTATGGCTCGCGTATTCCGGCAGACGTTTGATCAGTTGTACGACGGGCAGCACACGGGCCGCTATCGGCTTGATCAGCTCTTCAAGACCGAGAAAACTCACTTCGGGACGCTCATCGAGATCAACCTTCAACGGGAACTCAGTTTCGCCGACGGAGAGACTCTAGATTTCTCAATCGCAGGTTGTGAGGTGGACTGCAAATACTCCCACACCGGCCAATGGATGCTTCCGATCGAGAGCTTTGATCAACTTGTCCTCGCCACTCAGGCGAATGACGCCTCCGCCACCTGGAGTGTCGGAATAGTCCGGGTGACTGAAGAGAATCGACGGACCAGTGAGAACCGAGATCGCAAGACCGGACTCAACAAGGATGGTCGCTCACGGATTCGCTGGCTCTTCAAGGATGCGCCAATGCAGCCAAATGCACTTCTACAGCTTCCACCGGAAGATGTCGATGCCATCATGGCCTCAGCCAGTGGCCAGGCTCGTGTCAATGAGCTGTTGAGGCGCGCGCAGAACCGGCGAATCTCGCGAACGATTGTGGCGACAGTGGCGCAGCAGGACGACTACATGAAGCGGATCCGAGAGAACGGCGGGGCACGGAGCGCGCTACGGCCCGAGGGCATCCTGGTTCTCGGCGGCGACTACATTAACCAGCGCGAGATTGCGATCAAACTTGGCACGGAAGTGCCCGAACCTGGAGAGTTCGTCAGTGTACGCGTCGTTCCATCTGTGCCTGGGACGGGGGTCGAAATCTCAGGAGGATGGTGGGCGATTGCCAAGCCGGGTGATGTGATCTCCACGGCGGCTCCTATCGTTCCTCGCTAGCCGACAGCGCAAAGCGCCCTTTCGGTGTCGCCCTCTCTCGTCACCCCGAGCGTTTCTGCGATTGAGAGCCCGATAGCCTCTGCGACGGGAGGTGGGAATGCATTTCCGATCTGGCGGTAGACGGATGTCTTACGCCCCGAAAAATGCCACGCCGGATCAAACCCCTGGATCCGCGCCGCCATCTCGTTAGTTAACTTTGGGATGAAGTCGATTGGGTCATCAGCTGTGGGCGGCTCATTTGCGATTCCCCGGCCGTCGACACCCAGCTCAAGCCAGGCTTGTTTGGCCCTAGATGGGCCCAGGTCCGGACCGCCATGCTTTTTCGAGCCACCAACGATCGTTGGCGCAATACTGTTCGCACGCTTCGCCCAGCCTGCCGCACCTCGCCACCCATTAACAGCCATGAGTGGCTTCAGCACCTCACCTACCGTCGGCGGTGAACCGAAGGGTCGGGGCCACTCGAATGATCGTCCGCCGCGCCGCTTCCACGCAACCAGAATGAAACGCGGCCGCAGTTGGGGCACGCCGTACTCGCTCGAATAGAGCAGCTGCCAGTCAGCGTCATATCCAAGATCATTGAGTGCGTCGAGGATCGACTGCCGGTAAGGCGCGAAACGCGCGGAGGCCAGCCCCTTCACGTTCTCGAGCATTACGGCCTCTGGCCGTGCCTCTCTCACGAGCCGGATAGCCTCGGGGAAGAGATCGCGTTCGTCATCTGCCCCTAGTTGTTTCCCCGCAATCGAGAAGGGCGGGCACGGGACCCCACCCGCTAGGAGATCCAGCCCCTTGTACTGAGTTCCGTCAACCTCCCGGACGTCGCCCTCGTGAACGGCCCAACTAGGGCGGTTGGTACGGAGGGTTTCGCATGCATCGTGATCGATCTCGACTGCAAGAGAATGCCCAAAACCGGCCCGCTCAAGCCCTGACGACTGGCCGCCTGCTCCAGCGCAGATCTCGAGAACACTCAGCTCAGATGACTTCGCCATGTGTCCACCTTCTTCCACCAACGCACCTTGCGCTTTCAATCACGACTCTCTCACAGGCCACTGACACGATGACTTGAGAGCTCTCACTACCCCGAGGTTATCCACAATCTCAGAATTGGTACTGGCGCGACATCCGGCGAACCCGTCAAAGTGGACGGACAACAGGAGGTGAATCATGAATGCTCGCACACCCGATACCCACTCAATCGCCGTGACCTTCTCCGTAAACGCTGCTTCCCGCGAGGAAGCCTGCCAACTCCTGCAGAACACGCTGATCGACGAGTTCGGAGCGGTTTCTCAAGAACCGCTTCCACTTGGCGCCCTCGCAATGATTCTTCCCGGAGAGGACGCCACTGAAGTTATCGCGGCCTGGCAGATCAGAGACGTTCGACGCTAATCACCAGAACGCTATTGGTGTGAGCGCGCCCAATCATGCCCCATAGAGTTCTGCATCATTCGATGTCAGTGGGCTCTGGGAGCATTGTGCATCATCGAGAGGTGGCGCGATATATGGTCACAATTCCAACGATCACAGCCCCTACTGCCGCACAACTTTCGCCGCTAAGGTCCAGAAGCATGGCCTTGTCCGGTGCGGAAAGTGTGGTGGTGGTGCTCGGGGCGGGGGTCAGGGGATGGCGTTCAGGCTTGCGAGGATCGCCGTTGAATACTGCGGCAGACGATGGGCCTATCCGTGGGCAGGGTGCAAGGCTCACGCGGTGTTCAGGTCGGCGTCTAGCTCGCACGTGCTTCACTCTCGTAGCACTCACTCGATCGAGCTTCACAGGGCAAAAGTGGGTTATAGGCCAAATTGTGTGTATGGAATTCGGGGTTTGCCCAGTATTCGTAAGGGCAAAGTCGGGGTGTACATGCTCTGGGAGCATGTTGGG
>FZQV01000033.1 GCA_900199505.1 Ruaniaceae bacterium KH17 | reverse complement strand
GAGTGCTACGGCGAGGAAGTTGCGCTGGAGCGTCTTCTCATTGAGAACGAGCGCGCCGCCGATCGAGGTGGCGAGTCCGGCCAGCAGCGACACCATGAGTGCAAGAACCATGTCCCGATCCTAGTGCGAAGAGTCGCGCCCGCCGGGTGGGTGCCCGCAGGGTTAGCGCACCGGGCGAGGGCCGCGCGACCTTTTGCCACTCAGGTGAGTGCGAAATGTACGTTCTGGTGGGTGATGGCGGTCTTGTGCCACTCAGGTGAGTGCGAAATGTACGTTCTGGTGGGTGATGGCGGTCTTTTGCCACTCAGGTGAGTGCGAAATGTGCGTTCTGGTGGGTGATGGCGGTCTTTTGCCACTCAGGTGAGTGGCAGGTGTACGCGGCAACCCCTGCCTCAGCCTCCTTGAGGGGTGGTACGAGACTGCAGCAGATCGGGGCGCGAAGTGGGCCGTTGCCAACCCGCGGACTTGACTGACGACGGGGCGGCGGCCATGGCTCACCCGAGCGGGAGCGGCGCGGCGGTGCGGGGGACGTAAGATGGTCACCCCGGGGTTCGCGCGAATTCCGGTTTTTGGCGTGTCCCGAGGAGATCGATGAACCTGACCGGCCTGTTGCCGATCCTGCGCGAGGACCCGGCGTTCCGGCGCGTTGCGGATGAGGAGTCTGCGGCGCGGCTCACCGTCTCGGCGCCGCCCGGCGTGCGCCCGCCACTCCTCGCGGCGCTCGCCCAGCGCACCGCCACTAATGGAGCTGAGGGGAACGCATCGGCGCTGAAGCGTACCTCCGGGCTCAACTACGCGGCTTCGGCCGACGGCGATGGGGCGGGCCACGCGGATCTGGTTCCCGACGGCGCCGCCACGGCAGGGGAGGGGCCGGCCACTCTCGTGGTGGTCACCCCCACCACGCGTGATGCAGAGGCGCTTCGCGATGCGATGAGTGCCTACGTCCCCGCGGCGGCGCTCGCGGTGTTCCCGGCGTGGGAGACTCTGCCGCACGAGCGGCTCTCCCCCCGGCCGGACACCGTGGCCCGCCGCCTCGCGACCTTGCGCCGGCTCGCACACCCGGACCCGGCGCACCCCGAGACGGACACCCCGATCGCCGTGATCATGCCCGTGCGCGCGCTGCTGCAGCCGATCGCCACCGGGCTCGGCGATCTCGAGCCGGTGGCGCTGCGCGTAGGCGAGGAGCGCTCGATGGAGAGCGTGATCCACGCCCTCGTTGGCGCCGCCTACACTCGCGTGGACATGGTGGAGCGGCGCGGCGAGTTCGCCGTGCGTGGGGGACTGCTCGATATCTTCCCGCCCACCGATCCGCATCCGCTGCGCGTGGAGTTCTTCGGCGATGAGGTGGACGAGATCCGTGAGTTCTCCGTGGCAGACCAACGTTCGCTGGACGCCGTCGACCACCTTTGGGCACCGCCGGCACGCGAACTCCTCCTCACCGAGGCCGTGCGGGAGCGTGCCCGCACGCTCGCCCAGACCATGCCGGGCATCACGGACATGGCCGATCGGATTGCCGAGGGCATCGGTGTCGAGGGCATGGAGGCGCTCACGCCCGTGCTTGCCGAGGGCATGGAATCCGTGCTCGAGTACTTCGGCGAGGGCACGCGGGTGGTCCTTGCGGAACCCGAACGGATCGAGCGCCGCGCCGAGGACCTGGTCGCCACCACGCAGGAGTTCCTTGCCGCGGCCTGGACCTCGGCCGCCGCCGGCGGGACCGTGCCCGTGCTGCTCGATGACGCCTCGTTCGCGAGCCTCGCCGAGGCGCGCGCACTCTCGCACACCAAGGGCTTTGCCTGGTGGGGCCTCACGGCGCTGCCCGTGAACCCCGAGGACGAGGACGCCGTGGCGATTGGCGCGCGTGAGGTGCGTCCCTACCGCGGCGATATCGCCGCAGCTGTCACGGATTTCCGGCAGCTCATCCACGATGACTGGCGCCTGATCCTCACGACTGAAGGCCCCGGTCCCGGCCGCAGGATGGCCGAGCAGTTGGGTTCGGTGGAGGTTGCTGCCACGGTGGTCGACGACGTCGCCGACGGTCCCAGGACAGGGGTCGTCACGGTCACGACTTCCCGCAGTGGACCGGGGTTTGTGGCCGAAGCGCTGAAGCTCGCAATCGTCACCGAGAGTGATATCACCGGGCGCCAAGGCACCTCTACGCGTGACATGCGCACGATGCCGAAGCGCCGCAAGAACGTGGTGGACCCGCTGGCGCTGCGACCGGGCGATCACGTGGTGCACGAGCATCACGGAGTGGGCCGGTTCGTGGAGTTGGTGCAGCGCACGATCGGCACGGGCGCGAATGCGACCACACGCGAGTACATGGTGATTGAGTACGCCTCTGCCAAGCGCGGCGGCGGCAATGACCGGCTGTTCGTGCCCACCGATTCGCTGGACCAGGTCACGAAGTACACGGGCGGCGAGAGCCCCACCCTGAACAAGATGGGCGGCTCGGACTGGGCCAAGACCAAGTCCAAGGCGCGCCACGCCGTGCGCCAGATCGCCGCCGAGCTGATTCGGCTCTACGCCGCGCGCATGGCCACGAAGGGCCACGCATTCGGGCCGGATACGCCGTGGCAGCGCGAGCTGGAGGACGCCTTCGCATACGCCGAGACACCGGACCAGCTCGTGACGATCGACGAGGTCAAGGCGGATATGGAGAAGCCGATCCCGATGGACCGGCTGATTTGCGGCGATGTGGGCTACGGCAAGACCGAGATCGCGGTGCGGGCAGCATTCAAGGCGGTCCAGGATGGCAAGCAGGTGGCCGTGCTCGTGCCTACCACCCTGCTCGTGCAGCAGCACCTCGAGACCTTCACCGATCGCTACGCGGCGTTCCCCGTGCGCGTCGCCTCACTCTCGCGCTTCCAGACGGACAAGGAGGCCCAGCAGGTCAAGGAGGACGTGGCGGCAGGCAAGGTTGATGTGGTGATCGGTACCCACCGCCTCATCACCGGCGAGGTGCGCTTCAAGGACCTTGGCCTCGTGATTATCGATGAGGAGCAGCGTTTCGGTGTCGAGCACAAGGAGACGTTGAAGCAGATCCGCACGAACGTGGACGTGCTCTCGCTCTCGGCAACGCCGATCCCGCGCACGCTCGAGATGGCGGTCACGGGGATCCGTGAAATGTCCACCCTCGCCACGCCTCCGGAAGAGCGGCACCCCGTGCTCACCTTCGTGGGGCCCTCCGAGGATCGCCAGATCGCCGCCGCGATCCGCCGCGAGCTCCTGCGGGACGGCCAGGTGTTCTACATTCACAACCGCGTGAAGTCGATCGAGGCCACCGCCGCGCACATCCAGGAACTCGTGCCGGAGGCGCGGATTGCGATCGCGCACGGCAAGATGAACGAGCACCAACTGGAGAAGGTGATCGTCGATTTCTGGAACAACGAGTTCGATGTGCTGGTGTGCACCACGATCGTGGAGACCGGCCTCGACATCTCCAACGCGAACACGCTCCTCGTGGAGCGCGCGGACATGTTCGGCCTCTCGCAGCTGCACCAGTTGCGCGGGCGTGTGGGCCGCGGCCGCGAACGCGCCTACGCCTACTTCCTCTACCCGCCGGACCGTACCCTCACCGAGACCGCGCTCGATCGGCTCGAGACAATCGCCGCGCACACGGATCTCGGCGCCGGCATGCAGGTGGCGCTGAAGGACCTCGAGATCCGCGGCGCCGGAAACCTGCTAGGCGGTGAACAGTCCGGCCACATTGCGGGCGTGGGCTTCGATCTGTACGTGCGCATGGTCTCCGAGGCTGTCGCCGGATTCCGCAATGACACCGAGCCTGAGCGGCCCGACGTGCGGATCGAACTGCCGGTCAATGCCCACATCCCGCACGAGTACATCGCGCACGAGCGGCTCCGGCTCGAGGCCTACTCGAAGATCGCCGCGGCCAAGGACGACGACGACCTGGCGGCCGTGGCAGCCGAACTCGCCGACCGCTATGGCGAGATCCCAGAGCCCGTGGATCGATTGTTCGATGTGGCCCGGACCCGCGCCAAGGCCACCGCACTCGGTCTCGAAGAGGTCCTGGCGCAGGGCAAGTACCTTCGGGTGGGTCCGGTGGAACTGATGGATTCCGTGCAGATCCGGCTCAAGCGGCTCTACCCGGGCACGATCCTGAAGCCGGCCGTGCGTTCGGTGCTGATTCCGATGCCGCGCGGGCAGGCGCTCGGTGCCGGAACGTTGACGGATGCCGCGTTGCTCGAGTGGCTTGATGAGGTACTGAACGCTTTGGGCGCCCCAGCCCCGGCGCCGTCGACCAACTAATTCGGAGCATGCGCCGGGATGCGGCTGTGTGCGGGGGAGCGGCGTCGTAGGATTGGGGCGTGAACAAGATCGTGTCCAAGCCACTTCGCGCCCTCGCAGCCATCGCCGTCAGCGGACTTCTGCTCGCAGGATGCGCGACCCCTCCCAACACCGCCGCGACCGTGAACGGTACGCGCTACACGGAGACCGCGATCGCGGACGCCTGGGAGGAGCTAAAGCCGATTGTCGCGGCCGGCGCGAGCGCGGACGTGGTCGTGAGCACGATTGTGCAACGAGATCTGCTTGCTCCCGTTGCCGAGCAGTTTGATATCTCCGTCTCGCAGGAGGAGATCGACGAGCTCGCGGCCACGGCGTGGGCGCAGAGCGGTGCAGAGGCGCCAGACGAGTTGAGCCCCGTTGCAGCGGGCGTCCTCGAGTTCCTCACGCTCGTGAACAAGGTGAATGCCTCGCCGCTCGGGGCCGAGATCGTCGAGCAGTTCAGCCTGGCCGTCACCACGGCCGATGTGAAGGTCAATCCCCGTTTCGGGCAGTTTGACGCCACGACGGGCTCGATCGTTCCCGCTGAACTGCCGTGGATTGTGCAGCAGTAGGAGATCCATATCCACTCTGGGCGGAAGGCCCTACGAAAACTCGCGCCAAGCCAATAGGCTTGTGCCGTAGGTGGCGCCTGGCGCGCCTCACAACACACACTGAAGGTTAGGAGACCTTGTGGCCAGCATTGAATCAGTAGGCGCACGCGAAATCCTGGATTCGCGCGGAAACCCCACTCTTGAGGTGGAGATCACCCTCGACGACGGTGCGGCAGGCCGCGCGGGAGTTCCGTCCGGTGCATCGACCGGCGCGTTTGAGGCAGTTGAGCTGCGCGATGGCGGCGAGCGCTACGGCGGCAAGGGCGTGGAGAACGCTGTTGACCACGTGCTCGATGACATTGCCCCCGAGATTCTTGGCGTCGACGCGGCTGAGCAGCGCCTGATCGACCAGGTCATGCTTGAGCTGGATGGCACCCCCAACAAGGCGAAGCTTGGCGCAAACGCGATCCTCGGCGTCTCCCTTGCCGTGGCGCGTGCGGCTGCGCAGTCCGCGGGCCTGCCGCTGTACCGCTACGTGGGTGGCCCGAACGCCTACGTCCTGCCGGTACCGATGATGAACATCCTCAACGGTGGTTCGCACGCGGACTCGAACGTGGACATCCAGGAGTTCATGATCGCGCCGATCGGCGCCCCCACCTTCCGTGAGGCCCTGCGCGAAGGCGCCGAGGTGTACCACGCGCTGAAGAGCGTGCTCAAGGAGCGCGGCCTGGCGACCGGTCTTGGCGACGAGGGTGGCTTCGCGCCGAACCTCGAGTCCAACCGCGCGGCGCTCGACCTCATCATCGAGGCGATCGAGAAGGCCGGCCTGAAGCCGGGTGATGACATCGCGCTCGCGCTCGACGTGGCCTCCACCGAGTTCTTCTCCGACGGCGCCTACCAGTTCGAGGGCGGCCCGAAGGACACGGCGTGGATGGTGGACTACTACACCACGCTCGTCAACGAGTACCCGATGGTCTCCATCGAAGACCCGTTCTCCGAGGACGAGTGGGACGCGTGGGCGGCACTGACCGCTGGCATTGGCGACAAGGTTCAGCTGGTGGGTGACGACCTCTTCGTGACCAACCCGGAGCGCCTCGCCAAGGGCATCGACCTCGGCTCGGCCAACGCACTGCTCGTGAAGGTGAACCAGATCGGTTCGCTCACCGAGACCCTCGAGGCCGTGCAGATGGCGCAGCGCGCGGGCTTCGCGACCATGATGTCCCACCGCTCCGGGGAGACCGAGGACACCACGATCGCGGACCTCGCCGTGGCCACCAACGCCGGTCAGATCAAGACCGGCGCACCGGCCCGTTCCGAGCGTGTTGCCAAGTACAACCAGCTCCTTCGCATCGAAGGCGACCTCGAGGACGCAGCGGTCTACGCCGGCCGCAGTGCCTTCCCGCGCTTCACGAAGTAGCACACATCCTTGTCATCCTGCGCGAAGCGGAACGTAGTCGCAGGATCCAGGATCGTCACTCTGAGCTGAGAGGCGGTCTGGATTCTGCGACTCCGGCCAAGGCCTCCGCGCAGAATGACGAGGAGTGGGGAATCGCTCAGCGGAGCAGGAGACTCGCGTCTCCTGCTCCGCTATCTTCATGCCAGAGTGAGCGAAAATAGATCAGTGAGTGCCCGCCGTCCTTCCGCCCCGCGTTCCTCGCGCGCGCCCGCCGGCCGGACCGATCGCCCGAGTGCCACGCCGAAGACGAAGAAGCCCTCGGCGTCGGCCAGGGCCACGGGCGTCCAGTTCACAACGAACG
Organism: Ruaniaceae bacterium KH17; assembly: GCA_900199505.1. Lineage (GTDB taxonomy): Bacteria > Actinomycetota > Actinomycetes > Actinomycetales > Actinomycetaceae > KH17. Next base: position 23,614 of record FZQV01000033.1, on the reverse strand, counting down.
GAGACCGCACGGTCTCAATTTCGTGGCGACTACTCGTGGGCGTGCTCGTGGCGGCGATGGCATTCGTCCTCGTTGCCCCCACACTCAACCTGTACTTCCAGCAGATGGAACAGGTTCGCACACTGAACGAGCAGATCGAAGCGGCGAAGGAACGGAACGCCCAGCTCGAGCGCGAGATCGCGCTCTGGGACGATGCCGACTTCGTGCGCTCACAGGCCCGGGAACGTCTCGGTTACGTGCTGCCAGGCGAGCAGCCCTGGGTGGTGGTGGATCCCGAGGCGATCATCGGCGAGGAGGCCCAGCAGGAGTACCAGGAGCAGATGGGCTATGTGGCGCCCCTCGGGCCGTGGTACCTAGAGATGTGGACCTCGGTCGAGACGGCCGGCGCCACCGATCTCGTGCCATCGGGCCGGCTACTCGGCGACGTCGAACGTCCCGAGCCGGACGAACCGGAGGAAGACTAATGGAGAGCCCAGTCACGCAGCCAGATCTTGACGTGCTGCAGAAGCAACTCGGCCGTGTCCCGCGCGGCGTGGTGGCGATCGGCGCGCGCTGTGTGTGCGGGCGGCCCACCGTGGTGGTGACCGCGCCTCGGCTCGATGATGGCACCCCGTTCCCCACCACGTATTACCTGACCTGCCCGCCCGCAGTGAAGGGCGCCTCCACCCTCGAGGCCGAGGGCACGATGGAGGGCATGAACGCGCGGCTCGGCTCCGATCCGGAGCTCGCGGCGGCATATCGGGGCGCGCACGAGGCATACGTGGCGCGGCGCGCCGAACTCGGTGAGGTGCCCGAGATTGCCGGGATCTCTGCGGGCGGCATGCCCACGCGCGTGAAGTGCCTGCACGCGCTCCTGGGGCACACGCTGGCCGTCGGCCGCGGTGTGAACCCGATTGGCGACGAGACGCTCAATCTGCTGATTGACCGCGGCCTCTGGAATGACGCCGTCTGCACCTGCGACGCATAGCGACCTTGTCAGCCTGAGGACGTACGCTTAACCCGTGACTCGTGTAGCTGCCCTCGATTGTGGGACGAACTCCATCCGTCTCCTCATCGCCGACGTCGATGCTGGCACCGTGACGGATGTTGTCCGAACCATGGAGATCGTTCGCCTCGGCCAGGGCGTGGACAAGACCGGCAGGCTGGACGACGGCGCTCTCGCCCGAACGTTTGAAGCCGCCGAACGCTTTGCCAAGCTCATGCGGATTCACGACGTCGAGCGGTCCCGGATGGTCGCCACGGCCGCCACCCGCGATGCCGAGAACAGTGATGTGTTCGTGCGCGGAATCGTTGATCGAATCGGCGTGAAGCCGGAGGTCATCACCGGCGCCATGGAGGCCGAGCTGGGTTACCGGGGTGCGCTCTCGGCCGGGCGTGGCTGGGCGGCACCCGCAATGACGGTGGATATCGGTGGGGGCTCGACCGAGTTTGTGTTGGGGCGTGGGCCCGAGATCGAGTCGGTCATCTCGGTCCCGATGGGGTGCGTGCGGATGACCGAGCGCCACCTTCGGCACGATCCGCCCTCGATCACCGAGATCGAGGCCGTGCGGGAGGACGTCGTCGGCCTGTTGGATCGGGTGTCGGAGACGATCGATTTTGGCTCCGTCGAGACACTCGTGGGGCTCGCCGGCAGCGTGACCACGCTGACCGCCGAGGCGCTCCATTTGGATTCCTATCAGCCGCAGTACATCGATGGTGCCCAGATCGCCGTCGGGGATGTGTTGAAGGCCGTTGACTTCATGGTGACCGCGCCGCGTGATGTGCGGCTCGCCCGCGGTTACATGCATCCTGGACGCGTCGATGTGATCGGCGGCGGCGCGATCGTGTGGAGTGAGATCATCAAGCGCGTGGCGTCCGAGGTGGCGGCGCGTGGCGGTCGGCTCGATCGGGTTGTGACATCCGAACGGGACATCTTGGACGGCATCGCGCTGACTGCTTAGTTCTCGGAGCTGCGCCCGGGCTCGAGGAGATCGTCCGAGCTGCTAGTTCCTTCGATGTACTTGGTCTCGGCTGTGCCGCGGCGGGAGAAGATGCCTGATGCGATCACGATTGCTATCGCGGCGGCGGCGCCGAGGAACGTGGACCAGGTGTTCTGGACGATGAAGATCAGGACCATGCTGGTGATGCTGGGAATGAGGTACTTGCCGGACCATACGAGGTAGCCGCCGAATGAGGGCATCTGGACACCGCGGTCATCGGCCACTGCCTTGACCATGAAGTTGGGGCCGTTGCCGATGTACGTGATCGCGCCGCAGAGGACCGCGCCGAGGGAGATGGAGATGAGGTAGAGTTCGGGGACCTCGGCCACGCGAGGCTCGCCTGGGAGCACGCGTGCCATCTCGAAGAATGTGACGTAGGTGGGAGCGTTGTCGAGGAACGCCGAGAGGCCGCCGGTGAAGATGAACAGGGTGATCTCGTTGAGGGGAAGCTTGGGGGCTACTGTGGCGAGAACCTTCAGTGCGGGCATCATCGTGAGGAAGATGCCGATGAAGAGGGCGGCGACTTCGGCGATGGGCGCCCACGAGAACTTGTTGTCCTGGTACCGTGCCCGCTTGCTACCGAGCGTGAGAGAGGCGGCCCCCGCGAGGAGCATGGCAATCTCGCGCCACGGGATCATCTGCATCGTGGTGGCGTGGCCGGTCTCGAGCGCGTGCAGGTCGATCGAGGGCAGGAACGCGACGGAGGCGACGACGGCTGCGAGCCATACGAAGTTGAGTGCACCACGTACGCGCAGAGGCTCGGACTCGCGGACATCGCTCATGAGTGATTCGAGAGGCTCCGTGCGGTAGAGGCGCTTCTCGAGGCCGTAGTAGGTGATCAAGAGCAGGCCGTTCACGAGGAGCCACATCGGCCAGAGCTTGAATGTCCAGGTGAAGGGAACGCCGCGAAGCATTCCGAGGAACAGCGGGGGATCGCCGAGTGGGGTGAGTAGGCCGCCGCAGTTGGCCACGATGAAGATTGTGAAGATCACGGTGTGACGGCGGTGCGTGCGCTGGGCGTTGGTGTTCAGAATTGGTCGGATCAGGAGCATCGCCGCGCCCGTGGTGCCAATGAAAGAGGCGATCACGCCACCGATCGCAAGGAAAATGGTGTTTGTTCGTGGCGTGGCTTTGAGGTCACCGGCGAGGAAGATTCCGCCGGAGATCACGAAGAGTGCGCCAAGCAGGACGATGAACTGGACATACTCCCAGAGCGCGTGGAGTACGGTCGCGTGCTCGCCGCCGAGCCAGATCCAGAGGGCAACGGGGATGCCGAGGGCGAGCGCAAAGATCAGCTGGGTGCGGGGTTTCTCCCAGTGGTGTTGGGTTGCCGGAACGAGTGGCAGGATCGCAATCGCGAGCAGCATGGTGACGAATGGAATGACGGACCACCACTGGAATTCCATGAGAGGTGCTCCTTCGCGTTTCGATGCCTCATGGACACCCTAACGCGCTGGCGGGCGGTGGGAGGCGTGCTTTGCCCATTAGGCTTGGGGGTGTAGCCCTCGTAGCCCAATTGGCAGAGGCAGCCGACTTAAAATCGGCAAAGTGCGGGTTCGAGTCCCGCCGGGGGCACTCGGCGAAGCTGAGGGACCTCGCGTGGGTGAAGGACCCGCAGGCCGGAGCTGAAATCTCGTGATCTTGGCACTCAGTGAACGCTGAGCGTTCACCAACTGCCACGATGATGACGCGAGCGCGGATGCGGGCGCATCGCGCGGCCCGGAGTGGATATGATCTTCCCGGACTAGGAGGTCATCGTGGCAACGGAGAAGAAGAAGGTCGTCAAGTCATCGGCAGCGGTGCCGGAGGCGAAGACATCGTCAAAGACGAAGGGTGCTACATGGGCGCCCACGCCGGAGGCGAAGAGGAAGGCGGTCACGTTCCGCTGGATCGCGGCGGTGCTCTGGGCACTTGCGATTGCGGGTGAGGCATACGCGATCTTCGGCGTGCTCGCGAACGCACCGGTGAACATGACGCTACTGATCGTCCTGATCGTGGTGATTGGCGCGCTGGCGATTGTCGGCAACCTGCTGTGGCGTAAGGCGAACCAACTTGATCCTGCCTCGGAGAAGGACAAGTTCAGGTTCTGGGTGCAGAACCAGCTTGGCGCGATCATCACGATGATTGCGTTCCTTCCGCTGGTCGTGCTCATCCTGGTGAACAAGGATATGGACCCGAAGCAGAAGACGATTGCTACCGTGATCGCTGCGATCGTGGCGATTCCGGCGTTCATCACGGGGGCGGAGTTGAACTCGAACTCGGTGGAGCAGATGTCCGCCGAGCAACAGCAGATCATCGCGATTACGGGCGTCGATGAGGTGTTCTGGACGAAGTCGGGGAAGGTGTATCACTTGTGCCAAGACGCACACTACGTGAACATCGATTCGGCCGACGGCGAGATCACCAAGGGCTCGATCGCCCAGGCTAACGCTGAGGGCAAGCGAGCGCCCGCGCAGCAGACGATCAAGACCGAGTCGAACCAGTGCGGCTTCACGTACGTCACTCCGGAAGAGGTGCGGCAGCAACTCCTCGACGACACGGATGACGTCACGGATGACGCTACCGACGACGAGGTTGAGGAGACCGAGTCCGAGGGCTAGACCGAGCGGCGTGTTGAAGGGGCGTGGGAGAAATCCCGCGCCCCTTTGCCGTACCCGGCAACGGCGAGACCCACGGTCAGCCATCACTCACCGAGCTCCTCATGAGCTAACCAGCCAGCGACGTTGTATCGGGTTGGCAGACAGCGCCTGCCGATGATCGGGCATCTGAACGTGCGATCCCTGTGTGTTGTCGGGAACCCGAACGTTCACTCCAGGCCCCACCCTAGGCATCGGGAACCCGGACGTACACTTTCTGGACATTCGGATTCCGGATAACCGATGTGACTGCCAGATTGAACGTTCGGGTTTCCGATGATGCTGTGCGGTCGAACGTATCCAGCTACGCTCAGCGACTAAGGATCTCCTGCCGTCCCGAGCCTGAGGCGGTGAGTTCTGTCCGCGTGCAGTGGCCGCGCGGGTGGTTGCCGTGCCGCCGTCCCCAGTTTGGAGCCGTGTGCTCCGTGCGGGGTGCTGGAGATCGGCCAGCCGTCGCTCCGCCACGGCACACTAGTGTCCCACCTGAGCGGGCCGCTCACGCCACGTCGGTAACAATTCGATTACGAGCGCCAATCTGACTTGCGCAATGTTCGTTAGTTAGGTTTACTAACAAACATGACTCTCAACGGCGTGGACCAGGACACAGGCGCGAAAGCACCTGCGGCCGAAAGCGCGAGCGACGCGTCAGTGGCCGCGTCGGCCACGCCTGGCGTGCGCGCACCCCAGCTCTCTGCGCCGAGCAGCCCACTCGCAAAAGGACTCCGCCGCGACGGTGGGAAGAAATTCCTCGCCGAGCATGCCCGTAACCACAACCGATCTCTCGTCCTTCGGACGCTCCACCGCGATGGGCCGATGAGCCGCGCGGACCTCGCCCGCGCGACCGGCCTCACGCGTGTCTCGATCTCGGACCTGGTTGCGGCGTTGATCGAGGACAGGCTCGTCGAAGAGCAGGGGATCAGTAGCGAGACCCGCCCGGGTAAGCCGGCCATTCAGCTCGACATCGCATACGGCGCGCACCAGATCGTTGGCATCGACCTCTCGCGCTCGCATCGCATGGTCGGCCGTGTGGTGACGCTCGATGGTACCGTGATTCACGAACTTGAGCGCCCGCTCGATACAGCGGAGCGCCGCAACGAGTACAAAGCGGTCCTCGACTTCGCTCGCGAACTTACCGCTCTGGCGACCGCACCGATTCTCGGAATTGGGATCGGTAGTCCCGGCATCGTCACGGCCGAGGGCGTGATCCAGGCGGCCCCCAACCTGGGATGGAAAAACCTGCCGTTGCGCGCGAAGGTCGCCGAGGCGACCGGCCTGCCGGTCCTCGTTGCGAATGACGCGAACGCCTCCGTTTATGCCGAATACTCCCTCAACGATCACACCGCAGACCTGATGCTCGTCAAGATTGGCCGCGGTGTTGGTGCCGGAGTCATCGCCTCCGGCAAGCCGATCATCGGCAGCCGGAATGCCGCGGGGGAGCTGGGACACGTCGTCGTCGGGACCGACGGCGGCCCACTGTGCGCGTGTGGCCGGACATCGTGCCTGGAGGCATGGATCTCGGTGCCCGCGCTGACCACGCGGCTTGCCGGCATCAATGGCCCGGACGCTGCGACCACCCGAGAGGCCGTTCTTCGTGATGCGGGGCGTCGACTCGGGATCGTGCTTGCTCCTGTGGTGGCGGCATTCGATCTCTCCGAGATCGTGATTTCCGGCCCCAATGAGCTCTTCGATGGCTACTTCACCGAGTCGGCGATCGAGACATTGCATAACCGCACCCAGTTCCACGCTCAGACGACCGTGCGAATGACCACATACGGGGAGGACATCGTGCTGCAGGGCGCAGCAATGATGGTCTTTCTGAGTTTGCTGCAGCTGCTGTAGCACCCTCGGAGGCGTCAGACGGCGCTTCCACACAACAAGGAAGAGAAGGAAGAAAATGAGAATCGGACGATCCGCAATCGTCGCTCTCGCGGCGGCAGCGTTGACGCTCTCCGGCTGTGCAGGAGGGGCAGAAGACCCGACGCCGGACCCCACCACGGACGCGGCAGGCGAGGCAACGGAAGAAGCGACCGACGACGCTGGCGAAGAGCCTGAGGCTGGCGACGGCGAGAATGACATCACGCTGTGGCTCATGGGTGGTGACACCCCCGACGAGCTGCGTGACTACCTGAAGACCACATACAACGAGAAGACCGGCGGCACCCTCACGATTGAGGAACAGGGCTGGGGCGACGCCGTGGCCAAGCTCGTGACCGCGCTTCCCGACGCGGCGAACACTCCGGATGTCACCGAGATTGGTAACACCTGGTCGCCCACCTTTACCACCGTTGGCGCGTTCTCGGATATCTCCGACATGATGGACGAACTCGGCGGCGATAGCCTGGTCGAGTCCTTCGTCGACGTCGGCACGGTGGACGGCGCGAACTACGCGGTGCCGTACTACTTCGGCTCGCGCTACATCTTCTACCGCTCGGACATCTGGTCCGCGGCCGGTAAGGATGTCCCGGAGACTCTCGGCGAGTTCAACGAGACGGTTGCGGCGCTCCGCACGGATGACCAGTCCGGCTTCTACATCGGCGGTTCGGATTGGCGGAACGGCATCTCGTGGATCTTCGCGAACGGCGGCGAGCTCGCCGTTCAGGGCGATGACGGCCAGTGGGAGTCCTCGCTTTCGATGACCGAGACCCAGGTGGGCCTGAAGCAGTTCCAGGAGCTGTTCCAGAACGCCTCGAACGCCCCGGCCACCGAGTTCGACTCGACCCCGTGGGTCAACATCAACGACAACTCCGACACCGGCAAGCCCGAGGCCGCCACGATTATCGCTCCCGGATGGGCGCGCTGGTCGATCGGTGAGCCGGACCCTGACAACGACGAAGCCGTGATCTGGAACGACGAGAAGTTCGACATCTTCGGCCTGCCCGGTGTGGACGGTGGCATGGCCCCCGTGTTCGCCGGTGGTTCGAACATCGGGATCTCGGCCGCCTCGCAGAAGCAGGAGGCCGCGAAGGAACTCATGCGGATTGTCTTCTCGGATGAGTACCAGACGATGCTCGGCCAGAACGGCCTCGGCCCGGGTAACCTCGACTTCGCTTCGTCCCTTGGTGACGACAAGTTCGCCCAGACCCTGATCGACACCGCTGCCGCCTCGAAGCTGACCCCTGCCGCTCCCGGCTGGGCCGCCGTTGAGGGCGCCTCTCTCCTCGAGGAGTTCTTCGGGAAGGTTGCCGAAGGTGGTGACATCGCCGCTCTTGCCGCCGAGTATGACGGCAAGATCACCCCGATGCTGAATAACTAGTCAGCCCAACTGAGGGTGGGGTGCACACGCACCCCACCCTCACCCCTCAGAAACAAAAGGAGACTCGCGTGGCCGCTCCACCGATCACCGCGTCGGATGCAAAGAAGGATGTGCTCCGGCAGAAGCGCCGCAAGGCGTGGACGCCGTATCTGCTGATCATCCCTTCGATCCTGATCCTGCTTGCTGGTTTGGGATATCCCGTCCTCTGGCAGTTGCGCACCTCCACCCAGAAGTTCGGTCTTTCGCAGCAGTTCGGGCAGCCGCCCGAGTTTGTGGGGATCGACAACTACATCGCGATCTTCAGCTCGTCCGAGACCTGGGCGATCGTGATCCGCTCGATTCTCTTCTGTCTCATCACCGCGGCGCTGACCCTCGCGATCGGCCTCTTGCTCGCGGTGTTGATGACGGCATGCGGATCGAAGTCTCGCCTCACTCTGCAGATCTCGCTCCTGCTGGCCTGGGCCATGCCGGTTGTCGCTGCGATGACCGTATGGATCTGGCTCTTTGACCGCCGTCGGGGCATCGTCAACTACCTCCTGAACAAGATTCCTGGCCTCGACTTCTACCGTTTCGACTGGTTCGAGCGGCCGATGACCTTCTTCATCGTCGCCAGCATCATCGTGATCTGGATGTCCGTCCCGTTCGTGGCGTTCTCCGTTTACGCCGGCCTGACCCAGATCTCCGACGAGGTGATCGAAGCCTCCAAGCTCGACGGCGCCACCGGCACGCAGCGGCTGCGTTTCATCATCATGCCGATGATCCGGCCGGTCATCATGATCGTCCTCCTGCTCCAGATCATTTGGGATCTGCGAGTCTTCACCCAGATCAAGATGCTGCAAGACGCCGGCTCCGGAGCGTCACAGTTCGATCTGCTCGGTACGTACATCTATAAGCTCGGCACGGCCTCCCAGGACTTCGGCATGGCCTCCGCCGTATCGGTCTTCATTCTCGCGCTCACGCTGGGAATCTCGTGGTTCTACGTGCGCAACCTACTCGCGGAGCTCGACTCATGAACAAGAACACGACTCGCCTGCGCCGCGGGCTCTTCTCCGCCCTCGCCATCGTGATCGCACTGATCTGGGTGTTCCCCGTTTACTGGATGCTGAACTCCTCGTTTCTGCCAAACCGCACGCTGCAGTCCTTCACTCCGACCTGGCTGCCGTTCGGCGGCTCACTGCGCAACTATGCACGCGTCATCGATGATGGGTCCTTCCTCCAAGCACTCTCGATGAGCGCGACAATCACGATCATCGTGGTATTCGTCTGCTTGCTCTTCGCCTTCCTCGCCGCAGTCGCGATCAGCCGTTACCGATTCAAGGGCCGCCGCGGCTTCGTGCTCGCCGTGCTCCTCATCCAGATGCTGCCCGCCGAGGGCCTCTTCATCGCGCAGTACAAGATGATGAGCTCGCTCGGAATGATCAACCGTATTCCGGGTGTTGCGCTCATCTACACGGCCGCCGTTGTCCCCTTCACGATCTGGATGCTGCGCGGCTTCGTGGCCGGCATCCCCGCCGATCTCGAAGAGGCCGGCATGGTGGACGGGCTCTCACGCACGCAGGCGTTCTTCCGAATCACCTTCCCGCTGCTCGCCCCCGGCCTCGTGGCCTCAGGCGTCTACGCCTTCCTGCAGGCGTGGAATGAGTTCACGGTGGCGCTCGTGATTCTGCAATCCGAGTCCTCTCAGACCCTCCCGCTCTGGCTACGGGGCTTCATCCAAGCCTCCGCCACACGCGAGACCGACTGGGGTCAGGTCATGGCCGCCTCCACACTCGTGGCGGTGCCCGTGATCATCTTCTTCATCCTGGTCCAAGGGAGGATGACGAGTGGTCTCGTGTCCGGAGCCGTCAAAGGATAATGGAGTGATGCCTCAGATTGTCACCGTCCGCACCAGAGACGAGGCGGGCGAGCTTGCCGCCCGCGCCATCGTGGACCTGATCGACTCGACGCCCGACGCCGTGCTCGGTCTCGCCACCGGCTCCAGCCCGCTCCCGGTCTACCGGGCGCTCGCTCGGCTGACTGAGGGGAAGGACCTCTCACAGGTGCGCGGCTTCGCGCTCGACGAGTATGTGGGACTCGACTATTCGCACCCAGAGAGCTACCACTCGGTGATCAACCGCGAGGTGGTGGAGCCGCTCGGGCTCGATCCCGAGCGCGTTCAGGTGCCGCCAGGTGCGGCCCTCGATCCCGACGACGCCGCGGCCCGTTACGAGGATGCCATTCGGAACGCTGGGGGCGTCGACGTGCAGTTGCTCGGTATTGGCTCGAACGGCCACATTGCCTTCAATGAGCCCGGCTCGCCCTTGGATTCGCGCACTCGCCGCCTCGCACTCACGGAGCGGACTCGAGAAGACAACGCGCGCTTCTTCGACTCGATCGATGACGTGCCCACCGAATGCATGACCCAAGGCATCGGCACGATCATGGAGGCGAAGCAGATTTTCCTGTTCGCCTTCGGGGAGGGTAAAGCGGACGCGATTCGTGCGGCGCTCGAGTTCCCGATCTCGACCGACTGTCCCGCCAGTGCCCTCCAGGAGCACTCGAACGTTACCTTCGTTCTCGACGAAGCGGCGGCCTCGCTGCTCTCCTAGTTCCAGGGAATTTCTGGGGACTCGAAGAAGCCGATTCCTTCGCTCCGCCAGAGCGGACCTTGTGCGCCGAGGCGCGTGCGGAAGGACTCCCAGTCGCTCGCTCCGGCCTGCGACCACGCCTTCTCTGCCGCCGCGGCGGCTCGCGGGAAGGTGAGCCAGTCGATGTCCGCGAGGCTCGTGACCGTCTCGGTCCACAGTGCCGCTTCCACGCCGAGGATCGCGTCCCCAGAGATGCCCGCGATGAGCGTGTCCGGCTCCCAGGCGTAGGAGTCCTCGACCGTTGTGGGGCCGTTCGCCCAGGCCAGGCCGATCGGGTCCTCTGCCGCGTACTTGTGGTCCACGTAGATCGCGTCAGCGGGGGAGAGGATCACCTTCCCGCCGCGATCCACGAACGTGTGGGTGGGAACGCCGGCCGAGCCATCGTCGTCGGTGAGGCCCCAGAATTGGCCGATCGTGCCTTCGGGTAGCTCGCGGGAGGCGCCCATCTCGTGCCAGCCAACCGGGGTCTTGCCGGTTGCTGCAGCCGTCGCGGCGGCGCGAGCGACAAAGGAGGTGAACGCCTCCTTCGGCGTCCCGTGGCACTCGTCTCCGCCGATGTGCAGATACGGCCCGGGGGTGAGTCCGGCGAGTTCCTGGATCACGTCCGCCACAAACTCCTCGACCGCGGCACTGGCGGTCTTCAGGGAGGAGTGTCCCACGACATATGACGTGTACGCCTCGCCGAATACCGGCAGTTCCAGCCCCAACTGCTCCGATTGGTCGATGACGCTCGGTACCAGTGCCGGCTCCTCCACCAGTTCGGGATAGGCGAGCGAAACGGCGTGTGTGTGGCCGGGCACGTCGACCTCGGGAACGATCGTGATGAAGCGTTCGGCGGCGTAGTCGACGATCTCGCGGAACTCGTCGTGTGTGTAGAAGCCGCCAGGCCCGCCGCCCACCTCGCTCTGCGAGGCGCGCGCCGTCAGCTCCGGGCGTGACCTGATCTCGATCCGCCAGCCCTGATCGTCCGTGAGGTGCAGGTGCAGGTGGTTGAGTTTCAGGAGCGACATCCGGTCCAGCACGGTCTTCACTGTGGCGACCGGGAAGAAGTGCCGCGCCACATCCAGCATGTAGCCGCGATAGGCGTAGCGAGGGGTGTCCGCGATGTCTACGGGGGAGATGCCGTTCGGTTGCTGCCACGCGAGCTGACGCAGGGTCTGCGTTCCATAGAAGAGCCCGGCCTCGCTGTTCGCCGTGATGGTGGCGCCGTCCGCGCGCACACTCAGACGGTAGCCTTCTGGTCCCATCCCTGCGAGAGGTTCGAGCCGAAGAGTGGGGACGCCGTCGGGCGGGAAAACGTCTCCTTCGACGACGGTCACGGAGGTGGGAAGGGGGAGTAGACCAACGCTCATGCTCCAAGCCTACGGCTTCTCAGGTAGCTCACAGCCGCGCCCGGTAGGATGTCATCACGTCCCCAACCAGGAGAGCAGATGAGTAACCCCGCCCTCAACAAGGCGTTCGGAACGCCGGTGGCCGAGAGTGCCGCGCAGAACCAGAAATACTACGGCGAGCAGCCCTACGCGCAGCAGTACGGCATGCCCACTCCCAGCGCCGATCAGCTCCAGCAGCAGTACAACCAGCCAGCCGCCCACCCCGCGGACATGGGCCGCATGACCATGGACGATGTCATCGTCCGCTCGGCCATGACCCTCGGCACCGTGATCGTCACCGCGGGCATCGCATGGTGGCTTGGCATGAGCAACTATGCTCTGGTGACGCCGATGATGATCGGCGGCATGGTGATCGGCCTTGTGCTAGGCCTGGTGAACTCCTTCAAGAAGGAGCCGAGCCCGGCGCTCATCCTTGCCTACGCCGTGGCAGAAGGATTCATGCTTGGCGCGCTCTCGATGGTGCTCGAAGTGGTGGTCGGCTATGACGGCATCGTGCTGCAGGCCGTGCTCGCCACCTTCGTGACGGCGCTCGTGACGCTCGGCGTCTATAAGTCCGGCCTCGTGAAGGTCACCTCGAAGTTCATCAAGTTCGTGACGATCGCGATGCTCGCATACCTCGGCTTCGCGCTCGTGAACCTCGTGCTCATGTGGACCAACGTGGCCCCCGGGATGTTCGGGCTGCGCTCCGGCGGACTCGGCCTCGCGATTGGCGCGGTGGCCGTGCTTCTCGCAACGTTCTCGCTGATGATCGACTTCAAGCAGATCGAAGATGGCATTCGGACCGGCGTCCCGCGCAAGTACGCGTGGTCCGCTGCGTTCGGCCTGACCGTGACGTTGATCTGGCTGTATGTGGAGATCTTGCGCATCCTTGCGATCCTCCGCGGTGACTGATAGGTCACAAAAGCCGGGATTTACACGTTTTTGTGATCCATCCCAACTCGCCGGGTGTCCTCCTCGAGGGCACCCGGCGTTAGTCTGTAAGAGACTTTTCCCCTCGACCCGGCGCACGATAGCGCGAGAAAGATCAGGATGATTGCATCGACGCTCCCTCAGATCACTGGCGAGTTCGGCACGAAGCCGGTGGTGGCGTTCCCCGGATCGGCGGCGCCCGAGGGTCTGCAGATCCACGTGCTGCGCGAAGGTGGCGGCGCTGAGGTGGAACCCGGTCAGGAGATCGAGGTCAACTACCTTGGCCAGGTCTGGGGCGGCGGGGTTTTCGATAACTCCTACGATCGCGGTCAGACCTTGACCTTCCCGATCGGTGTCGGCATGGTCATTGGCGGCTGGGATGACGGTCTCGTGGGCCGCACCGTTGGCTCGCGCGTGCTCCTCTCGATCCCGCCGGAGCATGGTTACGGGCCCCGCGGCGTGCCGCAGGCCGGCATCGGCGGCACGGACACGCTCGTGTTCGTGGTCGACATCGTGGGCGCCGCTTAGCCTCTCCTACCTGTCGATCGTCGGGAACGGGATTCCCGTTGTCGAGTGGCAGCGGTAGCCGTTGGGGTTCTTCTCCAGATACTTCTGGTGGTACTCCTCGGCGTAGTAGAACACCCCCGCCTCGGACGCCGGCACGATCTGCGTGACGATCCTTCCCAGTGCGTGCGCGTTGAGCGCTTCCTGGTACTCCTCGAGAGTTCGCATCGCTTCGTTGAGCTGAATGTCATTGGTGACGAAGATGGCGGAGCGATACTGCGAGCCCACGTCATTCCCTTGGCGGTCGAGAGTCGTGGGATCGTGGCTCACCCAGAACACCTCGAGCAGATCGTTCACATCGGTGGTGAGATTGTCGTACTCAACTCGCACGGTCTCGGCGTGCCCGGTGGTGCCGGAGCAGACCTCCTCATACGTGGGGTTCTCGGTGTCACCGCCCATATAGCCGACGGCGGTCGAGATAACCCCTGGCGTCGTCGCGAAGATCTCTTCGACACCCCAGAAGCACCCTGCGGCGAAGTAGATGACGTCGATGTCAGTGCGTGGCGTGGGTTCGCTGTTCATCCGTGGCTCCCCTATTCTGAGACCAAGTATTTCCTCTTGATAGGACTCTACGATGCCCGAGAAGATTCCGGGACGTTTGCGCCAGCGCGTTGAGCGTGGCCGGCAGGTTGCTATCGCATCGGCCCCAGGGTTCGAGACCGAAGCTGAGTTCGATAAGGATGGCGTGTCTCGTACGATGCGCGCTGCCGCCGGGTGGGCCTGGCGGTTCGTGGTGATCGTCGCGGCGCTCGCCTTCCTGGTGTATCTACTCGGCACGTTCTCGACCCTGGTGATCCCGATCCTCGTGTCGATTGTTCTTGCGGTCGGACTGTTCCCGGTCTTCCGATTCTTGGTCGAGAAGGCGCATTTCCCGCGCATGGCCGCCTCGCTGACCACCGTGCTGGCCCTGATTGCGGTGATCACGGGCTTGATCGCGGCAGCCGGCCGCGGGATCTACTCGCAGTTCGGTAGCCTCTGGGTATCAGCGCTCGAAGGCATCGACCAGCTCCTCGCATGGGTGGCCGAAGGCCCACTCCAGCTCGAGATCGCGCGGCTCTCGGAGTGGTGGGACAACATCCTGTCCAATCTCTCCGATTACTCAGGCACCGTCGCGAGCGGAGCGCTCTCCGTCACGAGCTCGATCGGGAGCGTCGTGACTGGGCTCATCCTCGCCCTGTTCCTGTTGATCTTCCTTCTCAAGGACGGCCGCGACATTTGGGTCTGGTGCGTGCGCCTCATGCCGAGGCCGTGGCGTGAACCGGTGTACGAATCCTCGATCCGGGGCTTCGTGACGATGCAGGGTTACGTGAAATCCACCATCCTCGTGGCGGCGATTGATGCAACCGGTATTGGACTTGGTGCCTTCTTCCTCGGCGTGCCACTCGCACTGCCACTGGCGATCCTCGTCTTTGTGGGTTCGTTCATTCCCTTTGTGGGTGCGTTACTGACGGGCGCAGTCGCCGTGCTCGTGGCCCTCGTGGACGGCGGCTTCGGCAACGCGCTGATCATGCTCGTGATCGTGCTCGCCGTGCAGCAACTCGAGGGGAACGTGCTTCAGCCGCTGATCATGGGCCACAACGTGTCGCTCCACCCGATCGTCGTGGTGCTCGGGGTCACAGGCGGTGCGTTCATCGCCGGAATCGCGGGTGCCGTGTTTGCCGTGCCGCTGATCGCCTTCATCAATACGGTGGTGCTCTACCTCAAGGGGTATGACAAGTACCCGTATCTCGCCGAGAAACAGGACAGGCCGGGTGGCAAGCCGGGCGCCCTGGACGAGTTAATCCTCGCCTCGTACGGACTGAAGCCCGACGACGTCCCGGGGGTCGTCGATTCGGCCGAACCTCCGGCGGCAACACCAGACGCATAAAGAGGTAGCGGCCGGTCACTGACCGGCCGCTACTCGTCTCGAGTGGGGTTAGCCGCGGTACGGCTTCACATCCGTGATCTTGACGTTGAAGCTCTTGCCGTTCGGCGCGGTATACGAGGTGGATTCGCCGACCATCAGGCCGTTGATGGCCTCACCAAGCGGGGAGTTGGCCGAGTACACATCGATCTCGAGATCCTCTGCCGCTTCGCGCGAACCGAGCAGGAACACACGCTCAACCCCGGCGATCGTGCAGGTGACGATCATGCCCGGCTCGACCTTGCCGTCGTCGGGAGCTTCGCCGATCTGTGCGGTGCGCAGGAGTTCGGTGAGCTGCGTGATGCGGGCCTCGTTCTTGGCCTGCTCCTCGCGAGCGGCGTGATAGCCGCCGTTCTCCTTCAGATCGCCTTCCTGGCGCGCGGCGTCGATCTTGTCGACGATCTCCGTACGGCCCGCAGTCGTCAGGTGTTCCAACTCAGCGTTGAGCCGGTCATAGGCATCTTTGGTCAACCAAGTTGTGGCCATGACGCCTCCTCTCGCAAACAAGAAACCGGGTCCCGCTCGGGCCCGGCGTGAATCTATGTCCACCTAGCATAGGCATACTCGGGCGCATTTCCAGCATTTCTCGCCCTCGGCGAGCACTACTCCGAGGTGAAGCGGCAATCGGTGACGCGCGCGCCGGTGGCGGGCTGAATCGTTGCGACCGAGACGCTCACGCCGGTCTCCTCGCTGGTCACGGGGCCGATCGTCACGTCCTTCACGCCCACCTCGGTGGTGTTGTCGGTGTACGCGCGCACTGTGCAGGTGACCGTGGAGCCTACCTCGGTGGACACGTTGAAGTTCACGTCCACCTGCGAATCGGAGACGATCGTGAGGCCGGCCTCCGACCACGTGATAGACGGCTGGTTCAGCGTGAACGCCTGCCAGATGAACCAGGCGAGCACGAGCACAGCGGCGAATCCGGCAACAATCCATGTGAGGCGTTGGTCCGATCGCGGGGCTCCATAGCGGTCCTTGAGATACTCGGCATCCGTAGTCACCCCTCCATTGTGCCTTGTTCGCTCCGTGCGCATGAATGGGTGCACAATGAGTGTTGCGAATGGAAAGGAGTGGCCGTGCGGTTGATGTCTGTGCACGCGCACCCCGATGACGAGGCATCGAAGGGGGCGGCGACACTCGCGCGCTATGTAGCGGAGGGGCACCGCGTGCGCGTGGTGACCTGCACTGGGGGCGAGCGTGGCGATGTTCTGAACCCGAAGCTGATGGGCGATCCCGAGGTCATGGACCACCTGCCGGAGATCCGGTACCGCGAGATGGCCGCGGCGGCGCGGGCGCTCGGGATCGAGCACGTGTGGCTCGGTTTCGTCGATTCGGGGCTGCCGGAGGGTGATCCGCTTCCACCTCTTCCCGAGGGGTGCTTCGCGCTCCAGCCGCTCGAGGTGACGGTGCCGCCGCTCGTGGCGCAGATCCGAGAGTTCCGGCCGGACGTGCTGATCACCTACAACGAGACGGGCGGATACCCGCATCCCGATCACATCATGACGCACACCGTCTCAATGGCGGCGCTCGATGCTGCCGCGGATCCTTCCTACCACCCCGAGCTCGGCGAGCCCTGGCAGGTGGCGAAGGTCTACTACGACGTGGGCTTTGCGCGGCCACGGCTGGAGGCCTTGGATGCGGCGATGGTCGCGGCCGGCCTGGAATCGCCGTTTGGCTCCTGGCTTGAGCACCGCGATCGGGCCGAGCGGGTCCCCACTGCACGCATCGTGGTCGACCAGTGGTTTCCGCAACGTGATGCCGCGCTACGTGCGCATGCCACCCAGATCGATCCGGACGGTTTCTTCTTCGCCGTGCCGCGCGATCTCGAGGCGCGAGCGTGGCCGTATGACGAGTTTGAACTCGCGCGCTCCACCGTGCCCACGAGGCCCATGGAGGAATGCCTCTTCGAGGGCCTCACGCGTAGGGGAGAATAGGGGCATGACCGAGACGCCGAGCCCCACGCCCAACCTGGAACTTCCGTGGGTAGTCTCCCCGGGTATCGAGGGCTTCGCGATGTTCCTGCTCCTCGCCGTGGTGACGATCCTGCTCATCCGCTCGATGCTGACGCATGTGCGAAAGGCGAATTTCCGTGCAGCGGAGCGCGAAGCGGAACTCTACGGGGAGTCGGCTGCGGCCGATCTGCCCGACGGCGATCAGCCCAGTTCTGAGGCGGACCCCACGAGCGACTAGATGAAGATCGCCAAGTACACGGCAACGAAGTGACACGCCACGCCGATTGCGGTTCCGGCGTGGAAGAGCTCGTGGAAGCCGAAGTACTTCGGCCACGGGTTGGGGCGCTTGAGGGCATAGGCCACGGCGCCGGCGGTGTAGGCGAGGCCTCCCGCGAGAACGAGCCAGACAATCGCGGGGCCGCCGTTCGACCAGAATGCTGGAAGGAACCAGATCGCGGTCCAGCCCAGAAGGATATACACGCTGGTGTAGAGCCAGCGTGGCGCGGAGAGCCAGAACACCCGCATGAAGATCCCCGCGACCGCACCGATCCAGACGAGTGCGAGGAGCAGCAGCGCCGTGGGGCGGGGGAGGAGGAGCCACGCGAGTGGCGTGTAGGTGCCGGCGATCAGCAGGAAGATGTTTGCGTGATCGAGGCGGCGCATGATGGCCTCGCCACGTGGGCCCCAGTAGCGACGGTGATAGAACGCTGAGGTTCCAAAAAGGAGAACGGTGGAGGCGGCGAAAACGGCGGTGGCCCACTTCGCTCCTGGCGGGGTGAGCACAACGAGCACGATCCCTGCCGCGAGTGCGATCGGCGCGGTGATGGTGTGGATCCAGCCGCGCACCTTCGGCTTGGTGTTCGGTGGTGGGCTCATGGGGGTGGTCTCTCGCTCGGTTGCTGTGCTGCTCATTGTGCTCCGATCGTACCTACGGTGTCGTAACTTACGGTAGCGTAACCTACCAATCTGCGGCAAGTGGAGCGTGGAGCGCGGTAAGTTTGCACCGTGAGAGCACCACACTTCCTCTACGGGTTGTACGAACGGAGACTGCTCGGCGAGCTCGAGCCGGAGCGGCTACCGCAGCATGTTGCCGTGATGCTCGATGGCAACCGCCGCTGGGCCAAATCAGTGGGCACGACGCCCGAGCACGGCTGGCGGCGCGGGGCGGACAAGATCACCGAGCTGCTCACCTGGTCCAAAGAGGTGGGGATCCAGCGCTGCACACTGTGGATGCTCTCCACCGACAACCTGCAGCGCGATCCCGATCAGGTGCATGATCTGCTCGAGGTCATTTCGGGTGCCGTGGAGGCGCTCGCAACCGATCCGCGCTGGCGGGTGCACTGCGTGGGCGCTCTGGAATTGCTGCCCGAGGAGATCTCGGCGCGGTTGCGAACCGCCGAAGAGTTCAGTGCCGGTGGCGCTCACGAGGACGCACTCAACGTGAACGTGGCGATCGGGTATGGCGGGCGCCACGAGATCACAGATGCCGTGCGGGCATTGCTACGTGAATCCGCCGAGAAGGGGCTCACGTTGGAGGATGTCGCCAACGTGCTCACGGTGGATGACATCGCCGCAAATCTCTACACCGCCGGTCAACCCGATCCGGATCTGGTGATTCGCACCTCAGGGGAGCAGCGGCTCTCCGGGTTCTTGCTCTGGCAGTCCGTGCATTCGGAGTATTACTTCTGCGACGCCTATTGGCCGGACTTCCGGCGTGTGGACTACCTGCGCGCGTTGCGTTCGTATGCCCAGCGCGAGCGCCGCATGGGCAAGTGACTATCCACTGGTCTGAGCAAGCGAGGCTAATCCCGGTGCGAGGAAGGGGCTGGAGACGGGTTGATGCGCCGAGCGGTGCGCCCCTCCTGCACACTCGCCAACGTTGGGTTCAAGGCCGGGGAAGGTGCGATGAGTGTGGTGGCGCGGATCCGGTTGTTGCATCATCGTGGCACTCAGTGAACGCATAGCGTTCACCTGATGCCAGGATCATGCTGCTGCGGTCCCTGCGCAGGAGAAAAGAGCGTGCGCGGTTATTGCGTGGCTGGATTGGTCAGCGGGCTGACCGATCCAGCCAGGTCAACACTCAGCGTGCGGCGATGAGCCAGTCGAGGGCGTCGAGGTAGCCGACCCAGCCCTTGCCAATCACGGAGTGAGCGGGAATACCCTCAAGCACGTTGACCTGGCGGAAGTCCTCGCGCGCCGAAACGTCCGAGATGTGCACCTCGACCACGCGCACATCGCTCGCGGCGAGCGCGTCGCGGATCGCGTACGAGTAGTGCGTCCAGGCGCCGGGGTTGATGATGATCGCGTCGTAGTCCCGCCGCTCGATCCGGTCGATCAGCACACCCTCGTGATTGGTCTGCAGATCGAGAATCTCGTGGCCGTGGACCGCCGCCCGCTCCCGTAGCGCGCCCACAATCTCGGGCAGCGTCGTGTGCCCGTAGATCGCCGGCTGGCGCTGGCCGAGCCGGCCGAGATTCGGGCCGTTCAGGACGAGGATCTTCATGCATTCTCCTGAATGTGCGTGAGGGCCGCGGCGACTTCGTCAGGGGAGACGTCACGGGCCTGCTCGACGGTACCGATCGCCGTCGGGAGGATCCAGGTGATCGTGCCGGCGGCGACCTTCTTGTCACGCGAAAGGGCGGCGGTGACGATCTGCGCGTCGAAGGCGCGGTGGGTCTCGTATCCGAGGCGGACGAGGAGGTCATCGATCTGCGTGGCGATCTCCGGTGCGAGGATTCCCCTCCCGACGGCGATGTGGGCCACGGCGCGCAGCCCAAACATCACGGCCTGGCCGTGGGTGAGGTGGTAGCCGGATTCGATCTCGAGTGCGTGGCCGATCGTGTGGCCGAGGTTGAGGTTCTTGCGCTCGCCGAGCTCAAACGGATCGCGGTCCACGACGCCGAGCTTGAGCGAGGCGGAACGTTCGGCGATGGCGTAGAGCGCGGCGTCGTCCCGGCAATCGATCGCGTCCGGCCCGCGCGTGACGATCACATCCCACAGCCACGGGTCGCCGATGATCGCGGACTTGATGCACTCGGCAAGGCCATCCAGCTTCTGGTGCCGGGAGAGGCTTGAGATCGTGGCGATATCGCTCACCACGGCAACTGGCGGCCAGAAGGCGCCGGCCGCATTCTTGGCGGCGGCGAGGTCCACGCCCACTTTGCCACCGATCGCCGAATCGGACATCGCGAGCAGTGTGGTGGGAACCTGGATGAGCGGGGCGCCGCGCACATAGAGCGCGGCAGCGCAGCCCACGAGATCCCCCGTGGTGCCGCCGCCGATCGCCACCCAGGCGTCACCACGCTCGGCACGATGCTCGGCCGCAAACTCGAGCATGGCGTCCGCAGCGGCGAGGCGCTTATTGGACTCGCCGGCGTCGATCAGGAGGCGGCGCGAGGTCTCGAAGGCGTCGATCACGTGCGGCTGGGCCGCGGCCACGTTCCGATCCGCCACCACAACCGGCTCGCCCGTGGAGTTGCGGCGCACGAGATCCGCGAGGGATGCGGCATCGAGCCGGTGCCCCATCTCAATACGGGCCGTGCGCGGACCCATCGGGTGATCGCGGCGCACCTCGGATCGGTACAGCGTGCGGGCGCGCGGGAGTTGCTGCTGTGCCGCATCGAGAATGAGCCGCACCTTCTCTTCGCTGGGCAGCGCGGCATCGAGCCGGAGATCGGCGGCCGCGTAGAAGGGGGTACGTTCGGCGCGGCGGGCGCGGAGCGACTCAATGTCTGTGCTGAGCGGCCGGTGCGCACCCTTCGCGAGGCGTTCCGCGAGGAGCTCGTCATCGCCATCGAGCCACACCACGAGCCCCGAGTGCCACAGGTGCCAGCGTGAGATCGGATCAATCACCGCGCCCCCGCCGGTGGCGATCACCGAAGCGTGGCGCGGAGTCTGCGCGATCGTGGCCTCACGCTCACGGAAAGCGCCCTCGCCGTAACGCACGATGTAGTCCGCCGGGGACATGCCGTGGATCGCGTGGAACTCGTGATCGAGATCAAGGAAATCGAGGCCGGTGGCCTCCGCGAGCGTGCGTCCCACGCGGGTCTTGCCCGAACCGG
This sequence comes from Ruaniaceae bacterium KH17, assembly GCA_900199505.1. Lineage (GTDB taxonomy): Bacteria > Actinomycetota > Actinomycetes > Actinomycetales > Actinomycetaceae > KH17. The sequence goes on along the minus strand of FZQV01000033.1, from coordinate 2,339 downwards.
GCAGCCCCACGAGCACGATGTTCTCAGGCATGTCCGTCCCTTAGTTGTTCCAATAGTGCCGCCTCCATCACGGGCGCGATCTCCTCGGTGACGGCGACGCCGTCGGGCGCGAGCCAGAGGGCCAGCGACCGCCACGCCTGCCCCACCAGCATGCCACCTCCGCTCGCCGCAGGAGCACCGGTGTGTGCGGCGGCGCGCACCAGCGCGGTGGGCGTGGGGCGGTAGACCAGATCGAGCACCGCGAGGCCCGAGTGCAGGTAGCTCGGGTCGATCGGGAGCTCGGTGGTGCCGGTTCCGATTGGCGTGGTGTTGATCAGCAGATCGGCGGTGGGTAGGAGTTCGTGGACGCGCTGCAGCGTGCCGTCGCGGCGCTGGGCCACGGAGACCTGGAACGCGCGGCCCCGCAGCGCCCGTTGCACGGCTTGGGCTGCGCCCCCGTTTCCGAGGACGACGGCGTGCTGGACGCCTTCGGGGCGAAGCTTGCGGATCTCGGCGGCCACGGCTGGAAGGTCCGTATTGTGGCCAATCAGGTAATCGCCGTCGTCCACGATCGTGTTCACCACGCCCATTTCGCGTGCGTCTGCTGACAGATCGTGGCAGAGCGCCGCAGCCTGGCCCTTGAACGGGACCGTCACGTTGGCGCCGCCGTGGGAACCGCGCAGCTTGCCGATGATTTCGGGGAGCGTCTCCTCGGTGGCTTCCGTGATCACGTAGCGGTGTGGGAGGCCGAGATGGGCGAGCGCGGCGCTGTGGATGGCGGGGGAGAGCGAGTAGGAGATACCGCGGCCGAGCAGCTGAAAGGTCCTCATGTGAGGCTCGCGAGGTGCTCGAAGAAGCTCGGGTAGGAGACGGCGGCACAGTCCGGATCGTCCACCTCGCAGGCGCCCACGCCGCTCAGGTTCGCGATGGCGAAGGCCATGGCGATGCGGTGATCGCCCTCCGTGCGGATGGTGGGCGCGTGCGGATCGGCGGCGCCGAGGTCCACGGGGCGGCCCGTGATGTCCCAACCGTCCTCGTGCTCGACGACGTCGTACCCCAGTTGGGCGAGGCCACGAACCATGAGGTCGATCCGGTCCGATTCCTTGACCCGCAACTCGTGCGCGCCGCGCACCGTGGAGGTGCCCTCGGCCGCGGCCATGGCGATCGCAAGGATGGGGAGTTCGTCGATGACGTCGGCGACGTCGTCGGCCTCGAGATGGATCGCGTTGAGGCGCTGGCCGCTGTGGATGACGAGATCGCCTGCGGGCTCGGGGCCGCGCGAGCCGGTGGCCACCGATTCCACCTTCGCGCCCATCCGCTCCAGGATCCGGATCACGCCGATGCGAGTGGGGTTGAGGCCCACGTTCGGCATCACGATCTCGGCATCCGGGTGGATCGCGCCGGCCACGAGCCAGAATGCCGCGCCCGAGGGGTCCGCGGGGACGGCGATGTCCTTGTTCTGCCAGTTCGCCGGTCCGGTGAGTGTGGTGGTGTTGCCCTCGCGCCGAATATCCACGCCGAGCCAGGCGAGCATGCGCTCCGTGTGGTCGCGCGTCGGGCCAGGGGTGGTGATCGTGGTCGTGCCGCTCGCCGGGAGCGCGGCGAGCGTGAGCGCGCCAACGATCTGGGCCGAGGACACGGGCAGATTGTGCTGGCAGGCGGCGATCGCCGTCGGGCTGATGGTGACGGGCGCGTGGCCCTCGGTTGTGCTGAGTTCGGCGCCGGATGCGCGGAGCGGGCCGGCCACGCGCTCCATGGGGCGGGCGGAGAGTGACTCATCGCCGATCAGGGTGGTGGCGCCGGCGCGGGTGGTCGCGGCGCCCATGAGGAGGCGCATCATGGTGCCGGAGTTGCCGCAGTCGAGGGTGGCGGGGGCATCGCCGGGGAGTGCGGCGTGCGTGGCGGTGGCGCCGCCGGTGATGCGGAAACGGAGTGCGCCGTCTCGCTCCTCGAGGCGGGTGGCCGCGCCGAGTTGCTCCATTGCGGCCGCCATCGAGAGCACGTCGGCACCCGGCTCACGGATCTCGACCTCCGCCGTGCCGCTGCCCATTGCCGAGAACAGGAGGGCGCGGTGGGCGATGGACTTGTCGGCCGCGAGGTTCAGCGTGCCGCGCAAGCGTGCTGCCATGTTTCTCCCTCTGTTGTGGTGTGCGTCTATTGTTCCGTATCCCGCAGCGCCAAGCCCGCTCCGTCTCACCCGGACCGCCACCTCGCGGACGTTTGCCACTCACGTGAGTGCGAAACGTCCGCTCGCGCTCCTCTTGTCGGACGTTTGCCACTCACGTGAGTGCGAAAAGGCCGGGCGGGCGCGGGCACCTCGCGAGCTCTACTTGGACCTGCGCCCACCTGACGGTGGACGC
>FZQV01000001.1 GCA_900199505.1 Ruaniaceae bacterium KH17 | reverse complement strand
TTTTTTTAGGAACGCCGTCTCAGCTCGAAGCTCCTGGTTCTCCCGCTCAAGCTCCTTCAAACGAGCACGCTCAGAGAGCGTCAACTCTTCCTCGCTGCCACCGTGAGCTTCTCGATACTTGACCAGCCAATTGCGTAGCGTTTCGGTGCCGACACCATACGACTCAGCCACCGTCCTGATCGGCTTTGACGTCGAAATCACCTCCTGACACAACTCGTCCTTGAACTCTTGACTGAACCGTCGTCGTACTGCGGCCATAATCTGTGGATCTCTCTTTCAGTAACGCCCCCAGCTTAAGAGGGCCCACCGTCCGAAATCCCTAGGCCGCCCACACCTCGGGCGGGCTGACCTACACGCTCGTCGTCGCTGGCTTCACCAACACGAACGGCAACAACAACACCTGCATCGCCAACCCGGAAACGGTTAACCCGATCAACCAGTTCTCTACCGTGGAGAGCACCCGTACCTACGGCTGTCTCTACGCCACGGTCGAGCAGGTGCGGCCCGTCACCGTGACGAAGGTCGTTGAGTCTCCGTATGGGACAGCCCCAACTGCGACCTTCTCGTACACGAGCCAATCGTCTCTTGCGGGGGCCCCGTGGGCCACATCCCCGTGGACCCTTCAAGCTGGCGGCTCGGTTACCCGCAACTACAACTCGGGTGAAGCAATCTCGATCACCGAGGGCACGCAATCGTCGCCGTGGGCATTCACGAGCTTGACGTGTGTGGATGGTGCGGGTGCGTCCATTGGAACTGTGAGTGGGCAGACCGTCACGATTCCAGCAGGCACCACCACCACATCGGCTGACGCAGCCCCGATCACCTGCACCTACACGAACACGTATACGCCGCGCGCCACGCTCACACTCGTGAAGAGCGTGAACTCGACTGGCCAGCCGGCACCCGTTGCGGTTCCCGCGGACTGGACGCTGACGGCACAGGGCACTGGGTCGGTCTCTAGCCAGTCGATCTCCGGCGCAGGAAACTCTGCGGCGGTGACAAGCCAGAGCGTGATTGCAGGAACGTATGCGCTGAGCGAGGTGGCGAACAATTCCTCCACAACCGGCGGATATGTCCAAGACGGCAGCTGGACGTGCACGAATAACGTCACGGTGACCGACGGGCAGATCACCCTTACCAATGGTCAGAGCACAACGTGTACGGTGACGAACAAGTACCAGACCGGATCACTGGCGCTCACCAAGACCGTCACCTCGAGCCCCGCTGGCGGATACACGCAGGGAACAAGTAAGTCGTTCACCGCTCAGTACGTCTGCACTGTTGGTGACAAGACGGTCACCGGTACGCAGACGGTTTACCCCAACGCCACCAACGGTCAGCCCGGTGCCACCGTGACGATTCCGAACCTGCCGGCGAACGCTTCGTGTGTCATCACGGAACTCAACCCGCCTTCGGGCTCTACAGATCTCGTCAATTCGTCCTGGGTGTGGGGCACGCCGACCTACAGTGCGTCTCAGACCGTCACAGTCGAGGCTAACGGCACCGCAACCGTGAACATCACGAACCCGGTCACGCAGAACACGGGGAGCCTCGTGATCAACAAGGTCGTGACCGCGCGCGCCGGCACCCCCGCGGCCGGGTATACGGGTGGAACTCGCACCTTCCCGATCAACTACAGCTGCTCTATCGGTGGGACCACGACGGCGTCGGGCACGGTGAACGTCGGCAGCGGCCAGAGCCAAACGGTTCAGGGCATCCCGTCGACCTCGACCTGTGTGTTGAGCGAGACGCTCTCCGAGCAAGACGGCGATTTCGCGGACGTATCTTTCCGCTGGGATGGAAATGCGTTCAGCCAGCCAACCGCGATTCCCGTGGACGGCACTGCGAGTGGCACCGTGACCAACTATTTCGTTCGGGACATGGTGGACTTGACGATCGCCAAGCGTGTCGATGGCGCTGGTTACACCTCCGGTGACTTCTCTATCGCTTGGCAGTGTGGCTCCGGAGTGGGCGGCACCCTGACCCTGGCAGGCGGCGCATCGCAGACGGTTCAGGTACCGGCGGGCGTGGCGTGCACCGTTGTTGAGCAGGATGCTCGGCCCGACTTGGCGCCCGGCTATGTGTGGGATGACGAAACTTACGAGGGTCTCACCAACGGCACGGTCACTGTGCCGCGTGACGGCACCGGCTCGGTCACAGTTGTGAACCCCACCTCGATCGGCTTCAATCGCATCTCGCTGACCAAGGAGATCGCACACTTTGCGGACCAGGTGAGCACTGGAACCGAGTTCGATGTGACCGTCACGTGTGACGCACCGGCACAGGGGCAGGCCAACAACTACACAGACGTCTTCACGTTCGAGACGCCACTCTCTGGTGCGCTCGAGACGCCCTATCTCCCGATCGGTACCTCGTGCACCGTTGAAGAGACTCGCCTGCCCAGCGGCAGCACGGCTCTCCCCGGTTCTTCGTACGTGTGGTCCACGACCCCGGTCTATGAAGGCCTCGTGGACGGTGCCGTGACGGTGCCACAGAGCACCACGCCCGCTCCGGTCAAGGTCATTAACGACGTCGAGCGCGTCTACGGGCCGCTTTCCATCACCAAGACCGTCTCGACGCCCGCGGGAGTTTCAGTTTCGGGTCCGTTTACGGGCACCTGGAGCTGTACCTTCGGCGGCTCCCCTCACGCCAATGGAACGTGGACAGCCCCGGCGTCTGGTGGTGCCGCAACCCTCACCAATGCGAGCGGCAACTACGCGCAGCTCCTGATTGGGAGTCTCTGCACCGTGACAGAGAATGACCCGGCGAACCCAGTTCCCGGTGACAACTCCTACGTCTGGGCGGTCGAGACGCCGTCGAGCCTCAACCCGATCACCACGGATGGTGAGACTGCCAAGGTCACCAACACGCTCAACCGCAACACCGGTTCCTTCTCCGTGACGAAGAGCGTTAGCGGCGGTACCGCTGGCACCGACTTCGAGGACACGGACTTCACATTCGATTACGTCTGTACACCGCTCAGTGGTGATCCGATTACGGGTGTGCTGACGATGGAGGCGGGCGGAAGCGCATCGCCAACCCAGGAGATCCCGGTCGGCTCCACGTGTGAGGTCACCGAGCGTACGAACTCTCTCCCGAACCCGATCGACCCGAACCGTTGGGATGACGTCGCGTTCGCCGTGAGCGGCGCAACGGGTACAGCGATCACGGATGGCACCAGTTTCGTCACTCCCGACGACGCTACGGTCGCGGTGGCGGTTACCGCCACCAACACGATGTCGGCGAAGACTGGCTCGGTGTCCGTGACCAAGTCCGTGACCCAGTTGGACGACGGCTTCACTGGTGGCAGTTCCGCGATCTTCCCGATGACGCTCACCTGTGAGGACCCGCGCACCGGGGCCTCCGCTCAGGTCGGAACGCAGAGCATCGCGAACGGGCAGACCTACACCTGGAATGGCATCCCCGTGGGTGCTGACTGTTCGGTTCAGGAGGGTTCGATCAATGGCGGTCTGAAGGACGCGTCATTCGGATGGAACGCTCCCCAATACAGCGTGGATTCTGTCACGGTCACAGTGGACGGTACTGCGAACATGACAGTCACGAACACGCTGCATCGCGTCTACGGTGAGATCTCTCTGAACAAGGTGTTCGACGACGCCGGCTTCACCGGCGTTGTCCCGACCGATCGCTCGTACAGTGGAACGTGGACCTGCACTTATGACGGCGCTACTGTCGCGGCAGGGACTTGGTCCGGAACGGGTTCGTCGAGCGGCACACCCGCGAGCCTGGTTGCGACGACCGGTAGCTTGGATGAAATCCCGCTGACGGCATCCTGCTCGGCAACGGAGGATTCGCTCAGCTCTCCGAGTTCCTCGGATTCGTCCTACCGCTGGGAGAGCCCGGTGATTTCCGGAATCGACTCCGTGAGCAGCGCGGCGAGCGAAAACGTCGCGACCGTGACGAACACGCTCGCTCGGGACACCGGTAGCGTGACCGTCAAGAAGGTCATTTCCGGTCAGACGACTGGATTCGTTCCGGGAGACGGCTTCAGTGGTTTCCCCGTGGGGATCGTCTGTGCGCTGACACCTGAGGACCTCGCTAACACGTCGGCCGACCGGCTCCAGAATGAGGTTCGGGTCCAGGCCGGTGCCGATGCTGTGACTCTGATCAGCGGCGTTCCACGTGGCTGGGTGTGTGCCGCCAATGAAGGAGCTTTCGTGACGGCGGAGGACAATTGGCTCCGAGACGATTCCTTCGCATGGGGCGCTCCGGTTCTCACGGTCGATGGATCTGCCCTCGCCGGGTCGTTCCCGGTCGGCGCCACGCCGTCTGAAGTTCAGGTGGAGAACCCGATCACGCGCCAGACCGGCACGATCGAGATTACCAAGGCAATCGGCAGCCAGTTCAACGACGTAGTCAACGATGATGCCTCCTTCAGCGGCGCATACGAATGCGTCTACGGACAGGGCGAGGCATACGAGGAGACGTTCTCCGGCACCTGGACGGTCGACGGAACGGGTGCGGCGACGCTCGCCGGCAACACCGTGCTTCCGTACGGCACCGTCTGTTCGGTGACGGAGACCGATCCGGACGACGACGATCTGGTGGATGCCTCGTGGACATGGGGCATTGAGGATGTAGCGGCCGAGCCCAACACGGTCAGCGGCAACGGTCCGGCGTCGTTCACGGTCACGAACACCCCCGAGCGCGTCTACTCGACACTGGCGATCACGAAGGAGCTTACTGGACCCGCTGATAGTTTCGAGGATCCTGATCTGACCGTGAGCGGCGTGTGGGCCTGCACCTACCGTGGATCCACGGTTTCGAGCGGTACCTGGGTTGCACCTGCGATCGGTGGAGCGGCGACGCTTTCTCCAGCGAGCCCGCAGATCCCCGTGACGTCGAGCTGTGTGGTGCAGGAAGACACCCTCGATGATGACGTCTTCAAGGACGCCTCCTACACGTGGGGTCCGCCGCCGTCGGACCAGAACACCACCATCGTTGCGGGAGAAGTAGCCTCCGTGACGGTGACGAACGTGGTGGAGCGGCAATATGGCACCTTCACCATCACCAAGCTCATCGAACGTGGTGAGGGCGTGACCGATCAGGTTCCCGGAACGGACGTCACGTACGGCGGTACGTACGAGTGCACCTATGCTGGTGAGTCCTTGGGCGTACAGAACTGGACGATCACCGGCGAAGGGAACAGCTTCACGGCCCCCGAGAGCCTGTATGCCGACACGACATGTGTGGTGCTGACTGAGTCCACTCCGTCCAGGTTGCCTGTTCCGGCTGACGAGTCCTTCGTTTGGGGCGAGTATACGATCGGGGAGGGTGTCACCATCGGCGTCGACACGGCATCGAACGTGGATGTCACCAACCGTGTGAACCGCCTGACGGGAAGCTTCACCGTGACAAAGGTCTTCGAAGGTGACGCCGATGGCTTGCCCGAGAGCCCGACGTATGACTTCGAATGGGCGTGCGTGGCCGGTAACGGAGACGAGTACCCATCGAACGACGACGATGCGAGCTTCTCGCTCGCCGCGGGTGGGACTTGGAACCCGGCTGAAGTGATCCCATACGGCAGCGCATGTACGGTCACCGAGACGGGTGCTCCCGAACCGCTGCACCCCTCATTCGAGTGGAGTACCGCGATGAGCGTGAGCGGAGCAACGGGAACGCCAGACGGATCAACGATCAGCTTCGTGACGCCGAGTGCGGACGGTGCGGTTCTTGTGACCGCAACGAACACCTTGACACGGGCGATGAGTGACTTCGCCGTGACGAAGGTGGTTCCGGAGGGGAGCACGGCCGACGAGACTCTCACCTATTCGGGCAACTGGAGCTGTGTTGGGCCGCTCGACAGTGACGTGGCAATCACGGGGACCTGGGGCCCAATCACCGCAGGCACAACGTGGAGCTCGGGGTCGCTGAGTGATGTCAATATCCCGCTCGACTCGACGTGCACGGTCACATCCGAGACCAGGGAGACTTGGCCGGTTGTTGCCGACCACGCCCACCAGTGGGACGGCGACCCAGATCTTGGATCGGAAGTCGTCACGACGGCTGGAAACGAACCCGTCACGATCACTGTAACGAACCGGACCCACAGAGTCCTCGGTGCCGTCACCTGGGCAAAGGTCGATGAGGGCGGCGATCGCCTCTCCGGATCCGAATGGCTCCTTGAGGGACCCGATGACTTCTCGCTTGAGATCGATGACTGTATCGCGGACAACGCTGCGGACTGTGCCGGTCCCGATCTGGACCCGAGCGCCGGTGGATTCGAGATCGATGGCCTCGCATGGGGCGAGTACACCTTGACTGAGACCAAGGCGCCGGCTGGCTACCGCCTGCTCGAGGAGGCGGAGACGTTCACCATTGGCGCCGGCGAGCCGGGTGCCCTCGAGATCGAGGAGCTCGGTGACATCGAGAACACACCGATCACGCCACCGAGTCTCCCGCTCACGGGCGGACTGGGCCGAGACTTCTTCACGATTCTCGGACTGACCATCCTCGCGCTCGGATTGGGTGCGATGGGATTCGTGACGGTTCGTGGCCGCCGGGAGGTTGCGTAAAGACGGGGTATGAGACGCAATCGACCACAGATCAACCGATTCAAGACCAACTCGGCCGTGTGCCGGAGACGAGAAAAGGAAACACCCTCAGCAGTACCCGGCACACGGGTGGGGGATTGAGAAAGGACAACGGGGGAAATGACTATTAAGACAACAATGCAGCGGCTCGCTGCCGGAGCAGGAGCGATTGCCCTTGCAATGGCCGGCGCAGTTGCCATGGGCACCGCCGCCTCGGCGGAGCAGGGAGCCGACGGGACTCCTCCCGGGGAGGCCGCCGACGGCACCACCGGTACTCTCGTCGTCCACAAGTACGCGGGCTCTGGGACTGACCAGGACCCTGACGGCACCGAGCTGACTGTGACGCGCCCGCCGCTGGCCGGCGTCACCTTTGATCTCTGCCTGGTCGACGACCTGAGTGCAGATGGGGCGTGGGAGGGGATCGCAGACCTCGCCGTAGAAGACGCCGAGTGTGACGGTGACGTTAGCTCGCTCACCACTGGTGACGACGGAATCGTGAGCTTTGCGGGCCTGGAGATTGGTCTCTACAAGGTCGTTGAGAGCGCGTTCCCTGACGGGGTGACGCCGGGCCTCGACTTCCTCGTGAGCATTCCGTATCCCTCGGCGGGCTCGGACGACACGTGGCTGTGGACCGTTCACGCTTACCCGAAGAACGCAATTGAGGGTGACGGAGAGAAGACCGTTGAAGATCCGTCGGCGAACGGACTCGGCTCGACCATCCCCTGGACGATTACGACGCGACCCATCGGTTCATTCAACGATGGTGCGCCGGTCGACAGCTACGGCGTCAAGGACTCGCTTGACTCGCGTCTCACCTACGTTGCGGGTAGCGCGACGGTGTCCGTGGTGAGCGCTTCGGGTGATGAAACCGTACTGACGGCGGGTGACGAGTACGAGCTGACCGCGCCTGCCGGTGCCGGTGGTGACCTCATCGTTGATTTCGATGCTGACTACGTGAACTCACTCCCGGCAGGAACGTCGTTCAAGATCGAGTTCGAGACGACCGTGACCGCCGTGGGCGATGGCACGATCGAGAACGAGTCGACTGAGTACGTCAATGACGAAGATGAAGACTTCACCACGCCCTCCGTGACGACTGAGTGGGGTCAGGCCAAGCTTCTCAAGTACGAGACGGGCAAGCCGACGAAGACGCTGGACGGGGCCGAGTTCCAGGTCTACGACGTGAACGAGAATGGAACCTGCACGGCTCCTCTTGAGGGCTCGGCTCTCACGGTGGACGGCGAGACAACCTTCATCTCTGACGCTGATGGTGTCGTCGACATTCCCGGCTTGTACGTGGGCAAGAACGCTGAGGACACCGACCGCGATTACTGCGTGGTTGAGACCAAGGCCCCCGCCGGCTACGAGCTCGTCTCCACTCCGATCCTTATCAACGTGAAGATTGGTGAAGTGGCTGAGGATTCGTGGACTGTGACGGTGCCGAACCCGCCGGTGCCGGGTCCGGATCTGCCGCTGACCGGTGCGCAGGGCACGCTCATCATGACGATCGGTGGTCTGTTGCTCGTTGGTGTTGGCGCCGGTGCGATCGTTGTGTCGCGTCGCCGTCGCAACGCCTGATCGGCTAGACAACTGATCCAGTAATGGGTCAACCTGGCGGCGGTGCCGAAAGGCACCGCCGCCAGTCTCATGAGCGGGGTAGTCTCGTCATCCTGCGCGTAGCGAAGCGAAGACGCAGGATCCAGTTGAATACGCCAGATCGCGTGCACTCTGTGGATTCTGCGACTCCGGGCTACGCCCTCCGCGCAGAATGACGAACTAGGCTATCGCGCAGAATGACGAGTGAAGAGTCGCGCGCAGACGAAAGAACAGTGAGAGGAGGTCAAGTGAGTACAGTGACGCAGTCACCCGCGCCGCGGCACGCGAGCGCGCCCGCACCCAAGACCTGGCGCTTTCCGTGGGCCTCCGCCATCGCCTGCCTCGTGATTCTCGCTGGCACCCTGGTGTTCCTCTACCCTCACGTCGCTTCCTGGTTCTCACAGAAGGAGCAATCTCGCGTCACTGCGCTCGCGCAGGAGACCATGGAGCTGCCGCCGAACGACAACGAGATCTATCGCTCGGAGCAGATCGAACTCGCGCGCGAATATAACAACGCGCTCGCCTCCGGTGCCGTGTACGAGGCCAACGCCAACATCGCAACTGGTGACGGATCGTCGTCGGACGAGACACTGGTCTATTCAGAGCTCCTCAACATTAACGACGCCGGATTCATGGGACGCTTGCGGTACGACGCCCTCGACATCGACCTCCCCATCTACCACGGCACCTCCGACGAAGTCCTCAACAAGGGCGTGGGGCACCTCGAAGGAACGTCACTGCCGGTCGGCGGGGTGGGCTCCCGCTCCGTACTCACTGCCCACCGGGGGCTTCCCCGGGCCACCCTGTTCAACGAACTCGACAAGGCCGCTATCGGGGATACTTTCACACTCTCGGTGATGGGGGAGGTGCTCACCTACCAGGTAGTCGAAAGCCAGGTTATTGAACCCTCGGAGACACATGCCATCCTTGCTGATCCGGATCGCGATCTGGTGACCCTCGTGACCTGTACGCCGCTGGGGATCAACACGCACCGGATCCTCGTGACCGCCGAGCGCATCACGCCCACCCCGATCGCAGACATCGAGGCTGCGCAGGCCGTCCCGACTTTGCCCGGGTTCCCGTGGTGGGCGGTTGTGCTCGCAGCTGTAGTGATCGGCATCGGGCTCTACATCTGGCGGAGTGGATACGTACCCGCGCCGAAGAAGAAGGCCGAGGCCGAGGTTCCTGCTACGGAGTAGGGGACCTGGTTTCGTCACTTCGACTCCTTGCGTTGGGTTAATACGATCGCGGCTGGTGTGATCGCCGTCGGGTTGGGGTAGCTGTATCCACACCGCGCGAGGGGCCTGAATCCACAGGCACACAGCTTCCTGCTGGTGGCGGTCCGTGCGGCTCGGGCACGCTCGTATGACGGCAGGCAAGAGGAGTACGACAAGAGGACGCCTGAGCTAACCGGATCGACAGGAGGTAGCTCATGAGCTACATTGACACGATGGAACGAGAGTTGAGCTTGCGCGCGCTTCGCCAGAACCCCACCGAAGCTATCAATGCGCTCGAAGCCGGGGATCGGATTGTCATCACGCGGCGTAATCGCCCTGTGGCAGATCTCGTGCCGCACGTCTCAACTCGTGGTGTCACTCCAGCCGAGCTGGTAACGATGCTCGCACGCACTCCGATCGACACTGAATGGTCCCAGGAACTCGCAGAGCAACGTAGTGTTGTGAGCCGCGACGTGTGGAAGGACGAGCCGTGAGTTCGGCGCTCCTCGATACGTCCGCGCTCATCAATGCTGTCGATGCCGACGCCGTCGAAGAATTGCCATTCGATCGCTTGTTCATCTCATCTCTCTCATATGCTGAGCTGAGGCTGGGCCTCGTGACGGCGCGAGACGTCCGCACTCTCCGCCAGCGGAGCCGCCGCATTGAGAGCATTGAGCGATCGTTCGGGAGAGGGCTACCGTTCGATGATGCGTGCGCACTCGAATATGAGCAGCTTGTTCAGCTATCGGTAGATCATGGCCTGAGCGCCCGATCTCACACAGTTGACCGCATGATTGCTGCAGTTGCCGTGGCGCACGAGATACCTCTGGTGACGTCGAACGGTTCCGATGTGCGAGGACTCGAGTCCGTGCTCGACATCGTCGTTCTCTGAATGCCCGCCAGTCGCTTAGCGGGCTGGGGGGCGCTGTATCTACAGCGCGCGAGGGAACTGAGTTCACAGCCACCGGACTCCCGGCGAGTATGCACCGAGCTTTCCCTTCGGCATAAGGCGTTCGTTTCGGCCTTCGCGATGGCTGCGGGGGAGATGGATCTGCTGCGTACGTGTGCGCGTGACGAGGGCCACCCGGAGCAAACTAGCCATCAGGCCCGGCTCTGTGCCAGAATAGTCCGGCTGCCTCTTTGAGGTTGTGGGCACTCACGCCCGCGAAGCAATGGGGGTAACCCCGAAAGAACCAACCCGATTCTTTTCGTACGAATGTGTGCGCCACTCGCGACACGCCCGAGTGCGGGGGTCGGAGATTACACAAGCGGTACGTAAGAGAGGAACGCCATGGCGGGACAGAAGATCCGCATTAGGCTCAAGTCCTACGACCACGAGGTCATTGACAACTCGGCGCGCAAGATCGTCGACACTGTGACCCGTGCAGGCGCCACGGTGGTCGGCCCAGTGCCGCTGCCGACGGAGAAGAACGTGTACTGCGTGATTCGTTCGCCGCACAAGTACAAGGACAGCCGCGAGCACTTTGAAATGCGCACGCACAAGCGGTTGATCGACATCATCGACCCGACGCCCAAGGCTGTCGACTCGCTCATGCGGCTCGACCTGCCCGCTGACGTCAACATCGAGATCAAGCTCTGAGGAATCACGTAATGACTACGCTCTCCCAGCAAGGGCCCGAGAAGCAGGTGACTGCTCTGCTCGGCACGAAGCTCGGAATGACGCAGGTGTGGGACGAGGCCGGACGCCTCGTGCCCGTAACCGTTATCCAGGTTGGCACCAACGTCGTCACGCAGGTGCGTGACACCGAGACCGATGGCTACCGCGCCATTCAGCTCGCCTACGGCGAGATTGACCCGCGCAAGGTTACGAAGCCACTGAAGGGCCACTTCGAGAAGGCCGGGGTCACCCCGCGCCGCCACGTGGCCGAAATCCGCACCGCCAACGCCGCCGACTACGCGCTCGGCCAGGAGATCACCGCTGAGGTGTTCGAGCCCGGCACGAAGATCGATGTCGTCGGCACCACCAAGGGTAAGGGCACGGCTGGTGTGATGAAGCGTCACGGCTTCGCCGGCGTCTCCGCGTCCCACGGTGCGCACCGCAACCACCGCAAGCCCGGTTCAATTGGTGGCGCTTCGACGCCCGCCCGTGTGTTCAAGGGAATGCGGATGGCCGGTCGCATGGGTGTGGACCGCAAGACCGTCCAGAATCTCACCGTCCACGCGATCGACGCCGAGAACGGCCTCGTGCTCGTGGCCGGCGCCGTCCCCGGTCCGAAGAATGGCGTTGTCGTCATCCGCTCGGCCGCGAAGGGAGCATGATCATGGCAGCTGTTGACGTACAGAGTGCCTCGGGCAAGAAGGCCGGCACCGCCGAGCTTCCCGCCGAGGTTTTCGACGTTCCCGCGAACGTCCCGTTGATCCACCAGGTGGTCGTGGCCCAGCAGGCCGCCGCCCGCCAGGGCACCGCAGCCACCAAGACCCGCGGCGACGTCCGCGGTGGTGGCGTGAAGCCGTACCGCCAGAAGGGCACCGGCCGCGCCCGCCAGGGCTCGATCCGCGCCCCGCACTTCACCGGTGGTGGAGTCGTGCACGGCCCGCAGCCGCGCGACTACTCGCAGAAGACCCCGAAGAAGATGAAGGCTGCTGCCCTGAACGGCGCCCTCTCGGACCGCGCTCGTCACGGCCGCGTCCACGTGGTCTCCGAGTTCGTTTCCGGCGACACACCCTCGACGAAGGCGGCTCTCGCCACCCTCACGAAGGTTGTGGGCGATCGCCTGGCGCTCGTGGTGCACACCCGCGAGGACGAGCTCACGCAGCTCTCCCTGCGCAACATCCCGACGGTCCACATCCTGTTCGCGGACCAGCTGAACACCTACGACGTTCTCGTCGCCGACGACGTCGTGTTCACCACCGCGGCCCTGGCCGAGTTCCTCGGGGAGGAGAGCAAGTGAGCATCGAAGCATCGAAGAACCCGCGCGACATCATCCTGAAGCCGGTCGTTTCGGAGAAGAGTTACAACCTGGCTGACGAGGGCAAGTACACGTTCATCGTGGACCCCCGCAGCAACAAGACCGAGATTAAGAACGCGATCCAGTCCATCTTTAGTGTGACGGTCGAATCGGTCAACACGGTCAACCGGAAGGGCAAGACCCGCCGCACGCGTTCGGGTCTTGGTAAGCAGAAGGACACCAAGCGCGCGATCGTCACGCTTGCCGCCGGCCAGACCATCGACATCTTTGGTGAGGTGAGCGTCTGATGGCAATCCGCAAGTACAAGCCGACTACGCCGGGTCGCCGCGGTTCCTCCGTGGCCGACTTCGCGGAAGTCACCCGGTCCGAGCCCGAGAAGTCGCTGGTTCGCCCGCTTCCGAAGACGGGTGGCCGCAACAACAACGGTCGCATCACCACCCGCCACATCGGTGGTGGCCACAAGCGCCAGTACCGCGTGATCGATTTCCGTCGTCACGACAAGGACGGCGTGCCCGCGAAGGTCGCACACATCGAGTATGACCCCAACCGCACGGCCCGCATCGCCCTGCTGCACTACGCCGACGGCGAGAAGCGCTACATCATCGCCCCCGACAAGCTTCGTCAGGGCGACCGCGTCGAGGCCGGCCCCAGCGCCGACATCAAGCCCGGTAATAACCTGCCGCTGCGCAACATCCCGCTCGGTACCGTGGTGCACGCCATTGAGCTGCGTCCCGGTGGCGGTGCGAAGATCGCGCGTTCGGCCGGTTCCTCCGTGCAGCTCGTCGCGAAGGAAGGGCGTTTCGCTCAGCTTCGTATGCCGTCCGGTGAGATCCGCAACGTGGAGATCACCTGCCGCGCCACGATCGGTTCGGTCGGTAACGCCGAGCAGTCCAACATCAACTGGGGCAAGGCCGGCCGCATGCGCTGGAAGGGCGTCCGCCCGACCGTCCGCGGTGTCGCCATGAACCCGGTTGACCACCCGCACGGTGGTGGTGAGGGCAAGACCTCCGGTGGTCGCCACCCGGTCAGCCCGTGGGGTCAGCCTGAGGGCCGCACCCGCCACGCCAACAAGCAGAGCGACAACATGATTGTTCGTCGTCGTCGCACCGGCAAGAAGCGCTGATAGGGAGCCGAAGAAATGCCACGCAGTCTCAAGAAGGGCCCCTTCGTTGACGATCACCTTCAGAAGAAGGTCGACGCTCAAAACGAGAAGGGCACCCACACCGTCATCAAGACGTGGTCCCGCCGGTCCGTCATTACGCCGGACTTCCTCGGGCACACGTTCGCAGTGCACGACGGCCGCAAGCACGTGCCGGTGTTCATCACCGAATCCATGGTGGGTCACAAGCTGGGCGAGTTCGCCCCGACCCGTACCTTCCGTGGGCACGACAAGGACGACCGTAAGGCGCGCCGCCGCTGACGCGGTTGGCCAGGAAAGGAACAACTATGGAAGCCAAGGCTCAGGCGAAGTTCGTTCGCGTGACGCCGATGAAGGCGCGCCGCGTAGTTGACGTTGTGCGCGGCAAGGATGCGGAAGAAGCGATTAACACGCTCTCTTTCGCCCCTCAGGCCGCCGCCGTCACCGTGCTGAAGGTGCTCGAGAGCGCCATCGCGAACGCCCGAGTGAAGGCCGAGCAGGACGGCATCTCGCTCAACGAGAACAACCTCTACGTTTCAGAGGCATTCGTTGACGAGGGCCCCACAATGAAGCGGTTCCGCCCGCGTGCCCAGGGCCGCGCCGGACGCATCAACAAGCGCACCAGCCACATCACCCTTGTGGTCGCAGAGCGCGAAGAGACGAACGGAAGGAACCGATAATGGGCCAGAAGGTCAACCCGACCGGGTTCCGGCTCGGCATCACCACCGACCACCGCTCGCGCTGGTTTGCTGACTCGACCAACGAGGGACAGCGTTACCGCGACTACGTGCGTGAGGACGTGGAGATCCGCAAGCTCATGAGCGAGACGCTCGAGCGCGCCGGCATCGCCAAGGTGGACATCGAGCGCACCCGTGATCGCGTCCGCGTGGACCTCCACACCGCCCGCCCGGGCATCGTCATCGGGCGCCGCGGTGCAGAGGCCGATCGCCTCCGCGGCCAGCTGGAGAAGCTCACGGGCAAGCAGGTGCAGCTGAACATCCTCGAGGTCAAGAACCCCGAGATCGACGCTCAGCTCGTTGCCCAGGGCATCGCCGAGCAGCTCGCCTCCCGCGTCTCCTTCCGCCGCGCCATGCGCAAGGGCATTCAGTCCGCGCAGCGCGCCGGCGCGAAGGGTATCCGGGTGCAGTGCTCCGGCCGTCTCGGCGGCGCCGAGATGTCCCGCTCCGAGTTCTACCGCGAAGGCCGTGTGCCGCTGCACACGCTCCGCGCGAACATCGACTACGGGTTCCACGAGGCCCGCACCACCTTCGGCCGCATTGGCGTGAAGGTGTGGATCTACAAGGGCGACGTCACTGAGAAGGAGTTCGCTCGCGAGCAGGCAGACGCTGCTCCGCGTGGACGCCGTGGTGACCGTCGCGGTGGCGCGCCCCGCCGCCCGCGTTCGGACGAAGCAGCAGCTCCGGCCGCCGCGGAGGCACCAGCCGTCACGGAAAGCACGGAGGCATAAGCAATGCTGATTCCTCGTCGTACTAAGCACCGCAAGCAGCACCACCCGAAGCGTTCGGGCGCTGCCAAGGGCGGCACCACGATCGCGTTCGGCGACTACGGCATCCAGGCTCTCGAGCCCGCCTACGTCACCAACCGTCAGATCGAGGCTGCGCGTATCGCGATGACCCGTCACGTCAAGCGTGGTGGAAAGGTCTGGATCAACATCTTCCCGGACCGCCCGCTGACCAAGAAGCCGGCCGAAACCCGCATGGGCTCCGGTAAGGGTTCCCCGGAGTGGTGGGTTGCCAACGTCAAGCCCGGCCGCGTGATGTTCGAGCTCTCCGGTGTCCCGGAGCCCCTCGCACGCGAGGCCATGAGCCGCGCGCAGCACAAGCTGCCCATGAAGACACGTTTCATCAGCCGCGAAGGTGGTGAGATCTGATGGCCATCGGATCGAAGGGTCTCGCTCCTCACGAGCTGGACGCCATGGACAACGAGAAGCTCGCAACCGAGCTGGCCAAGGCGAAGGCGGAGCTGTTCAACCTCCGTTTCTCGCACGCCACCGGTCAGCTTGAGGACCACGGGCGCCTCAAGGCCGTGCGCAAGGACATTGCGCGGATCTACACGATCGTGCGTGAGCGCGAGCTCGGTATCCGCACCGCACCCAGCAGTGAGAAGGTATCCAAGAAGTGAGCAACGAAACTCGCAACGACCGCAAGGTTCGCCAGGGCTACGTGGTTTCCGACAAGATGGACAAGACCATCGTCGTGGAGCTCGAAGACCGCGCGAAGCATTCGCTCTACGGCAAGATCGTCCGCAAGACCACCAAGGTCAAGGCGCACGATTCTGAGAACACCGCCGGCATCGGCGACCTGGTGCGCATCATGGAGACGCGTCCCCTATCCGCCACCAAGCGGTGGCGTCTGGTCACCGTCCTGGAGAAGGCTAAGTAAATCGAGTTCGGCTAGGCTCGGGCAGCCCCCGAGAACCGGCACGACAAAGGAGAGAAAATGATCCAGCAGGAGTCGCGGCTTAAGGTCGCCGACAACACGGGTGCTAAGGAAATCCTCTGCATCCGCGTGCTCGGCGGTTCCGGCCGTCGCTATGCCGGAATCGGTGACGTCATCGTTGCCACGGTGAAGGACGCCATTCCCGGCGGAAACGTCAAGAAGGGCGATGTCGTCAAGGCAGTCGTCGTGCGCACCACCAAGGAGCGCCGCCGTCCGGACGGTTCGTACATTCGTTTCGATGAGAACGCAGCTGTCATCCTCAAGGCTGACGGCGACCCGCGCGGAACCCGCATCTTCGGCCCGGTTGGCCGCGAGCTGCGCGACAAGAAGTTCATGCGCATCATCTCGCTCGCACCGGAGGTGCTCTAGATGGCAAACATCAAGAAGGGCGACAAGGTGATCGTGATCGCCGGTCGCGACAAGGGTAAGACGGGCCGCGTGCTCTCTGTCCTCACGGACAGCGACCGCGTCGTCGTCGAAGGCGTCATGCGCATGAAGCGTCACACTAAGGTGGGCCAGTCCCGCAGCAGTGGCGCGCGCACCGGCGGCATCGAGACGATCGAGGCCCCCATTCACATCTCGAACGTGCAGCTCGTGGATCCGGAGACGGGCAAGCGGACGCGCGTCGGGCACCGCGAAGAGACCGTCGAGAAGGGCGGCCGCGAGCGCACGGTTCGCGTGCGTTACGCCAAGCGCTCCGGTAAGGACATCTGATGACAACCGTTGAGATTCCCCGCCTGAAGGCCCGGTACCGCGAGGAGATCGTGGCCGGCATGCAGTCCGAGTTCAACTACGCGAACCCGAACCAGGTCCCCGGCCTGGTGAAGATCGTCGTCAACATGGGTGTCGGAGACGCTGCCCGTGACTCGAAGGTCATCGACGGCGCCATCGCCGACCTGACCGCGATCACCGGCCAGAAGCCGTTTGTGACCAAGGCCCGCAAGTCGATCGCCCAGTTCAAGCTGCGCGAGGGCATGCCGATCGGCGCCCACGTGACGCTGCGCGGCGACCGCATGTGGGAGTTCCTCGACCGCCTGCTCTCGCTGGCACTGCCACGCATCAGGGACTTCCGCGGCCTCTCGCCGAAGCAGTTCGACGGCAACGGCAACTACACCTTCGGTCTCACCGAACAGTCCATGTTCCACGAGATCGACCAGGACAAGATCGACCGCGTTCGTGGAATGGACATCACGATCGTGACCACCGCCAAGACGGACGACGAGGGCCGCTCGCTGCTCACCCAGCTCGGCTTCCCGTTTAAGGAGAAGTAACCGTGGCAAAGACCGCTCTGAAGCAGAAGGCCGCCGGCAAGCAGAAGTATGCCGTGCGCGCCTACACCCGGTGCCAGCGCTGCGGGCGTCCGCGTTCCGTATACAAGAAGTTCGGGCTGTGCCGAGTCTGCCTGCGCGAGATGGCCCTTCGCGGCCAGCTCCCCGGCGTGACGAAGTCCAGCTGGTAAAACCACTACGTTGCAGGTCCGAGATGGAAACCGCAACGAGGAAGGGCTAGAGCCCACATGACAATGACAGATCCCATTGCGGACATGTTGACGCGGCTGCGCAACGCAAACTCTGCGCACCACGACACCGTGTCCATGCCGTACTCGAAGCTGAAGGGCTCGATCGCGGAGATCCTCAAGACGGAGGGTTACATCGCCGATTTCTCGGTGAAGGACCTCAACGTCGGCAAGGAGCTCACGCTCGATCTCAAGTTCGGCCCGAACCGCGAAGCCGCGATCGTCGGCATCAAGCGCGTCTCGAAGCCCGGTCTCCGCGTCTACGCGAAGTCCACCCAGCTTCCCCGCGTCCTTGGTGGCCTCGGCATCGCGATCCTGTCCACCTCCTCCGGTCTGCTGACAGACCGCGAGGCCGAAAACAAGGGCGTTGGCGGGGAAGTCCTCGCTTACGTCTGGTAACCCGGAAAGGAGCATAGACATGTCACGTATTGGCAAGATGCCCGTCCAGGTTCCCGCAGGAGTGGACGTCACGATCGACGGCGCCGAAGTCACGGTGAAGGGACCCAAGGGTTCCCTCAGCCACACGGTTGCCGCACCCATCGCCGTCGAGCAGAACGGCACCGAGCTGGTTGTGAGCCGCCCGGACGACAGCCGCGAGGCGCGTTCGCTGCACGGCCTCACCCGCACCCTCATCAACAACATGGTGGTGGGTGTGACCCAGGGCTACGAGAAGAAGCTCGAGATCGTTGGTACCGGTTACCGCGTTCTCGCCAAGGGCTCGGACCTCGAGTTCGCGCTTGGCTTCTCCCACCCCGTCGTGGTGAAGGCCCCCGAGGGCATCACCTTCGCGGTGGAAGGCCCCACCAAGTTCTCGGTGTCCGGTATCTCGAAGCAGCAGGTCGGAGAGGTTGCCGCCAACATCCGCAAGATCCGTAAGCCCGAGCCGTACAAGGGCAAGGGTGTGCGCTACGCCGGCGAGCAGGTTAAGCGCAAGGCCGGAAAGGCTGGTAAGTAAGCCATGGCAAAGTCCATTAAGGGCAAGGGCACCTCGGTTGCCCGTTCGCGCCGCCACCTGCGCGTGCGAAAGAAGATCTCCGGCACGGCTGAGCGTCCCCGTCTCGTCGTCACCCGCTCCAACCGCCACATGGTGGCGCAGGTTGTGGACGACGCCGAAGGCAAGACCCTCGTCTCCGCCTCCACCCTCGAGGTGGACCTTCGTGGGGCCAACGGCGCCAAGAAGGACAAGGCGTGGCGCGTGGGCCAGCTCATTGCGCTTCGTTCGCGTGAGGCCGGCATCGAGTCCGTGGTCTTCGACCGCGGTGGAAACAAGTACCACGGCCGAGTCGCCGCCGTCGCCGACGGCGCGCGCGACGGTGGTCTGAGCCTGTAGAGACGGAAGCGAAGGAAAGCATGCCTGCACAGCAGCGAACCAGGGCCGGCTCCGGCTCGGAGAACCAGGGCGGCGAGCGTCGCGACAACCGCGAAGGCGGCCGTCGGGGCGGAGACCGCAACGACTCGCGTCGCCAGGACGCGGCCAGCCAGTACATTGAGCGCGTCGTCACCATCAACCGCGTGGCGAAGGTTGTGAAGGGTGGACGTCGGTTCTCCTTCACCGCCCTCGTCGTCGTCGGCGATGGTAACGGCACGGTGGGTGTTGGATACGGCAAGGCGAAGGAAGTACCCGCCGCCATTGCCAAGGGCGTGGAAGAGGCGAAGAAGAACTTCTTCACCGTTCCCCGCATCGGCCGCACCATCCCGCACACGGTGCAGGGTGAGGACGCCGCGGGCGTCGTCTTCCTGCGCCCGGCATCACCCGGTACCGGTGTTATCGCCGGTGGCCCGGTGCGCGCCGTCCTCGAATGCGCGGGAATCCACGACATCCTCTCGAAGTCCATGGGCTCCCAGAACGCGATCAACATCGTTCACGCCACCGTGGCAGCGCTCAAGATGCTCGAGCAGCCGGAAGCAGTGGCCGCTCGCCGCGGCCTCCCGCTCGAGCGCGTTGCCCCCGCCGGCCTCCTGCGGGCCCGCGCCGCCGCTGAAGAGCGCGAGCGTGAGGCTGCCGCGAAGACTCAGGAAGTGGGAGTCTGATGGAAATCAAGGTCACTCAGGTCAAGTCCGCCATTGGCGGCAAGCAGAACCAGCGCGAGACGCTGCGTTCGCTTGGCCTCAAGAAGATCGGGCAGAGCGTCGTCCGCGAGGATGACGCCGTCACGCTCGGCATGATCAACACGGTGGCGCACCTCGTCACCGTCGAAGAGGTGAAGTGATGTCGGACGACATTCTCAAGATCCACAACCTGCGCCCGGCCCCCGGAGCCAAGACCGAGAAGACCCGCAAGGGTCGCGGTGAGGCCTCGAAGGGTAAGACGTCCGGTCGCGGTACGAAGGGTACCCGCGCCCGCAACAAGGTCCCCGAGGCCTTCGAGGGCGGCCAGATGCCGATGCACATGCGCCTGCCCAAGTTGCGTGGTTTCAAGAACCCGTTCCGTGTTGAGTACCAGGTGGTCAACCTGGCGAAGCTCGCCGAACTCTACCCCACGGGTGGCTCGGTGACCGCCGCTGACCTCATCGAGAAGGGTGCCGTCCGCAAGGGCCAGCCTGTCAAGGTGCTCGGCAATGGCGACCTCTCGGTGAAGCTCGACGTCCAGGTTGACGCCTGGTCGGCGACCGCCAAGGAGAAGATCGAAGGAGCGGGCGGAAGCATCGCCCAGCCGTAGGAACGTCGCGCCGGCCCCGTGCCGGCGCGACGCACTCCGTGTAGATGCGGGGTAACCTTGACTTCGGTCAGGGAGATGGAGGAGACCGACTTGCTTAAGGCATTCGCGCAAGCATTCCGCACGCCGGATTTGCGCAACAAGTTGCTGTTCACGCTGGCGATCATGGCGCTGTTCCGGCTGGGATCGTTCATCCCCGCACCCGGAGTGAGCTACAAGAACGTTCAGGCGTGTATCGCCTCGAACAACCAGTCGATCCTCGACATGGTCAACCTCTTCTCTGGAGGTGGCCTACTACAACTCTCGATCTTCGCGCTCGGCATCATGCCGTACATTACGTCGTCGATCATCATGCAGCTCATGCGCGTGGCCGTGCCACGCCTCGAGGAACTGCACAAAGAAGGCCAGGCTGGGCAGACCAAGATCACCCAGTACTCGCGTTACCTCACGATCGGACTCGCAGTCCTACAGTCCGCGGTCGTCGTCACCATGGCCAACACGGGCCAGATGTTCCCCGGATGCGGGCTGGACGTCATCCCCGAGTCGACTCCGTGGGTCAACCTGCTGATCGTGCTCGCCATGACCGCGGGCACCGGCCTGATCATGTGGCTCGGTGAGCTCATTACCGAGAAGGGCGTGGGCAATGGCATGTCCCTGCTCATCTTCACCTCGATCACCGCCTCGTTCCCGAGCCAGATGATCTCGCTCGCCGGTGGCAACAACGGCGCCCTGAACTTCTCGCTGATGATGCTGCTGATCCTCGCGATCACGCTCGCCGTGACCTTCGTTGAGCTGTCACAGCGCCGCATCCCCGTGCAGTACGCGAAGCGTATGGTTGGCCGCCGCCTCTACGGTGGCTCCACCACCTACATCCCGCTGAAGATCAACCAGTCTGGTGTTATCCCGGTGATCTTCGCATCCTCGCTCCTCCAGCTACCGGTGCTCGCCGCGCAGTTCGCCCCGACGGCGTCCTGGTCGATCTGGCTGCAACAGCACTTCATCGTGAACCAGGGCCCCTGGTACATGCTCACGTACGCACTGCTGATTCTGTTCTTCGCCTTCTTCTACACCTCGATCACGTTCAACCCGGACGAAGTCGCGGACAACATGAAGAAGTACGGCGGCTTCATCCCCGGTATTCGTGCGGGTAAACCGACCGCAGACTACCTCCGCTACGTGATGAACCGCCTCACCACGGCCGGTTCGATCTACCTGGCCGTCGTCGCGCTGATTCCCGTGCTCGCGATCAAGGCAATGGGTGTCTCAAACACCATGGCTTTCGGCGGCACGACCCTTATGATTATGGTGGGTGTGGGTCTCCAGACCGTCCGCGAAATCGACTCACAGCTGCAGCAGCGGCATTACGAGGGCTTCCTGCAATGATCAAGTTGGTAGTTCTGGGCGCACCGGGGGCCGGCAAGGGCACCCAGGCGGCCAGGCTCGCCGAGCACTTCGGCATCCCGACCATCTCCACTGGCGCACTCTTCCGCACACATATGGCGGCGGGCACGGAACTTGGCGAACTCGCCGCAAGCTATATCAACCACGGCAACCTCGTCCCAGATGAGGTCACCACGGGCATGCTCGCCGAGCGGCTCTCCGAACCGGACGTCGCAGCAGGCTTCATTCTCGACGGCTACCCACGCAACCTCGAACAGGCCGCGGTGCTCGATGAGACGCTGGGCGATGAGGGCCTCACTGCCGTGGTGGACTTCGAGATCCGCGGCACCGAGGTCGTCAACCGGCTCCTCGCGCGCGCAGCGATCGAAGGCCGCAGCGATGACACCGAAGAGATCATTCGCCACCGCTTGATGGTGTACCGCGAGAAGACCGCCCCACTGGTGGACTACTACCGTGAACGTGGTCTGCTCGTGCCCGTGGACGCCGTCGGCGAAGTCGATGAGGTCACCGCCCGCACTATCGCCGCGCTCTCGGACGCTGGCTGAACCAACCTCGTCATTCTGCGCGGCTTGGATTGAGCGAACGAAGCGAGACGAAATCAAGACGTGGAGTTGCAGAGTCTAGGTAGCGCACGTGTACGTTCTGGATCCTGCGGCTTCGCGCAGGATGACGAAGAGACCGAAGGGCATTGAGATGTTTGGTTCACGGGGCCAGGTGAAGACCTGGCAGCAGATCCGCGACATGGAGCGCGCCGGGCACATCGTGGCGGGCATGCTCGGCGCCGTCCGCGCCGAGATCCGCGCGGGCGTGACCACCGCCGAACTCGACGCCGTGGCCGAAGATTTCCTGAACCAGGCTGGCGGCCTCTCCAACTTCAAGGGCTACTACGGGTACCCGGCCGTCATCTGCGCCTCGGTGAACGAGGAGATCGTGCACGGCATCCCGGGCGGACGCGTGCTCGAACCGGGGGACATCATCTCGATCGACGGCGGCTGCTCGGTACGCGGCGCGGACGGCCGGCGCTGGCACGGCGACTCGGCCATCTCGGCAATCGTGCCGCCGGTCCCCGAGGACTCCGAGGCGTTAAGCTCAGTCACCGAGACGGCGTTGTGGACCGCGATCGCTGCCCTTGCCGACTCCCGCTACCTGAATGCGGTGGGCGACGCCGTCGAGAGCGTCGTAGAGGCACACCCCGAGACACCACTCGATATCGTCCGGGATTACGTGGGCCACGGCATCGGCACCGCAATGCACGAGGCGCCCGAGGTGCTCAACTATCGCGTGCGGGAGCGTGGGGTGCGGCTGAAGCCGGGAATGGTGTTCGCCGTCGAGCCCATGCTGACGCTGGGGAGCGCCGCGAGCCACGTGCTGGATGACGAGTGGACCGTGGTCACCAATGATCGTTCCCGGGCCTGCCAGTGGGAGCACACCGTGGCGATCCTTCCCGACGGCGTTCGGGTCCTGACCGCGCTCGACGCGGGAGCCGCTGGACTCGCGAGGTTCGGACTGACCCCGGCGGAGATTCCTGCCACGTAGCTCCTTCTCGTCAGTCTGCGGCTGCGGAGCAGATCGCAGAATCCATGGCATTGCGGACGGTCTGTCGTACGTTCCTGGATCCTGCGACTCCGCTCAGGATGCCGAAGGTGCGGGTGAGAGGTGGCAGGCGTCACCTGCTGGCGGGTTTCGGTGAACTGGCACCATGCCGTAAGATTGTTCGTTGGATGTGTCCCTCTTATGGGGCGCACACTCAATCGACACGAGCCGCGTGACTTCACGCGGACGGAAGTATGTGGAGGATATGGCCAAGAAGGACGGCGTCATCGAGGTCGAAGGCAGCGTGACTGAAGCGCTGCCCAACGCGATGTTCCGTGTTGAGCTGGAGAACGGGCACGTGGTGCTCGCGCACATCTCCGGCAAGATGCGCCAGCACTACATTCGCATCCTCCCGGAGGACCGCGTTGTTGTGGAGCTGAGCCCGTATGACCTCAGCCGCGGCCGTATCGTTTACCGCTACAAGTAAGAAGGACGTATTCCCATGAAGGTCAAGCCGAGCGTTAAGAAGATCTGCGACAAGTGCAAGGTCATCCGCCGCAACGGTCGCGTGATGGTCATCTGCGAGAACGCCCGCCACAAGCAGCGTCAGGGCTAATCCTGGCGTCCAGCTCGCTTCGCAGCAGCGTGCCCAAGGCGGCGCGTGGCAACCCCCGGCATCGGAGGCTGGGGCCCGCACTACCGCGGGAAGTGAAGCGAGAGAACCTCCGAACCGAAGAAAGAGACAGATATTGGCTCGTCTAGCCGGTGTGGATCTCCCGCGCGAGAAGCGCGTTGAGGTCGCACTTACGTACATCTACGGTATCGGTCGTACCAGCTCGCAGAAGGCCCTCGAGGCCACGGGTATTTCCCCGGACCTGCGCGTGAAGGACATGACCGACGCCGATCTTGTCGCGCTACGCGACTACATCGACGCGAACTTCAAGGTGGAGGGTGACCTGCGCCGTGAGGTGGCCGCCGACATCCGCCGCAAGGTCGAGATTGGTTGCTACCAGGGCATTCGCCACCGTCGCGGTCTGCCCGTGCACGGTCAGCGCACCAAGACCAACGCCCGTACGCGCAAGGGACCGAAGCGGACCGTTGCCGGTAAGAAGAAGGCGAAGTAAGGATCACCATGGCTTCCACCACTCGTACCTCGGCACAGCGCAAGGGCCGCCGCAAGGAAAAGAAGAACGTTCCCCACGGCCACGCCTACATCAAGTCGACGTTCAACAACACGATCGTCTCCATCACGGACCCCTCGGGTGCCGTGCTCGCCTGGGCCTCCTCCGGCCAGGTGGGCTTCAAGGGCTCCCGCAAGTCCACGCCGTTCGCCGCGCAGCTCGCCGCCGAGTCGGCCGCCCGCCGCGCTCAGGAGCACGGCGTGAAGAAGGTTGACGTCTTCGTGAAGGGTCCGGGCTCCGGCCGCGAAACCGCCATCCGTTCGCTCCAGGCCACCGGCCTCGAGGTGGGCTCGATCTCCGATGTGACGCCCCAGGCTCACAACGGCTGCCGCCCGCCGAAGCGTCGCCGCGTCTGACGACTCACCACCGCCCCCAAGGTGCCGATTGGCGCTTGGGGGCGGTGGCGCCGTCGGGCACCAGAACTTCATCACCCATCCCGGGAAAGGCCCGGGATTGTTTGGCGTCATATAGCGGATGCCAAAGGAAGGAATACACATGCTGATTGAGCAGCGCCCCACCCTGACCGAAGAGATCGTGAGCGATAACCGCTCGCGCTTCGCCCTCGAGCCGCTCGAGCCCGGCTTCGGCTACACCCTCGGCAACTCGCTCCGCCGCACCCTGCTGTCCTCAATTCCGGGTGCCGCCGTGACCTCGATTCACATCGACGGCGTGCTGCACGAGTTCTCGACGATCACCGGTGTGAAGGAAGACGTCACCGAGATCATCCTGAACATCAAGAACATCGTGGTCTCCTCGGAGCACGACGAGCCCGTGGTGATGTACCTGCGCAAGCAGGGCCCCGGCGCCGTGACCGCGGGCGACATCACGCCCCCCGCCGGCGTGGAGGTACACAACCCCGATCTGCACATCGCGACCATCAACGCGAAGGGCAAGCTCGAGATCGAGCTGACTGTGGAGCGCGGCCGCGGCTACGTCTCCGCCGTCCAGAACAAGAACCCGGAGGCCGAGATCGGCCGCATTCCGGTTGACTCGATCTACTCGCCCGTCCTCAAGGTCACCTACAAGGTGGAGGCCACGCGTGTGGGCCAGCGCACCGACTTCGACCGCCTGATCGTGGACATCGAGACCAAGCCGTCCATCGAGGCACGCGACGCGCTCGCCTCGGCCGGCAAGACCCTCATGGAGCTCTTCGGCCTCGCCCGCGAGCTCAACGTGGAGGCCGAAGGCATCGAGATCGGCCCCTCGCCGACCGACGCCGCGCTCGAGCAGGACCTGGCCCTGCCGATCGAGGACCTCGGGCTGCTCTCCCGCTCGTACAACTGCCTCAAGCGCGAGGGCATCCACACCGTGGGTGAGCTCGTTGCCCGCTCCGAGGCCGATCTGCTCGACATCCGCAACTTCGGCGCGAAGTCGATCAACGAGATCAAGGAGAAGCTGGTTTCGCTCGGCCTGTCCCTCAAGGACTCGCCCGCGGACTTCGACCCCTCCGCCCACTTCAACGCTGAGTCTGACTACAGCGACGTCCAGTTCAGCGACGAGCGCTAGTCGCTCCGCGAAAATCTAAGGAGAAATCATGCCGACGCCTACCAAGGGTGCCCGCCTCGGTGGTAGCCCTGCCCACCAGCGCCACATGCTCGCGAACCTCGCCACGGCGCTGTTCGAGCACAAGGCCATCACCACCACTGAGGTGCGTGCCAAGCGCGTCCAGCCGCTCGCCGAGAAGATGATCACGAAGGCCAAGCGGGGCGACCTGCACTCGCGCCGCGTGGTCCTCAAGACCCTCACGAACAAGGCCGTTGTGGCCGAGCTCTTCGAGGAGATCGCGCCCAAGCTGGCCGATCGCGAGGGCGGCTACACCCGCATCACCAAGCTGCCAAACCGCAAGGGCGACAACGCACCCATGGCCCTGATCGAGCTCGTGCTCGAGCCGGTTGCGCCGAAGAAGAAGGCCGCCGCGCCGAAGGCTGCCCCCAAGAAGGCCGCGAAGGTCGAAGAGGCCGCTCCGGTCGAAGAGGTTGTCGAGGAGACCGCTGAGGTTGCCGACGACGCCGCTGCCGAGGACGTTGCCGAAGCGGCGGCTGAGGTTGCTGAGGACGCCGCGGACGAGGCCGTCGAGGCCGCTGACGAGAAGTAGCATCACGGCCGCAAGGCCGAAGTGAGAGGGGCGGGGAGCTATCCCCGCCCCTCTTCGCATGCTTGGACGATCCTCAGCTCGTTGAGTGACGAGCGGAGCGAGGAGTCGTGATGAGCGCGAACTCGCAGCATGCGGCTGGGGATGGTGGCGGGGGACCCGTGGTTCGCGTGATCTCTGCACTTCGCTTCTGCGCGCGGTCCCAGGCTGGGGATGGCTCAGTATTCGTCACCCTGCGCGAAGTCGCAGGGTCCATGCAGTGATTCGCCGTGTGCGAGCCTGATCTTGGCAGTAGATGAACTCTATGAGTTCATTGAGTGCCAAGATGATGCGCTAGCAGGTGTCGCGGCGGTTGCGGGCCTCGGCAGCGCGGGCCGCGAGGGCGTCGTCGGCGGGGTAGCCGACTTCCTCGAGCGTGAGGCCGTGCGCGGGGGCCACGTGCATGCCGTCGTGGTTCTGGGCCGCGAGGCGCCGGGCCGGCATGTCCTCGTCCGCGCGGGCTTCGCCCACCGCGATGAGTGAGCCCACGAGGGCGCGCACCATGGAGTGGCAGAAGGCGTCCGCCTGGACCTCGAACTTCACGAGCCCTCGCGAGCATCTGCGCACGTCCAGGCGCTGGAGCGTGCGGATCGTGGTGGCACCCTCGCGTGGCTTGCAGTAGGCGAGGAAGTCGTGCTCGCCGAGCAGTTGCTGGGCGGCGCGGTGCATCGACTCGGGGTCGAGGGCGCGATCGTGCCAGAGCACGTTGGCGCGAGCGAGTGGGTCGCGCGGCGCGCCCTCGTCGGAGATCCGGTAGGCGTAGCGCCGCCAGATCGCCGAGAAGCGCGCATCGAAGCCCTCCGGCGCCTCCCTCACGTTTCCGACGGCGATCGCCCCCTTCCACTCGCGGCGCAGCATGGCGTTGAGGCGCCGGAGCATCGCGTGATCGGGGGAGAGGTCCGACCGGCCAGGGACGGCGGCAAAGGCATCCGGAGGCACGTCGACGTGCGCCACCTGCCCACGGGCGTGAACGCCCGAGTCCGTGCGGCCAGCGACGGTGAGTTGAACGCCGTCGATCCTAAGGATCGTGGCCAGTGCAGTCTCGATCGACTCCTGGACCGAGGGTAGGCCAGGCTGGCGTGCCCACCCCACGAAGGGGGCGCCGTCGTACGAGATATCAAGCCGCAGCCGCATACCTCCAGCCTACGGCCTCCACGCATCGCCCTTCGGCGTCGCACCCGCCGCGACACAGGCTGGTTGGTTCGATCCGCTGAGCGATTCCACCGAGTAAGTACCCGGACTCGCGTACGCAGCCATTCACGGCCTCAATCGGATGTTCCGGCAGACGCATGACTCTCCCGAAGGTCAACGCCCGGTCGTCATCCCCAGCCTGAGGCCGCGCGCGGAAGCGGAGTGCAGCGACCACGTGGGCCACGGGTCCCGCGCCACTGTCCCCAGCCCTGAACCGTGCGCCAGGGCCCGGAGCCGTGCGTATTCTCATACGCGCCAAGGGTCAGGGACGTATCAGATCATGCACAGCTCGCCTCGGAGGCAGCTGCCTGTGGGCGCCGAGCGTGGCAGAGCCGGTGCACTGCACACCCACAAGGTTCGCCGTCCCCAGCCTCCGGGCGCGCTACGGTTGTCTCATGACCACGACGCTCGCCATCGACTGCGGAGGGGGCGGGATCAAGGCCTCCGTGCTCGATGAATCGGGCACGCTGCGCGCCCATCCCACCCGTGCCGTGACGCCCTACCCGCTACCGCCGGCGCTCCTCGTGAGCACGATTGTGCAGCTCGCCGAGCAGATGCCGGCGGCGGAGCGCGTCACGGTTGGCATGCCGGGCATGATCCGGCACGGCATCGTCGTCCAGACCCCGCACTACATCTGCAAAGCCGGTCCGCGCACCAAGGTCCTCCCGAAGCTCGTGGCGGCGTGGGAAGGCTTCGACATGCGCGAGGCGGTCTCGACCGCGCTCGACATGCCGGCGCTGGTCCTGAACGACGCCGAAGTACACGGCTGCGGGCTCGTGACCGGCCGCGGGCTCGAGATGGTGATCACGCTCGGCACCGGCCTGGGCAATGCGATCTTCGACAACGGGCGCCTCGCGCCGCACGCCGAGCTCTCGCGCGGCATCACCCGCTGGGGCCTCACCTACGACGAGTATCTCGGCGAGCACGAGCGGATCCGGCTGGGGGATGCTCAGTGGTCGCGCCGAGCGCGGATCGTGATCGAGTCGTGGGTGCCGGTCTATCTGTGGGATCGGCTCTACCTCGGCGGTGGCAACTCACGCCGGATCACCAAGTCTCAGCAAGAGAAGCTCCCCGAGAACGTAATCCTCGCGAACAACTCCGCCGGGATCATCGGCGGCGTGCGTGCCTGGGACATGGTGGACTGAGGCGAATGCAACCCGCACCACGGCCTCTGCGCCGCAAGGTCGTCACAGATCAGGGTTCTTGGGCGTCGTCGGGCTGGAAAAGCCTGAACTGTGACCACCCTGGGGTGGCGGGGTCCGCTGGTGAGGTTGTAGCGCAGCGGAAACACGCGGGCAACGGCGCCGGTACACGGCACCAATACTTTTTCCGTCATGGCGGAGCTATTCAGTGACTACGCGACGTATGTGAACCTGCATACGGCCGAAAAGTCCGCGTGGGACGAGATGTTCACGCGCGATGGCAACCCGCGCACGATCTACCGGCAGATCTTTGGGGCGCTCGCCGAGATGGAGCAGGACGAGCTACGCACGCGGGCGAACTCGCTCTCCGATTCGTACCTGGCCCAAGGCGTCACGTTCGACTTCGCCGGTGAGGAGCGCCCGTTCCCGCTCGACGCGATCCCGCGCGTGGTGGGTGAGGACGAGTGGAACCCGATCGAACGGGGCGTCTCGCAGCGAGTTAGGGTTCTCGAGGCACTCCTCAAGGACATTTACGGGCGCCAGCGGGCCGTGACCGACGGCGTCATCCCGGCCAGCCTGATCGCCTCCTCCGAGCACTTCCACAGGGAGGCGCACGGAGTTCACCCGCCGAACGGCGTCCGGATCCACGTCTCCGGCATCGACCTGGTCCGCGACGAAGAAGGGGAGTGGCGGATCCTCGAGGACAACTGCCGCGTTCCCTCCGGCGTGAGCTACGTGATCTCGAATCGGCGCGTCATGGCGCAGACCTTGCCAGAGCTGTTCATGCAGATGCGGATTCGCCCCGTGGGCGACTACCCAAACCGCCTGCTCTGGGCGCTCCGCGCGGCCGCACCTGCCGGCGTCGATGACCCCACGGTCGTCGTGCTGACCCCCGGTGTCTTCAACTCGGCCTACTACGAGCACACCCTGCTCGCCCGGCTCATGGGCATTGAGCTGGTGGAGGGGCGGGACCTGTTCTGTTCCGAGGGCAAGGTGTGGATGCGCACCACCGAGGGCCCACACCGCGTGGACGTGATCTACCGGCGTATCGATGACGAGTTCCTCGACCCGCTGCAGTTCCGCCCGGACTCGATCCTCGGCGCGCCCGGCCTGCTCCAGGCCGCCCGGCTGGGCAACGTGACGATCGCGAACGCCGTCGGGAATGGGGTGGCAGACGACAAGCTCACCTACACCTACATCCCCGAGCTCACGCGCTACTACCTGGGCGAGGACCCGATACTCAAGAACGTTGATACCTGGCGGCTTGAAGAGTCCGGCGCGCTCGACGAGGTGATCGATCGGCTGGACGAACTCGTGGTCAAACCCGTGGACGGTTCCGGCGGGAAAGGCATCATGATCGGCCCGAAGGCGAGTGGTAAGGAGCTGGATGCCATGCGCGCAACTCTGCGAGAGAACCCGCGCGGCTGGATTGCGCAGCCCGTGGTGCAGTTGTCCACGGTCCCCACTCTTGTGGACGACGGCGTTCGGCCGCGCCATGTGGATCTGCGTCCCTTCGCGGTCAACGACGGTGAGAACGTGTGGGTACTGCCGGGTGGGCTCACACGCGTGGCGCTTCCTGAGGGGCAACTCGTGGTGAACTCCTCCCAAGGCGGCGGCTCGAAGGACACGTGGGTGCTCGGTGGCGCGAGCGACACGGAGTCCGAGGAACGCGGCGTGCAGGGCCTCGTGTGGGACCAGGCGGCCTCGACCTCGCGCACGATTCGCGAGCCGGAGCAGTCCCGTGAGGATTCGATCGCGTTCGGTGGGCGCCAGCAACAGCAGCAGCAACAGCAGTCGGCACGCGTTGTGGGGGGTGCGGCATCATGATGCTTTCGCGGATCGCCGAGTCGCTCTTCTGGATCGGGCGGTATGTGGCCCGCGCCGATGGCACGGCGCGGATCCTCGACGTGCACCTGCAGCTCCTCCTGGAGGACCCGTGGGTGGACGAGGAGACGGCGTGCGAGTCCCTATTCGGGGTCATGGGCGCGGTGGTCGATCCCGAGTTGCCGCGCACTCGGCAATCGGTACTCGACACCTTGGCGGCAGATCGTACGCAGCCGGTCTCGATCTCGTACTCGCTCTCCGCGGCGCGGGAGAACGCCCGCCGCGCCCGCGAGATCATCTCTTCCGAACTCTGGGAGACGCTGAACGCAACCCAAATGAAGATGCCACGGCGAGTCCCGCAAGACCGCGCGCATGGCTACTTCACCTGGGTGCGCGATCGTACCGCGCTGATCCACGGCATCTTCGACGCATCCACGAGCCGCGACGAGGCGTGGTACTTCTTCCGGCTCGGGCTCATGATTGAGCGCGCGGACATGACGGCCCGACTCATCGCCACGCGCTCGCTCACCCAGGCCTCCGGCCCCTCGTGGACCACCCTCCTACGTTCGTGCGGCGCATACGAGGGCTACCTGCGTACGTATCGAGGCATTCCCTCCGCGGCACGGGCCGCAGAGTTCCTGATCATGGACCGGCTCTTCCCGCGCTCGATCATCTTCGCGATCTCCACCGCGGAGGACTGCCTGCGGCAACTCGAGCCACGCAGCGACCGCGCCGGGGTCTCGGACTCGGCGCTGCGCACGCTCGGCTCGATCCGTAGCAAGCTCGAGTTCATGCCCGTCTCCGCGATTCTCGAGGACACGGCCGGGCAGATGATCGACGTCCAGGAGGCGGCGTCGCTGGCCAGCGAAGCCGTGCGGCAGCGTTACTTCCCCACGGATCCGATCCCGGCGTGGGCAGGTGAGGTCGTATGAGGCGGCTACGGATTGTGCACGAGACGGGTTTCCGGTACGACGGCGAAACCCGCGCCTCCTACAACGAGGCTCGCATGCAGCCGGCGTCAGGTGGCCACCAGTGGGTGCTGAGCTCGGAACTTGAGATCACTCCCGGGGCGCATGTGTTCTCGTTCTGGGACTATTGGCGCACACAGGTCGCCGCGTTTGAGGTGCTCATCCCGCACCACGAACTCATGCTCACGGCCACGAGCCTGGTTGAGGTGCAGGACCGCCAGTTCGGGTCGCAGCAGTTCGGTTGGGAGGACATCGGGCGCGCCGCCACGCGCCAAACCGGGCTCGTCGAAACACTAGCCCCCACCAAACTGACTGCGGCGCCCGAGGAAGTCGTCGAGCTCGCGCGGGAGCTGTCCGACGGCGTCCCCCCGAGTGCCGCTGCCGAGGCGATCTGCTTGGCCATCGGCGAGGCGATCGAGTACGTCCCCGGCGCCACCTTGGTCACCTCAACCGCCGCCGAGGTGTGGGCCGAGAAACGCGGCGTGTGCCAGGACATCGCGCATGTGTGCCTCGGAGCGCTGCGCTCGGTGGGGATCCCCGCCCGATACGCCTCCGGTTACATCGCACCCAAGGGCAAGGCCGAGCTTGGCGAGCCCGTGAAGGGGGAATCACACGCCTGGGTCGAGTGGTTCACTGGCCAATGGAATGGCTTCGATCCCACCAATGCGCGGCCGATTGGGGACATGCACGTCGTCGTTGGGAGAGCTCGTGATTATGATGACGTCCCGCCACTTCGTGGCGTCTACACGGGGCCCGACTCGTCGGAACTCCTTGTCTCGGTGACCGTGACCCTGGAGATGTAGCGATTACGGGACAGGAACCGGCATCACGCGGCGACCGGGGAGCGCCACGATCACGAGTCCCACTGCGATCAGCCCGACGCCGATCGCGGCCGGGACCGTGAGGCTCTCCTTCAGCACGAGCAGGCCGAGCAGTGTGGCCGTCATCGGCTCGGCCAGCGTGAGCGTGGTGACCGTAGTGCTGCGTAGCCCGCGCAGGCCCCAGCCCCACAGCGTGTAGGCGAAGGCGACGGTCACGAGTCCGAGCCACAACGTCATCGCAATACCGCGGCCCGCCCACAGCCAGGACGTGTCCAGCGCAATCAGCACCGGGATCCCCAGCAGGCCGGCGATACCAAACATCGTTCCGATTGCCGTGGTGGGGGTCCAGCCCGCCGCGAGGAGCGTCTTCGAGGCCACCGTGTAGAGGGCGTACGAGGCGCCCGCGCCCATCGAAATGAGCAGCCCGGGGACGCTGATGGCGCTCGCCGCTGCGCCCGCGCTCGCCAGGCCTGAGACCAGGGCGACGCCCGCGATCGCCACCGCCGTCGCGATCACCCAGCGCACGGTGGGCGGCTTCCGCAGCACGATCGCCTCGAACAGGCCCGCCGCCACGGGCGCCGAGCCCACCGCCACCACAGTTCCGATTGCCACGCCGTTCATCGCCGTGCCTGCGAAGAAGAGCCCGTTGTACGCGAGCACGCCAATCACACCGAGCCCGACGGCGATCCGGGAGTCCCGAATCGAGACCAGTTGCGGCGGGGTTGAGGGGGAGCGGCGCGCCATCAGCACGGCGATCAGGGCGAGTGCGGCACCGCCCACGAGCCCACGCGCCGCGCCCACGGCCAGCGGGGACGCGTCAAGGCCGGCGAGGGCCTGCGTGGTTCCGGTGGTCCCGAAGCACAGCGAGGCGATCAGGACGGCGACAATGTGCAGCACGCGAGCATTCTCGCATGTCTCGAACCGTGTCCGCGGTGTCATTCAGCGCGGAGCCGGCGATGTGGTTGTGCTGTTGGCGTCTCCGGGCGCTGGCACGCCAGAGCTACAACCACTTCACCCCTTGCCGCGCGCAGGGGCTGCGTACGGCCCGCGCCGGGGCGGGGGACCTCGAGGTACGAGCTGCTACGCGTTCTCGTTCTCTTCGTCGTCCACGTCCACGTAGAACTCTTCGGCGTGGTCATCCCGCTCGCCGAGATCGTCCTCGTCGTCGGCCT
Source organism: Ruaniaceae bacterium KH17 (assembly GCA_900199505.1). Taxonomy (GTDB): domain Bacteria; phylum Actinomycetota; class Actinomycetes; order Actinomycetales; family Actinomycetaceae; genus KH17. The sequence continues at coordinate 157,618 of FZQV01000001.1, read as the reverse complement.
CGTCGTCCTCGTCCTCGAACAACGGGTCCGCATCCGCGTCGGACAAGAACGGTGACCACTCTTCCTCGGCCGCGCCCTCACCGGTCTCGTCGTCGACCATGTGCATGGCGACTTCCTCGGCGGAGAAGTCCCTTCGCGGCGCACCCTCGGCGCGAGCGAAGACGTCTTGTTCCTCGTCGTCCTCGTCTTCGGGGCCGTCATCGTCCGGTTCGGAGACGATCGCGCCGACGGCGTCGGGCTGGCGATCGTAAGGGACGGCCTCGTCGCCATCGGGGACCTCGCGAGCGAGTCGCGCGTCCAAGCTCTCCGGCTGGCCGTCCGAAAGATAAGTATGTTCTGCCAAGAAGGCGTCATCGCGCGTACTCATATACTGATTCTGCCACGCAATGATCTCACTCACAGTCGGTTCAGAGCTTTTGACCGAGTCGGGATGACACGCGTATTCTTGTGCATTGTCATGCGCTTGGTGTATTCCCACTCGCCGGCGCCGAGACACTCTCTAACCGCGACCCGCCGTTTTGCGCGGGTCACCACACTGAAGAGGCTTAGCCAAGTGCGTACATACACACCCAAGCCGGCCGACGTTGAGAAGAAGTGGTACGTCATTGACGCCACCGACGTCGTGCTGGGACGTTTGGCAGTTCAGGCTGCCACCCTGCTGCGTGGGAAGCACAAGCCAGTTTTTGCGCCGCACGTGGACACCGGCGACTTCGTCATCATCATCAACGCTGACAAGGTTGCACTCACCGGTTCCAAGGCGGAGAAGAAGCTCGCTTATCGTCACTCCGGTTACCCGGGCGGACTCAAGTCCGTGAACTACGAGACGCTCCTGGCCACGCGCCCGGACCGTGCCGTGGAGAAGGCCGTCGCCGGAATGCTCCCGAAGAACAAGCTGGGCCGCTCCCAGCTGAAGAAGCTGAAGGTCTACGCGGGCGCTGAGCACCCGCACGGCGCGCAGAAGCCCGAGACGTTCGAGATCGTTCAGGTGGCTCAGTAGCCTCCGCCTAACCTTAGGAGAATCGTGGTTTCATCCACAGACATTGAGCTGGAAGGCGAGGAGCTGACCAGCTACACCTCCGAGACCGAAGTTGAGGTCGCCACCCACGGCCAGTCGCTCACCGCGCCTGGCTACGGGACCGGCCGTCGCAAGGAAGCCGTGGCGCGTGTGCGTCTCGTTCCGGGCAACGGCACGGTGACGGTCAACGGCCGTACCCTGGAGGACTATTTCCCGAACAAGCTGCACCAGCAGCTCGTGAACTCCCCGTTCGTCCTGCTCGGCCTCGAGCAGCGCTTCGACGTGATCGCCCGCATCAGCGGTGGCGGCATCTCCGGCCAGGCCGGTGCGCTCCGCTTGGGCATCGCGCGTGCGCTCAACGAGATTGACCGCGAGGCGAACCGCCCCGAGCTGAAGAAGGCCGGCTTCCTCACGCGGGACGCCCGCGCGATCGAGCGCAAGAAGGCTGGACTCAAGAAGGCCCGCAAGGCGCCGCAGTACTCCAAGCGCTGATCTTCAGCCGCTGCGTTCGGCCCCGTACACTCCGGTGTGCGGGGCCGTTTCGCGTCCCGGACTGTCTCCCCGGCGGGCCCACGCCGCCCCGTGCACCCGTGCTTGATTTGGTACGTCCCACGCGGCTGAGACGGACGAAACATGGCACGGCTACGGGTGGCACTGAACGTGTGCGGTGCGGGTGCACACTGTGAGGGCTCACATCGGCCCAGACAGTGCACCTTGAGCACACGGGTCCGGGAGGTGGGCCGGGTTTCGGGGTGAGCGGGCACGTGGGGCGGGCCGAGCGCCGTCGGGACGGGTGGGGAGGATATCAGGGAGATTTCAGGGTAGTACTTTGCCGACGGCGGTCTCTCCCCGTGGGCGGTGGCGGGTAACATCGTCACAGACATCTATGAGGAGGACTCGATGGCCCGCTTGTTTGGAACAGATGGAGTGCGTGGACTCGCGAACGGCGAGATCACCGCGGAGCTGGCACTCGACCTCGGCGTGGCCGCGGCCCGGGTGCTGACCCGGCACGTGGACGGCGCACACCCCGGCCGTCCGCGCGCGATCATTGGGCGCGACACCCGCGTTTCGGGCGAGTTCCTCTCCAGCGCGATCAGTGCCGGGCTCGCCTCGGCGGGCGTGGACGTGACCCGCATGGGCGTCCTTCCCACCCCGGCCATCGCCCACCTCACCGCCGCGACCGACGTGGACCTCGGCGTCGTCATCTCCGCCTCCCACAACCCGATGGAGGACAACGGCATCAAGTTCATCGCGCGCGGTGGATACAAGCTGGATGACGCGATCGAGGACGAGATCCAAGAAGCGATCGGTTCGAAGTGGTCCCTGCCCACGGGCAACGACGTCGGGCGAATTGGCAAGGACGAGACCAACGCGGACCGCATCTATGTGGACCACTTGGTGAACGCCGTTGGGGCCAATCTTGATGGACTGCGGATCGCCGTGGACTGCGCGAACGGCGCGGCGTCCACGGTGGGCCCGGCGGCGCTGCGTGGGGCCGGTGCGGACAGCGTGGTGATGAACTCCTCCCCGAACGGCACGAACATCAACGCGAAATGCGGCTCCACCCACCCGGAGCAGCTGCAGGCCGTCACCGTGGCCTCGGAGGCCGCATTCGGTGTGGCCTACGACGGCGATGCGGACCGTTGCCTCGCCGTGGATCACGAGGGCACGCTGGTGGACGGCGATCAGATCATGGCGATCCTTGCGCTCGACATGAAGGAGCAGGGCCTGCTCTACGACGACACGCTCGTGGTGACCGTCATGTCCAACCTGGGCCTGATTCTCGGGATGAAAGAGAACGGGATCCGGATCGTGCAGACCGCGGTGGGTGACCGGTATGTGCTTGAGGCGATGCGCGCGGGACGCTACACGCTTGGCGGCGAGCAGTCCGGGCACATCATCAACTCGCATCACGCGACCACTGGCGACGGCATTCTGACCTCGCTGATGCTTGCCGCGGTGATCCAGCGGACCGGGAAGTCGCTGAAGGAACTCGCGAGCGTAATCCAGCGCCTGCCACAGGTGCTCGTGAACGTGAAGGGCGTGGACAAGACCCGCGTGCCCACGGATGCCCAGCTCCAGGCGGCGATTCGCGCCGCGGAGGCGCGGCTCGGCGAGACCGGCCGCGTACTGCTGCGTTCCTCCGGCACCGAGCCGCTCGTGCGCGTGATGGTGGAGGCCGCCACGGAGGCCGAGGCGGAGGCCGTGGCCAACGAACTCAGCGATGTGGTCCGCGATCGCCTCGCGCTGTGAGTAGCGGTACGAGTGCGCACCCGGGCTGGCACCGATGACGTTCGTTGACATCTTCCTGCACTTGGGGGAGTGGGCGCTGCAGCTCGTAGATTCGCCCTGGATCCTGCTCGTGCTGGTCCTGTTCACCACGATCGATGGCTTCTTCCCGGTGGTGCCCTCGGAATCGCTGATGATCGGTGCCACGGTGTTGATCGTGTCCGACGGCGGCATGTCCCTCTGGCTGATCTGGCTGGCCGGGGCGGTGGGCGCGTTCTGCGGCGATCTGATCGCCTACCTGATCGGCCGCAAGCTGCCAATCCATCGGATGACGTCATTCCAATCGGAGCGGGGCCAGCGTGCACTGCTCCGCGCCGAGCTGGCACTGAACAAGCGCGCGCCGCTCTACATCATGTCCGCGCGCTTCATCCCGATGGGCCGCGTGGCCGTGAACATGACCGCCGGCGCGGTGGGCTTCCCACTCGCGCGATTTGGCACGATCATCACCTTCTCCGCGGTGCTGTGGGCTGGATACTCGATCGTGCTCGGGCTCGTCGCAGGGAACATGTTTGAGGAACGGCCGCTGATCGCGGTCGCCGTCGGACTCGTGTTCGGGGTGACGATGGGCTGGGTGATCGACAAGATCATGAGCGTGATGAACCGCTGGCTGAGCAAGCCCGGCCACGGGAACACGAGGGTGGGCGACGCCGTGAAACGCGGCACCGAGAAGCCCGCGCCACGCCTCCCGGGTAACCCCGACGCGGACTAGGCGCCGTCACTATTTGTCCTGCGCGCCAGTCGCAGGATGCATAGAGGTAAGTCAGATCCGACGGAAGGCCTGGATTCTGCGACTGCGCCTTCGGCTCCGCGCAGAATGACGATAGGGGTAGCACTCGGGATGGTGGGACCTAGAGCTTCCGCAGCCGCATGGACTTGATCTTGTGATCCGGGCCTTTGGTGAGTACCAGTGTGGCGCGGCCACGCGTGGGCGCGATGTTCTGGAGCAAGTTTGGCTCGTTGATCCGGTCCCAGATGTGGGCGGCGGTGGCACGCGCCTCCATCTCGTTCAGGTCCGCGTACCGCCGGAAGTAGGACTCGGGGTTCCGGAACGCCGTCGCCTTCAGCTTCAGGAATCGTTCGATGTACCAGCGCTTGGCGTCCTCAGTGTGGGCGTCCACGTAGATCGAGAAGTCGAAGAAGTCGGATACCGTGAGTGGCGATCCGGCGCCCTGGCGCGGCGGCTGCAGCACGTTGAGCCCCTCCACGATCAGGACATCCGGCTGGCGCACGGTGATCCGCTGGCCCGGCAGGATGTCGTAGGTGAGGTGTGAGTAGACCGGCGCGCTCACCTCGGGTTCGCCGGACTTCACGGCCTGCACGAACTTCAGGAGCGCGCGCCGGTCGAAGGATTCCGGGAAGCCCTTACGGTCCATGATCCCGCGGCGTTCCAGCTCGGCGTTTGGCCACAGGAAGCCATCCGTGGTCACGAGTTCCACCTGCGGTAGTTGTGGGAACCGGCTGATCAGCTCCCGCAGGAGCCGGGAGACCGTGGACTTGCCCACCGCCACCGATCCGGCAACGCCGATCACGTACGGCGTGCGCGCCCCGTTCTCACGCAGGAAGGAGCTGGTGGCCGCATGGAGTGAGCGGGTCCCCTCCACATACATCGCGAGGAGCGAGACGAGCGGCCGGTAGACCGTGTCCACCTCGACCAGATCGATCGGATCGCCGAGGCCGCGGAGGCGTTCGACGTCGCCGTCGGTCAGGGGGAGCGGCGCGGACTCGGCGAGTGCGGACCATTGCTCGCGGCTGAACTCGACGAAAGGGGATCGCATAGCGCACATCTTACGGGTCACCACCCGCACGTCGCGCGGCGCAGCCGCCTCGTGGCTCGGCGCTCGCAAGAGCCCGATGCGCGCTGTGGGAGGGCCATGTCATGCCACTGTGCCATGACGTAGCTCTCCCACAAGCCGGTGTTGGGGCGAGCTACGGTGTGGCGGCGAGTTGCGGGCGATTCGGGGCGGGTGGACACGACCCGCGTTCACGATGGGAAAGGTGCGGCGTCTAGACTTGGGCGCATGTGTGGAATCGTTGGATACGTTGGCCCGGCCGAACCCTCAACTCGCCCCCTCGATGTGGTTCTTGAGGGCCTCGCGCGCCTCGAGTACCGCGGCTACGACTCGGCCGGCGTGGCGCTCGTGACCGAGGGCGGGCTCGCGTGGGCCAAGCGCTCGGGCAAACTCACCAATCTCACCACTGCACTCGCGGAGCATCCGCTGCCGCCCGCCACCGCCGGGATCGGCCACACGCGCTGGGCCACGCACGGCGGCCCCACCGATGCGAACGCCCACCCGCACGTCTCCGCAGATGGCAAGCTTGCGCTCATCCACAACGGGATCATTGAGAACTTCCGCGAGTTGCGGCAGGAGCTCGAGGCCGACGGCGTTCCCTTCGCCTCCGAGACCGACACCGAGGTGGCGGCCCATCTCGTGGCCCGCGCCTTCGATCAGACGGGCGATCTCACCGAGGCGATGCGCCAGGTGGCAACCCGGCTCGATGGTGCCTTCACGCTCCTCGCCGTGCACGCCTCCCTGCCCCAAACGGTGGTGGGGGCGCGGCGCAACTCACCGCTCGTCGTCGGGCGGGGGGATGGCGAGAACTTCATGGGCTCGGATGTCTCGGCGTTCATCTCGCACACTCGGCACGCGCTCGAACTGGGCCAGGACCAGATCGTCACGATTACCCCGGACTCGATCGAGGTGATCGACACCGAGGGCAACACGGTCACCCCGCGCGAGTATGACGTGGATTGGGACGCCTCGACCGCCGTGAAGGGTGGGTTCGCGACCTTCATGGACAAGGAGATCCACGACCAGCCGAAGGCCGTGGCGGATACCCTGCTCGGCCGCACAGATGACCGCGGCTTCCTACAATTGGACGAGCTGCGGATCGAAGAGTCCGTGCTGCGTTCGGTGGACAAGATCATCGTGGTGGCCTGTGGCACCGCCGCCTATGCGGGGCACGTGGCGAAATACGCGATCGAGCACTGGTGCCGGATCCCCGTGGAGGTGGAGCTCGCGCACGAGTTCCGCTACCGCGATGCCGTGGTCTCGGAGAAGACGCTGGTGGTGGCGATTACGCAATCCGGCGAGACCATGGACACGCTGCAGGCCGTGCGGCACGCGCGCGAGCAGGGCTCGAAGGTGCTCGCGATCGTCAACACCTACGGCTCCACGATCGCCCGCGAGTCCGACGCCGTGCTCTACACCCACGCCGGGCCCGAGGTGGCGGTGGCCTCCACCAAGGCGTTCCTCGCGCAGATCACCGCCTGCTACCTGCTCGGGCTCTACCTCGCGCAGTTGCGCGGCAACAAGTACGTGGACGAGATCGCCGGCTACCTCGACGAGCTTGGCGCAATCCCCGAGAAGGTCCAGCGCATTCTGGACAACGCGGACCACATCCGCGAGGTGGCGCGCGAGATGCAGGACACGACCTCGGTGCTGTTCCTCGGACGCCATGTGGGCTACCCGGTGGCGATGGAGGGCGCGCTGAAGCTCAAGGAACTCGCCTACATCCACGCGGAAGGCTTCGCCGCGGGTGAGCTGAAGCACGGCCCGATCGCGCTGATCGCCGAGGGCCAGCCCGTGTTCATCGTGACCCCCACGCCGCGCCGCCCCGAGCTACACCAGAAGGTGGTTTCGAACATCCAAGAGGTGCGCGCCCGCGGGGCCCGCACGTTGGTGATCGCCGAGGAGGGCGATCACGACGTGGAGCCGTACGCGGACATCATCTTCCGCATCCCACAGGCCCCTACGCTGATGCTGCCGCTCCTGATGGTGGTGCCACTGCAGATCTTCGCCTGCGAGCTGGCCTCCGCGAAGGGCCTCGACGTGGACCAGCCGCGCAACCTCGCCAAGTCCGTCACGGTGGAGTAGCCATGGCCGTGGTGGGGATCGGGGTGGACGTGGCCTCGATTGAGCGCGTCACGGATGCGATTGCACGCCGCCCGCGCCTCGCCGAGCGGCTCTTCACGGAGGCCGAGCGGTGCCTGCCGCCCGAGTCTCTGGCGGCGCGCTTCGCCGCGAAGGAGGCCGTGGCCAAGGCGCTCGGTTCCCCCTGGGGGATGCGCTGGCATGACTGCGAGGTCGTGGTTTCGGCCGACGGCGTTCCCTCGCTTTCGGTGACGGGTTCCGTCTTGGAGGTGGCTCGGTCCCGGGGGATCAACTCCTGGCATCTCTCGTTGTCCCACGACGGGGGCGTGGCGATCGCGATGGTGGTGGCGGAGACGTGATTCGCGGATACAGCGCCGAGACGATTCGCGTGGCCGAGGCGCCGCTGCTGGCGGCCGGAGTGCCGCTGATGCGGCACGCGGCGCTCGCGCTCGCGTACACGGCGACTCGCGAGATCCGTGCGCGCGGGCAACGCGTGCCGGGCTCGGTGGTGCTTTCGCTCGTGGGCGGCGGTAATAACGGCGGCGATGCTTTGTGGGCGGCGGTCGAGCTGCAGCGGCGCGGGGTGCAGGCGTGGGCAGCGTTGTGTGCGCCGCGCGTGCACGAGGACGGGCTCGCCGCAGCGCGTGCCGCGGGAGTGCGGATCGTTCGGGTCGTTCCCGAGGTTGCGGGGCCCGGCGCGGCCGATGTGCACGCTCCCGAAGGCGATGGCGCGGACCCGGCACACACTCCGTCGGCTGAGGATGTGAGTGCTGACGGCGTTTCTCCGGCATGGCCCGGTGGCACTGCTGGCGTCCTACCCGAAGGCGCGCCGACCACACGGATCGCGCTGGCCGATCTAGACGGGCTGATCACCACCGCGCGGCGGGCCGGCGTGTGGCTGGACGGACTCGCCGGGATCGGTGTGACCGGCGCGCTACGCGAGCCGCTGCGCTCGATCGTGCTCGCGCTGGACGCCGAACGCCAAGCCTCGCCGGACGAGCCCGTGGTGATCGCCGTGGACACCCCCTCCGGAGTGGGGGACACCGGTGCGATGCCCGAGACAGTCCTTCCCGCGCATGTCACGGTGACGATGGGTGCCGCCAAAGCCGGGCTACTCCTTCCGCCGGCCGATTCGATCGCTGGCCGAATCGACGTCGTCGACCTCGGCTTACCACTCGATCCGAGCGACGCCACGGTGGCCCGCTGGACCGGCGCCGATACCGCGGACACGATCGCCTGGCCGCGCTGGGAGGACCACAAGTACACGCGCGGCGTGGTGGGGATCGCGGCGGGGACGGACGAGTACCCGGGCGCCGGGCGGCTCGCCTGCGAGGGTGCGCTCGCGTGTGGCGTGGGGATGGTGCGTTATCTCGGCGAGGTCTCGGATATGCCGCGCCAGGAACCCGAGGTGGTCACCGCGCCGGGCCGGGTGCAGGCGATGGTGCTCGGACCCGGTGGCGCCGGGCTCGGGCTCGGGCTGCGGCCGGTGCCGCTCGTGCTCGATGCCGGCGCGGCCGTGCACCGCGCCCGTGAGCCGCACGCTGCGGGTGCGATCCTCACCCCGCACGCGGGGGAGTTGTCCTTGATCCTGAACGTCTCGCGGCAGGAGATCGAGGCCGAGCCCGCCGCGTTCGCCGCGCGTGCCGCTGTGGAACTCAACGCCGTGGTTCTGCTGAAGGGTGCCTCAACCGTGGTGGCCGCTCCCGACGGCGGCCCCATTCTGACCGTAGATGCCGGCACCTCGTGGCTCGCAACGGCGGGCACTGGCGATGTGCTCGCGGGGATCACGGGGGCGCTGCTCGCCGGGCGCCAGGCCCGCGCGGAGGACGAGGGTGCGCCGTTGAGCCCGCGCGACCTCGCCGAGATCGCGGCCTCCGCCGCGTGGCTGCATGGCGCCGCCTCGCACGAGATCACCGGCCCCCTGCGCGCTTCGGACCTCCCGCGAGCCGTCACGACAGTCCTCCGCCGCTTCCTGGACTCTTGATCGGGCCACACCCCCGTCATCCTGCGTGGAGCGAAGCGGAATCGCAGGATCCATGGACGCGAGATGACCCGTCCGTAGGGACTGGACCCTGCGACTTCGCGCAGTGATCACGCGAGCAGCTGCCGTGCCACTACCCCCCAGCCGTAGCGGCCCGTCGCCTGAGCGCGCAGGAACGGCGTACCCCACGCCGACTCCTGGACTCTTGATCGGGCCACACCTCCGTCATCCTGCGTGGAGCGAAGCGGAATCGCAGAATCCATGGACGCGAGATGACCCGTCCGTAGGGACTGGACCCTGCGACTTCGCGCAGGGTAACACGTTCGCGGATATCAGTCAGGATCGGGCGCTGTCTGGAGACATCCGGGGTAAGGAGGCCGTTATGGGAACTCGAGTGATCGCCGTCGGGCTGATAACGCTACAGCTCGCGGCCTGTAGTGCGGCAACGCCGGAAGGTGCCGAGCGGTTCGAGATTCCCACGCACAAGTGGGGCAGGGACGGGGGAATGGATGCACTTATTGAAGGCCGGCTCGCGTTCTCTGACGAGGGCTGCACGATGATTCTCTCTCCCGACGACGATCGGTTGCCGGAGCCCGTTGTGTTCCCGAACGCTGTTGGCATCGAGTTTGGCAACGGCGTCCGGGCGGTGATGGAGGAGAAGAACGGCAAGCTCTATGCGATCGAGGGGCAGGAGTTTAGCTACGGCGGTGGATGGGTCCGGCCGGGTGCAGTGTGGACGGACCAATGCGGCGACTACTCGCCGGATGACATCGCCCACATCAATGACCTCTTCCTCGTCCAGGACGACAGGATCTGGTACTAACAGGTCTCGCAAATAGCGTCGGAACCGCGGGCACTCGTGGCTCGGGCATCTCGTGAGCTCCCCTTGGACCTGCGCCCACCTGCGGTGGACGCTCTGACGGTCCCACGTAGACTCCCGCGCCGCCCGCCTCATTCGCCCCTCGCGCCCGGACGTTTGCCACTCACGTGAGTGCCAAACGGACGCGAAATGGGACCCGTGCGGGCTTTTGCCACTCAGGTGAGTGCGAAAAGCACGCGGGGGCTGGGATACGAGAGGCGCGGCGCGTGCGGGATCTAAGATAGGTCCCATGCGCTTTCCTGCTCGGGCCGTGGTGAACCTTGCGGCCATCCGGCACAACGTGGCCACGCTGGCCGCGCGCACGGACGCCGAGTTCATGGCGATCGTGAAGGCGGACGGCTACGGGCACGGCGCCGTCGAGACCGCGCGGGCCGCGATCGAGACGGGCGCCCAATGGATCGGAATCGCGCAGGCTACCGAGGCGCTCACGGTGGTGCGCGAGGTGCCCGTGCCGCGCGCATTCACCTGGATCTACGGCCAGCACGAAGACCTCAGCCCGGTCGTCGCGGCCGGCATTCAGATTGGTGTCTCGACCCCGAGCCAGGCGGCGCAGGTCGCCGCGGCCGCGGCGAAGGCCGGTACCACCGCGCGAGTGCACCTCAAGATCGACACGGGCATGGCCCGCGGTGGCGCCCGGATCGAGGACTGGGACACGCTCATCCACGACGTCCTCGCCCGCCGCGAGTTGGCCCCCGTGGCCGTCTGGTCACACCTCGCCCGCGCCGATGAGCCGGAACTGACCACCACCGCCGAGCAACTCGAGCTCTTCGAGCGCGCTGACACCGCCGCGACGGCACTCGGCCTCGGCCACCACATCCGACACCTCGCCGCATCGGGCGGCCTCATGTTCCACCCCGCCACGCACTTGGATCTGGTCCGCGTGGGCGTTGCGATGTATGGACTCCCGCCGGACGGCTCGGACCCGCGCACCCACGGCCTCGTTCCCGCGATGCGGCTGGAGACCGAAGTGTTCCAAACCAAGCATGTGCCGGAGGGGACGCCGGTCTCCTATGGCCACACCGCCGTCGTCGGGCCAACGTGGCTCGCCGATATCCCACTCGGCTACGCGGACGGCCTGCCCCGCCAGGCCTCGAATCGCACCGCCGTCGCCGTTAACGGCCGCACCGTGCCGCAGGTGGGGCGGATTTGCATGGACCAGTTCGTGGTGGACCTCGGTGACATCCCGGCGCAGGCGGGCGATCCCGTGGTCCTGTTCGGTCCGGACGGCCCGCGCGCCGAGGACTGGGCGCGCGCCGCGGATACCATCAACTACACCATCACCACTCAGCTCGGCCGGAGCGTGCCGCGCGTCTACGTGGACGCCCCGATCGAGGAGGGCACATGGAACTAACGATCGCCACGTCCGAAGACATGCGCGAGTTCGGTCGGCGGCTCGCCGCGCAGCTCCGCCCCGGGGACCTCGTGCTCCTGCACGGCGGCCTCGGCGCGGGCAAGACCACCCTCACCAAGGGGATCGGGGAAGGTCTCGCCGTCACAGGGACGGTCGCCTCGCCCACGTTTGTGATTGCACGTACACATCGTTCGGCCGACGGCGCAGGGCCGGGTCTGGTGCATGTGGACGCCTACCGCTTGAGCGGGCTGGACGAACTGGATGCGTTGGACCTCGACGCCTCGCTTGAGGACTCCGTGACCGTGGTCGAGTGGGGCGAAGGCATCGCCGAAGTGCTGGCCGAGGATCGGCTTGAAATCGCGATCGAGCGTCCCCGTGGCGCCGACGCGGGCGACCCCATGGGCGACGAACCCCGCCACCTCAGCATCACCACGCACGGCCCCCGCTGGGACGGGGTCGAGCTGTGAGTCTCACCTCGTCACCCCGAGCGACCCGGATTGAGCGAGCGAAGCGAGTCGAAATCAGAAGCGGAGTCGCAGGATCCAGGACGTACGTGGATGTCACCCCTGGATCCTGCGACTCTGGGCTACGCCCTACGCGCAGGATGACGGGTCTGGCCGGGCTGCGCCCTACGTGCAGGATCGTGGGGACACTTATCGCGTTGCTGACGGCGCTACTCTTGGCGGCCCCAGCAGCCCAGGCGGCGGACGCGCCCGAACCCGTGACGACCTGGCTCGCGGAGGATGGAATCGCCACCATCGTCGCCGATCCGAACATCCCGAACCTCGAGGAAGAGACGCTCTCCCTCGGCGCCCCCGTCCAGGCGTGGACCTGGTCCGAGAGCTACCTCATGGGCGGAGCCGGGGAGCCGCTCATCGAGACGGACCGGTGGGTCTCCCCGGTGACCGTCTCGGTTGCGGAGGACGACGAGCCGCGTGAGGAGATCAGTGGCGGTCTCATCGTGGACGTCACGGAGGGCGCCGTCACCCACTCCGCCGTGATCTGGACGAGCCGGTTCGGCCGTGCCGCAGTAGCCTCCTCAACGGAACTCGTCTTCGATAACAGTCTGAACGCCTGGTTCTCGCTCGTTGATGGGGAGGTCCGCCCTCTCACCGATGAGGCGCTGGCGGTCCTCGCGGGCCCGATGCCGATCGCGTCAATCCAGGACTACGTGCGCGATTGGAACGGAACGCTGGAGGCTCGCGAGACCCCCGAACCCGCGCCGGAGGTGGATAGCAGCAGGGTGGTCATGACCGCCGCGTTGGTGATCGTGAGCGTGCTCGTGCTCGTGGCGACCACCGTGGCGGTCAGAAAGGAACGTGAAAGACGATGAAGTGGCTTGCGATCGATACCTCCGAGGGCACCTCGGTGGCCTTCGTTGATGGCACGGCCGTGGAGCGGCGTGCGAACGCCGATTCACGCGGCCACGCCGAGCACCTTGCTCCCATGCTCGCCGAGTTGCCGGAGTCGGACGCGATCGTGGTCGGCACCGGGCCGGCGCCGTTCACCGGTCTGCGCGTGGGCATCGTGACGGCGCGGGCGCTCGCCGCCGCGCGTGGCATCCCCGTGGTGGGCGTTCCCTCGCTGGATGCGCTCGCCCGCCAGGCGCTCGATGCCGGGGCCGCCGAGATCACTGTCGCCACGGATGCCCGGCGCAAGGAGGTCTTCTGGGCGAGCTATCGGCCTCTCGGGGCCGACGACGTCGAGCTCATCGATCCTTTCGCCGTCGCCATTCCCGAGGATGTGGCGATTCGGGGCACGCTCGTGGGTGCCGGTGCGCGGCTCTACCCGGAGGCGCTGCCGGGGCGGGATCTCGCCGTCGATCCGGCAGTCCTCGCGCGCATCGCCACTGCGCGCTGGGGCGCCGAGCAGCCGACCGAGCCGCTCTACCTGCGCCGCCCGGACATCCACGCCTCGGCAGGGCGGAAGCGTGCCTCCTAGCACGATCAGGCCGACGACGATGGCGGACCTGGACGCGATCGTCGCCTTGGACCTGGACCTGTTTGGGCCGGAGGCGTGGAGTCGCGACACGCACACCGATGAGCTCTGCAACCCATTCCGGAGCTACCTCAGCGTGGTTGAGGACGGCGTCCTGATCGGCTGGGGCGGAGTGATCCTGGCGCCGGTTTCGGACCTGCTCACGATCGGTGTGGCACGCAGTCATCAGAAGCAGGGGATCGGGGCTCGGCTCCTGCGGGCGTTGCTCGACGAGGCGATCGCAGGTGGGGCACGCGAGATCCTGCTCGAAGTGCGGGCCGATGATGCCGGTGCCCAGCGGCTCTATGCGCGCGCCGGCTTCGAACCCATCGCCGTGCGGCCGAACTACTACGTTGCGACGGGACAGGACGCCGTCGTCATGCTCAAAACGTTGCAATAGCAATAACGAAAGATTGCTGTCATTTAAATACTCGATGTTGCGAATTGGGACCAAAGGGGGTCAGTTCTGGCTCCGGACTGCCTAATATGGGGACGTGACCCCTTCATCAGATAGCAAAGCTGTGACCCGCAAGACGCGGGCGCGGAATACCTCAGTCGCGACCAAGATCACGATGGCAGTCTCCGGACTCTTCTTCGTGATCTTCGTTGTTTTCCATGCCTACGGCAACCTCAAGATGTTCATGGGCCCAGAGGCCTTTGACGGATACGCCGAGTGGTTGCGCGATCCGATCCCGCACCTGATTCCGCCGATGTGGTTCCTGTGGGCGTTCCGGGCGCTTCTCGCGCTCTCGCTCCTCATCCACGTGGAGGCCGCGTTGCGGCTCTGGATCCGGGCGCGCAAGGCCCGCGGCACCGATCAGTACGTGAACCACCAGACCCTCGCCACGACCTATGCGTCCCGCACGATGCGCTGGGGCGGCGTGATCATCCTGGTCTTCATCGTGTTCCACATCCTGCACTTCACCACGCTCACCTTCCAGATCGGAGGCGACTACCACATGCTCACGCCGTACGAGCGGATGGTTGCGTCATTCTCGAACTGGTACATGGTGCTCGCCTACATGATCCCGCTCGCCGCGCTTGCGATGCACGTGCGGCACGGTGTGTGGTCCGCGATCGCGTCGCTGGGCTGGAGTAAGAAGCGCCGCGAGGGCTGGATCAACGCCATTGCGATTACGGTTGCGGCGGTGGTCTTCTTCGCCTTCATGCTTCCGCCGTTCGGCATCTTCTTCGGGTTTATCAGTTAAGGGAATCGAAACATGACACTCATTGACGGCCTCTACACCGAGGGCGAACCGATCGTCGATACCAAGGCGCCGAACGTTCCGATCGCCTCCAAGTGGGGAGAGCGCAAGTTCCAAGGCAAGCTGGTGAACCCGGCGAACCGCCGCAAGCTGAACGTGATCGTCGTCGGCACCGGGCTCGCCGGTGGCGCTGCCGCTGCCACCCTGGGCGAGCTGGGCTACAACGTGACCGTGCTGTTCTATCAGGACAGCCCGCGCCGCGCCCACTCGATCGCCGCACAGGGCGGCATGAACGCCGCGAAGAACTACAAGAACGACAACGACTCGGTCTATCGCCTGTTCTACGACACGGTCAAGGGCGGCGACTACCGCTCCCGTGAATCCAACGTCTATCGCCTCGCCGAGGTCTCCGCGGACATCATCGACACCTGTGTGGCGCAGGGCGTGCCCTTCGCCCGCGAGTACGGTGGCCTGCTCGATAACCGCTCCTTCGGTGGTGTGCAGGTCTCGCGTACGTTCTACGCACGTGGCCAGACAGGCCAGCAGCTCCTGATTGGCGCCTACCAGTCGCTGGAGCGCCAGGTGGCCGCCGGCACCGTCAAGCAGCTCGCCCGCCACGAAATGCTCGAGCTGATCGTGATCGACGGCCGCGCACGCGGAGTGATCGCGCGTGACATGGTCACGGGAGAGATTCTCACTCTCACGGCCGACGCCGTCGTCCTCGCCACGGGCGGTTACGGCAACGTCTTCTTCCTCTCCACCAACGCGATGGGTTGCAACGCCACCGCGAACTGGCGGGCCTACCGTAAGGGTGCCTACTTCGGGAACCCCTGCTACACGCAGATCCACCCCACCTGCATTCCGGTGTCCGGTGACTATCAATCGAAGCTCACGCTGATGAGTGAGTCGCTGCGTAACGACGGCCGCATCTGGGTGCCGAAGCGTGCGGAGGACTGCAAGAAGGACCCCCGGCAGATTGCCGAAGAGGATCGCGATTACTACCTGGAGCGCCGCTACCCGGCCTTCGGAAACCTGGTCCCGCGCGACATCGCCTCGCGCGCGGCGAAGAACGTGTGCGACGAAGGCCGCGGCGTTGGCCCCACCGGCCTCGGCGTGTACCTGGACTTCGCTGACGCGATCAAGCGCCTCGGGAAGGACGCGGTCTCCGCGAAGTACGGCAACTTGTTCGACATGTACGAGCGGATCACGGGCGAGAACCCGTACGAAGTGCCGATGCGCATCTTCCCCGCCGTGCACTACACGATGGGTGGCCTCTGGGTTGACTACGATCTGATGTCCTCGATCACAGGCTTGTACGTGACAGGCGAGGCCAACTTCTCCGATCACGGTGCGAACCGGCTCGGCGCCTCGGCCCTCATGCAGGGACTGGCGGACGGCTACTACGTGCTGCCGTCCACGATCTCGGACTACCTGGCCGATGCGCCGTTCGATCCGATTCCCGAGGATCACCCGGAGGTCGTTGCGGCTCGCGAATCGGTGCAGAACCGGCTCGATACGTTGCTCGCCGTCAACGGCACCCGCTCGGTGGATTCCTTCCACAAGGCACTCGGCCACATCATGTGGGAGAAGTGCGGGATGGAGCGCACCGAGGCGGGCCTCAAGGAGGCCGTCGAGGAGATTCGGGCGCTGCGTAAGGAGTTCTGGCGGGACGTCAAGATCGTCTCGAAGGACACTGATCTGAACCAGGAGCTCGAGAAGGCCGGCCGCGTGGCTGACTTTCTGGAGCTCGGTGAGCTCATGTGTATCGATGCCTTGCACCGCCGCGAATCCTGTGGTGGTCACTTCCGCGCCGAATCGCAGACCGAGGACGGCGAGGCGCTCCGCGATGACAAGAACTTCGCGTACGTTGCCGCCTGGGAATGGCAGGGCGAGGACGAAGCCCCGGTCCTCCACAAGGAAGACCTCAATTACGAGTACGTCGAGATGAAGCAGCGGAGTTACAAGTGAACATCACCCTCAATGTGTGGCGGCAGCCGGGGCCGAAGGCTCCCGGCAAGATGGTCGCGTACGAGCTCATGGGCGTCGAAGACCACATGTCCTTCCTGGAGATGCTGGACGTCCTCAACGAAGAACTCTTTGCCCGCGGCGAGGAGCCCGTGGCCTTCGATTCGGACTGCCGTGAAGGAATCTGCGGCATGTGCGGTCTCGTGATCAACGGAATCGCGCACGGTCCCGAGGTCACCACCACCTGCCAGCTGCACATGCGCTCGTTCAAGGATGGCGACACGATCACGATCGAGCCGTGGCGTTCCACGGCGTTCCCGATCATCAAGGACCTGGTGGTGGACCGCCGGGCCCTCGACCGGATCATTCAGGCCGGTGGCTACATCTCCGTGAACACGGGTGCGGCTCCGGACGCGCACGCCGTTCCAGTGCCCAAGCCGGATGCGGATCGCGCCTTCGAGGCTGCGGCATGCATCGGTTGCGGCGCCTGCGTGGCGGCGTGCCCGAACGCCTCGGCGATGCTGTTCACGGCCGCGAAGATCACCCACCTCGGGATGCTGCCGCAGGGCCAGCCCGAGCGTCTCGGCCGCGTGGTGGACATGCTGAACCAGCACGACGCCGAAGGCTTCGGCGGCTGCCAGAACATCGGCGAGTGCGCGGCCGTGTGCCCCAAGGAGATCCCGCTCGACGTGATTTCCCAGTTGAACGCCGATCTCTCGCGCAGTTGGCGCAGGGGACACTAGTATTACTGCTGTCGCCAGACAGTCGGAAGGAACGGCCCCGGGGAATCCCGGGGCCGTTTCCCGTCGTTATCGGGCGTTGAACCTCAGCCACACCTTCGTCATCCTGCGCGGAGCACAGCGGAGTCGCAGGACCCAGGAACGTACTTCGAATCTGCGGCTACGATCTGGATTCTGCGATCCACTTCGTAGCCGCAGAATGACCGGATCATGGCAACTAGAATGGTCCGGTGAGTGAACCACTGATTCTTGGCATCGAGTCCACGTGCGATGAGACCGGCGTGGCGCTGGTGCGCGGCCGCGAGCTCCTCGCGGACGTCACGGCCACCTCGATGGACGAGTACGCCCGCTACGGCGGCATCATCCCCGAGATTGCCTCACGCGCGCACCTGGAGCAGTTCCTGCCCACGCTGAACGCGGCTCTCGACGCCGCGGACGTGACCCTCGATGATGTGGACGCGATCGCGTGCGCCGCCGGGCCCGGCCTGATCGGATCGCTCACTGTGGGGACCGCTGCCGCGAAAGCACTCGCCGTCGGGCGGAACCTGCCGATCTACGGCGTGAACCACGTGATCGGCCACATCGCGGTGGACGAGCTCGTGAACGGGCCGTTCCCGGAGCGCTTCGTGGCGTTGGTGGTCTCGGGGGGACATTCCTCGCTGCTGTCTGTGACATCCATTGCCGACGGCGTCACCGAACTGGGCTCGACCCTCGACGACGCTGCGGGCGAGGCTTTTGACAAGGTGGGCCGGCTGCTCGATCTGCCGTACCCGGGCGGGCCTCACATCGACCGGCTCTCCAAGGAGGGGGATCGGAACGCGATCCGGTTCCCGCGCGCGCTGAGCAATGCGAAGGATGCCGAACGGTACCGCTACGACTTCTCGTTCTCGGGGTTGAAGACCGCCGTGGCGCGGCATGTGGAGGCGATCGAGGACGCCGGGGAAGAACTGCCCGTGGCGGATATCGCCGCGTCCTTCTCCGAGGCCGTGAATGACGTGCTGACACGGAAGGCGCTGGAGGCGGCGTCGTCGCTCGGCGCCACGACGCTCGTGATCGGCGGCGGGTTCTCGGCGAACTCGCGGCTGCGCGAACTGGCGCAGGAGCGGGCCTCGGAGTACGGACTCACGGTGCGCATTCCGCCGATCCGCTACTGCACGGACAACGGCGCGATGATCGCCGCGCTCGGCTCGGCCCTCGTGCGGGCGGGCCTGCCACCCTCGCCGCTGGACTTCCCGAACGATTCGGGCATGGACCTCAGCACCACTTACATGGCGCCCTAGTGCCCCAATCCTCGTCATCCTGCGCGAAATGAGCGACGCGAATGGAGTCGCAGGATCCAGGCCTTGGATCAATGTGCTTTCGGTAGGCTCTACTGATTGCGCTCGCTGACCCCGCGGGTTCTGCTATACCGGGCGGCCGAGCTTCATCTCGGTGACCATCTGCCGCACCACGGCCTCCATCGGGCGTAGGCCTTCTTCGAAGGCGCGCTGCTGACGCTGATACGAGGCGCCCTTCTCGAGAATCACGTTGATCAGGTCCAGCTCCTCGGAGCACTCGAGATCCTCGGCGATCGGATGCAACTCGTCCAACATCTTGGGGAGGGTGTCCGTGATCAGTTCCTCATCGCCGTCGGCATTGAGAATCAGAATCGCGTCCATGCCATACCGGGCCGCGCGCCACTTGTTCTCCGCCACGAACCACTGCGGGAGCCGGGGGAGTTCCTCACCGCGATCGAGCATGCGCGAGTAGTTCTCCACCATGCAGTGCTTGAGCGCCGCGAGCGCGCGCACCTCGGTGATGTTCGTGGGGGCGTCGCAGGCGCGGATCTCGATCGTGCCGAGCCGCGGCGAGGGCCGGATGTCCCAGCGGACCTCGGAGAAGTCGTCGATCACACCGGTGTGGAGCATGTCATCCGTGTACGTCTCGAGTTCGACCCAGGTGTCGAACTGGTGCGGGATGCCCGCCGTCGGGAGTTGCTGGAACATCATGGCGCGGTTCGAGGCGTAGCCCGTGGACTTGTTCGACCAGTACGGTGACGAGCTGGAGAGCGCCTGCAGGTGTGCGTGCCGCGTCATGAGCGCGTTCACGATCGGGATGGCCTTGCGGCTGTCCTCGATACCCACGTGCAGGTGCATGCCGAACAGCAGCATTTGCTGGCCCCAGTAGCGCGTGCGATCCACGAGCTTCGCGTAGCGCTCCTTGTTGGTGACCTTCTGGTACAGCGGGTTCGCGAAGGGGTGGGTCCCGGCGGTGGCGATCTCGATGCGCAGCTCGTCGGCGATGGGCGCGAGATCCTCCAGCGAACGTTCGATGTCCCCGATCACGTCCCTCACGCGGCGGCCCGGCTTCGAGACCAGCTCCACCGTGTTCAGGAGTAGCTCCGGGAATATCGTGGGATGGTGTTTCTCGCCTTTCGGCGTGACCGCGCGCAATACCGTCTCGGCGCACTGGCGGAGGTCCAGCGAATCGGCGTCGATCAGTTGCAGCTCCCATTCCAGGCCAATGGTGGAGCGCTCGGACTTCGCGAAAGGCAATGTCATGGTGATTATCCTGCCGTGGAATCGCCGATCCCGGTACCGCCGCGTCCGGTCGCGTTCCGATAGCTACCAAACGGGGACTCGAATGACGTCCTGACTGGCTTCGCTCGCTCGGCGGGGCGTCACCGAAGGATCCAGGTTGGACTCTCGCTGAAATCCGTACACCAGGCAGTCACAACGGCCGCTGAGAGGCCCCAATCGGGCGACTGGTGTACGTTTCTCAGCGGATCTCCGAGTAGCAGGGCCGATCCAGTTCAGCCAGGACGCTGCGATCCGTCGAGGGGTGCGGGCTGATTTCGGCGGGCAGGCGGCGGACGACGACGGCGCTGTGACGGCCCCGCAACCGCGTCAGGATCACTGTGGCCGAGACAGGGCCGCGCAGCTTGAGCTTCTTTCGGAACTCATCCGGGCGCACGTCCATCCCGCGCTTCAAGATCTCCAGCGCGCCCACCTGGCGCTCCCGCAGGTACCCGGCGAGCTGCTTCACCGGCATCGCGTCGAGTACCTCGAAGGCCGTGGCGAGTGGGGTCTGCACGAGGTCATCGCCGGTGAGGTATGCGATCCCGTTCGAGACCGGCGCCGCCAGCAACTTCTCCCCGACGGCGGCGATGGCCCCCGAGCGGATCACCGCACCATCCGGCTCGTACAGGTAGGCGCCAAGGGGTGCGGGCTCGAGTGGCACCACTGGCGCGGTGGGGTCGCTGGTGGCGGTGATCGCCGTCGTGCCAGTGCCGGAGATGACGAGGGCGCTGCGGCCCGGGCTCTGCGCGAGCGGGCCGAACCAGAGCCCGGCCTCGACCACATCGCCGTCCACCGAGACCCACTGCGCGTGGGCGTCCGCGGGGAGGTGTTCGTAGCCGATCCCGGGGGCGACCTTCACGCCGAGCGCGGGGATCTGCTCGCGGATGGCGAGGACGCGATCGAGCGGCGGCGCGTAATCGGCGGGGTTGAACGTGCGGCCGCGGGCGGTGCGGCGGGCGGGATCGGCGAAGGCGCCGTCGAAGCCGGTGAGATCGCGGGCGAGCGAGTCGCCGTGCTCCGCGCGGGCATTCGGAAACGGCGCCAGGTTGATCGCGAGGCAGGCCGCCGTGAGTTCGTCCGCGTCGATCGCCGTGACGTCGAGGCCGAGTGCCGCCGCGGCCATGGCGTCCGCGCCGATCCCGCTGGTGAGATCCACGAGGCGCTCGCAACCCGCATCGCGGAAGCGGCGCGCGTGGTGCGCGGCCACGGCGAGGCGTGTGGCCTGCTGGAGCCCGGCCTCGGTGAACAGCATGCGCCGGGCATGCTCGCCGAACTTGGCACGCGCCTTTGCGCGCAGGCGCTGCTGGGTGAGCGCCGCCGAAACTAACTCGGGGGAGTGCCCAGCCTTCCGCAACTCTGCCGAGAGGCGGGCGGCGTCGTCGGGCCGGTATTCGGGTAGCGCGTTCACGAGTGCCCACCCTTCGGGGCCAAGCAGGAACTGCGCGCCATCCACCCGCCCATTCTCCCTGTTCCTCGGCAAACTTGTGCTGCTGAGCCCAGGAATCGGGCGATGCAAACGATTGCATTTGGGATGAGCAGCACAAGTTCGGAGGGGGAGGGAGGTGTGGGAGAGAGGCGGGTGGCGCGAGAGGCGGCGCGGTAGCGTGCGGAGAGAGGTGCGCGGTTGGGTGCGGGGGACGCGGGTTGAGGCACGCTGGCACTCGCCTTGATCGAGTGCTAATCGCGGAATAGACTTGCATACAGACGCGGCGAGGTGCCGCGTGAGCACAAATCTCGACCCCCGCGACGGCGAGACGCTCAGGAGACAAGGAAGGAGAGCCCGCAGTGTCGGTCTCTATCAAGCCACTCGAGGACCGCATCGTCGTGCAGACCCTCGAGGCCGAAACCACTACCGCGTCCGGACTCGTGATCCCGGACACCGCCAAGGAGAAGCCCCAGGAGGGCAAGGTCGTGGCGGTTGGCCCCGGCCGCGTTGACGACAACGGCAACCGCGTTCCGGTTGACGTGGCCGTTGGCGACGTCGTGATCTACTCGAAGTACGGCGGCACCGAGGTTAAGTACTCGGGCGAGGAGTACCTCATCCTCTCGGCACGCGACATCCTCGCGATCGTCGAGAAGTAACTCTCGAGAAACGAATGGCCCCGGAGAAATCCGGGGCCATTCGCGTTGCGTGCGAATCGTCATTCTGCGGCCGCGTAGCGGATCGCAGGATCCAGGGGAGCGCACGGACAAGGAAATCGGTCATGGACTCTGCGACTCCGGCTTCGCCTTCGCGCAGAATGACGAATAGCTGAAGGCTACGAAGAGCTGAAGGCTACGCCGTCGTGGCGGCGGGAGTGCGCTGCTGGCGATTGATGATCTCCTGGCGCTCGGCCTCGGAGAGCCCACCCCACACGCCGTAGGGCTCGTTGACCGCAAGCGCGTGCGCCCGGCACTCCACGATCACGGGACACGTGGCACACACCGCCTTGGCGGCCTCATCCCGACGGCGCCTGGTACCGCCGCGCTCGCCCTCTGGGTGGAAGAAAATCTCGGGATCGGCATCGCGACACTTGCCTTGGTACTGCCACTCCCACAGGTCAATCACCGGTCCGGGGAGTCTCGTAACCTCAGCCACTATGTTCCCCTTTCCTTCGCTCCGCAATGAGCGATGGTGTGTGCTACCGCCCCCCGGCGGACAAGCATGTCGTTGCGTTCGTCGTATCCCCTCGCGTGGTGCGAGTTGGTATGACCTCTATTCCAATTTAGTTCTTTCCGTGCGTCGTGGGCAAGAAACGGCGATCTCAGTTGATGAGCTCCGTCTGCAGGAGCGTGTAACAGATGTTGTGTGCACGCTCCCGCAGGCCCGCGGTCATCGCGTTTGGGGCCTCCTTGATCGCCGCATTGAGCCGCGAGTCGTTCATCGACGGCACCGGACTCAGCATGAGGTCGTTGCCGTAGAGCGCGGCCGCACGGATGTCCATAAACGAGCCGAGCACGGCGTCCGTGGTGACCATGCCGCGGAAGCCCCATTCGCCACGCAGCAGGTCCTCAAGTAGCGCCTCGTTCCCGCCGGACCAGGTGGTCCCCACGTGCACGAAGCTGGACATCACTCCTGTGCCGCCGCCTTCCTTCGCGGTGATCTCGAACGGCCGGAACCAGATCTCGCGCATCGACTGTTCGTTGGCCCAGATGTTGATTCCGGTACGCGCGTGCGTCTCCTGCTCGTTGAGCACGAAGTGCTTCATGAAGGTGGTGACATTCTTCGACTCGGCGCCCGCCACGATCCCCGCGGCCATCTTTCCGGCGAGGAGCGGATCCTCCGAGTAGTACTCGAAGTTGCGCCCGCCGAGCGGCGTCCGGTGAATGTTCATGCCCGGCGCGTACCAGCCGGTGAGCCCGTACGCGTTCGCCTCCGTGCCCACGGCCTCGCCCATTTGCTGAGCGAGATCCACGTTCCAGGTTTGGGCAATCACGACGGCGGTCGGGTAGGCCGCGGCGGTCACGTCACCGAAGAAGAAGCTGATCCCGGCGGGGCCATCGAGAAGCACCGAGGCGGGAATCCCGAGCCTGTCGATCGCGATCGTCCGGTAACCCCCGCGCGAGAACAGCTCCTTCAGCTCGTCCAGCGTGAACTGGTCGAGGAACTCCTGCCACTGTGGATCGTCGTAGTCGAGCCCTGCGAGATCCGCGAGGACGACGCCGTTCTCCGCACCTAGGGTGGGGCCCTCAGCCAGGTCCGTGGTTGGGACGGGAGACGCGCTGATAGCCGCCACGACGTCGTCGGGCGCCACGAAATCCGTGGTGTCCACACTCGGGAAGGTGCCGTCCCAATCGGCGCGCGAGAGGTAGGTGATGTCCCCGGCCGCGTCCGCGAAGCGGTTCTCGAGCGCCACGCCAGTAGTCTCGTCCTCGGTATAGACGATCGCCTCGGGGACCTCGAAGCTGCGTACCTCGGCGGCATCATGCACGTTCGTGCCCACGAGGAGCGAGTAGCTGCCCGCCTCGATCACGTAGTTCCCGTTGTTCAGGTCCCAGGAGGCCATGTCCCGGATCGGGAGGGTGATTTCCACGGTCTCGGACTCGCCCGGCTGAAGCAGCGAGGTCTTGGCGAAGCCACCGAGCTCGATGGCCGACTTCTCGATCCTGCCCTCGGTGTACGGCGCGGAGAAATACAACTGCACCACGTCCTTACCCGCCACGGAACCGGTGTTGGTCACCTCAACGGACACCTCGAACTCGTCCGAACCCTCTGCCGGAGCGGTCACGTCCCACTCGAAGTCCGTGTAGCTGAGGCCGTAACCGAACGGGTACTGGACCGCGGCAGCGTAGCCCGCCGGATCGCCCTCGTACCGGGTCTCGTAGTACCGATAGCCCACGTAGATGCCCTCGGAGTAGTTCTGGAATGCGCGGTTGGCGTTCTCGTACTGGAAGCTGCCGAAGTTCACGGTGGCCGGGGCCGAGCCCGCGTCATAGGCGAACGTGTCCGTGAGCCGGCCGGAAGGGTTCACCTCGCCGGTGAGGATCTTCGCCAGCGAGACTCCGCCGCGCGGGCCAGGTGTGCCCATCGAGATCGCCGCGGTGATCTCCGGCTCATCGAGGAAGCCGAGCTCCATCGTGTTGCCAGAGTTGATGATGACGACAATCTCATCGAAGTACTCGGCGATCCGATCCAGCAGCGCATGCTGGTGATCGGTGAGCCGGAGCTGTTCCACCGTGAAGTCCTGCGCCTCCACGCCGTCGTTCCCGAAGACCACGAGCGCCGTGTCCGAGTACGCGGTGGCCTCGGTCATCAGCTCATCGGTGAGGTAGCCGGGATCGACGTCGTCGATTGCCCCGCCGCCGATGAATGCCGAGATCACCTCGATCAAGCCGCTCGAGTTACCCTCGGCCGGCTCCGCACCAGCCTCGATGAGGGCATCATAGAGCGCGGGGTTGGCCGTGAGGCCTTCGAGCTCGAGGGCATCGTAGAGGTTCACGGCCTGCGACTGGTCGGCCGTTCCGGAGCCGCCGCCGCCGAACCGCAGATTCATCGAGGCGAATCCGAAGACGTTCACGCCGCCCTCCGCGAGCGGGAGCGTTCCGCCCTCGTTCTTCAGCAGCACGATGCCTTCATCCGCGATCTGCTCGGAGAGCGCATTGCCAGCCGCGCGCGCCGCCACGCCTTCGGGCGTCTCGGAGTCGAGCTCGATCGAGAAGAGCGCACGGATATCGCCCACGATCGGTGCGAAGACGATCCCAAGGCCCACCACGACGAGCCCGACGACGCCCCAGGTCACCCGCCGCCGCACTCGAGTGCGGTACTTCTTCTCCGCCTTCAGGAGACGCGTGGCGTCCTTCCGCTCCGCGCGGGGGAGTGCCTTTGCCTCGGCCTTTCGCGCCTTGCGTTCGGCGCGGGCGGTCGCCTTCGCGACCTTCGTTGCGGCCGCGCGCTCGGCCTCGGGCAACGCCGCGATCTCGGCCTCGGCGACTGCCTTCCGCGACTCGACGTTCTGCTTCGCGAGCGCGCGCGTCTCTTTCCGGCTGGACAAACTAGTTCTCCCTATTCTTCGCGGCGCTCACGAGCTCGCGGATTCCTGCGATTGCGCGGCCATTCGCCACGGTGAGGATGCCATCGAGCATCTCCGGGGTGACGGCGCCCGCGCTCATCCGCTCGAGGGCGCGGAACGGCATTGGCCACACGTAGTCCGTGTACTGCGCCTCCGTGTGCTTGCCCACGAGTTTGAGGCCGTTGCGGACGGCGCCCACGCCAAGCTTCAGCACGGCGCCAAACGGCCCGCGCGCCTGCGCCAGGACCGAGTTACGGTCGAGGGGGGCGTCCTTCGGCCAGTCTGGGGAGGGGAGCGGGCGGCCGATGAGGTCCTCGAACTCGCCCGCGGTTACGCCGTGCACACGACCTGTCTGGTATGCGCCCTGCCGGTCCAGGATCGCCGGGTGTTCACCCTCGATGGCGATCTCCTCCTCCAGGCGGATATCCCGCGATGAGGAACCCACCCGGACGGTGTAGGTACGCCCCACACGCACCCACTCGTGCTGCTCGGGGTCATAGGCGGAGAAGGCGCGCGGCCCGAATGGGATTGCGATCCTGCTGGACTCGCCCGGTGCCAGCCCGACCTTCGCCCAGCCGGAGAGCTCCTGTGGGGCCGAGAAATCGCCGTCGGCGTGGCCGAGGTAGACCTGCACAACCTCGGCGCCAGCCACGGAGCCCGTGTTCGTGACGGTGAGCCGTGCCGAGGACTCGGTGACCTCGAGGTCGCTGTACTCGAAGGTGGTGTAGGAGAGGCCATGCCCGAACGGGAAGCGGACCGGGACGCCGGCCTTGTCGTAGTAGCGGTAGCCCACGTAGATGCTCTCGCGGTGCTCGGCGGTGGCCTCTGCCTTCGTGTACCAGGGGGCCGAGGGGACGTCCTCGTAGCGGATCGGGAAGGTCTCCGCGAGCTTTCCGCTGGGGTTCACCGCGCCGGTGATGATGCGCGCAATCGCCGCGCCGGTGCCTTGACCGCCGAGGTAACCGTTCAGGATCGCCGCGGCGCGGCCCGCGAACGGGAGCTCCACCGGCGAGCCACCGGAGAGCACCACGACCACCGGGATGCCGGTATCGAGCAGATCACGCGTGAGCTCGAGCTGGGGCTTGGCGAGGTGCATGTGGGTGCGGTCGAGCCCCTCGGCCTCCGCGCCTTCGTCGAGCCCGAGGAAGAGCAGGACGACGTCGGAGCGGGTGGCCAGGGCGAGTGCCTCCTGGCGAAGCTTGTCCGAGCGCCGCCCGTGCCGGTGGAAACCCTTCGCGAAGCCCTGGACGTTGAGGCCCGCGATGCTCAGCTCCTCGAGGGCGTTATCGACCCGGTAGGCGTTCACGAGCGAGCTACCCGCGCCCTGGTAGCGCGGGGTCTCGGCGAAGTCGCCGATCACGGCCACCTTGGTACGCGGGTCCGTGAGCGGCAGAGTGCCGTCATTGCTGAGGAGCACGGCCGATTCGGCGGCGGCGCGGATCGCGAGCTCGTGATGTGCGTCGAGGTCTGCCGAGGGTGTGCCTAGATGCTCGCGCGTGGCGTAAAGGACCTTCAGGAACTCCTCGACGCGGGCATCGAGGACGGACTCATCGACCTCGCCGGCGCGTACGGCGGCGACGATCTCCGCGTCCGTGACGCCCGAGGTGGAGGGCATCTCGAGGGTGGCCCCGGCCTTCAGCGCGGCCACTCGATCGTTGTTGCCGCCCCAGTCCGAGACCACGATGCCCTCGAATCCCCACGCCCCACGCAGGATGTCCTGAAGCAGGTAGGTGTTCTCGTTCGCGTAGGTGCCATTGACCTTGTTATACGAGGTCATGAGGGTCTGTGGGTGGCCTTCCGCAATGGCGATTCGGAAGCCCTCAAGATAGATCTCGTGGAGTGCACGCTCGTCCGTGATCTCGTCCACGCTCATCCGGAAGGTTTCCTGGCTATTGACGGCGAAGTGCTTCGGGCAGGAAGAGACACCACGGCCCTCAATGCCGCGAATCAGCGCCGCGGCCATCTTCCCGGCGAGCAGCGGATCCTCGGAGAGATACTCGAAGTTTCGCCCGCCGAGTGGGTTGCGCTTGATATTGAGGCCCGGGCCCAGAAGCACCGAGACGTTCTCTGCGGCGGACTCTGCACCAAGTGCGTCGCCCACCTCCTCGAGAAGGGACTGGTCCCAACTGCTTGCGAGAGTGACCGCCGTCGGGAAGCAGGTGGCCGCGATCGATGCGTTGAGCCCGAGGTGGTCCTCCGCGCCGCCCTGCTTACGCAGGCCGTGCGGGCCGTCCGTGAGCATCATCGACGGGATTCCGAAGCGTTCGACCTTCTTGGAGTACCAGAAGGAGGCGCCCGACATGAGCGAGGCCTTCTCCTCGAGGGTCATCTGCGAGATGAGTTCGTCGATGTTCATGCCGTGATCTCCTTTGATGGTGCGCCGAACGCGAGTCGGTCCGCTATCAGGATAGTGAGGAAAGTGAGCGTGAGCCCCATCGTGACGTCCGTGAGGAAGTGGGCCCCCATGATGATTCGCGAGAGCGCCACGAGCAGTGCCCACACGAAGCCGATTGCGAACAGCAGGTTGGCGCGCGGGCGGAGGGTGTCGCTCATGCGTGCGAACATCGCGAGCATCATCGCAACGGCCGCATTGGCGGTGTGGCCAGATGGGAAGGACTTGAACTCTTCGCCTTCGATGCCGGCGCTCATGAGGGCATCCTTGCCGTCGAATCCGGGCATCCACCAGCTCATGAAATGGGCGCCCGGGGTTTCCTCGATCATCCGCATGCGTGGGCGCTCCCAGAAGATCTTGACGATGTTCACCAGGAGTATCTCGATGAAGGGGACGAGGAACAGAATCAGGGCGAGCCGCATCGCCGTGCGCCGTGAGGTCTGCGCCGAGAGTCGCCAGGTCGCGACGAAGGTGCCTGCAACCAACGCTAGGCCGATCGCGGCGAGGAGCACGGGGGAGGCCTCGAGGTACCGGGAGGGCATGTAGGCCGCCGCGGCGCTACCGAGCGCGAGGAGGAATGTGGCGGCGATGATCTGCAGGACGCCGATTACCGTGCGCTCGCGGTTGCGATGCCGGATGAGCAGGGCACTCGCCATCACGAGTGCCAGGAACGCTGGAGCTTCACCGAACGCGGCGAAGACGGCGCCATAGGTGCTAGAGGGAGCGAAGAGGATCTGCGAGAGTGCGTAGTCCCAGATCGATCCGGCAACCATCAGGGTGACCAAGATGCCGGTGATGATCCACAGGGTTCGTGGACCGATCAGTGTGCCTGGAGGGGTGGCTGGCGTCGTTGTCATGGGATCACAGTAGCGGCAGCAATTGACACGCGTCAATCAGGGGAGTGGTGGGAGCGCCCCACATCTCTGGCGAGACCCGAAGTGGTTGCTGCTCTGGCGCGCCAGCGGCCTGAGACGCCAGAGCAGCAACCACTCTGTGTTCTGGGCCGGTCAGGGTCCTGGAGTGCGGTAGCACTGCGTGACTTCGTCCGTCCCACGCGCGTGAGGCGTACCAGGTCAGGCATAGGTCCGCGTGTGCGCACGCTTGGCGATGTGGCAGGCCGAGGCTCAGGTGGTGGCGCGTTGTTCGATGCGCAGGATGGTCGTGGAGAGCTGCGGCGGCTCGGCCGCATCCTCAAGTTGACGAAGAATGGCCCACACGAGTATCTGGGTTGCGCTCTCGGGATCGAACGCCACCGTCGTCAGCGGGGGAGCGGCGACCGCGCCGGCGGGCAGGTTATCGCAACCGACGACGGCCATGTCCTCAGGGCAACGAAGCCCCTCCGCACGGATCCCGTGAAGCACGGCGAGCGCCACCTCGTCGTTGAATGCGCAAACGCCGGTCACGCCGGCCTCGTGCCACGCCCGAATCGTCTCGGCCGCGCCGGTGCCATCGCGTTCCACAACGGCGACCAGGGGCTGCGGCAGTCCATGCCGCGAACACGCCGCGGCGACTTCGGCCTGGCGCGGGGGCGCGCCGAGCTGGCTCGACTCGGCAGCGGCGGCAAAGGCAAGCCGCGAGTGGCCCTTCGAGACGAGATGGGCGACCTGGAGTGCGCCGATCGAGTAGTCGCCCAGCGAGGCTGGCACTTGGCCCGGGAGAATCACCGGGACTGATTCGGCTTCGAGCCGAGTGACCACCTCGTCCCACGTATCGGAGATGAAGACCACCGCACGTGGCTGGAAGCCGAGGATGATCCGCATGGCCGCTTCGACGTCGTCGAACAACTGGACAACGGTTGCGAGATAACCGCGCCGGAACAGTTCACGAGTCACCACGCCAAGAATGGTGGAGGTGACTTCGTTCTGGGGAAGCGCCGGCATCGCGAAGACCACGGCACCCTTGCGCGACACAAGCGATCGCGCCATCAGGTTAGGCCGGTAGTTCAGCTCCGTCGCTGCGCGACGCACGGCCTCGCGCGTCTCCTCCGTGAAGCTCACGCCCGGCGTGTCGTTGAGGACATAGGACACCGTGGCGCGGGAGACCCCGGCGCGCTGCGCAACGTCCATGCTGGTGGCGGGGCGGTTCGCGGACGGCATGTGACTCACGGTACTGGGACGCGCGTGAGGGCGCCAACTCCCATCGCATAGACTTGCCGCATGACGGAGCTCCCACTCGGCTTGACCTATGACGATGTTCTCCTGCTACCCAACGAAACAGACGTGATCCCGTCCGACGTCGATACCACCGCGCGGCTCACGCGCGAGATCAACCTCCGCATCCCGCTCATCTCGGCGGCGATGGACACGGTCACCGAATCGCGGATGGCGATTGCGATGGCGCGCCAGGGCGGCATCGGCATTCTGCACCGCAACCTCTCGATCGAGGATCAGGCCTACGAAGTGGACCTGGTCAAGCGCACCCAAACCGGCCGCATCACCAATCCGGTGACGATCGGCCCGGATGCCACGCTCGAAGAGCTGGACACGGTGTGTGGCCAGTACCGGGTGTCCGGCCTGCCCGTGGTCGACGGCGATGGGAAGCTGTTGGGCATTTGCACCAACCGTGATCTTCGATTCACTCCGGTGGCAGAGTGGGGCCACACGCTCGTCAGTGACGTGATGACGCAAATGCCGCTGGTCACCGGCCACGAGACCATCAGCCGCGAGGACGCCACTGCGCTGCTGCGCCAGCACAAGACCGAACGGCTCCCGCTCGTCGATGACGATGGCCGGCTCAAGGGCTTGATCACGGTCAAGGACTTCGTGCGATCCGAGCAGTACCCCAACGCCTCGAAGGACGCCGAGGGGCGCCTCCTCGTGGGCGCCGCGATCGGCTTCTTCGGCGACGCGTGGGAGCGCGCCACCACCCTGGTTGAGGCTGGCGTGGACGTGCTTGTCGCGGATACCGCCAACGGTCACGCGCGGCTCTTGCTCGAAATGGTCACGCGCCTCAAGAAGGACCCTGCCACGAAGCACGTGCAGGTGATCGGCGGGAACGTCGCCACCTACGCGGGCGCCAAGGCGCTCGTGGATGCCGGTGCGGATGCCGTCAAGGTGGGTGTGGGGCCCGGCTCGATCTGCACCACGCGCGTGGTGGCGGGAGTGGGCGTCCCCCAGATCACCGCGATCATGGAGGCCGCGCGCGCCTGCGCTCCCGCCGATGTCCCGATCATCGGTGATGGCGGCCTGCAGTACTCCGGAGATATCGCCAAGGCCCTCGTGGCCGGTGCCTCCACCGTGATGGTGGGCGGACTACTCGCGGGTTGCGAGGAGTCCCCCGGCGAGACGGTGTTCATCTCCGGCAAGCAGTACAAGCAGTACCGCGGCATGGGCTCGCTCGGTGCGATGAGTTCGCGCGGCAAGAAGTCCTTCTCCAAGGACCGCTACTTCCAGGCGGATGTTGTCTCGGACGACAAGATCATTCCCGAGGGCATCGAAGGCCAAGTCCTCTACCGGGGACCGCTCTCGGCGGTCGTACACCAGCTCGTGGGCGGCCTGCACCAGTCCATGTTCTATGTGGGCGCGCGCACGGTTCCCGAGCTCCAGGAGCGCGGTCAGTTTGTGCGGATCACTTCGGCGGGCCTGCGAGAATCGCACCCGCACGACGTGACCATCACCAACGAGGCCCCGAACTACACCCTGCGGTAGCGACCCACGTCGTCATTCTGCACGTGTCTCGGCGGGGAGGTTGGCCCGGGCGTACCGTGCTGGTCTGCCGTGTATCCGGCGGCGTGCGCATGAGGCTGGGGAGGGTGTTGATCGTTGGTTGATCGGAGTCGAAACCTGTTTCGATTTCAGCCCTTCGTGCTTCCGCTCAACGACAACGCCGCTTCGCTCAACCCACGAGAGGTGCACCGCCGGGCTGGGTAGGGAGCATGATGTGGAGCACCTGACGTCTTAAGCACGGCTATAGAAGGTCAGTGGCTCCAGATCAGGCGAGCACCCGCCGCCGAGGGAGTCGACTGTTTCGACTCTGCTCAACCCACGATTGCGGGATACGGCCAGCCCAGATCGGCCCGGCCGCTTCGGCCGTTCTTTGCCATCCAGCCGTTGAAGTCGGCGGCCCACTCGCGGTGCGCGGCGATCTGCCATTCGTGCAGTTCGGCGAGGCTCAGCGCGGCGATCTCGGGATGCTTGGCGGCGATCGCGCGCAGCACACCCAGCGTTGCGGCCACGTCCACCTCCGCAGTGTGCATGTCATCCCCGGTGCTCACGCGATAGACGGTGCACAGATCCCCGAGCGTGCGCTTGCCTCGGCGGTACTTCTCGAGCGCCCGGTCCAAGACGAGAGGGTCGATGATCGGCCCGACGGCGCCCCCAAGCCTTTGGGGGAGCGTCTCCAGCCCGTGGCGGGCGAGTTCGGCGTCGAGGATCGCGAGATCGTAGGCGGCGTTGAAGGCCACGATCGGCGCGCCCGCGCGCAACGCCGCGACGACGGCGTCGGCGATCTCGGGTAGTGCTTCGGCGGGCTGCGCGCCATGTGCGTGCGCGTACTCGGTGCTGATCCCGTGTACCTCGGTGGCGCGAGCCGGGATCTCGATGCCCGGATCGATCAGCCAGGTGACCTCGCTGCTTCCCGATGCATCGCTCGTGACAACGGCGGCGGTCACGATCCGCTCGTGGGCAACGTCGATCCCCGTGGTCTCGGTATCGAATCCGACAAGGGGCCCGTCAATCCAGCTCATGGCTCCACCCTTTCACATCCCACCCACATCGCGGCGACCCAGCCGCCGTACTTGTGGCAGCGTGTCCGGAGCATCCCAGCTGGGCTGGAGCGTGCGCATCCCTCCCTGGCATGAGCGATCTTCGTTGGTCGTGGGGCGAGGCCGACGGATTCACGGATTACTGTTCTTTATCTCAGTAGTCAGCGAAAGGTGAGCCGATGCCGAATGTGATTGAGGTTTCCGGCCTGCACAAGTCGTTCGGGAAGTTCCCGGCCTTGAACGGCGTGGATCTCACTGTTGCGCAGGGTCAGGTGCACGGCTACCTCGGACCGAATGGGCCGGCAAGTCCACAACGATCCGTGTGCTCCTGGGCTTGCTGACGGCCGACCGTGGCACGGCGCGTGTGCTCGATCAGGACCCGTGGCGGGATGTGGTTGCGCTGGATCGCCGGCTCGCATGCGTTCCCGGTGATGTCTCGCTGTGGCCAAGCATGACCGGTGGTGAGGCGATCGATCTGCTCGAGCAGGACAGCGTGGTGGCGGGCTTCCTCTCGGCGGGGGCAGTGACCAAAGAGGATCTCACCCTGGCATTCCTGGTCATGATCTTCTCGATGGTGGGCATCATCTTCTCCGTTCCGGGTGTCCAGAGCGTGATGAAGGTACGGACCGAAGAACTCGCTGATCGCGTGGAGCCGATCATGGCGGGGGCAGTGAGCCGGCGCCGCTACTTCGCGAGTACCGCGGCGCTCGCGTTCCTCCAGTCCACCTGCTATGTGCTCATCGCCGGGCTGTTGATCGCGGCCGCGGTTGACCGTGCCGATCTTGGCGTGAGCTTCGGGGATGTGGCAGCGCAGGCAGTCGTGACGATTCCCGCGGTGTGGACGGTCATCGCGTTCGCGATAGCAGTGATTGGCGCCCGCCCGATCGTGCCCTTCGCCGCATGGATCGGCGTGGTGATCTCGTTCGCCCTGACGATTCTCGGACCCACTCTTAACCTTTGGGACTGGATCCTCGGAATCAGTCCCTTCTGGCACGTCCCACACGTCACCGATGACCCGGTGGACTGGACGGGGCTCGCATGGGTCACGCTAGCGACCGCGATCTTCACCGTGATCGGATTCGCAGGCTTCCGGCGCCGCGATCTGGCGGTCGAGTACGAACTGCCGATTGCGGCACTCCGGGCCCAACCAGCAACCCACCCATCCCCGACTTGTGCTGCGTATCCATGGCCGACACGTGCCAATCACCCCGAGATCCGGGATGAGCAGCACAAGTGGGGAGCGTGGGGCTAGCGGGGGGCGTAAGGGTTGACGACGACGTCGACCCGCTGGAACTCCTTCAAGTCCACATAGCCGGTGGTCGCCATGGCGCGGGCCAGGGCGCCCATCAAGTTCGTGGTGCCGTCCGCGCTGCGCGAGGGGCCGGTGATGATCTCTTCGAGTGTGCCCGCGGTCCCCACGTTCACGCGCTCGCCACGGGGGAGAACGGGGTGGTGCGCCTCGACGCCCCAGTGCCAGCCCTTGCCGGGTGCCTCGGTGGCGCGGGCCAGAGCGGTACCCATCATGACGGCGTCGGCCCCCATTGCGATCGCCTTGACGAGATCGCCCGAGCGGCCGATTGCGCCATCAGCGATGACATGGACGTAGCGACCGCCCGACTCGTCGAGATAATCGCGACGTGCCGCGGCGACATCGGCCAGGGCCGTGGCCATGGGCACATGGATCCCCACCGCCTGGCGCGTGGTGTACGAGGCGCCACCGCCGAAGCCCACGAGCACTCCCGCGGCACCGGTGCGCATCAGGTGCAACGCGGCGGTGTAGGTGGCCGCGCCTCCCACGATCACGGGGACATCGAGCTCGTAGATGAAGCGCTTCAGGTTGAGCGGTTCACGGTTGTACGAGACGTGCTCGGCCGACACCGTAGTCCCGCGGATCACGAACAGGTCCACACCGGCCTCGACCACGCGCCGCCAGTGCTCCTGCGTGCGCTGCGGCGAGAGCGCCCCGGCCACGGGCACACCCGCGGCACGGATCTGGCGGATTCGCTCGGTGATCAGTTCGGGATTGACGGGCGCAGAGTAGATCTCCTGCATCCGGCGCATCACGTCGCCGTTTCGAAGCTGTGCGATCTCCTCGAACAAGGGCGCCGGGTCCTCGTAGCGCGTCCACAACCCCTCGAGGTTGAGCACGCCGATTCCGCCGAGTCTGCCAAGCTCGATGATCGTCTCCGGAGACATCGAGGAGTCCATGGGGGCGCCCATGATCGGCGTCTCCACGTGGAAGGCGTCGATCTGCCAGGAGGTGCTCACATCCTCCGGGTCTCGCGTGCGCCGCGAAGGCACGATCGCGATGTCGTCGAATCCGTAGGCACGCCGCCCACGCTTGCCGCGTCCGATCTCGATTTCGTGAGTCACGAGAGAATCGTATCCGGCGCGGGCGTGGACTGTGCGTGCCGTTCGCAGTGCGGTCGCCGCCGGGCGCATCCCCATATGTGAGGGATCTGCTCCGTGCGGGCCTCGCGGGGCCGGGCCGGGCGCCGCGTGTGCGTTACAGTGTCCGCATGAGAACGATGAAGTTGGCGGCTGGTCTCGCCGCGTCCCTGCTCCTGATCTCCGCCTGCTCGGACGGCGGCTCCGCCGGACCTGAGGGCACCTGGGGCACCGAAGCCGAGGGTCAGCCGCAGCTCGTGCTTGCCGACGACGGCGCCCTGAGCGGCACGGACGGGTGCAACCAGCTCATGGGATCGTGGGAGAAGACTGACGGCGACGGCGTCGATTTCGGCGAAGTTGCATCCACGATGATGTTCTGTGAAGGCGTGGACACCTGGCTCGTCGGCCTGAGCACCGGGAGCGTTGAGGGCGATACTCTGCACATCTTCGACGCGTCCGGCACCGAGATCGGCACCCTCGCTCGCGCCGCGAGCGAGTAGTTCGCGGGCCGCCGCGGCTACTGCGACTCCGTGGTGGCCTGCTTCTTCAGCAGGACGAGCGGAAGCAGCCACACGCCGAGCGAACTCACGGCCCACACGATCAGCGAGGCCAGCACCCACGTGGTAATTCCGCTGATCCGGATCCCGCCGGGGAACGCCGAGGCGATGACGAGCGCGAGCAACGTTGAGACGAGGCCGATCACGCCCAGGAGCCCGCGCGCGTGCTGGCGCGCCACTTTGAGTACCCACGGCGCGAGGAACGACTCCGCTGCCGTGAAGACGACCACCGCCAGGATGAATCCCTGCAGGGAGATCGAGACGTCGTCGAGGATCCAGGCGCAGGCGAGGAGGCCGAGCGCCGAGCCGAGCAGTGAGATGCCAATGTTGATGGCGAGACGAATCATGGCCCGATTATTCCGAGCGGGCGGATATCCGGCAAGATTCGCCCCAGAGATGGGGGCGGCACCTTCCGGCATTGCGATAATGGGGTGGTCCGTGTCCCGAGGACTGGAGGTGCCGCGTGACACACACGTGGAGTCCGGTTGACCGGAGCATCGGTCTCGGCATCGCACTACTCGGCATCGCTGCCGCGCTCGCAAGCATTCCCGCTCTTCTCGCGCAGGCCGGGCAGTTCGCGCCGTGGTGGGGACTCCTCCTCTCGATCCCGCCGCTGTTGCTGGTGCTTGCCGCCGTGGGATGGTTCCGGCTACCGGCGGTGGTGCTGCGCGCGATCTGGATCGCGCAGCCCGCCGTGTTGTTTCTCGCTTTGCTCCTCAGTTGTCTCGCGTGGACGGGCAACGGCGAGTTCGTACCGTCCCCGCAAAGCTGGTGGTGGGACGCGATCGCGCTTTCCTCGCTGGTGCTCGTCCTGCGGATTCCCTACGTCCTCGCGGCCGTCATCGCATTCTCCGCCGCCGTGCCGCTCTCCGCGCTGGCGTTCCTCGGTGATATCCCCGATTCGGTACTTGCGGCGGGCTTCGTGCATTGCGCGAACATCGCAGTCGTGATGCTTGTGTACTCCCTGCGTGCGCAGCTCGTCGAGTACCACCGCGTCCGCGAAGTGACGGAGCAACTGCGGGCGGAGGACGAACGGATCCAGGCAGCCTCGGCGGGGTTCGAGGCGTTCGCCCGCGAGGTGCATGACGAAGTGCTCGCGACCTTCGGTGCGGCGCTGCTCTTCGACGGCGAGCCTCCCGAGGAGCTGCGCCGGAGTGCATCAGTGGCGTTACGGAGCCTCGCGCGGGCCGATGGCGAACCGGTCACCGAGCCGATCGAACTGAGATCGTCCGACGCGGCGGAGCTGATCCGCGCGCTGACGGCGGAGGCGGCCCCGGGCGTGGCCGTCGCCTCGGCGGTCACGGCAGGATGGGTTTCTTCTGTCGCCGCGAGCACCGTGGGGCTGGCGGCCGCCGAGGCCGCCCGGAACGCCGCGCGCCACGCAGTTGGCGGCAGCGGTTCGGTCCTCGCAGCGGACGGCACGATCGTCGTCACGATCAGCGACACCGGCCCGGGCTTCGATCCCGAGGCCATTGGAGCCGCGCACTTCGGTGTGCGCGAGAGCATCATCCGGCGGATATTGGAACTCGACGGCGGTCGCGTCACGATTGACAGCGGCGCTCAAGGGACGAGGGTGGTGATCGGATGGAACCGTCCGGGCGAGTAGATTCCCCGCTCTCGCATCCACTCGCGCGCCCCACGCTCGTTCTCGCGGGCCTCGCGATCGTGGCCGGTGCCGTGGTGGGCCGTGCCGTGCCGCCCCTCGCCGCGTGGACACTCGCGCACTGGCTCGTGCTCGTGGCCGCGCTGATCGATTGCGTGGTGGTCACCCGCCGCCGCCCCGGGCCGCTTCCGTGGCCGCACGAGGTCCTGATGGTCGGCATCACCGGCGTGGCCGCGCTGCTCGTGGTCCTCAGGCCACCGGGTGGGGGGACGGGCTATGGGCTCGGGTTGCTGTGCGTGGGAGTGGCATTGCTGATCTTGCGTGGGAACATCGTCGTCGGGACCGTCTCGGCCGTCGTGATCCTCGCGCTGCAAGCTGGAACGGGTGCGGCCGTGACCTGCGCGGCGGCGCAACCGCTCGGCTGTGCCGCGGGATCGCTCGTACCCGTGGCCGTGATGTGGGGGCTCTTCCTGATCTGGCGGGCCATCGCCGTCAACCGCGCTCCCGTGCTTGCCGAGCAGCTCACCACGGTTGTGCGGACGGACGCCGTGCATGGCCGCCTCGCGCATCACCAGTGGATCCGCCACGAAGTCCCCGCCGTCGTCGAGCCGATTCTGCGGCGGCTCGTGGAGGGCGAGAACCTGACGCCCGAGTTGCACGGCGAGGTGCGGGCGGCCGATTCGCACGTGCGCGCACTCTTGCGCCGCGATGTGCCCACCCACCGGGAACTCCTGCGCGCGATCGGGGATGCGCAGCGGCGCGGCGTGGCGGTGAAGGTGGTGGGCGCCGAGGAGGAGGCCTCGGGTGTGATCTCGGACGCGCTCGCCGCCCACCTGATCGCGCTGCTGGAGGACGAACGGGTCACGGATGCCACCATTCGGTTCGTTCCGCAGCGCCGTGGTGGAACGGTGTCGATTCTGCTCGACGCCGGCGGCGATGTCCGGCGCCGCGAGTTCGCCCCCGATGGAACTCCCATCGGCGATCTCTGAGGGCTTATCGCTCCCGCGGGAGGATCCCATCTTCGACGGCGCGATGATAGAGATCGAGCTTGCTCGGAGCCGTGCGGCCGATCGCCGTGTACTTCGAGCGGATCCGCCGGATGTGATCGAGTACCGTTTCACGTGAGATGAACAGCTGCCGGGCCACACGCTCGGCGGTCTCGCCTGCGGCATACAGCGCGAGTACCTCGGTCTCGCGATCGGTGAGCGCGGCCGAGACGAACTCCTCGTCCGCGTCGAGCGCCGCCGCCCAGTCCGTCGTCGCCGCCACCTCTCCGCGCAGCACGGCGACGATCGCCGAGATGATCTTCTGCGGCGGCTCCGTCTTGAGCACCATCCCCATCGCGCCGGCCCGGGCGGCCTCGCGGACGAGGCGCGGCTCATCGCCGCTGGTGAAGATGATCACCGGGATCCCATGGGCGGTGAGGGTGCGGACGTTCTCGGCGGGGCGCGAGCCGTCACGGAGGGTGAGATCGAGGAGCACCAGATCGAAGTGCGAGCCGTGCTCGAGGAGTTCCGCAACCGTGGCACCGGTGCCGCTGACGAAGAGGCTGCTGTGAACGCCGATGATGCTCGTGGCGCCGAGCACCACCGCCGGATGGTCGTCAACGATTCCGATGTGCCTGCGCATCTCGCGTGGTCCTTTCCCCCGTGCCTTCCACGATTCTCCCGTCCTGCCTGCGCAACCCCAGGTAGCGCCACACCAGATTCACGGCGATCAGCCAGATGGCGACGGCCGCAGCCAACACGAGGTAGTGGTGCGGCTCCATCCAGTCGATCCGGAACTGGCGCCGGGCCTGCGGCAGGAGCGGCGCCAGCGTTCCCGCGAGGGTGAGGACGCCGATCAGGATGGCGAACCTGCGGCGGGGCCGGATGATCAAGTTGAGCGCCAGCCCCGCGTACAGCAGGAGATAGGCGACGGCGAGCTGCGCCGTTGGCACGCTGCCCGTGGTGATCACCTCGAACTCGTAGACGGCGAGACCCACCAGGCTGAGCAGCACGCCAGCCGGCACCGAGAATCGGATGATCGTCTGCGCGTACCGCGTGTTGAACTCGTCCGGCGGCGGTGGCGGGAAGAGCCCGAGGAAGATTGAAGGGATCGTCGCGGTCAAGATTGAGATGATCGATCCCTGGCTGGAGAGATACGGAAAGCCGACTGTCAAGGTGCGTACATAGACGATCAGCAGGGCTGTGCAGATCACCATACTCATGTTGAGTTTGATGACGTCGAGTAGGCCGCCCACGATCCGCTGCCCGTGCCGCAGCACGTCCAGCAGGACCCGCGGCTCATTCTGGCGCAAGACCATGTCGGCGATGCCGACGGCGGCTTGGGTGCTAGTGGGCTGCGCGACGGACAGGCTTGCCGCCGAAAGCGCGGGCAGATCGGAGATGCCGTCGCCGACGACGGTGACCACCTCGCCGTCGTCCCGAAGGGTCTGGATGAGTTCGGCGACCTGAACGGGGGTGAGGCCGCCGAACAGGATGTGCTCGCGCGCGGCGCGCCCCCACTCGGCGCGGGGGATCTCCTCAAGCTCCCGCCGTGAGAGGATGCCCCCGGATTCGATCGCGGAGAGCTCCGCAGGTGTCATGCCTCCCGCGCGCAACAGGCCCAGGAGCAGATCCGCGCCGCCGACTGCGAAAGCCTTCACCTCCACGCCCGCCCGCCGGAAGGCCCGGATCACGTCTGCGACATCGGCGTCCGCGTCCTCGCCGATGCTGAGCTGGCCGAGCGGCATCAGTTGATCCGGCAGTGCGGGAGTGCCCGCCGCGTCACGCAGCGCAACGGCCTCCGGGCGGTGCGCGAGCACGAAGACCTTCGTGTTTCCCTCCTCCTCGCCGCCGGGCAGCGGGGCCGTGAGCTGCGGCGCCAGGACATCGCGGCGCCCGAACACATAGGTGCCGTGCGCGTCCCGCTCGCCATAGCTGAGCGCACTCCAGCCGAGCGTGGACAGGTTCGCGCTCTCGTCGCGCACCACGCGCTTCTCGCCCTCGAATTCGTCCGCGAGCAGGCGCCCTGCCGCCGTCGGCATTGTGGTGGAGCGCGCGAAGTCCCCGAGCGCCTGCCGCACGCGCGAGCGCGAGATCGGCGCGCCGGAGGGATCGGCGCACACGGTGAGATCGAGCGCCGTGCCAGTGAGTGTTCCCGCCTCTGTGAAGCAGAGCACGGTGGTCTCGGCCAGAGTCTCGATCGAGCGGGCGCTGTGGACGAGGCCGCCATGCTGGGCGAGTTCCACCATTCCCACTGCGTAGGAGACGATGATCATCAGGTACATGCCGGTGGGGATCAGGGAGAAGATCACCGGCGCGGCCTGGGCGAGGGTATCGCCGTGCTCCCCAATATCGATCCGGAGGAACTTGGCGAGCAGGATGGCCACAAAGACGCCCACCACGATCAGCAGGATCCGCAGGATCCGTGCAATCAGCCGCTCCAGTCGCGTGGGGTGCGCGGCGTGGGACTGCGCCGAGCGAGCGTGCGCGGCGATGGTGCGATCCTCCCCGATTCGTTCGGCCCGGTACACGGCCCGCCCGGACAACACGAACCATCCGGCATGCAACGTCTCTCCCGGCTCGATCCGCCGCCAGCTCTGCCCGGCGGTGAGGATGGAGGTGTCAACCGTCACGGGGCCGGGGCCGAGCAGTGGGCCATCGGCGATAATCTGATCGCCTGGGCCTGCCACGAGCGCGTCTCCGGCGACGACGTCGTCGGCGGGCACATCGCGCAGGCGTCCCTCCCGGATCGCCGAGTAGCACACCGGGTTGGCATCCCGGTAGCGCTGCATCCGGCGATCGGCGAGCAGCTGCTGCGCGATCCTGACGCCGGTGGTGGCGCCGAGCAGCAGCAGCGACATGGAGGCGGAGACCCACGCCCCGAGTATCAACTGGATGACTGCCAGCCCGATCAGATTCAGGTTGAAGACGGTGAAGATGCTCTCTCGGCGGGCGATGCGCCAGGTGCGTGCTGGCCGTAGCCGCAACGCATTGGAGGTTTCGGGCCGCTGCCGCAGTGCCGCCTCGGTCTCGCACAGTCCATCGGGCCACTCGAATGGAGGGGTACTCACCGCCGCTCGCTCAACGGGCGAAGAGATCAGGGGCCATGCCGCCGAGTCTAGGGCGTGTGGGGGCATTTCGCCCCTAGAAATGGGGGATTTTGCCCTGGCTCCTGCGAAACGTCCGATTCGGCCGGATAGAGGGAACTACCGTGTGTATGCGCGACCGTCCGGTGGCGCGTGCCCAACGAGGAGGCTGCTCAGATGACACACAAAGCCCCGTATCCGCCCTTCGAACTTCCGGTGCGGCGGCTCAGCGTCGGCGCCGTTGAGGCCGCAGCTGAGGCGACCGCCGTCGGCGTCGTCGTCTTCGCGGATGACGACGACGTGCCCGGCATTGGCGCCGCACGCGCGAGTGAACTGGGCTTCACACCGAAGCCCGGCGCCACGCTGGTCCTGGCGGGTGGCGACGCCCCCGTGACCGTCCTGCTCGGTGCTGGGCAGCGTTCCGCTCTGGATCTCGCCGCCGTCCGCAACCTGGCCGCCGCCCTCGCGCGCGCCGTTCCCGCGCACACGCACCTGGCGATTGAACTGCCGCTTAGTGAGCTGGCCGATTCCGAGGTCGCCGCCGCGGCCGTCGAAGGAGCCGCGCTCGCACGCTATGTCTATCGGA
Organism: Ruaniaceae bacterium KH17; assembly: GCA_900199505.1. GTDB lineage: Bacteria > Actinomycetota > Actinomycetes > Actinomycetales > Actinomycetaceae > KH17. Next base: position 115,996 of record FZQV01000001.1, on the reverse strand, counting down.
TCGGAGCCGAGTCCGACGACGCGCGGCTCGATTCGCTGGAACTCGTCGCAGGGCAGGCACGGCTGGATGATCTGGCCGCCGGCATCGCCCGCGGCGAGGTGCTGGTCCGGGCCGCCAAACTCACCCGCGATCTGGCCGGGACGCCCGGGGGGATGCTCACTCCCACGCAGGTGGGACGGGTGGCGCTCGAGATCGGTGCTGCCGCCGGGCTCGAAGTGGAGGTCGTCGGCGAAGATGAACTCGTTGAGCTGGGGTGCGGCGGGCTGCTCGGGGTGAGCCTCGGCAGTGAGGAGCCGCCGGTGATGGTGAAGCTGCGCTACCGCCCGGAAGGGACACCGAGCGGGCGGCTGGCGCTCGTCGGGAAAGGCATCACGTACGATGCCGGCGGTCTCGCACTGAAGCCGGGTGACGAGATCCACGCCACCATGAAGAACGACATGACCGGCGCGGGCGCTGTGTTCGCGGCGATGACCGCGCTGAAGGAGCTCGGTTGCACCAACGAGGTCATCGGCTATCTGATGTGCACGGACAATATGCCATCCGGATCGGCACTGCGCCTGGGCGACATCATTGTGATGCGCGGCGGAACGACAGTCGAGGTGATCAATACCGACGCCGAAGGGCGGCTGGTGATGGCGGACGCCCTCGTCCTCGCCACCGAGGAGAAGGTCGATGCGATCGTGGACATCGCGACGCTGACGGGCGCCTGCCTGCGTACCTTCGGCACCGAGATCGCCGGCGTCATGGGCAACAACGAGGCGATCCTCGGCCAGCTGAAGGCGGCCTCGGCGCGCGTCGACGAGCCCGTGTGGGAACTGCCGCTCGCGCACCGCTACCGCGGCGAACTCACCTCCACGATCGCTGATCTGCGCAACATGGGCGGCGTCAATGCCGGCTCGATCACTGCGGCGCTCTTCCTGAACGAGTTCGTGGCCGGCATCCCCTGGGCGCACATCGACATCGCGGGCACCGCGCAGTCACCGGCCGACCGTGGCTGGATCAACAAGGGCACCACCGGGTGGGGCACCCGACTGCTGATCGATTTCGCCCTCAACTTCTCCGCCTGAGAGGAACGAACATGGCAAAGGCTGTCTCTGACGATACGTCCACGGGCGGGTTCCTCGGCGCCGTCGAACGGATCGGCAACAAGGTCCCGCACCCGGTCCTGATGTTCGGGTACCTGATCATCTTCGTGATCCTGCTTTCGTGGATCCTGAACCTGTTCGGAGTCTCGATCACCGAGCAGATCGCGGTTCCCAAGGATGCCGACGTCACCTCCGACGTGGTCCACGAGTACTACGAGGATCTGACGGTCCCGATCACCGAACCGGGCAGCTCGCCGGAGGACTGGGACATCATCGAGGTGGATGTCCCGATCAACAGCTTGATCTCGATCGAGGGAATGCGATTCATCTTCTCCTCGTTCGTCAACAATTTCGCGGGCTTCTCCGTGATCGCCGTGACCTTCATTGCGATGATGGGCGCCGGCGTCGCTGAGGAATCGGGGCTGCTCGGCTCGCTGATCCGCAAGCTGGTGGGCGCGGCGCCGAAGTGGGCGCTGACGTTCCTGCTGGTGCTGGTCGGCGTGCTCTCCTCCGCCGCCTCCGATGCGGGCTACCTGATCCTGATCCCGCTCGCGGCCGCCGCCTTCGCCAGCGTGGGACGGCATCCGCTGGCGGGACTCGGATCGGGTTTCGCGGGCGTCGCCACGATCTTCATGGTGAACGTGATCCCCACCCCCATCGACGCGATGATCACCGAGATCGCCAACGAGGCTATGGGTGGTGCCGGTCAACCGCTCTCGATCGTGGCGAACTACTGGTTCATGCTGGTCAGCTCGTTCGTGCTGGCGCTGGTGGCCGCGTTGGTGACGGAGAAGATCGTCGAGCCGCGGCTCGGCCCGTGGAACCCCGAGGGTGGCCTCACAGTTGCGGACGAGGTCATGACCGATCCCGACGCCGATCAGCGCGGCTCGCGCTTCGCGCTGTGGGGAATCCTCGCCGTGCTCCTGATCGTGGTCCTGCTGACCGCGCCCCCGGGGGCACCGCTGCGCGATCCCGTGGATGGCGCGATCATCGGCCAGACGCCGTTCATGGACTCCCTGCTGTTCATCATCATGCTGGCGTTCCTCGTCTCGGGCATCTGCTACGGCATCGGCGCGCGCACCATGACGAGCGCGAACGATGTGATCGCGGCGATCACCAAGACCTTCGCGGGGCTCGGCGGCATGGTGCTGATGCTGCTGATGATCAGCCAGTTCATCGCATTCTTCAACTGGACCAACCTGCCGACCGTGATTGCGGGCGGGCTCGCCGAACTCCTCGAACAGGCCAATATCGGGGCCGTGCCGCTGCTCATCGGATTCATGCTAGTGATTCTGCTGCTCGATTTCATCATGCCGGGAGCGCTACCTAAGTGGGCGATCTTCGCACCGATCTTCGTGCCGCTTTTCATCCGGCTGGACGTGGCGCCGCAGACTCTGCTCGCCGCCTACCGCGTGGCGGATTCGCCGGTGAACGCGCTGACCCCGCTGATGGTGTACCTGCCCTTCATCGCCACGATCGCGCAACGCTACGACAAGAAGGCCGGCATCGGGACGGTGGTGGCTCTGATGCTGCCGTACTCGGCGGCGATCTTCGTGGTCTGGGTGATCATGTTCGTCGCGTGGTTCCTGCTCGGCATCCCGCTCGGCCCGGGCTATCTCCCATCCGTGGCGTGAGCCCTCGCGAGGATGGCGGGCCCCCCTTCGTCTCGACGGGGGGCCTCCCGCCACACGGCGCCGTCGACGATCTCGTGGCGCGCGCGCACGAGATCTTCCGTGCGTGCGATGAGGGGGCGCCATCGAGCGTCTATCCCGCGCTCGCGGGCGCGGACCCGAGCCTGTTCGGACTGTGCGTGCTGGAGGTGGACGGAACGGCGCATGCCGCGGGGGACGCGGATCATCCCTTTCCAATCATGAGCGTGGCGAAACCGTTCAGCTTCGCACTCGCCTGCCAGGCCCATGGCGTCGATGCGGCGCGGCGGCTCATCGGCACGAACGCCACTGGATTGCCCTTCAACTCCATCGAGGCGATCGAGCGCGCGCCGGGTGGCCGAACGAATCCCATGGTGAACCCGGGGGCGATCGCCACAGTCAGCTGGAGTGCGGACGAGTGGGAGCCGGTACGCGCCGGCCTCTCGGCGTTCGCCGGGCGGGAACTGAAGCTCGACGACGCCGTGTTCGGCTCGGCCGCCGCCACGAATCACGTCAACCGTTCGGCCGTGAACCTGCTGCATGCCCGCGGGCTGCTCGGCTGCGATCCCGATCTCGCGCTCGATCTCTACACCCGGCAGAGCTGCCTCACCGTCACGGCGCGGGATCTGGCGACGATGGGCGCGACACTGGCGGACGGTGGCGTCAACCCCGTCACCGGAGAGCGGGTGGTCACGTCCGAGGTGTGCCATGCGGTGCTCGCGGTGATGCTGACCGCCGGTCTCTACGAGGAGTCCGGGGACTGGCTCTATGATGTCGGGCAGCCGGGCAAGAGCGGGATCGGTGGCGGCATCGTGACCGTCTCGCCGGGAAAGGGTGCGCTCGGGGCGTTCTCGCCGCCGCTCGATGGCGCGGGAAACAGTGTCCGCGGCGGGAAGGCCGCGCGTTTCCTCTCTCGCGGCCTGGGGTTGGACCTGCTCGCCTCCGCGCCCGTCAGATAGAAAGGTCTCGTGATGGCGGACAGCCTGATCACACTCATCATCCTGGCCGTGACGGTGGCCCTCTTCATCTGGGATCGGCTGCCGATCGCCGTCGTCGCCATGCTGGTCCCGGTCTCGTTGTGGGCGACGGGTGTGCTGAGCCTGCCGGAGGCCGTGGCAGGCTTCGGAGACCCGACCGTGCTGTTCATCGCCGCCCTCTTCGTGGTGAGCGAGGCCCTCGACGCGACGGGAGTGACCGCGTGGGTGGGGGACCTTGCGCTGCGATACGCCGGCACCAGTTCAACTCGGCTACTCGTCACGCTCATGGTGATGATGGCGGTGCTGACCGCGCTGATCACCCCCAACGGCTCCGTTGCTGCGCTCACGCCCGTGATCGTGGCGATCGCGGTGCGCGGGAAGCGTTCGCCCTCTCAGTTGCTGCTTCCCGCCGCCTTCGCGGCGCATGCCGGCTCGCTCCTCATGTTGACGGGTTCGCCGGTGACCCTCGTGCTGGCGGACTATGTCGAGGACGTCAGCGGGCATCGTGTGGGGCTGTTCTCGGTGGCACTCGTGGGAGCACCGCTACTCGTGATCACGATCGTCGTGGCACTCCTGCTCGGTGCGCGGCTGGTGCCCGTGCGCTCTCCGCGCCGAGCGCTGCGTGATTTCGGAGCGCACGGCTTGCTCCTGACCTCCCACTACGGGCTGCGACTCGATGGACCGAGCATGGGGCGCGATGTGGGGCTCGCCGAGTTCATCGTGCCGCCGCGTTCGGACTATATCGGCGACGAGGTCTACGCCGGGATGGTCACCGAGAGCGGGAACCTCGTGGTGGCGGCGGTGCATCGCGGGGACGAGGTGCGCGACAGGCAGACGGCGCCGAAAAAAGCCGTGCTCTGCGCGGGGGACAGGCTCCTGCTGCGAGGCGAGTGGAGCGCGCTCGACCTGGCCGCCGAGGACCCGGGCCTGATCGCCGTCGACCTGCCGGAGGACGTCCGCCGCCAGGCCGTGCCGCTCGGGATCGGCGCGAAGCGCGCGCTCAGTATCCTCGGCGTGATGGTGGTGCTGCTGGCGACGGGACTCGTGCCACCACCGGTCGCGGGAATCGCGGCCGCGATCGCGATCATCCTCTCGGGTGCGCTGAGCGTCGAGCGGGCCTACCAGGGCATCTCGTGGACCACCATCATCATGGTGGCGGGAATGATGTCGCTGTCCGTGGCGATGGAGCACTCCGGTGCCGCGGAGCAGCTCGCACACGGCCTCGTGGCACTGCTGGGAGATGCCGGTCCGTACGCGCTGCTGGCGGGACTGTTCGTGATCACCGCCGCGCTCGGGCAACTGATCAGCAACATGGCGACCGCCCTGATCGTGGTGCCGATCGGGCTGGCGGCGGCGGCCGAGATGGCGGTCTCGCCGATTCCGATCCTGATGGCAATCGCCGTGTTCGCTGCCGGGGCGCTGCTCACGCCCGTGGCGACCCCCGCCAACCTCGTGGTGATGGAGGCGGCCGGGTACCGGTTCGGTGACTACTGGAAGCTCGGGCTGCCGCTCCTCGTGTGCTACGGACTCGCGGGCATCTTCCTGGTGCCGCTGATCTGGCCGTTGTAGCCGCGGTTCTATACCGGCCGGAAGTCCCGGTGCAACTCCGCTGACTCCTGGGATACTGGGGTGCGTTAGCACTGCAATGGAGGACAAGTGACTGAATACCGCATCGAACACGACACCATGGGTGAAGTACGGGTCCCCAAGGACGCGCTCTACGCCGCCCAGACCCAGCGAGCCGTTGAGAACTTCCCGATCTCCGGCCGCGGAATCTCGCCGCACCACATCGCCGCGCTCGGCCAGATCAAGCGCGCCGCCGCGATCGCGAACGCCGAACTCGGTGTGATCGACGGCGCCACTCGGGACGCGATCGTTGCCGCCGCCGAGGAGGTCATCGAGGGCAAGCATGACGGCGAGTTCCCGATCGACGTGTTCCAAACCGGCTCCGGCACCAGCTCGAACATGAACACCAACGAGGTGGTGGCCACCCTCGCCACCCGCGTCAAGGGCGAGCCGGTCCACCCAAACGACCACGTTAACGCCTCGCAGTCCTCCAACGACGTATTCCCCTCGTCGATCCACATCGCCGCCTATCAGGCCGTGGTCGAGGAGCTCCTGCCGAAGCTGGATATTCTCGCCACCTCGCTCGAGAAGAAGGCCGAGCTGTGGAAAGACGTCGTGAAGTCCGGGCGCACCCACCTGATGGATGCCACGCCGATCATGCTTGGTCAGGAGTTCTCCGGCTACGCCACCCAGATCCGCTACGGGATCGCGCGGGTCGAGGCCACCCTCCCGAGGCTTGCCGAGCTTCCGCTTGGCGGGACCGCCGTCGGGACGGGTATCAACACCCCGAAGGGCTTCTCGGCGCGCGTGATCGAACTGATCGCCGAGAACACCGGCCACCCGCTTGTCGAAGCCTCCAACCACTTCGAGGCGCAGGCTGCCCAGGACTCGCTTGTGGAGACGTCCGGCGCGCTCCGCACGATCGCCGTTTCGCTGGTGAAGATTGCCAACGACCTGCGCTGGATGGGCTCCGGCCCACGCACCGGCATCGGCGAGATCGCGCTGCCCGATCTACAGCCCGGTTCGTCGATTATGCCCGGCAAGGTCAACCCCGTGATCCCCGAGGCGACCGTGATGGTGGCCGCGCAGGTGATCGGTAACGACGCCGCGATCGCGTTCGCGGGCGCGCAGGGCAACTTCGACCTGCTCGTGATGCTGCCGGTGATGGCGCGCAACCTGCTGGAGTCGATCACGCTGATCGGGAACGTCTCGAAGGCGCTCGCCGAGAAGTGCGTGGATGACACCACCGCGAACGTGGAGCGGTGCCTCGAACTCGCCGAGTCCTCGCCCTCAATCGTGACTCCGCTGAACCGGATCATCGGCTACGAGGCCGCCGCGAAGATCGCCAAGCATTCGGTGAAGAAGAACCTCACCGTGCGTGAGGCCGTGCGCGATCTCGGCTACGTGGACCGCGGCGAGGTCACCGAGGAACAGCTCGATGTGGCGCTCGACGTCGCCTCGATGACGCACCCCAAGTGACGCCGATGGCGTCATCCTGCGCGTAGAGAGCAAAGCGACCGGAGTCGCAGGATCCAGGGACTGCATCTGATTTCAGGCACCTGGATTCTGCGACTCCGCTACGCTCCGCGCAGAATGGCGAAGACTGTCCCGCTCTAACGTAGCTTGTCCTCGGCGGGGACTTCTGCCTCTATCTCTGCCTCTGGCTCGGGGGCATTTCGTTCGCGCAATGCCACCACGGACTTCGCCACCGCAGCGGCGATCGGCGGGCCGAGGATCATCCCGAGCATCCCCGCCACGGTGCCACCCGCGATGGTGGCGATGAGCACCAGTACGGGGTGTAGCGAGAGCGAGCTTCCGAGCGCCCACGAACCCACCGCACTCTGAATCGTCCCGTTCGAGACAATCAGCGCAATCAACACAATCAGTGCGCCCATCGGCCCTGTGGCTCCGAATGCGATGAGCACTGCAAACACGGCCGTGATCCACGCGCCGAGGTACGGAATGAACGAGAGGAAGAAGTAAACGATCGCGATCGGAATCACGAGTGGAACCCGCAACAGAATCAACGGCAGGATAAAGATCGGCCCCGTGATCAGCGCCGTGAGCGCCGTTCCCCGGAAGTAGCCCTGCACCGAGTTCAGCGAAATGCCTTTGACGATATCCACGACCTCGGGATCGGTCCCCGTCACACGCGCGACCCACGCGCCAAACCTGTGGAAGTCCTTAAGTACGAAGAACAGGAAGAACAGGCCAAAGAACGCGCCCATTGCGAGTGAAATGCCGCCCGTGATCGTGCTTCCAACCAGCCCGACGGTACCCTGACTCACCTTGGGTGCGTAGGTCATCACGGTGTCGCGGATGCGATCGAGGAGCTCCGGGCTGAGGTCGAGGCTGCGACCCCATCGCGCGAGTGCGTCCCAGCCCGCGGTGAGTTGCCTGCCAATCTCGGGCAGTTCCCGGATGAAGCCCGCCACCACAAGATAGACCATTCCGACCGCCACGAGGACCGCAGTGAGCATCCCGATCGCGGCGGCAAGTGCCGAAGGCACGCGGTGGCGCTCGAGCCAGCTCACCCATGGCGCGAGCACAACGCCGAGGATCGCGGCTACCACAAGTGGTACGAGGATTCCCGAGAGTGCGCCCACTACGGTAGCGATCGCCACAACCAGCAGGATGATCCCGAGCGCGGACCACGCGGTGATTCCGGCACGATGGATGCCTGCGAACCGGGACGGTTGTGCGGTCTTCTCGGACACGATGCGCTCCTTGTTAGCGGCCCGGCGTCCTGCCGAGGCTGAGCACAGCATAGTGGAGCGGTCTTGAGTCATTGCCGCGCAGTCCGCGGGGGACGTGCCTCAACGTGACTGCCAATCGCCGGCGGCGCTAGGCCGCCCAATGAGCTGAGAAGCGTCACCCGATCAGCGCCGCGGCCTGGCGGGCGATCTCGAGCTCCTCATTCGTGGGGATCACGTAGACCGTCACCGCCGAATCGTCCGTGGAGATCTGGATGGGGCCGCCGCGGCTATCGTTGCGCTCGGCGTCGATCCGTACGCCGAGGAACTCCAGGCCCTCGCAGACCTCCGCGCGCAACGCGCCGTTGTTCTCGCCAATTCCGGCGGTGAACGTGATCGCGTCCAGCCCCCCCATGATCGCGGCGTAGGCTCCCACATACTTCTTCAGCCGGTGCACGTAGACGTCCAGCGCCGCGCGCGCCACGGGGTCGCCGCTGTCCGCGCGCTCGCGCACGCCGCGCATGTCGTTGTCGCCGGCGAGGCCCTTGAGGCCGGACTTCTTGTTGAACAGGGTGTCGATCTCTTCGACGCTCATGCCGGCCACGCGCGCCAGGTGGAACACGGCGGCCGGGTCAATGTCACCGGTGCGCGTACCCATCACGAGGCCCTCGAGCGGGGTGAGGCCCATCGAAGTGTCGACGGCGTGCCCGTTCACCACGGCGGAGGCCGATGCGCCGTTGCCGAGGTGCAACACGATCTGCTTCACGTCCCGGCCCATCATCTGGGTCACCTGCTCCGAGACGTACTGATGCGACGTGCCGTGTGCGCCATAGCGGCGAATCTCGTACTTCTCGGCCACCTCGCGGTCGAGCGCATACGTGGCCGCCGCGTCCGGGAGTCCCTGGAAGAACGCGGTATCGAAGACCACCACGTGTGGCACGTCCGGGAGCAGCTCGCGCGCCACGTTGAGCCCGGTGACCGCCGCGGGGTTGTGTAGCGGCCCGAGCGGGATCAGCTCTTCGATCTTCGCCAGGACGGCCTCGTCCACGAGGGTCGCCGAGTCGAAGTACTTTCCGCCCTGCACCACTCGATGCCCGACGGCGATGATCCCCGCCTCCGCGAGGTTCGGGCCCACTTCGGCACAGGTGGCGATGACCTTGGCGAGGGCCGCGCCGTGGTCGGGGACGGCGTCGTCGGACGTGACCGTCTCACCGTCATGCGTGTGCTTGAAGGCTCCAGTGGGTTCGCCGATCCGCTCCACGAGGCCGGTTGCGAGTGCCTCGCCCGTTGCGGGATCGACGAGCTGGTATTTCAGTGACGACGAGCCGGTGTTGAGGACGAGAACAGTGCGTCGGGACATGACCACTCTTTCTGGGGGTAGGGGTTACTTGCTGGCCGTGGCTTGCGCCTGGGCCTGGACGGCGGTGATGGCGACGGTGTTGACGATGTCATGCACCAGGGCGCCGCGCGAGAGGTCATTGACCGGCTTGTTGAGGCCCTGCAGAACCGGTCCGACGGCGACCGCTCCAGCCGAGCGTTGCACGGCCTTGTAGGTGTTGTTGCCCGTGTTGAGGTCCGGGAAGATGAACACGGTGGCGCGTCCGGCCACGTCCGAGCCGGGCAGCTTCGTCTGCGCGACGGAGGCGTCCACGGCGGCGTCGTACTGGATCGGGCCCTCGACGGAGAGGTGCGGTGCGCGTTCGCGCACGATCTCGGTGGCCTCGCGGACCTTGTCCACATCCGCGCCGGAGCCTGAGGTGCCGGTGGAGTAGGAGAGCATCGCGATCCGCGGCTCCACTCCGAACTGCGCGGCGGTCTCTGCGGAGGAGATCGCGATGTCCGCGAGCTGCGGGGCGGTGGGATCGGGGTTCACGGCGCAGTCGGCGTAGACGAGCACGCGGTCCTCCATCAGCATGAGGAACGACGAGGAGACGATCGAAACGCCGGGCTTCGTCTTGATGATCTCGAAGGACGGCTTGATCGTGTGCGCCGTGGTGTGGAGGGCTCCGGAGACCATGCCGTCCGCGAGGCCCAAGTGCACCATCATCGTGCCGAAGTAGGAGACGTCCGGGACGATCTCCACAGCTCGCTCCACCCGCATGCCCTTGTGGGCGCGCAGGCGGGCGTATTCCTCGGCGAACTGATGGACGAGGTCGGGGTTGTTCGGCGAGAGGACGCGGGCGCCGTCGAGATTGAGGCCAAGCTCGGCAGCGCGGGAGCGCACCGAGCCTTCCTCGCCGAGGATTGTCAGATCCGCCACCTCGCGGAGAAGGAGGGTGGAGGCCGCGCGGAGGATGCGATCGTCGTCGCCCTCGGGTAGGACGATGTGCTTGCGATCGTTCCGGGCGCGATCCAGTAGCTCGGCCTCGAAGCGGAGCGGGGTCATCACCGTTGCCGGCGCTACGTCAAAGAGCGTGTTCACGGCGTCGCTCGGGACGTGCTTCTCGAAAGTCGCGACGGCGAGATCCACCTTGCGCTGGGAATCGGGGGTGAGTGAGCCCTTCGAGTTCGAGGCGATCTTCGCCGTGGTGAACGTGTCGTGGCTTGTGCGAATGATAGGGAGTTTCGAGTTGAATCCTTGCAGCAGGCGGTCGACGTGGCTGTCCACATCGAAGCCGCCGAGGAGCACGATGCCCGAGAGTGAGGGGTAGTTTGCGGAGGCGTGTGCGGCCACCAGACCCACCAACATCTCGGGCCGGTCGCCCGGGGTCATCACGAGCTGGCCTTCCTTGAGGTAGGTCAGGACATGATGCATGCTCATCCCTGCGATCAGAAGATCCTCGGCTTCGCGGCGGAGCAGCTCCTCGTCGCCGTAGATCAATTCGCCGTCGAGGTCCTCCATGATCTCGCCCACCGTGGCCGAGGCGAGGAGCGGAATATTGGGGAGGGTCCAGGCCGGCACCTCGAGCAGGCCAAGCTCCTGCTCGTAGCGGTGCATCGTCTCTTCCTCCACGCGGTTGGCCACCACGCCCACCACCTGCGCGTGATGCGAGCGAATCTCCTCGATGGCGATCCGGGCGGTTTGGGCAATGTCCCGCGAGCGGTGCACCTGTGCGTTCAGTACGAGCACGACGGCGGTGCCGAGGTTGGCGGCGATGCGCGCGTTGAATTCGAGCTCGATTGGCGAGGAGACACCGGTGTAGTCCGAGCCCACCACGACCACGGTGTCGACTTTGCGTTCCAGCGCGCGATACTTCTCGATGATCGTACTGAGTGCGGCCTCGGGGTCCTTGTGAAACTCCTGATAGGTGACGCCCACGCACTCGTCATATTCGCCAGCGCTGGTTCGCTGCTGGAGGAGTGTGAGGACCGCGTCCTTGTTTTCGTTCGACTGAATGATGGGACGGAAGACGGCGGTCTTGCCCACGGTCTTTGCCAACCTGGTGAGTAATCCGAGCGCGACTGTTGACTTCCCAGTCTTGCCTTCAAGTGCCACGAGATAGACGGATTGAGCCACGGTGACCTTCCTTGGATCGATTCGTGTCCCAGCTTATCTGTGCCGCAGGTGATGCGACTGGGTACCGGGTCCTGAGTCCGTTGTGTCGCTCGTCGCACCTTCATGGGTCGCGTGATTCGGTGGGCTGTACCGAGCCGTATGCGTCCCGCAGGGGCTCGCTCGCGGCTTACGATGGAGGAGTGGGCAAGGTGACGTGGCGAGAATGGTTCAATGCGGCACGAACTGGCCGCATGATTACTCTCCTGATCCTCCTTGCTGCTGCCGCAGTGGTATGCGCGCAACTCGGTGCATGGCAACTCGATCGTGCCGCGATCCGTGGCGCGTCCGAAGCTCAGCAGATCGAAGAGGAGCGGCTCGCAGCGGATCCGGTACCGCTCGAGTCGGTGCTTCGAGTGGGCGATCTGGTCACCAAGCAGCACAAGCTCATCAAGGCCGAGGTGACCGGTGAGTGGGGCGAGCAGTTCCTGATTGCGGACCGTCTGGTCGACGGCGCGCCGGCGTACCTCGTTCTCACGGAACTTCGGCTCACGGAAGGGCCGGACGCCGGTGCGATGATCCCCGTCCTCCGCGGCTGGATGACGGAGCAGGACGTTGCCGCCGCGGGTGGCGCGCAGAGCGTGCCGGTGCCAACTGGTGAGGCGTCCTTGATCGGTTACATCCATGAGGATGAGAAGGCGGCCTCGGGTGACTTCCCTCCTGGACAGATTGGCGCGATTTCGGTTGGCCAGTTGCTGAACTTGTGGGGTGGCCCGGCGTTCTCCGGCTACTTGGTGGCGGTCGACGCCGTCGGTGGTGGAGTCGAGACACTTCCCGCGCCAAGTTACTCGGAAGGCGAGGGGCTCAACCTCCGGAACCTGCTGTATGCGGGCGAGTGGTTCTTGTTCGGCGGCTTCGCGCTGTTCCTGTGGTGGCGCATGGTGCGTGACGAGGCCGCGCACCTGCGTGAAGACCAGCTCATCGCCGAGGCTGAGGAGAGGGCCGCCGCCGGGTAATCTCGCGCGATCCTCGTGGAGCGCTACGCGAAACGAATCCTGCTGACCAGCGCATCAACACCTGGAACGCGAGCGAGAACCGTTATATGCGCTCGATCAACGAGGAGCTCGGCTTCGGCGTGATACTCAGGCTGGGGATCATGGCGGTGGTCGAGTAGATGGTCTCGCGTGCCGTGCGCGGGCGCACTCGTACGGCTATCACCGCACCGCCACCACGCTCGCCAGTATCCCCGTCCTGCCGTCCCCAGCCGTGGCGTGACACGGCCGGGGACGGCACGGCACGGCGCGCTACTCCTGGCGCCAGGACTCCCACAGTGCCGCGTACTGGCCGCCGACGGCGACCAGCTCCTCGTGCGGCCCCAGCTCGGCGATCAGGCCGTCCTCGATCACGGCCACGCGATCGGCGTCGTGCGCCGTGTGCAGCCGGTGCGCGATCGCCACGACCGTGCGGTCCTTCAGTACCTGCGCCAGCGAGCCCTCCAGTGAGCGCGCCGCGCGCGGGTCTAGAAGGCTGGTCGCCTCGTCCAGCACGAGCGTGTGCGGGTCGAGGAGTACGATCCGCGCGAGCGCGAGCTGTTGCGCCTGAGCTGGCGTGAGCGTCACTGCGCCCGAGCCCACCTCGGTCTCGAGGCCGTCGTCGAACGCCTCGGCCCAGGTGGCACCCACCACCGAGAGCGCGTGGCGCATCTCGACCTCCGTGGCGCCGGGACGCGCGAGCCGGAGGTTATCCGCCAGCGTGCCAATGAACACGTGGTGTTCCTGAGTCACGAGCACCACCTGGCGCCGCAACTCCTCTTCGGTCAGATCCACGAGCTTCACGCCGCCCACAGTCACGGAGCCGCCGCCCGGTGGGTGAATCCCCGCGAGCATCCGCCCAAAGGTGGATTTGCCTGCCCCGGACGGTCCGACGATAGCCAGCCGTTCGCCGTCGCGCAGATCGAGGTCGATGCCGTGCAGCACGTCGTGGCCCTCACGGTACGCATACCGGACCTCGCGTGCCTCGATGTGTGAATCCGCCGGCTCCTCGCCGGAGGCGTAGCGGTCCGGCTGAACCAGGTTCACGCCGAGGATGCGCGAAAGGGAGGCGGTCGCGACCTGCACTTCGTCGATCCAGAACATGAGCTCGCCGATCGAGCCGCGCCACTGAATCGAGTACAGTGCCACCGTGGTCACGGCGCCCACGGTGGCGGCGCCGTTCGTCACCAGCCACGCGCCCCACACGATGATCGCCGCGGTGGGCAGGACGTAGCCGATCGTCATGCCGATGAAGAGCACGGCGCGCAGGAACAACGTGTGCCGCTCCCAATGCCAGGCTCCCTTCATCGCATCGCGCATCGCCCTGCGCCGGCGCGGCCCGAGCCCGAGTGCGTCCACTGCGCTCGCCTGCTCCACGGTCTCGGACACGGAGCCATTGAGCTTCGCCCAGGCCTCCGAACTCGCGAGGTACGCGGGGGTGGCGCGCTTGAGGTACCAGCGGCCTGCGAGAATCAGGAACGGCAAGCCCACGAGCATCCCCAGCGAGGTGGCGGGGGAGGCCGTGAAGGCGGCGGCGAGGGTGAGCAGGATCGTCACGGAGGTAACCAGGATCCTCGGCACACCGAAGCGTACGGTCCACTGCACGCGGTCCACATCGTTCGTGGTGCGGCCGAGCAGATCGCCCGTTCCCGCACGCTCCACGGTGGACAGCGGCAGGTGCGTGACGGTCGAGATGAACTCCTCACGGAGCCGCGCGAAGATCTGCTCGCCGAGCACCATCGCCTGGCGCTGGCCGACGGCGGAGAACACGGTCTGGATGACGACGGCGATCAGCAGGAGCACGCCCACCCTGTTCACGAGGTCGAGGGTGGCGCCGGCGCGAAGATCATCGACCAAGCCACCGAACAACCACGGCACAGCGAGGGCCGCCACGGCCGCGGCGGCTTGGATGAGGACGACGCCGACCAGGCCAGCCCGGTAGTCCGCGAGGAGGCGACGCGAGTAGCGCCAGACGGTGCGTCCGTCAGCGACTGGGAGTTGCATGTCTACGCCTCACTCTCGTCATCGCGGCGGGTCACGACGCTGCGGTATTCGCGCGCCGCCGGGTCGCCGTTACGGGCCGCGCGCATCAGATCGCGGTGCGCGCCGCGCGTCACCACGCCGGCTTCGGTCAGGTAGACCACTTCATCCGAGTGCTCGAGCACGAGTGGAGACGTGGTGGCCAGGACGGTGGTCATGCCGCTGCGGAACCTCGCGAGGTTCGCCGCGATCCGCTGCTCGGTGTGCGCGTCCACCGCCGAGGTGGGATCGGCGAGCAGGAGGATTGGTGAGGCGGCGAGCACCGCGCGGGCGAGGGCCACACGCTGGCGCTGCCCGCCCGAAAGTGAACGTCCACGCTCGGCGATCTCGCCGTCCAGGTCACCGCCGAGCGAATCGAGCACATCGTGGGCATCTGCCACATCGAGGGCGGTGCGCACGGCGGTCTCGTCACCGGTATCCCGGATGTCCACTTCGGAACGAAGCGTTCCGGTGAAGAGCTCGGGCGTTGAGTCCGAGAACACGGTGGTACCGCGGACCTCCGCCAGCGCGAGTTCGCGCACCGGGGTCCCATCAATCAGTACGGACTGCGATCGCTCATCATCGACGCGGCCCATCCGCCGCAGCGCCTCGACCGCGAGATCTGGCTGTTGCGAGACCAGCACCGTCATCCGGCCAGGCGTGATGTCCAGGTCGAGTTCGCCGTCGTGCAGGACGGGCTGATAGGGGAGCGTGCCAGGGTTCGTCTCGCTTAACCCACGAGTTCCCGGCGAGGTGGCAGCTGAGGTGAGGGATGAGACGTCACGGGCCGAGACGTCGTCGGACTCCGCGAGATCGCCAGCGGCCGGCTCGGTGGAGAGCACGGCGCCGTAGCGCTTCGCCGCCACGATCGCGCGAGTGAAGAACTGGATGAACATGGTCATCTGGCGCATCGGCTCGGCGAGGAACGCCGTGTACCCGTAGAAGGTGACGAGCTGTCCCACGGTGAGCTCGCCGCGTACCGCGAGCACGGCACCAAACCATACGATCCCGACGGCGAATGCGCCGGGAAGGAGGACCTGGAACGCAGTCAGGATGGACTGGGTGTTGGCCACGCCGACGCCGGCCTCCCGCACCTTCTGGGACTGGTGGCGATAGCGCTCGGTGAACTCGTCTTCGCCACCGATACCGCGCAGCACGCGCAGGCCCGCGACCGTGTCCGAGGCAAGCCCGGTGAGCCGGCCGGTCGCTTCGCGGTGCTTCTGCTGGCGCTCCTGCAACTTGGGAATGAGGAGCGCAACGATCGCCGTTACCACCGGCAGTCCGACCAGCACCGCGATTCCGAGCGGCACCGAATCGCGCAGCATGAGCCCGGCCACCATCACGTAGGCGGCGAGGCCGCCGAGTGTCATCGGGGTGTTCTCCATCAGGTTACCCACGTGATGCGCATCGGTGGCGACGGTGGCCACCACCTCACCCG
Source organism: Ruaniaceae bacterium KH17 (assembly GCA_900199505.1). Classification (GTDB taxonomy): domain Bacteria; phylum Actinomycetota; class Actinomycetes; order Actinomycetales; family Actinomycetaceae; genus KH17. The sequence continues at coordinate 100,105 of FZQV01000001.1, read as the reverse complement.
TCGAGAGGTTCTTGGTGGTGTTCCGGCCCGTACGCGAGACGTGCCGCGAGACCAGGCTCGTGGAGGTGAACGAGCCGCGCATCCAGCAGCCCACTTCGGCGATGTGCCGGGCGGAGGAGGCGAAGGCCGTGGCCACGCCCAAGGCGAGCAGGATCCCGGCGTAGGCCCAGAGCTGACCCGTGAGGCCGTCGTCGAGCCCGGAATCGATCGCGAGCCCGAGCACGTACGGGGTGAGCGCGAGCAGGGCGAAGTTCAGCGCGGCAATGAGGGCTGCGATTGCGAGCTGGCCGCGCTGTTGCCACCACATCCACCGAATGAACGCAAAAGGTGGGTTGAGGGGTGGCTTCTCCGGGAAGTTTTCGGGGAAAGAGAGCACCAGATGAGCCTAGACCCGGACGCTGACACGAATCGAATTCTTTTCCGATTACCCTTGAGTGTATGACTACGGATTCGGCATCTGTTCGCGCCAGTTTTGAGTCCCGCGCTCGCGGGGCGTTCACTCGATACAAGGTGATGGCGTTCGTCACAGGCTCGTTCCTGCTCTTGCTGTGCCTCGAAATGGTGCTGAAGTACGTGTTCCATCTGAACGGCTACAACCCGGACGGCACGGCCGCCCCCGTGCTCGGCATCTGGATCGCGATCGTGCACGGCTGGATCTACGTGATCTACGCGGTGACCGTGTTCCAGTTGTGGCTGCAAATGCGCTGGGGCTTCGGCAAGCTCGTGCTGCTGATCGCCGGCGGAGTGGTCCCGGCTCTCTCGTTCGTGATGGAGGCCCGCGCGCAGCGCTGGTTCGATGCGGATCTGCCCGCGCGGATCGACCACGCCGAACGCCTCGCCAACGCGACAGATAGGCTCTCCTCGTGACTCATCCCGTCCTCGTCATCGACTTCGGCGCCCAGTACGCCCAGCTCATCGCCCGCCGCGTGCGCGAGGCGAACGTCTATTCCGAGATCGTCCCGCACACCATGTCCGTGGCGGACATGCTCGCGAAGGAACCGGCCGCGATCGTGCTTTCTGGCGGTCCCTCCTCGGTCTATGCCGACGGCGCCCCCTCGGTTGATCCCGAGCTGTTCCTTTCTGGGGTCCCCGTCTTTGGTATTTGCTACGGGTTCCAGGCGATGGCGCATGCGCTCGGTGGGACCGTGGGGCGTACCGAAACCCGTGAATACGGCTCGACTCCGGTGGCCCTCGCCGCAACGGGAATCCTCCTCGATGGCACGCCAACCGAGCAGACAGTGTGGATGAGCCACGGCGACGCGGTCACCGCGGCCCCCGAGGGCTTCGAGGTACTGGCGAGTTCGGCGGGAGCGCCGGTCGCCGCCTTCGAGGACCGCGCGCGCCGGCTCTTCGGCGTGCAGTGGCACCCCGAAGTGCTGCACACGGCGTACGGCCAGGCGAGCCTCGTGAACTTCCTGCACCGCGGCGCGGGCATCGAACCCACGTGGAACGCGGGCAGCGTGATCGAGTCCCAGCTCGAGTCCATCCGCGCCCAGGTGGGCACGGATCGCGTGATCTGCGGGCTCTCCGGCGGCGTGGACTCCTCGGTGGCCGCCGCGCTCGTGCAGAAGGCGGTGGGGGACCAGCTCACGTGCGTGTTCGTGGACCACGGGCTCCTGCGTGCGGGTGAAGTGGAGCAGGTGGAGCGCGACTTCGTTGCTTCCACGGGCGTCAAGCTGGTCACCGTGGACGCGCGCGAGCGCTTCCTCACGGCGCTCGCCGGGGTCACCGATCCCGAGACCAAGCGCAAGATCATTGGCCGCGAGTTCATTCGCGTCTTCGAGCAGGCCGCGCGGGACATCGTGTCCGACTGCGGTGAGGTCAAGTACCTCGTGCAGGGCACCTTGTATCCGGACGTCGTCGAGTCGGGTGGCGGCGAGGGTGCGGCGAACATCAAGTCGCACCACAATGTGGGCGGGCTCCCGGACGATCTCCAATTCGAACTGGTGGAGCCGCTACGTGAGCTGTTTAAGGACGAGGTACGCGCCGTCGGGCTGGAACTCGGCGTGCCCGAAGCGATCGTGTGGCGCCAGCCGTTCCCAGGGCCGGGCCTCGGTATCCGGATTGTGGGCGAGGTAACGCATGAGCGCCTGGAGATCCTGCGTGCGGCGGATCTGATTGCTCGCGAAGAACTCACCGCGGCCGGACTCGACCGCGACATCTGGCAGTGTCCCGTGGTGCTTCTCGCGGACGTGCGCTCCGTGGGCGTGCAGGGCGATGGCCGCACCTACGGCCACCCGATCGTGCTGCGCCCGGTCTCCTCCGAGGACGCGATGACCGCCGATTGGAGCCGCGTTCCGTACGAGGTGCTCGCGCAGATCTCGAACCGGATCACGAACTCCGTGCCCGAGGTGAACCGAGTGGTCCTCGACGTGACCTCGAAGCCGCCAGGCACCATCGAGTGGGAGTAGCTACATCCCCAGGTAGCTCTTGCAGGTCTCGGCGATCTGGTCCCATTGCCAGCCGTCGAGCACGAACTGGCGGCCACGCTTCCCCATGGCGCGCGCCTTCGCGGGATCGCTCAGGAGTTCGGTGATGCGTTCGGCAATCTGCCCGACGTCGTTCGGATCCACCAGGTAGCCCGTCTCGCCATCGATCACGGCATCAGGGGCGCCGCCGGAATCGCCCACGATCACGGGCTTCTCGCAGGCCGCGGCCTCGAGGAACACGATTCCGAGGCCTTCGGCTTCCATCCCGAAGTGGCGGTAGCGGCAGGGCATCGCGAAGACGTCCGCGGCGTCCATGTAGCTCGACATGTCCGGCACACGCCCGGCGAGGATCACGCTGTCCTGCACTCCGTGCTTCGCCGCGAGCTTCTCCAGAGTCTTCGTATAGGGCCCGCTGCCAGCGATCACGAGCCGCGCATTGGGGTGCGTGCGCAGGACCTGCGGCCAACCCTCGATCAGCCGGTCTTGACCTTTGCGCTTCACGATCCGTGAGACGCTCACCACCACCGGTGCATCCGCCGGAATCCCGTGCTGCTTCCGCACCTCGGCACCGCCACAATCCGGGTGGAAATGATCGGCGTTGACGCCCGGAGGCATGCGTCGCATCGTGCTGGTGACGACGCCGTCGGGAATGGCCCGCGCAATCTGATCGCGGGTCCAGCCGGCGATATACGTGAGAACGTCCACCCGCTCGGCGATCTTCCGGATGGCCGAGCGCGTGCCGGGAATCCGGGCCCACCACACCTCGTGCCCATGGGTGATCGCCACGACCCGCTTCGCCCCCGCGGCTCGGAGGTCATCGCCCATGAGTCCAAGCGGGGCTGAAGCGCCGAATAGCACTCGGTCGCAGCCGTACTCTTTCAGGAGCCCGACGGCGGTTCTTCTCACTCGGGCGGTGGGTAACAGCATCCGAGTCTTGTCGCGGATTACGGGGTAGGGGAGTGTTGGGTCGTACTCGGCGTCGCCCTCCTCGGTGGAGGTGTAGACCACGACCTGATCCGGATCGAAGCGGTCCGCGAGCGCGCCAACGAAGGTCTCGATGCCGCCGCTACGGGGCGGGAAGTCGTTTGTCACGATCAGCACCTTGGGGTGGCTAGATGGTGCAGTCGCGTGTGCCGGCATGGCGCTCCTCGATTCTGTTCTCATTAACTCTGGCATATCTCCGCGGCGGTTCGCCAAAGGGCTACCGGATCCTCGAATAGGGTGTGGGACGGAAGTCTCGGGAGCGGCTAGGACGTTTCCGCCCGCGCGGCTGGGACTATTGGCCGTCAAAGTCCTGGGACTTTCGCAGAAAGTCGGGACAATGGTCCCGAGAATAGCGGATCGAGATACCCAATACTTGACCGTGAGAGAACACCTCACCGGGCACGAAGCCCGCACCGAAAGGAACCCCGCAATGTCATCCTCCAAGTCCCTCGGGATCGTCAAATTCACCGGCATCCTGTCCCTCGTGGCCGGCATCGTCCTGATCATCGCCGGTGGCGTGGTCTGGGGCATGATCACCAGCCAGCTGTCCGCTGAAAAAATGACCATCGGCGATGACGCCCCGATGGCCTTCACTCGCGGTCAAGCGGTGAACGGCCCGATTACCGCCTACTCGCAGGCCGAGGTCATCAACATGCACGCGCTTGCGGGTTCGGAAGGTACCTACGCCGAGCTCGGTGCGATGGTGCGTGAAGCAACCGCCGCCGGTGACGAGGATCGCGCTGCGGAGCTCCAGGCACAGCGCAACACCATGATGAACGCCTCGTTCCTGCGGGCCTCGCTGTTCACTTCGGTTGTGGCCTACGGCGTCTCGGCTCTCGTAATGGGCCTGGGCCTCATGTTCATCCTGATCGGCCTCTCGCTGAACAAGGTTGTGAAGGTGGAAGCCGCTCCGGCGCTCGTTGAGGCGCGCAAGGAGTAACTCCTTCACTGAATCGGTAAGGGTGGCGTGGTCGTGTGGCCACGCCACCCTTTCCCATATGCCGCGACGGCGGCCACCAGACCGGTTGGGGGCTGGGCTTCACGCGGGGTGAGGCTCAGCCCCCAATCGCACGTAGGCTTGAGGCATGACTGTCCTCTATTACGTCCTGCTCTTGATTCACGTCCTCAGCATCCTCGGCGCGCTTGCGATCGCGCTGAAGTCACTCATCAAGGGTGGCCCGGCCAAAGGCTTGTGGCACGCGTCCCTTGCGGCGCTGATAGCCGGGATTGCGCTAGTGGCAGTGCTCTCCACCGAGGGCGGCGTGAACCACACGAAGATTGGCGTGAAGTTCGCGATCGCGGCGGCAGTGCTCGTGCTCAGCCTGCTCGTGGCGCAGCGTGAGAAGCAGATGGCCGCAGCGTCGGCCCTTCCCGACGCCGTCGGGCAGGGTTTGGACGATACCTCCACTCTCGAGTCCATCTCGGCAGAGATCGCCGCCGAGGATGATAACGATGATGACGAGATCCCCATGGCCACACCCGAGGAGATGCGCCGACGCCTGCTGATCGGCGTCGCCGTCGGCCTCATCGCCAATGTCCTGATCGCTCTCCTCTGGTAGCAGCATCTCCCGTCGTTCCACGTGGAGTCCGACCTCACTTCGTCATCCTGCGCGGAGCCCTAGGCAGAGTCGCAGGATCCAGGAAGGTACGTTCAGCTGCCGTACGATCTGGATTCTGCGATTCCGGGCTTCGCCCTCCACGCAGAATGACGTGATTGAGCACCTCTTGGGCGCATGGAGATGACGGTGGACGATGGCTGATGTCCCGATGGCCGAGCGTGTCGGTGGGAGCACGTAGGCTTGGGGACGAGATGAGCCTGTTTGATTCCCTTTTTTCGTCCACCCCCGTGAGCGCCGAGGCCGCGCTGCCGAGTTGGGGTGCGCCCGCACCCGAGTCTCGGCTGCCGCAGGTCACGCCCGAATCCCTCGTGGCGGGCCTCAATCCGCAGCAACGCGAGGCCGTTGAGCACGACGGCGTCCCCCTCCTCGTCGTCGCAGGAGCCGGCTCGGGCAAGACCCGGGTCCTGACCAACCGGATCGGCTACCTCCTCGCCACCGGGAGAGCGCAACCGGGAGAGATCCTCGCGATCACGTTCACCAATAAGGCGGCCGCCGAGATGCGCGAACGCGTGGCCGATCTCGTGGGCCCGGCCGCGCGTGGCATGTGGGTCTCCACATTCCACTCGGCATGCGTGCGGATCCTGCGCGCCCAGCACGAGCACCTCGGGATGCGGTCGACGTTCTCGATCTACGACGCCGCGGATGCCCAGCGCCTGATGACGCTCACGCTTCAGGCACTCGATCTCGATCCGAAGCGCTTCAATCCCAAAGTTTTCTCGCGCCGAGTCTCGGACCTGAAGAACGAGCTGATCGATCCCGAGGACTACGCCCGCACAGCGAACCCGAACAACCCCATGGAGGTGGCGCTGCGGGACGCGTACACGCTCTACCAGCGGCGCCTGGCCGAGGCGAACGCCCTCGATTTCGATGACATCATCATGACCACAGTGCACCTGTTGCAGGCGTTCCCCGCCGTTGCCGAGCACTACCGCCGCCGCTTCCGGCACATCCTCGTGGACGAGTACCAGGACACCAACCACGCCCAGTACGTGCTCGTGCGCGAGCTCGTGGGAGCAGGCACCGCGAACCCCGGCAGCCTCACGGTGGTGGGCGATTCGGACCAGTCGATCTATGCCTTCCGCGGCGCCACGATCCGCAACATCGACGAGTTCGGCAAGGATTACCCGAACGCGCGCACGGTGATGCTCGAGCAGAACTACCGCTCGACGCAGAACATCCTGAATGCGGCGAACTCGGTGATTGAGAAGAACTCCGGCCGGATGAAGAAGAACCTCTGGACCGCCGAGGGTGCGGGCGCGAAAATCGTGGGCTACGTGGCCGATTCGGAGCACGACGAGGCCCGCTTCATCGCCGAAGAGATCGATACCCTCTCGGACGAACATGGCGTGAAGCCCGCGGATGTGGCGATCTTCTACCGCGCCAATGCGCAGTCCCGTGCGCTGGAAGAGGTATTGATCCGGGCTGGTCTCCCGTACCGCGTGGTGGGCGGCACACGCTTCTACGAGCGCAAGGAGATCAAGGACGCGGTGGCCTACCTCCGCGCCATCGCCAACCCGGATGATTCGGTGAATCTGCGCCGTGTGCTGGGCGTGCCCAAGCGTGGGATCGGCGAGCGCTCGGTGGCGATGCTTAACGTGTACGCCGAGAACCACGGCGTCTCGTTCGGCGCCGCGATTGCCGCCACGGCGGACGAGGCCATCCCTTTCCCCGGGCTGGCCGACCGCGGCCGCGCGGCCGTCGTTGACTTCCACAACCTGATGGAGGGCCTGCGTACGTTTGCCGAAGATGCCTCGCCCGCCGAGATCCTCGACGCCGCGCTCGACCGCTCCGGCTACCTCGCGTCCCTGCGCGCCTCGAAGGACCCGCAGGACCAGTCCCGGGTTGAGAACCTTGCCGAACTCCACGCCGTCGCCGCCGAGTTCGCCGAACTGAACCCGGAAGGCACTCTGGGGGACTTCCTCGAGCGGGTCTCGCTCGTGGCCGATTCGGACCAGATTCCGGGCGACGACGCCGGCCAAATCACGCTCATGACCGTCCACACCGCGAAGGGCCTGGAGTTCCCGGTGGTGTTCGTGACCGGCATGGAGGATGGTACGTTCCCGCACCAGCGTTCGATGGGGGAGGAGAAGGAACTCGCCGAGGAACGGCGCCTCGCTTACGTAGCGCTCACGCGGGCCCGCGAGCGGCTGTACCTCACCCGTGCCGCCGTGCGCACGGCATGGGGTTCGCCGCAGCAGCTCCCGCGTTCACGCTTCCTTGACGATATCCCCGCCGAGTCGATCGAGTGGCGCCGCGAGTTCTCCGAAGTCGAGACCTCATGGGGCGGCGGGGGTGGCGGATCCTCCTGGGGCGGCTCATCGTCGTCGGGCTGGGGAGGCGGATTCCGCGGCGGCAGCGGCGGGCGCTCGGGTGCCGTGCGGACCACCAAGCCCAAGGACGGCGCGCCCAGCTTTGGCTCGGCCAAGCCTCGCGCGAACGTGCCGGATCTCGCCGTGGGGGACCGCGTCACTCACGATTCTTACGGCCTCGGCACCGTGCTCGAGCTGGAGAACACCTCGAAGTCACCGGTCGCCAAGATCGACTTCGGCTCCTCCGGCGTCAAGCGGCTCCTGCTCACCTATACCCAGGTCGAGAAGCTCTAGACTCTCGGCGGGAGTGGTGGCGTCCGGCGCCTCTGACTCGGGTGTATCGGGCCGCGGCAGGAGTGCCGCGACCGCGAGCACCAGCCCAAGTGCCGTGAGCGCGAGGATCCCGATCTGGAATGGGCTGAGCGGGTTCACTGTGACGCTGTAGATCGTGGCCGCGCCTATCACGAGCGCGAACAGTCCCCAAGCAAAGAGTCCTGGACGGCGGTTCATTCGGTTGCTCCCTCGTCGGCGGGTTCCTCATCGGTGCCCGTCTCGTCTGTCAGTTCGGCGGTGGACTCGCTGGCGTCATCTGTCTCGATGGCCTCGCTCTCCTCGGTGTTCTACCTGTTCCACATCTCGTCTTCGAGGCGCCAGACCTCCTCATGGACGCGCCCAATCTCTGTGTCGGCCGCGCGAGTGGACAGCGAGACGTCGCCAGAGCCGGTCTCGATGCGGATCTCAGCGGCCTCGCCAGGGACGGCGCCGGGTGACGTCAATACGAGCGTCTCGTCCGATAGGCGGAACCTGTACCAGGACGGGTAGAAGTGCTCTGTGCCCGTGATGTCCACGATCGAATCCTCGGCATCGAGAATCTGGACTGAGCCATGCTGCTCGAGCCCCCACCCCGGCAGAAGTGCGCTCACTCCGGAGATTCCGCCGGTGACGGTGATGATGAGCGGCTCCTCGGTTGCGATCGAGAGCGATGTCTGGCCGATCCCGTTCGTGAGTACGAGTGGTTCGCCAACCTCCAGGATCCGCTCGACGACGCCGTCATCGACCACACTCCAACGCTCGGTGTACGCGCAGGTGATGCTTCCGAGTCGAGATGCCTGTCCACAGTACGGATCGATCGGCGCGGTCAGCGTCGCTGCGGGCGCTACGGAAGCCACGGCCAGTGGCACCGCACACGCACCAACCGCAAGCGTCGCCATGATCGAAGTGCCCGCCGCCCGGCGGCCACGTGCCGCCGCCACCGCAACCGAGGCACCCCAGATAATCGCCGTGGCGCCGCACGCCTGGCCAATGCTCCGAATGCTGAGTTCATTGTTCCCGACGGCGATCGCGGCGATCGCAAGGAAGCTGGCCGCGAGCGTGAGCTGGACATGGCGTGAGCCGGCCTTCGGGCGGCGGGGCTTCGTCGGGCGTGGCGGCGGTGGCGGTGACACGGGCGTCGGTCGCGGCTCGGTCATCACATCGGTGCCGCGGCTGAACCAGGTCTTCTTCAGCGGCTCGGTTGGGACCGAGTCGATCGCGATGGTGGGGGTATCCAGCGACACCGCTCCGGGTGGGGGGAGGGGGACGCCGTCGGACACGATCGTTTCGGTGACCGGTGTGGAAACGGCGGGCTGGGCCAGGCTGCTACGCCGTCTGGCCGCACGCCGGGCGAGGATCAGCGCGGCGACTGTCAGCACGGTGGCGGCGAGGAGCGCGAGCAGCGAGACCAGATAGAGCATGTAGCCGGTGTCGGAACCGTCCACGGCCGCACCATAAAACCAGGACAATGGCCGGCTCGCGCCCAGCACCAGCATCACGGAGGCACCCACGAGTGCAGACTGCGGACGGCCTCGGAAGAGTTCGGCCAGGATTACCTCACCCTGGGCGTCCGGCAGGAGGAGCCACCCGAGCCCGTAGAGAATCAACCCGAAGCCGCCAACAAGCGTGCATAAGAGAAAGAGCGAGCGGATGAGTGCGGGATCGATGCCGAGCCGGTGGGCGAGGCCTGCGGAGACCCCGCCGAGCCAGCGTTCATCGGAGCGGGCGAAAGGTGCGTGTACTGCCATGCCTCTAGCCTCGCGCGTCAGGCCACGTTCCGGATCGAGGAACACCCCTGATTTGACCCTGATTCAACCCTGAGATCGAGCGTGGTCCCTGCTCTTGGGCCCGAATCGGTGGCACGATCTATCACGTGACAGCAATCCGTGAACCGCTTGTGCGGCGCCCAGAGGAACGAATCCTGCTCGGCGTCTGCGCCGCGGTGGGCAGCCATCTCGGCATCTCGCCATGGTACGTGCGTGCGCTCGTGCTCGTGGTTCCGATGCTGATCCCGATCTACCTGTTCCTAGCCGTGGCCGTGCCGAGCGCGCAGCAGGGTGCCGTGGTGCAGTCGCGGCTCGCACGGATCCAGACCTCGATCAGTGGCACATGGCTCCGCACGCTAGAAATCCCGCTGCTCATCCTTGGCCTCGCGCTCGGCGTCGCGATTGTGGGCGCCACCTACTATGACCCTCGCTCCGGCATTCTCTCGGCATTCCTGCTCCTCGACGTACACCTGCCAGGTGGCCACGGTGGCGGTGGTGCAGAAGTAGTGCGCCGCGCCGACACAGGCGCCCGCTTCCTTGCGCTGTCCGTATCCGACGCCGCCCCCGACGTGGTCTCGGTGATCCGCGCCGGGGCACGGGGCTACGTCACGAAATCGATCACCACCGAAGAGCTGATCGATGCGATCCGGCGCGTCGCCAGTGGGGACGCGGCATTCTCCGCCCGGCTTCGTGTTGGACGCCTTCAATGCGCCAGGCCAGGAGATCGCCGTCGGGGAAGACGAACTGGATCGGCTCACCGAACGGGAAGTCGAGGTGATGCGACTGATCGCCCGCGGCCGCACCTATCGCGAGGTCGCCTCGGAGCTCTTCATCTCAATCAAGACTGTGGAAACGCATGTTTCCGCGGTCTTGCGGAAGCTCCAGCTCTCCAATCGTCGGGAGTTGGCGCGCTGGGCGGCGGCTCGCCGGCTCATCTAGGTGTGAGCCATCGCTCATGAACGAGGCCTGTCCACAGCGTAATATTGCGCTAGCGGGGGCACAAACACGAGGAAGACTGAATGACTCAGGAACACGCAGAAACGGCGCCCCCCAAGGGACGCAAGCGTTTCGGACGTTGGACTGTATCGATCCTGTTCGTGATCGGTGCAGTGCTCCTCGGTCTGTCGTGGTGGCTGATGGCCTTCTCTGGAAAGGTCACCATCGATCAGATGGTCGTCAATGCGCTCGGCGCCGGTGGCGAAGGCGCGGGCGGCTCGAAGGTCGTGGTGAGCGGCATCTTCTGGATCGCCGTCGTGCCGCTGTCCCTCGGCCCACTCCTCCTGACCTCAATCCGAAAGCTTCTGGCCAGTGACTGGAAGAAGTCGCTCCCGCGGTTTGCCGAGGTGGGCGTCACCACGGCGCTCGTGGGTACGCTCGTGGCGGTTCCCGTGGGTGGTGCGGCGGCGATCTCCAGCACGCTCAGCATCCCCGAATACATCGACTCGATGACCTCCGATGTCAGCCTCTCGAGCTACTACACCGTGCCGAATGTGGTGGCCACACCCGAGGGTGAACCCACAAACCTGGTGCTGATTTACATGGAGTCTGTCGAGGATGCGCTCACCGATCCGGACGTGTTCGGCGCGGATATGCTCACGCCAATCGAGGACGCCACGGAGGGGTGGGACACGATCACCCTCACGCAGCCCGCGAACGGTGGCTGGACGCTCGGCGGCATTATCAACACGCAGTGCGGATTCCCGCTCCGCATGGCCAATCCCGCCCTGATCGGCAATGAGATCAACAATGCTGGCGCGGACGTCGAGACCTACCTTCCCGGCGCGACCTGCCTCGGCGACGTCCTCGAGGCGCAGGGCTACACCAGCGTGTTCATGGGCGGCGCGAATCCCTCCTTCGCAGGCAAGGGCACCTTCCTCGCGAACCATGGCTACGGCGAGGTGCTCGGGCGGCCCGAGTGGCAGGAGCGCGGCGAGACCGAGTTCCGCAAGGACTGGGGCCTATCAGACCGCCGCCTCATGGAGCTCGCGAAGGACAAGGTTACCGAACTGCACGAGGCGAGCGAGCCCTTCAATCTGACGCTCCTCACGCTCGACACCCACCCGGACGACCACGTCTACTCGTACTGCGACGTCACTACCGAGAACCCACTCAACTCGATCTACGACTGCTCCATGCAGCAAGTCGCCGGATTCCTCGACTACATGGATGAGCAGGGGTACCTGGAGGACACGATGGTCGTCGTGATGGGCGATCACCTCCGGCTGATGGGGCGGAACAACACCTTCGTTGAGCAGTTGGAGGGCATCGAAGGCCGCACGATCTTCAACCGCATTTGGTCGCCCGACGGCGTCGAGTTCGCCGTCGATGAGATCGACCAGCTGAGCATGTACCCCACTCTGCTAGAACTCTTGGGCTACGAGATCGAGAACGGCCGAGCAGGCGTGGGTGTCTCCGCGCTTGAGGACAACCCCGGGCCGGGTTCGGTGCGCTCCTTGACCCAGGAGCGCATGGACGAGCTGGTTCTGGCACTGTCGCAGGACTTCTACGACGATGTCTGGGGAGTGGAGACCTCGTCCGAATAGTCCGGCGCGCCTCGGCGCCCGCGCGGATGTGTGGTAATACGCTCACAGAATGGACCAGAAGCGGCGCATTCGCGGCCTCGACGGCCTGCGCGCGCTTGCGGTTGCCGCCGTGCTCGTGTTCCATCTCCGGCCGGCGTCACTGCCCGGCGGCTTCATCGGAGTGGACGTCTTCTTCGTTGTCTCCGGCTTTCTGATCACAACGTTGCTGATCCGTGAGATCGCGAAGAACAACAAGATCGATCTGCCAGGATTCTGGCTACGGCGCGCCCGCCGCCTCCTTCCCGCGCTGTGGTTGGTGGTGCTGGTCTCGGTGTCACTCGCGCTGTTCCTGGGAGACGACCTCCGCGTGGGGATCGGCCGGCAGACACTCGGTGCGGCCGTGTTCGCCACGAACTGGATCGAGATCGCGGCCGGCACCTCCTACTTCGCAGGGACCTCCCCGCAGCTTTTCGTGCACTTCTGGTCGCTCGCCGTTGAGGAGCAGTTCTACCTGTTCTGGCCGATCCTGTTCGTGCTGACGCTCGTGATCTTCACAACCTGGAAGGGCCGCATCTACGCGGCGCTCACCGGCGCGATCCTCTCGGGTGCGCTCATGGCACTGCTCTACACTCCCGGTGCGGACGCCACACGCGTCTACTACGGAACCGATACGCACGCCTTCGGGCTGCTCCTGGGTGTTGCCCTCGCCTTCATCTGGGCGGGCACAACCTTCCTGAAGGCGCCGCTCTTTAAGGCGCTCTCCCCGCTGACGGCGCTCGCGAGCCTGGGCGGAATCGTGGCCCTGATGTGGTTCCTCGATGAGAACCTGGCCATTACCTTCCGCGGTGGCCTGTTCCTTGCCTGCCTGCTCACGGCCGTGCTGATCGCCTCACTGCTGCCGGGGAACCGCGCCGTGCTGGCGGTGGCGGAGTTTCGACCGTTCGTGTGGCTCGGTCAACGCTCCTATGGCATCTACCTGTGGCATTGGCCCGTGATCCTGCTCCTGACGGCGCTCCTGCCCGCCGTAGCAATCGATTCAGCCGGGCATTGGCTCATCAGGGGTGTGGCGCTAGTGCTCACTCTGGTCATTGCCGGATGGTCATACCGGTACCTCGAGACGCCGATCCGTGAACTCGGCTTCAAAGAGGCCGGGCGCCGCGCAGTTGCCGCACTCTTCGGCCCGGTGTTGATCCCGAAGCTCGCCGCCGGTGGCCTCGTGCTCGCCGTGGCGCTCTCGACCGTCGGCATCATCACCGCGCCGGAGAAGTCCGCCGTGCAGGCGGCAATCGAGCACGCCGAGGACGAGCTTTCGGCCCCCACTCCCGGCGCCGAAGTTGCGACCCCGACCACCGGGGATGAGGCCACCGCAGGGGCGGAGACGGAGCCGCCCGAGGAGGCGGCCGCCGTCGGGGGGATGCCCACAGGGGCGGAGATTACGGCTTTTGGCGACTCGATGGTGATCACCAGCAAAGACGGCCTGGAGTACGTCCTACCGGGGATTCAGATTCAGGCGAAGTCGAACCGGCAGTGGCAGGACGCACAAGCGGTTCTAGATGCCGCGTTGCAGGCTGGGACCGTGCGGCGCGCGGTGGTGCTCGCCTACGGCACGAACGCGGGCGTTCCGGATCCGGACGTGGTGCGCGGCGTGATCGACACACTCGGGCCGGAGCGGATGATTGTGCTGGTGAATCTGTATAGCAACTCCACATTCATTGCGTCCTCGAACGAGGCTCTCGACGAGATCGCGGGGGAGTACCCCAACGTGATTGTTGCCGACTGGAATGCGGCGGTTGCGCAGGAACCGGGCATGCTGCAATCGGATCGGACGCATCCGAACATCCCGGGCGCCACGCTCTTCGCGCAGACGGTCGAGGCCGCCTTCGCCGAGCTCGCAGAGCCGGACCTCGTTGAGTGAACCATCCGCGGCGTGACGGGTCGCAGCACCGCGAGCGTGATGTTTTTGGCATTTCCGTCATTCTGCAGAGCCGGCAGTTACACTCCCGATCGGCTACGATGGGAAAGTGTCTCGACGTCGAGGCATTCCCGACCGAAAGGAACCAGCGCAGTGGATCTGTACGAGTACCAGGCTCGTGAACTCTTCGCTTCCTATGACGTCCCGGTGCTCGGTAGCAGGGTTGTGACCAACCCCGCGGACGCCCGCGCGGCGGCTGAGGAGCTTGGGGACGGACTCAAGGTAGTGAAAGCGCAAGTCAAGACCGGCGGACGTGGGAAGGCGGGCGGCGTGAAGCTGGCGAACTCTCCTGATGAGGTCGAAGCGAAGGCCGAGGCGATTCTTGGTCTGGATATCAAAGGGCACATCGTCCACAAGGTGATGGTGGCAGAGGCGGCGGACATCGCCGAAGAGTACTACTTCTCGATCCTGCTGGACCGCGCCGAGCGTCGCTACTTGGCGATGGCCTCGGTGGAGGGCGGCATGGAGATCGAGCAACTCGCCGTCGAACGCCCCGAAGCGTTGGCGAAGATCGCCGTCGATCCGATTGTTGGAATCGATGAGGCGAAGGCTCGGGAGATCGTGGCCGCGGCCGGGTTCAAGCCCGAGATCGCCGATCAGGTCACCAACACGATCCTGAAGCTGTGGGACGTGTACAAGGGTGAGGATGCCACGCTGGTCGAGGTCAACCCGCTGGTGCTGACCCCCGCGGGCGAAGTGATCGCCGTCGATGGCAAGGTCACGGTTGATGACAACGCGGCATTCCGCCACCCGCACCACGCGGACTTCGTGGACAACGCCACGGAGGACCCGCTGGAGCTGAAGGCCAAGGAATCGGACCTCAACTATGTCAAGCTCGACGGCGAAGTGGGCATCATCGGTAACGGCGCGGGCCTGGTCATGTCCACCCTTGACGTCGTGGCCCTCGCGGGTGAGCAGTACGGCGTGAAACCGGCGAACTTCCTCGACATCGGTGGTGGCGCCTCGGCGCAGGTGATGGCCGCGGGCCTCGACGTGATCCTCGGCGATGCACAGGTCAAGAGTGTGCTCGTGAACGTGTTCGGTGGCATCACCGCGTGCGATGAGGTGGCCAACGGCATCGTGCAGGCACTCGAGATGCTCGGCGACGCCGCGACCAAGC
This sequence comes from Ruaniaceae bacterium KH17, assembly GCA_900199505.1. Classification (GTDB taxonomy): domain Bacteria; phylum Actinomycetota; class Actinomycetes; order Actinomycetales; family Actinomycetaceae; genus KH17. Next base: position 85,072 of record FZQV01000001.1, on the reverse strand, counting down.
CGCTCGTGGTGCGGCTCGATGGCAATAACGTCGAGGAGGGACGCGCCATCCTCGCGGCGGCTGCGCACCCACTCGTGACGATGGTGGGAACGATGGACGGCGCTGCTGCGAAGGCCGCCGAGCTGGCGAAGGAGAACTGAACAGATGGCGATCTATCTCGATGAGAACTCGAAGGTACTCGTTCAGGGAATGACCGGTTCGGAGGGCCAGAAGCACACACGCCGGATGCTTTCGGCGGGCACCCAGGTGGTGGCCGGCGTGAACCCGCGCAAGGCGGGCACGTCCGTGGATTTCGAGGTTGCTCCGATCGGTGAGGGCGCTGGTGCGGTTGCGGCCGGAACTGTTAGCGTGCCGGTGTACGGCTCGGTTGCGGATGCCAAGGAAGCCACCGGCGCGAACGTCTCGGTGATCTTCGTGCCCCCGGCGTTCACCAAGGCCGCCGTGATCGAGGCAGTGGATGCGGATCTCGACCTCGTGGTGATCATCACCGAAGGCGTGCCGGTGGCGGACACGGCAGAGTTCCGCGCCTACGCTGCAGAGAAGGGTGTGCGGCTGATCGGGCCGAACTGCCCCGGCATCATCTCACCCGGAAAGTCCAACGTGGGGATCACCCCTCCGGACATCACCGGCTCCGGTCCGATCGGACTCGTCTCGAAGTCCGGCACGCTCACGTACCAGATGATGTACGAGCTGCGGGACATCGGCTTCACCACCTGCATTGGTATCGGCGGAGACCCCGTGATCGGAACGACGCACATCGATGCTCTGGCGGCATTCGAGGCGGACCCGGACACCAAGGCGATCGTGATGATCGGCGAGATCGGTGGCGACGCCGAGGAGCGCGCCGCGGAGTTCATCGCCGCGAACGTGACGAAGCCCGTGGTGGGATACGTTGCCGGCTTCACGGCACCTGAGGGTAAGACCATGGGTCACGCCGGTGCGATCGTCTCCGGTTCGTCCGGCACGGCGGCTGCGAAGAAGGAAGCACTCGAGGCCGTGGGCGTGAAGGTGGGTAAGACCCCCACCGAGACAGCCAACCTCGCACGCGAGCTGTTCGCATAGACCACTCGAGAGGCCGGGCGTCCCTCGCCCGGCCTTTCGTGTGCCCAGACGCCATAGTGCACGCACATGTTCGCAAGTTGCGTGTGCGTCCCGCTAACTCTGACGTTTAGCGGGACGAGGACGCAACTTCTTGGATACGGAGACTCCAGGATTGGTAGGGCATTGCCCGAGACGATGTCCGGCGAGGCATAGCGGGATCGGGGCGGACGAGGCATAGCATGGGACGCGATGTCCGAGCCCGCCCGCATACTGCCCCGCCTGCCTGAAGGCTGGCTCCGCGGCGTCTTCGCGGGCATCGAAGCGGCGGTCTTCTCATGGCTCATTCCGGCGCTTGCGGCGTTGGTTGCCTACGTCACAACGGCCTCCGCCCCTGGCCTCGGCGAGGCCACCTGGACGACGGCGGTGGGAGTCGGCTCCGGGTGGTGGTTCACCTCGTTTGGGGGCGAGATCGCGCTCACTGAGGACGGCGTCTACCGGCTCATCCCACTCGGAATGACCATTGTCACCGCGCTACTGCTGCGCGGGTCACTGCGGCGAGGTGGCGTCGATTCGCCCGCTCTCGCGGCCTTCGCCGGCGTGGCATTCACGCTCGCCGTGGCCATTCTCGGCACGATGATCCCGAACCGCTCGTGGCTCTCCGTGGTGGCGCCGCTCCTGCTCGTGTTCCTGGTGTCCCTGACGGTGGTGCCGTTGCCGGTTTCGCGGATTCCAGGGTGGGTGCGCTCCGCTATCCGTGTGGGCGCCCAAGCATTCGGGACCGCTCTGCTCGCTGGGCTGATTGCCGTCGGGATTGGGATCTGGCGTGGCTGGGACACGGTGGTGGCGATTCACGGCTCGCTGCAGCCGGACGCCGTCTCGTCCGTGGTGTTCATCCTGCTGCAGCTCGCGTACCTGCCCAACGCGATCATGATGGCGCTCGGCTACCTCTCCGGGCCCGGATTTGCGGTGGGGGAGGGCACGCACTATTCGGTGTTCACCACTGTGACGGAGCCGCTGCCCGCGATCCCACTTCTGGGTGCGTTGCCGGAACCGGGCGCTGGCCCAGGCTGGGTGGTTCTGCTGGTCCTCGTTGGGGTGGGGCTCGCCGTTGGGCTGATTCGGGCCTGGCGTTCGGGGGACCGAGACCCGGTAGCGATTGGACTCGAGATCGCGATCGCGGTGCCTGTGCTGTACGTGTTGCTGCTGCTCACGGGCTATCTCTCGGGCGGTTCACTCGGGCCCGGGCGGATGGCGCACGTGGGGTTGAATGCGCCGATCGTGGCACTCGCCGGCACCGGGCTGATCGCCGCCGGCCTTGCTGCTGGGCTGTTCACGCGGCTCGGGCTCAAGGCCGCCGCGCTTGTCGATACCGGCGATGAGCTCGTTGTCGATGCCAAGGACGAGGCGTTCTTCACGCCCGCTCCCGCGCTGCGCGTGCTCGAGACCGAGAGCGCTCCCGACGGCGTTTCGGCCCGTTCCGCTCGCTCGGCCCGTTCCGCTCGCTCGGCACCGAGTCCGGAGCCGCCCACCGCTGCAACAGCGGACGTATCCCCGCCCTCGGCGGAGTCGCCTAGCTAGCCTCCGCGAAGGGGTTCACGATCCGCACACCCCGGACGGGCTCGCCTCCATTCGATTCGATGAGTGTCATTGTCATGGCACGAGTGTGGGCTGTGGAGACCTGGCACGTCGAGCGCGGATGCGAGCCCCTGTGGATACAGTCCCCTCGCGCGGTGTGGATAACGGTGCGCCAGCCCGGTTCGCTCTCTATGGTCGATGCTCATAGGCTTGGGCGCGTGAGTGTGTGCCGCGTCGTTGTCCTGGTGTCCGGTGGTGGGTCCAATCTCGCCGCACTGTTCGATGCGGCGGCCGATCCCGCATACGGCGTCGAGATCGTGGCAGTAGGCGCGGACCGTCACGGTACTGGGGGAGTGGAGCTGGCCTGCGCGCGGGGGCTGCACACCTTCGTGGAACGAGTCTCCGATTACGAGGACCGCGCCGACTGGGACGCGGCACTGACCGCCGCGTGTGCCGAGCATGAGCCGGATCTCGTTGTCTCCGCCGGGTTTCTGAAGATCTGTGGGCCGCGCTTCCTCGCCGAGTTCGGCGGGCGCTACCTCAATACCCACAACTCGCTTCTGCCGTCGTTCGCCGGGATCCACGGCCCCGCCGATGCCCTTGCCTACGGCGTGAAGCTCGCCGGCGCCACGCTGTTCGTCGTGGATGAAGGCGTGGACACTGGCGTGATCCTCGCCCAGGTGGCCGTGCCTGTGGAGGACGACGACGACGTTGACACCTTGACCGAACGGATCAAGGTGGCGGAACGCGCCCAGCTTGTGGACGTCGTCGGGCGGATGGCACGAGAGGGCTGGACGATCGAGGGCCGCCGCGCCCGGATCGGCGCCTAAGCGCTCCCGGGTAGCCGCGCCGGAATCGGCGGGTAGTCGCACTCAGGCGTGCTTAGCTGGCTCGATTGCTCATCCCGCTGAGCAATCCAACCGACTAGGCGTTGCCCCCGCACGCATCGTTCGGCCCCGCCGCACCTAGCGCCCGCGCCGCCGAGGATCGCGGGACCCCACTGCGCCGCTTTCGCGCGGTGCGCCTCTGGGATGAACTCTTGGTGTGCGCCCAAGGCTCGTATCTTGCTACATCTCATACGCGCCAAGGTCGCGAGACGTACCAGATGTGGCAAGACTGACTGGGAGAGGCCGGAACTATCGTGCTTGACATAGTGTGTACTGCATAATATGTTGTGTTCACTATGAACGGTAGAGACTTCGGAACACAGCTCCGCAAGGGCGTGGTGGAGGGGTGCGTGCTCGCGGTTGTCGAGCGCGAACCCACACACGGCTGGGAGCTTGCGCGCGTGCTGCAAGAGCATGGCCTGATTGGCAGCGTAGGCACCCTCTATCCGGTGCTCACCCGCCTCGAGAAGGCCGGCGAGCTCGCCTCACGGGAGGTCACCGCGGAGAGTGGCCGGCGCCGCCGCTACTACGAGATCACCCCGGCGGGCCGGGCGAGCCTCGCGCAGTTTACGTATCAATGGCAGGCGTTCGTGGGGAACGTGACCGCCGTATTGAAGGAATCGCAATGAGCATGGGAGATGACATGGATGCAACGCTGAGCAACACCGCAAAGCAGTACCTCGCCGAGCTACGTGCTCAGCTCACAGCCTACGGCGTGGACGAAGAGACGAGCGCCGCGCTCCTCGCAGACACGCGCGAGGGCCTCGCAGGGCTCGACGACGATTCCGCAGCCGCGCAGATCGACGTCCTCGGCTGGCCTGCGACCGTGGCGAGCAACGCCGCGCAAGAGCAAGGAATGGCGCCCGCCGCGCCGGTGGCAGCGGGCAAGCTCACCGCGCAGGAATGGATATGCATTGGCCTCGCGGTGCTTTCCGTAGTGCTGATCTGGGTGCCGTTCGTGGGTATCGGGCTGGCGCTCGCGGCCCTCATCTGGGCGGTCGTGAGCCGCCGCCAGCAGCCCGGCCGCTTCCGAAGCGCGTTTGGTGTCTCGCTCGCCGCGCTGATTGCGAACGTGGTGGTGCAGCTCCCTCTGCTGATTGGGCTCGTCGGCTGGTTCACGCTCAGCACTCCTGTGACGTTCGAAGAGACCGGATACGAGCCGATCGAAGTAACCGAAGAGGTCGAGCCGGCTCCCACGGACGGGTAGACTGGCCCTGCCGTCACTGGCGCGGATGGGTCACCATCGGGGAGCGGCACACCGAATCGCGCGCGCATCGCCCGCCTGGGTGCGCCGCCTCAAACCTGAGGAGTGTGCCCATGTCCAGCCAGATTCCCATCCGCCGCGCGCTGATCTCGGTCTTCGACAAGACCGGCCTCGCCGAGTTCGCAGCGGCCCTCGCCGCCGAAGGCGTGGAGCTCGTCTCGACCGGTTCTACCGCCGCCACAATCGCCGCCACGGGTGCGAAGGTCACCGAGGTCGCGGACCTCACCGGTTTCCCCGAGTGCCTCGACGGCCGCGTTAAGACCTTGCATCCGCGCGTCCACGCCGGCATCCTCGCGGACCGCACGAACCCCGAGCACGTCGCGCAGCTCGCCGAGCTCGAGGTGGAGCCCTTCGACCTCGTGGTCGTGAACCTCTACCCCTTCGCCGCCACGGTCGCCTCCGGCGCGAACGAGGCCGAGTGCATCGAGAAGATCGACATCGGCGGCCCCTCCATGGTCCGCGCGGCCGCGAAGAACCACGGGTCCGTGGCCGTCGTCGTCGATCCCAATGAGTACGACGGCGTTCTGGCGGCAGTTCGCGCTGGTGGCTTCACCTTGGAGGAGCGCACCCGCCTCGCGGCCGCCGCGTTCCAGCACACGGCAAGCTACGACGTGCAGGTGGCCAGCTGGTTCCTGCGCAACGAAGCCACCCCCGCCTGGAAGGGCGCCACCTGGGAACTCGCGCACACGCTACGTTACGGCGAGAACCCACACCAGGCCGCCGCGCTCTACCTCGCGACCTCCGAGAACGGCCTCGCGCAGGCCGAGCAGCTCGGCGGCAAGGAGATGAGCTACAACAACTACCAGGACACGGACGCCGCGATCCGCGCCGCCTACGATCACGAGCGCCCCGCCGTGGCGATCATCAAGCACGCGAACCCCTGCGGTGTGGGCGTGGCCGAGTCCATTGCCGCCGCCCACGCGGCCGCGCACGCCTGCGATCCGGTCTCCGCATACGGTGGCGTGATCGCCGCGAACCGCGAGGTGGACGCCGAGACCGCCCGCCAGATCGCCCCCATCTTCACCGAGGTAGTTGCCGCGCCAAGCTACACGGACGAGGCGCTCGAGGTGCTCCGCACCAAGAAGAACCTACGGATCCTCCGCCTGGCCCAGCCCGACGCCGTCGGGCAGGAGTTGAAGCTCGTCTCCGGTGGGCTGTTGGTCCAGGAGGTAGACCGGATCGACGCCGCGGGCACGCGCGAGGACGGCACCGCGTTCGGCGACGCGACCGAGAACTGGACGCTTGTGGCGGGAGAGGCCGCCGATGAGGCGACACTCGCAGATCTCGACTTCGCCTGGCGCGCGATACGTTCGGTGAAGTCCAACGCGATCCTGCTTGCGGACAACGGTGCGACCGTGGGCGTGGGCATGGGTCAGGTGAACCGGGTGGACTCTGCGCGCCTCGCCGTGGAGCGGGCGAACACGCTGGGGGAGGGTGAACGCGCGCGCGGCGCCGTGGCATCCTCGGATGCGTTCTTCCCGTTTGCGGATGGCCTGCAGATCCTGATCGACGCCGGCGTGCGCGCAGTGGTTGCCCCTGGCGGATCGATCCGTGACGAGGAAGTGATCGCCGCCGCGCAGGCCGCGGGCGTGACGCTCTATTTCACGGGCACCCGCCACTTCTTCCACTGACATTTGGTGGGTTGATCGAGGGCGCAGCCCGAGACGAAACCGGGTGAGAATGGTGTTAAGCGCGCACCGGGTTTCGACCTCGCCGGCGGCTCCGCTCAGACAGCGGCTGGGGTGGTTATGCCTCGTTGACGCATTAGTGGAGCTGTCAGGTACGCATGAGCGCTGATGCGTACCTGACAGCTCCACTTTCGCGTGTTGGCAGTGTGCACCCACCCTGCCGGCCCCCAGCCTGGATCGTGAGCCTGCCTGGCAGGGCTTGTCTCGCTTCGCTCGCTCAACCCACGGCAGCGGGCGCGCTCAAACCCCGACGAGTCGCTACTGCAGCAGGGTGCGGTCCGAGACCTCGCTTTTGACCTTCTCGAACTCGGCGAGCAGATCCGGCACCGTCATCGACTGCTTTTTCTCCCCGGAGACGTCGAGGATGATCCGCCCGCCGTGCATCATGATCAGCCGCGAGCCGAGGCGCAGCGCGTGCTCCATGTTGTGCGTGACCATGAGGGTGGTGAGCTGCTGCTTTTCAACTAACTCCCCAGTAAGACGTGTGACCAGCTCGGCGCGCTGCGGATCGAGCGCGGCGGTGTGCTCATCGAGGAGCAGGATGTCCGGCTGCGAGAAGGTGGCCATCAGGAGCGAGAGTGACTGGCGCTGGCCGCCCGAGAGTAGTCCCACCCAGTCCTTGAGCCGGTCCTCGAGCCCCTGCTCGAGCACGGCGAGGTGTTCGCGGAAGTCGGCCCGCTTGGCGCGCGTCACGCCCTTGCGGAGTAGCCGCCGCTGCCCGCGTTCGAAGGCCATGGCGAGGTTCTCCTCGATGGTCATGTGTGGGGCGGTGCCAGCGGAGGGGTTCTGGAACACGCGGCCGATATACCGCGCGCGCTGGTGATCGTTCAGCTTGGTCACGTTGTGGCCGTCGATCGTCACCGTGCCCGTATCCGCGCGATACGAGCCCGAAACCACGTTTAACAGAGTGGATTTACCGGCGCCGTTCGAGCCGATCACGGTCACGAACTCGGACTGCTCAAGGTGGAGGTCGACGTCGTCGAGCGCGGTCCGCTCATTGACGGTTCCGGGGAAGAAGGTCTTGGAGATCCCATCCAGAGTTAGCATCAGTCCTCCTCCAAAGCCGCGTTCTCTTGCGCCAGTTGATCGCGCGTGCGCTCTTCGGGAGTCCGACGGCGTAGCCGGAACATCCGCTTGATCCTTCCGAAGCCCTTCCACTGGGGGATGAGCAGCGCGAGGATCACGAGGACCGCCGAGATCAGCTTCATGTCGTTCGGGTTCAAGCCCGCCATCAGTGCGAGCTGCACCACCACGCGGTAGAGCACCGCGCCGATCACGACGGCGGTTGCGGCGCGCCAGATCGTGAGCCGCCCGAGGATCGCCTGGCCAATGATCACCGATGCGAGCCCGGTGATGATCATGCCGATTCCCATCCCGATATCGGCGAAGCCTTGATACTGCGCCATCAGTGCGCCGGAGAGCGCCACGAGGCCGTTCGAGAGTGAGAGGCCGAGAATCTTCTGGAAGTCGGTGGAGACGCCGAAAGAACGGATCATCTCCGGGTTGTCACCGGTGGCCCGCATCGCCAGCCCGATGTCCGTGTGCAGGAACCAGATGAGTGCCACCAGGAAGACAACGGGTATCACCACGAGGATCGCGGGTCCGAGCCAGGTGCCGAGGATCCGGTTGTCGGGATTACGGAGCGGCGTGAAGAGCGTCTCCGCGCGCAGTAGGCCGAGGTTTGAGGTCCCCATGATCCGCAGGTTGATCGAATAGAGCCCGATCTGCGTGAGGATTCCGGCGAGCAGGCCGTCCACGTTGCCCTTGGTGTGCAGAAGTCCGGTGATCAGCCCCGCCAGCAATCCCGAGACGAAACCGAGCAGTGTGGCGACCAGCGGATTCAGGCCGTTCAGGATGCCGACGGCGGCCACGGCAGCGCCCGTGGTGAAGCTACCGTCCACGGTGAGATCGGCGAACTCGAGCACGCGGAACGTGAGGTAGACCCCGAGCGCCATCAGCGCGTAGATCAGTCCGATCTCGACGGCGGTAATCATGCGACCTCCTCGTGGTGGGGCACACACTCCCCACGGTCGAACTACTCCGTGATGTTCTCCGGATCGGCCTGATCCAGGAGCTCCTGCGGGATTTCGACGCCCATCCGCTCGGCGGCACCGAGGTTCAGGTAGAGCAAGAGATCATTCTGGGTCTGGACGGACATGGTTGCGGGATCCGCGCCATTCACGAGGATGTCGATCGCCATTTCGCCGGTCTGGTAGCCGAGCGCGTAGTAGGACAGGCCGTAAGTCGCGATCGCGCCGCGCGCCACGGAGTCGCCCTCCGCGCCGAACACCGGCACCTGGTTGGTCTCGCCCACTTGGAGCACCGACTCGAGCGAAGAAACCACCACGTTATCGGTGGGCACGTAGATCGCGTCCACGTCCTTCAGCGTCTCGGCGGCCTGCAGCACATCGGCCGAGGTGGTGGCCGGGGCTTCCTTGATGTCGAGACCGAGCTCGGCAGCGGCGTCTTTCGCCCACTGCACCTGCACGAGCGAGTTCGCCTCACCCGGCGAGTAGGGGATGCCGATCGTCGCGGCGCCGGGCACGATGTCGAGAATCAGCTGGAGCTGCTCCTTCACAGGGTTCGCGTCGGTCGTGCCGGTGATGTTTGCGCCGGGGGCGTCCGCGGAGGCCACGAGCTCGGCGTCGACCGGGTCCGTCACAGCGGTGAAGAGAACGGGAATGTCCGTGATCGCCTGTGCCGCGGCCTGGGCGGCGGGGGTCGCAATCGCGAGCACGAGGTCGAGGCCCTGCGAGGCGAAGGTTCCTGCGATCGTGGAGGCCACGGTCTGGTCGCCGTTGGCGTTCTTCTGGTCGAAATCGGCGGCGATGCCGGCGTCCTCAAACGCCTGCACGAAGCCTTCGTTGGTCGCGTCGAGGGACGGGTGAGCCACGAGCTGCACCACACCGATCGAGTACGCGTCTCCGCCAGCCGCCGGGGCGTCGTCGGCATCATCCGTCTCTTCGGCTCCCGCCTGAGTGGTGGCATCGGCGTCGGCCGTGCTGCCGCTAGAGCCGGTGTCACTCCCGCACGCGGTGAGCAGGAGTGCTGCAGTGGCGATGCTTGCCGCCACCTTGAGGGTGTTCCTCATCTCGTGGTTCCTTTCGTGTGGCGCATGAGGGCGCCGATCACCTCACAGCGTAGTGGGGCTTGTCCAACCCTTGGGATGATCGTCCAGCAGTCGGATGGTGAGTTCATTGCCCGCGAGTTCTACCCTCAGCCCGACGGCGTTCATTAAGCTAGCCTCATGACTGTAAAGATCGGTGTCCTCACCTCGGGCGGAGACGCTCCCGGCATGAACGCAGCGGTGCGTGCCGTTGCCCGCACAGCACTGAACAAGGGTGCCGAGCCATACGCGATCATGGAAGGCTGGCAGGGCGCCGTGGAGGGCGGCGACAAGGTCAGGAAGCTCGAGTGGCGTGACGTCTCCTCCGTCCTTGAGCGCGGCGGCACCGTGATCGGCACCGCCCGGAGCGACGACTTCCGCGAGCGCTGGGGCATGCGCGCGGCGGCACTGCATCTTGTGGAACACGGCATCGACCGGCTCGTGGTGATTGGCGGAGATGGCACGCTCTCCGGCACGGACGAGTTCAGGCGGGAGTGGCCCTCAATGCTCGCCGAACTCGTGGCGTCCGGCGAGATCACGCAGGACATCGCGGATGCACACCGGTATCTTCAGGTGATCGGCCTGGTGGGCTCGATCGATAACGACCTCGTGGGCACGGACACCACGATTGGGGCGGACAGCGCCCTGCACCGCATCATTGACGCAGTGGACCAGATTTCGTCCACGGCCGCCTCACACCAGCGCACCTTCATTATCGAAGTGATGGGTCGGAACTGTGGCTACCTGCCGTTGATGGCCGCGGTGGCCGGCGGTTGCGACTATGTTCTGATCCCCGAGGCGCCGCCCGCCGCGGGCTGGGAGGACGAGATGGTCGCCAAGCTCCAGGCCGGTCGTGCGGCCGGGCGCCGGGAGTCGATCATCCTCGTTGCCGAGGGAGCGAAGGATCGCGACGGCAACCAGATTAACGCCCATTTTGTGGCGGATGTGCTGAAGGAACGCACGGGGGAGGAACCGCGGGTCACGATCCTCGGCCACGTCCAGCGCGGTGGCACGCCGTCGGCCTATGATCGCTGGATGTCCACGGTCCTCGGCTATGTGGCGGTCCAGGAGGTCATGAAGGCCGACGGCGATGAGCCAGCTTGGGTGCTCGGAGTGCGGCATAATCGGGTGGCGAGGATCCCGCTGGTTGAGGCTGTTGCGCGCACGCGTGCCGTCAAGACCATGGTGGCCGAGAAACGGTTCGACGACGCGGTCGCGTCCCGCGGCAATGGTTTCCGCCAGACCATGACCATCATGGACATCCTGTCCTGGCCGCCAGAAGGCGCGCACGAGCCCGCGCATTCGGGTAAGCGCGTGGCGATCGTGCACGCCGGTGGCCTCGCGCCGGGAATGAACACTGCGGCCCGTGCCGCGGTCCGCCTCGGGATTGCCCGAGGCCATACGATGCTCGGCATTTATGGTGGTTTCCCGGGCTTCGCCGAGGGTGATGTACGCGAGCTCGCGTGGAAGGACGTGGACACGTGGGCTTTCTCGGGTGGCGCCGAACTGGGTACGCGGCGCAGCATCCCCGAACTCGATCAGCTGTATGCTCTCGGCCGCGCCATCGAAGAGCAGAAGATCGATGCGCTGCTCGTGATCGGGGGCTACAACGCCTACCTCGCGGCGCAGACGATGGTGGCGGAGGTTGCACGGTACCCCGCCTTCCGGATCCCGATCATCTGCGTACCTGCCTCGATCGATAACAACCTGCCGGGCACGGAACTCTCGATCGGTGCGGACACAGCCGTGAACAACTCTGTCTGGGCGCTGGATCGGGTTAAGGAGTCTGCGGCGGCGTCGCAGCGCTGCTTCGTGGCCGAGTCGATGGGCCGCTACTGTGGTTATCTCGCGCAAATGTCCGGTCTTTCTGCGGGTGCCGAGTTCGTTTACACCCACGAGCATGGTGTGACGCTCGACCAGATCTCGGCGGACGCGCGCCGGATGGCCTCCTCCTTCGAGGAGGGCCGCCGGCTGTTCCTCGTGGTCCGCAACGAGGAGGCGAACCCGCAGTACAACCTTGACTTCATGGGCCGCGCCTTTGAGGAGACTGGTGGCGGATTGTTTGACGTCCGGACGGATGCGATTGGGCATCTCCAGCAGGGTGGCACGCCCTCGCCGTTCGATCGGCTGCTTGCCACGCGGCTCGTCTACTATGCCCTCGATGACCTCGATCAGCAGTTCGAGAAGGGGGAGGCTGAGGGCCGCTACGTTGGCTTCTCGTCGAGCTACATCGAGACCCGGCCACTCAGGCACATGGACGACGACGTGGTCCCCGAGTTCCGTCGGCCCAAAGATCAGTGGTGGCTCCAGTTTGCCGAGGTGGGACCGGCAGTCTCGCTTCCCGGCGCCCCGGCCGATCACGAAGTCCCGGTCGTGGACGGGAGTTTCACGAACTCACTGCCCACCGTCGTCGCACCCGGATCCAGCGATGGTGGTGCCCCGGCTGCACGCTGACTGAGCGGGCCGGAGGGGCGCCCGCATCGAACGCTACGTGACCAGCGTTTTCCGGGCTTTCGCGACCTCGCGCGGCGAGTCGACGGCGAGGACAGCGCGCAGCTCGCCCGCGAGGCTGAGGTGTGCCACCCAGCCGCGAACGGTCTGGTCGAACTCGACGTCGGCCGTGGGCGAGGGCGTTCCGAGTAACTGCACGTCCCGCCTGAACATCTCGGAGAAGCCGTGCGGTGCGCGGCGCGGCGGTGGTTCGCTTCCGGTGAGTGCGGCGGCGCAGCGTTCGGCCGCTGCCACGGCGTCGTTCCAGTGCGGGTGGGTGGTGCCGTCGGACTCGGCGCAGTCGCCGATCGCCCAGAGCCCCTCGCGCACGCGGCCGTTGGTGTGCGCCGCCACGTGCCCGCACCGCGTCAGCAGTTCGGCGGGCAGCCACTTCGTCTGCGGCCTGCTCCCGAGCGCGGCAACGATCACATCCGCGTCAACCGTGGTGCCTGCGGTCGTCACCACGTCGCGTCCGTTGACCTCCGCCACGGGCGCCCCGCCATGGAAGGCTATTCCCGTATCCGCCACCCATTGGCCGATCCGCGCGGCCGCCGCGTGTGGAAGCACTGTTCCGAGCGGGTCCGGCGTGGCATCAACGAGTGTCACCTCAAGGCCCCGCTCACGCGCGACACTCGCGAGCTCCAATCCGAGCCAGCCGGCGCCAATGATCGCCACACTCCCGGCGCTTTCAAGCGCGCTCCGCAGCCCGACGGCGTCCTCCCAGGTGTGCAGGGTATGAACACCCGGCCAGGGCGCGATTGGGGCGACTCCGGTGGCGAGGACAATCTCGTCGGCCTCCCAGAGCTGGCCATCTGCCGTCACGACTCCGCCCGAGGTGAGTTCCACCGCGGAGGTACCGAGCGAGACGTCGGCGGCGTCGTCGGGCAGGGCAAACTCGTCACGAAGCCAGGCAGGCTCGGTGCGGGTGAAGAGTTCCTTCGAGAGCGGTGGCCGATCATAGGGGAGGAGCGCCTCGGCGCTCAGCACCGTGATCTCTGCGCCAGAGCCGCGCCGCCGCAGTGCGGCGACGAGTGCCGACGCGGCGAGTCCGCCGCCCACGATCAGAATCCTCATCTCATGAGGCTACGCCACCCTGAGGAGAGCAAGGCGCCGCCCAAGGCCCTCCGCGAGAAGGATTTGGAGCGTACGGCCTTCTAAAGCGCGGTTTAGATGGCTGTGGACTCCACAACTGCGCGGCGTCTCGCTGGGGAGTGGTGCGCATGTGGCACGATTATGGGCGTGAAGACACTGCGCCGCCCGTTCGCGCTGGGCATCCTGCTCCTGCTGGCGGGTGTGGTGGCGCTGGGGTGGTACGCGGACGTGCAGATCGCCGTGCTCACGCTTGCCGGCGGGCTCGTACTGCTCGCGATCGCGCGGGTGTTTCTCCCGCCCAAGCACACGCTGAACGGGCGAGGTCGCACGTTCGACGTGGTGATCCTGATTGGATTCGCGCTCGCCCTCGCGCTCCTCGCGCCATGGGGACTGGCGACACTTCCCACGTAAGAGGCCGTTGAGCGAGGACCTGACGGCCTCACTCAACGGCCTCGTGAGTGGGAGTGATTCAGCCGAGGAGGCCGAGCTCCTGAACGGCCTCGCGCTCTTCGACGAGTTCCGCCACGGAGGCGTCCACGCGGGCGCGTGAAAAGTCGGAGAGGTCCAGGCCCTGGACGATCTCCCACGAGCCACCGTTCGAGGTCACCGGGAAGCCAGCGATGATGCCCTCGGGCACGCCGTACGAACCATCGGAGGGGATGCCAGCCGTGACCCAGTCACCCTCGGGGGTGCCGTTGACCCAGTCGTACACGTGGTCGATCGCGGCGTTCGCGGCCGAGGCGGCCGAGGAGGCGCCGCGGGCGTCGATGATGGCCGCGCCGCGCTTGGCGACCGTGGGGATGAAGTAGCTCTCGAGCCACTCCTGGTCCACGAGCTCTGAGGCAGGCGTGCCGCCCACCACGGCGTTGAAGATGTCCGGGTACTGCGACGCCGAGTGGTTACCCCACACCGTCATCTTCGAGATCTCGGTGACAGCGGCGCCCGTCTTGGTGGCGAGCTGCGAGATCGCGCGGTTGTGATCGAGACGCATCATCGCGTTGAAACGCTCGATCGGCACATCCGGTGCCGAGTGTGCGGCGATCAGCGCGTTGGTGTTCGCAGGGTTGCCCACCACGAGTACCTTGATGTCGTCGGCGGCGTTGTCGTTGATTGCCTTGCCCTGGGGGCCGAAAATACCACCGTTGGCGGCGAGCAGATCCGCGCGTTCCATGCCGGCGCCACGCGGGCGGGCGCCCACGAGCAGCGCAACGTTGGCGCCATCGAAAGCGACGTTGGCGTCGTCGGTGATGTTGATGCCCTTGAGGAGCGGGAACGCGCAGTCGTCGAGCTCCATCGCGGTGCCCTCAGCGGCCTTCACGGCCTGCGGGATCTCGAGCAGGTTCAGGGTCACGGGGACGTCCGGGCCGAGCAGGTGGCCGGAGGCGATCCGGAAGAGGAGGGCGTAACCGATCTGACCGGCGGCGCCGGTAACGGTGACGGTAACGGGGCTTGCAACCATGGGTACTCCTTGTTGTTCGTGTGTAACGGTCCTAGCCTACGAGTTCGAAGCATGGTCTGGGCAGGACTATCGGCCAAAAAGGCCGTACTCTCTGGGACGTGAGTAATGAAAGTGTCCTGACCTTTTCCTGCCCCGATCGCCCGGGGATCGTGCACGCGGTGACTGGCGCGATCGCGCGCGCGGGAGGAAACATCACCGAGTCCACCCAGTTCGGTGACGATGACTCGGGCCGCTTCCTCATGCGAGTGCAGGCATCGGGGATTGACGCCGAGTCGCTGCGAGGTTCGATGGACGCACTCGCTCCCGAGTTGGAGCTTGAGTACACATTGGACGACGCCGATCGGCCCGTTCGCACTCTCATCATGGCCTCGAAGGAGGCCCACTGCCTCTCCGAGTTGCTGTTCCGGACGCGGGAGGGGACGCTCCCGATCGACGTCGTGGGCGTCGTCGCAAATCACCCTGATCTCGCGCCGCTCGCCGAGTTCTACAACGTGCCGTTCCACCACATCCCGGTGACGGCGGCGACCAAGGAGAATGCGGAGGAGCAGCTCTTGGAACTCGTGAAGGAGCACGATGTGGAGCTCGTGGTGCTCGCACGCTACATGCAGATTCTCTCGCCGGCCGTGTGTGAACTGCTGCCCGGCAAGGTGATCAACATTCACCACTCATTCCTGCCCTCGTTCAAGGGCGCGCGGCCCTATGCGCAGGCGCACACGCGCGGCGTGAAACTGATTGGGGCCACGGCACACTATGTGACAGCGGATCTCGATGAGGGCCCGATCATCGAGCAGGATGTGGTGCGCGTACGGCACGACGACTCCGTCCTCGAGATGCAGGCGCAGGGCAAGGACGTGGAGCGGCGGGTGCTGGCGCGGGCCGTGCGCTGGCATGCCGAACACCGCGTGCTCCTGAACGGCACCAAGACGGTCGTCTTCGCATAGCGCCGTCCGTCGGGGAAGGGCTAGCTCCGGAAACGTCCTTCCTAGACGAGGCGAGCAGGTAGCGGTGTGACGGCTGGCGAGGTACCTGCACCCCGCGCGGGCGCACGGCTTCAAGCCGGGATGGTGGCGCGACTGCTGCTCGCGTGGCTACTGCGCGCGGCGCGGGTCCACGGCTTGAGGCTGGGGATGGTGCGAAGGGATTATCTGGCATCGGAATGTGCGATCAGACGCCTCATTGGGAACCTGAACGTTCGATCTAGAGGGTCCACCGGTCAGCGGGAACCCGGACGTTCACTTTTTGTACGTTCAGCTTCCCGATCACGGCTGTCGCCTCCAGACTGAACGTTGGGGTTCCCGATAATGCCGCGTGATCGAACGTTTCCAGCATTGCGCATCATCCAAGGATGAGTCATCCAAGGATTCCCGGCCGTCCCCGGCCTGAAGCCGTGGGCCACACGTGGAGGGGAATACGGCATGATGTTCAAAGGAAGAAGAGGAGAACCCGAGAATGTGTATCACGGTGATGTGGGCGGTGAAGTCGAGCGACTTCACTGACGCGTTCCGTGATCTCGCGGAGGAGTTGCTTGGCGTTCGGCCCGAGGCCTCGGACTACCGGATTCACTCTTCTCGCGTCCGCACCCCTGCTACCACATTCACGGCAACTTCCCGGATCTGTGACTGTGACTCGGCGATCGGGAGTATGGCGGCAGAGGTGAGACCCGGAGAGATTCGAGCGGATCAGTTCATCGCCTGGTTGCAACGTTTGCCGGAACTGCGGATCGAACGCATCGCACTGGCGCGTGCCTGGAGCCCGGAACTGGAGTACACGCCCGAGCGGCAGAAGTCCGTGCCTATCGGGGACGTCGATGAGGCGTTGCTTCGCGGTGTTGAGGACGAGATGCTCCTCAGCGTTTACTACCCCGAAGGCTGAGTTGCGGTCAGGAAAAAGGCGCTCAGTGGAAACATCCTTGTCAGAGGAGATGAGGAGGCAGTGATGCGGCGGAGTGGACTCTCGGTGATCGTGACGGCGGCATTGCTTGTGGCGTGTACTGGCGGGGGAGAGGTGACGTCGGTCGCCAATTCCACCGAGGCAGGGATTCCCGATGCACCGGCGTTCGAGCAGTATCAAGACTGGAACCTTCCCGATCCGATGCCGGGCTGGGGTCCGCAACCCGTTGTCGGATGGATCGACGAGGGTGAGACATTCGCGGTCGTGACCTGGGGGAGTTCCAGTTGCCCCTACATCCCGACGGCGCTGGAGGCGGGTGGCGCCGCTGCTCTCACGGTTACCCTCACGCTTCCCGTATCCTACGAGGCGTGCACTGAGGACCTCGGCGCGTGGACGCACACCTTCACTTTGCCGGACGAGGTCACGGGGCGCCCGATCGCAGTGACGATCACGGGAGAGGACCTCAGTGGCTTCATCGCGGGAGATGTGGGACTGCAGGATGTCATCCTCGAGCTTCCGTAGCTCACGACGAGGTTGGACTGGTCCGCATCCGGACCAGAGCAGTCGCGCCGCCGTACCCAGCCTCAAGCCGTGCGCTACACGCGGGGTGCAGGAAGCACGCCAGCCGTTGCATCCTGAGCCTCCCGCTGCGTGGGCCTGTGATCCTCGTGTCACACAGTTCCGGTAGCATCGGCACTGCCGTTACGACTGGAGGAAATGTGAACTCTCTCGATCTGCCGCTCGCCGACGTCGATCCCGAAATCGCCGCTGTTCTGGAAGGTGAGCTTCACCGCCAGCAGAGCACGCTCGAAATGATCGCCTCGGAGAACTTCGTCCCGCGCGCCGTCCTGCAGGCGCAAGGTTCGGTGCTCACCAACAAGTACGCCGAGGGCTACCCCGGGAAGCGTTACTACGGTGGCTGCGAGCAGGTGGACATCGCCGAGGAGCTCGCGATTACCCGCGCCAAGGAACTGTTCGGCGCCGATTACGCAAACGTTCAGCCGCACTCGGGCGCTACGGCCAACGCCGCCGTACTCCACGCCCTCGCCACGCCCGGCGACTCGATCATGGGCCTCGCCCTCCCGCACGGCGGGCACCTCACGCACGGCATGAAGATCAACTTCTCCGGCAAGCTCTACGACGTGCACGCGTACGGCGTGGACGAGCAGACTCACCGCATCGAGATGGATCAGGTGCGTGAGCAGGCACTCGCAGCTCGCCCCAAGGTGATCATCGCCGGCTGGTCCGCATACCCCCGGCACCTCGACTTCGCCGCCTTCCGCGAGATCGCGGACGAGGTGGGCGCCTACCTCTGGACGGACATGGCACACTTCGCGGGCCTCGTGGCCGGCGGTCTCCACCCGAACCCGGTACCCCACTCGGACGTCGTCTCGACCACAATCCACAAGACCCTCGGCGGCCCCCGCTCCGGCATGATCCTCTCGCGCGACGCCGAGACCTTCGGCCGCAAGCTCAACTCGGCCGTGTTCCCCGGCCAGCAGGGCGGCCCGCTCATGCACGTGATCGCTGCGAAGGCCGTGGCCCTCAAGTTCGCGGCCTCCGAAGAGTTCGCCGAGCGCCAGCAGCGTGTCCTCGACGGCGCCCGGATCATCGCCGAGCGTCTCCTCGCCGACGACGTCACGCAGGCTGGCGTCTCCGTCGTCACCGGGGGCACGGACGTCCACCTGGTCCTCGTTGACCTCCGCAACTCGCCTCTCGATGGCCAGCAGGCCGAGGACCTCCTACACGAGGTGGGCATTACCGTGAACCGCAACGCGGTTCCGTTTGACCCGCGCCCGCCGATGGTCACCTCCGGCCTCCGAATCGGCACCCCGGCGCTCGCCACGCGCGGCTTCGGCGCGGCCGAGTTCACCGAGGTTGCCGAGGTCATCGCCACCACGCTGCGTGACGGCGCGGCGGCGGACATCGAATCGCTCCGTGCGCGCGTCACCAAGCTCACCGAGGACTTCCCACTCTACGAGGGTCTCCAGCAGTGACCGCCCGCCTGCTTCCCGGAAAGCCGGTCGCCGAGGCCGTCCTCGCGGACCTCGCTCCGCGGATCGCCGCCCTCACCGCGGCCGGGCACCAGCCGGGCCTGGGCACGATCCTGGTAGGTGACGACTCGGCGTCGGCCGGATACATCCGGATGAAGCAGGAGAAGGCGGCCGAACTCGGCCTCACCTCGCCGCACATCCACCTGCCGCAGGATGCCACGCAGGCAGACCTGCTCGCCGCGATCCGCGAGATGAATGGCGCGTCCGACGTCGATTCGGTCCTGATCCAGCACCCCACGCCCCCGCAGATCGACTTCGACGCCGCGCTGCTCACCCTCGATCCGAACAAGGACGTGGACGGCCTGCATCCGGTGAACATGGGCCGGCTCGCGCTCGGCATGCCCGGCCCCGTGCCCTGCACCCCGGCCGGCATCGAGGCGCTCCTGGCGTACTACGAGATCCCGATCGCGGGCCGCGAGGTCGTGATCCTCGGGCGCGGCACCACGCTCGGCCGTCCGCTCGCGCTGCTACTCTCGCAGAAGCGCCCGACGGCGAACGCCGCCGTCACCGTGGTCCACACCGGCGTCCCGAACTGGGCCGATTACACTCGCCGCGCCGATGTGGTCATCGCCGCCGTGGGCGTGCCAGGAATCCTGCAGCCCGAGCATCTCACGCCGGGTGTCACCGTTGTGGGCGGCGGCGTGCGGTACGAGGGCAAGCGCCTCCTGCCGGACGTGGACGAGAGCTGCGAGCAGGTGGCCGGCGCCATCACCCCGCGCGTTGGCGGAGTTGGCCCCACCACGATCGCGATGCTGTTCAAGAACGCCGTCGAGGCGGCCGAGCGGAGCGCGGCATGAGGATCACCACCGTCAACGTCAACGGTATCCGCGCCGCCGCGCGCAAAGGCATGGGTCAGTGGATTGCCGAACGCGATCCGGACGTGATCCTGCTGCAGGAAGTACGTGCCGATCCCGAGCTCGTGGACCCACTCCTTCCCGGTTACTCGGTCATCACCGAAGCCTGCACCATCAAGGGCCGGGCGGGTGTGGCCGTGGCCGTGAGGGAGGGGATGGACGCCGTCATGCTCGGCTGTGGCGTGGGCACGGATGCCCCCGTGGACACCGGTCGCTGGCTCGAGGTCTCGTTGCCCGACGGCGTCACGGTGGTCTCCACCTACATTCACTCGGGTGTTGCTGGCACCGAGAAGATGGACATGAAGTACGCGCACCTCGACGCCGTCGAGCGACGGCTAGGGGAGCTGGCCGCGGATCCCGATGCGAAAGTGCTCGTTGCCGGAGACTTCAACATCGTGCGCGGTCCGCTCGACATCACGAACTTCAAGCCGAACCACAACAAGACCTCGGGTGTCATCGATCGCGAGATGGCGTACCTTGAGCGCTGGTTCGGCAACCCCTGGCGGGACGTGCACCGCGATCTCGTGGGCGACGTTCAGGGGCCGTACACGTGGTGGTCGCAGCGCGGCAAGGCCTTCGACAACAACGTGGGCTGGCGGATCGATTACCAGATGGCGACGCCGGCGCTCGCCGATCTCGCGCAGACCGCCATCGTGGACCGCGCGCCGAGCTACGACACCCGCTGGAGCGACCACGCCCCCCTCACGGTCGAGTACGCACTCGACTGATACTCGTCATTCTGCGTGCAGGGCGAAGCCCGGAATCGCAGAATCCGGGCCGTACGACGGCCCGGCGTGCGTTCCTGGATCCTGCGACTCCACTCGCTACGCTCGTTACGCGCAGGACGGGAGGCGTGCTCCACTCAGGATGACGGGAGATGTGCTCCACTCAGGATGAGAGTTGGCTACGCGGCACGCATGGCCTCGATCGGCTTGATGCGTGTGGCAACGAGTCCTGGGATCAGGCCCGCCAAGGCGCCAATCACCGTGGCGATGACAACGCCCGTGATCGCCGCGGACAGCGGGAACGGCGGCACATTCGTGATGTAGTCCATCCCGAGCCACTGCAGCACGGGCAGCCGCGTCACGATGATCACCGCGAGGAATACTCCCACCACGCCTGCCGCGAACGTGGCAACCACGGACTCCATCATGATCGAGAAGAACACGCGCCCGGAGGTGGCACCGAAGGCTCTCCGAATGCCGATCTCGCGGATTCGCTGTTGCACGGTCACCATTGAGATGTTGACCAGTGAGATCGCCCCGATTGCAAGCACCACCGTGCCAACCCCGAGCACCACTGCCTGGAACATCTGGTTGAACTCGTCCAGCTCTCCGCCGAAGTTGTTCGAGTAGACATCGACCCACCCGTTTTCTCCGGCAACCTGCTGGAAGTAGCTGCGCGTCACCGACTGCGCCGTGTCGGCATCGGCGGGGTCCACCCAGATGGTGAGCCCCGGCTGCGTCCACTGCTGCTCCTCCTCGGGGAGCAGGTTGAAGTACGAATCAACCAGGACATAGACCAGCGGCTCCTGCCACTCGATGGGGTTCTCATCCTTGGTGACGCCGGTCACGACGAAGGATTGCTGCGTCCCGTCGGACATGGTGAGGGAAAGATTCGGCTGCTCGGAGAGGTCTGCCGGGACACCGGCACGCCGCATCATGGTCTCGTTGACGATTGCGGCCGGCGCGAGCCGTTGGGTGTCCCCGGGGCCAAACCACTCGCCCGCGGTCATCGTGACGGGACGGATCACGTTGTAGCCCGGATCGACGGCGCGGATCTCGCCAGATGCAGCCCCAGCGCGAGTTGTGAACTCGCCCCACGTGTTGATGGTGCGGGTGGAGTAGTCAATATGGAAGCGATCCACGTACTCCGTCATCGCCTCCATCACATCGGTCTCCTCGGGGTTCTCGGGGCTCACCCACACCTCGAGCGTGGTGTCCCGCCCGGCCCACTGCTCCATCATCTCCCGCTGCGCCTGAGCGACCATTTGCCCGATCGCGAGAACGGCGGTCATCGCCATCACGGCGGCGGCCACGCCCACGAGCGAGAGCAGCACACGCAACTTCTGAATCCGAAGCTCGTCGCGAGCTTCGATCAATGCACCAATGATGGTCGTCATGATTCCACCATCTCTTCCACCATCTGTTGGATGTCTACTGCGCGGTGGAGAACGCCGTCGGCCAGGGTGTAGGTGGTATCCGCGCGGGCCGCGATCGCGAGATCGTGGGTGATCACGATTAGCGCCGCATTCTGTTCCTGTGCCACCTGCCGCAGCGTGTCCATGATGTGTGCGCCGGTCTCCACGTCCAGCGCGCCGGTGGGCTCGTCGCACAGGATCACGTTGGGTTGGCGGACGAGCGCGCGGGCGATCGCCACGCGCTGTTGCTCACCACCGGAGAGGTGCTGCTGCATCGAGTCGAGCCGCTCGCCCAGCCCGAGCCGCTCCAACCCCTCGCGGGCCAGAGTGTTGCGCTGCCAGAACTGCATGCCCTTGGCGTACATCAGCGGGGCGACAACGTTATCGTGCGCCGTGCGCTTGGGCAGCAGGTTGAACTGCTGGAACACGAAGCCGAAGTTGTTGCCGCGCAGTTTTGTGCGGCGGCGCTCGCCCATCTTGACCACGTTCTTGCCCTCGAACTCGTAAACACCCGAGGTGGGCTTATCGAGCATGCCGAGGATGTTCAGGAGCGTGGTCTTGCCCGTACCGGAGCGGCCGACGATCGAGACGTACTCACCCCCGTCGACCTCCAGGTTGACGCCCTTCAGGATGTGCAACGGACTACCGTCCGCGAGGGTGACCGTGCGGGCAATGTCCCGCAACGAGATCATCATCCTTCGTCCTCGAAGTTCTCGACCTCTCCCTCGTCGATGATGACCTCGCCTTCCTCGACCACGCCTTCGTCCTCGTAGATGATGTCGCCATCGTCAATGATTCCGTCGCCGTTGAAGTCCTCGCTGGGAAGCGGCTCGAGGTTGCCAGGCGCGAACATCAGGATCTCATCGCCTTCGGCCAGGCCGTCCACGACCTCGATCACGGAGCCATCGGTGATGCCGAGCGTGACCTGGATCGAGGTGGTCTCGCCCGTGGCGGGGTCGAGTTGGAAGACCTGCGAGGTGACGCCGTCGGTCTGGACGGCAGTGGTGGGCACAACGAGGATGTCCTTGGCCTCGCTGGCGGAGACCACCATAGAGCCGGTGAGACCCACCACGAGCCGGATGTCCGTGGGTGCCGCGCAACTCATCGTGAACGACGTGGTGTCACCGGCGGTCTCCTCGGGGAACTCATCGTCATTCGGCGGCGTGGTGTCGTCGGACGTCACCGGGTCACCCATGCGAATCGTGGTGCACTCGAAGGGCTCGGGGCCGCCGTTGATGCGGATCTGGGCACTCGTGGGGTCCTCCTCGAGGCGGTAGCGCTCCTCGGGGGAGAGCGTCGCCTCGATGGACATGGTGGTGGGAGAGATCGTGAACAACACATCACCATCGTTCACGTCCGCGTTGAGCGCCACCGAACGGGTGAGGATGCCGCCAATGGGCGCCTCGAACGTGTGGCGGGTCCACAGGTTGGGGTTGTTCTCGTCGAGCGGCACACGCACTTCGACGATCGGCTGGCCCTGCGCGACGCGCTCGCCGTTGGCGCGCGCCCAATAGCCCACATAGCCGCTCACGTTTGTCTTCTGCTCGCGCGAGGGATCGGCGATGACCGTGGCCGGGGCGGCGATGTCATCGGTAATGGTGGTGCGCTCCACGAAGGTGGTGGGCTGGGAGAAGTCTGAGCCCGGGAAGAGATCGTCGTCGGGGTTCGCCGTCTCATCGCTCGGCGGGAAGAAGCCGATCTTGACGAGCGCGATGGCGATGATCGCCCACAGGATGATTCGTAGCGCGGGGAAGATCGCTTTGGTGAGGACGTTCATTGAGGGGCCCTTTCGTGGTGACGAGCCGAGCTTATCGAGGTTTTCCATCGCTGCCTGCGACTTTGATGGCGATCTCAGGGTCAAATCAGGGTGTGTCATCCTGTCTATTTCCGGATCCGGGCCATTCGTTACAGAAGCCGCGCTGGAGTTTTCTCGGCCGCTGCCCGACGGCGCCTGCCACCGCTCGCTCGCGCCCCACCACGCCTACGCCACATGAGACCGTCGGCATCAACCTCCGCAAGACTCAGAGACTAGTAACCGCCGCGTGACTCCACACAGCTTGATATCGCGCGTGAGCAGCACGAGTTCGAGGAGAGGGTGGGGCGGGGCTGGCGCCGGGGAAGGCGGGCGATCGGGCACGACGGCCGCGCGAGCGGTAGTTTTAGGTGCATGTTCATCGACGAAGCCACCGAACGCGCGCTCGACGACGAGTCATTGCGCGCGTCAGTAGAAGGCGCGTCCGGTGCGAAGGCGACCTTCGCCGCAATTGTGCTGTGGGTTCAGTCCACTCGGATTGTCCGCGTCATCGGGCGGTACACGATCGCACGCTCCAACCTGCTTGCAGGCGGCATCGCCTACACGGCCTTGATCTCGATCTTCGCCGCGTTGGTGATTGGCTGGACGGTCTTTATGGCCGTGCTTGGTGGGAACGAGGAGCTCCAGACAACGGTGATCGAGACGATCAACGACATCATTCCCGGGCTCATTGGCTACGGCGATGACTACGTGATCAGCCCCAGTTCACTGGTGCTGAACTCAGCGGTGAATCTGGTTTCGATCGCGACCGCGCTTGCGCTCCTGTGGTCGGCCCTCGCACTCATGGGGGCGTTGCGGATGTCGATCCGGCAGGTCTTCGGGATCGCCGCCATCCCAGAGAATTTCCTCCTGCAGAAGGGGCGGGACCTTGTGGGGTTCGCCATTTTCGCGCTGGTGGTGCTGCTGACCTCGGTCCTCTCGATTGGCGTGAACTCGATCGGTACGGCGTTCTTTGACTTTGTGGGCATCGAGGGCTCGGTGTCCAAATGGCTCATCCGGATCGGATCGGTTGCGGTGACTTTGCTGATGGACATGTTGCTGTACGTCATGGTCATCCGCTTCGTGGCGGGCGCGAAGCCGTTGCGGAAGGATCTTCTTCTGGGTGCGGCGCTCGGGGCCGTCGCCAGTGGCGCGATCCGCTACCTCGGTACCGCGGTGATTTCCATTCCTAACAGCCCGGTGTTCAAGTCACTCGCCACCGTGGGAACGTTGCTTATTTTCGTGAACCTGATGGCCCGGGTTTCGCTGTACGTCTCGGCGTTTATCGCGAATCCGCCGGCAACGGTGAAGCCGGACGATCCCGCCGAGGTGCACTTCTATGAACGTCCCAACTTCGTAACTCTCTCCGCGCCCGAGACGCTCGAGTGGGATTTCCAGCCGGTCACCGGCGCCGTCATCCCGGACCCGTCCCTGAACCCCAATGCACCGCCGCCTCCCGAGCCGGAGCCCGAGCCGGTGCCGCGGTGGGGTGGCCTGATCGGGAAGTGCCAGACTCTTCGGATGGAGCGCTTGGAGCGTAAGCTGGACCGCGCGCGCGAGTCCTATTATCGCTAGCGCGAAAGCAAGGAGATATGCACGCACTGATCCCCGCCGGCGGTGCCGGTACACGCCTCTGGCCGCTCTCGCGCCGTGCGAACCCTAAGTTCCTACGCGATCTGACGGGAGCGGGGGAGTCCCTGATCCAGTCCACGGTGCGCCGCCTCAGCCCCGTCTCCGAGTCCGTGACGATCGTGACCGGGCGTGCCCACGAGCATGCGGTTGCCGCCCAGTGCGGCGGCGTCGAGATCGTCGCCGAGCCGTCGCCCAAGGATTCGATGGCCGCGATAGGGCTCGCCGCCGCGATCGTGCACCGCCGCCACGGGGACAGCGTCGTTGGCTCCTTTGCGGCCGATCATGCGATCGCCGATGAGGCCGCCTTTCACGATGCCGTTCGCGCGGCAATCGCGTCAGCAGAGGACGGGTATGTGGCAACGATTGGCATCACGCCCACCGAGCCATCCTCCGCGTATGGTTATATTCACGCTGGCCCCGAGCAGGGCGCCGCGCGGCTCGCGCTCGCCTTCGAAGAGAAGCCTGGCGCCGAGACGGCGCGGCAGTATCTCGCCACCGGCGAGTACCTCTGGAACGCGGGCATGTTCGTGATGCGAACGGGCGTGCTTCTCGGCGCGCTGGCCGAACTGCAGCCCAGGCTCCACGCTGGCCTCACCGCGATCGGCGATGCCTGGGACACCGAGCTGCGAGCTAGCGTGCTCGATGAGGTGTGGCCCACGTTGCCCGCTCTCGTGATCGATCGCGCGATTGCCGAGCCGTTGGCCGACGACGGGCTGGTCACCACCGTCCCCGCCTCCATGGGTTGGAGTGACGTGGGCGATTTCGCCGCTCTCTCCGAGATCTCGCCCAGCCCCGCCGCGGTCACGGTCGAGTCGCCGGGTACCTGGGTGAGCGCCTCCAAACCGGTGGTTGTCGCTGGGGTCCCGGACGCCGTCGTCATCGAGATGGATGATGTGATTTTTGTGACCACACATGAGGCGAGCGGCGCGAAGGCCGCCTCGGAGCAAGTGCCGGAGGAACTGAAGTGAAGGAACGCGTCCACGAGATCGTGGCGGGCTACGAGAGCGAGTTGATCGCGCTGAGGCGGGATCTGCATGCCCAGCCCGAGGTGGCGTGGAGTGAGTACCGGAGCACGCAGAAGATCGCGCATCGGCTCGAGGCCGCGGGGATCCGGCCGCAGCTGCTCGAAGGGACGGGGCTGGTGTGTGAGATCGGCGAGAATCCCACGGTGGGCCTGCGTGCCGACATCGATGCCCTTCCCCTCCCGGAGACCACCGATCTGCCGTACGCCTCGACGATTCCCGGCGCCGCGCACGCGTGCGGCCACGACCTGCACACGGCGATCGCGCTCGGCGCCGCGCTTACCTTGAAGCGCATGCATGACGAGGGTCTGTACGACGGCGGCACGCGCGTGATCTTCCAACCCGCCGAGGAGTCGCAACCGGGTGGGGCGCTCTCGATCCTGCCGCAGGGAGTGCTGGACGGCCTCGATGAGATTTACGCCGTGCACTGCGATCCCAAGGAGGATGTGGGCACGATCGGTTCGCGGACGGGCGCGATCACGGCCTCTTCGGACGCGATCAAGGTGACCGTTCGCGGAGGCGGTGGGCACACCTCGCGGCCGCACCTCACCGGCGACGTGGTGAACGCGCTCGGCCAGGTAATTGCTCAGGCCGGTTCGATCCTCTCCCGTCGCGTGGACCTCCGCTACGGCGTGAACCTCACGTGGGGGATGGTGCGGGCCGGTTCCGCACCCAACATCATTCCGGCCGACGGCGTTCTGCGCGGAACGCTGCGGTGTCTCGACATGCGAGGCTGGGACGAGGCTGGCGAGGTGATCGTTCCGATCATCGAGGAGATTCTCGCGCCGCTGAATGTGGAGGTCGAGGTGCAGCACAATCGCGGCTTGCCGCCGGCGGTCAATGCGCCCGGGCCAACCGCGCGCATCGAGGCCGCCGCCCGCCAAGTCGTCGGTGCGGACCACGTCGTCTCCACCGAGCAGTCGATGGGGGGCGAAGACTTCGCCTGGTTCCTGCAGGAGGTGCCCGGCGCACTCATCCGGCTGGGCACGCGTACGCCGAACGGGCGCTCGTATGAACTGCACCAGGGCGACGCGCAATTTGACGAGCGCGCCATCGCTATTGGCGCGCAGGTGATGACGCTGACCGCCCTCGCCGCCGAGCGTTAGCCCTTGGTCAAGCGCGGGTATTGACTTTCCGAACAAGCCTCAAGTTCTACTTGAGTTGCTATAACGCTTTGATCACGCACCCCTATCTTGGTCAGATCGGTGCGCAGAGATCGATAAGATCGGAAGGACCAAACGCCGCATTCCCGCGGCAATGACACAGGAGAGTATCTGTGAAAAGAAGACTGATGATGAGCGTTGTTGCGGCCACCGCCGCCCTTTCGCTCGCAGCATGTGGCTCGGCCCCCGATGACACACCCGCCACGGAGGACGCCGCCCCCACGACGGAAGCCGCTGAGGAAGAGACCGAAGACGCCGTCGAGCCGCCGGCAGAAGCCGTTGACTTCAAGGGCTGCATGGTCTCCGACGCCGGTGGTTGGGACGACCAGTCCTTCAACCAGACCTCGCACGACGGCCTCGTCCGTGCGGCCGCCGAGCTCGGCATCGAGACCGCGGACATCGAGTCCAACTCGGACGACGAGTTCGGGCCGAACGTTGACGCCATGGTGCAGCAGGGCTGCGACCAGATCATTGGCGTCGGCTACCTGCTCGCGGATGCGGCGCAGGCGGCTGCCGATGCGAACCCGGACCTGCAGTTCGCGCTCGTTGACTCCGGCTTCGCCGAGGGCACCGAGAACGGTAAGGCCCTGGTCTTCAACACGGCAGAGGCCGGCTACCTCGCCGGTTACCTGGCCGCTGGCATGACCGAGACCGGCAAGGTCGCCACCTTCGGTGGTCTGCTGATCCCCTCGGTGAACATCTTCATGGATGGCTTCTACGACGGCGTTGCGAAGTACAACGAGGAGAAGGGCACGAACGTCGAACTCCTCGGTTGGGACAAGAACTCGCCCGAGACCGGTGCAAACTCCGGTGGCTTCGATGACGCGAACCAGGGCCAGATCCTCACCAAAGGCTTCATTGCCCAGGGTGCGGACATCATCATGCCCGTTGCTGGTCCGGTGGGCCTCGGTGCCGCCGCTGCCGCCCGCGATGCCGGCGCCAAGATCATCTGGGTTGACACCGACGGTTTCTACTCGACCGAGTACGGCGACATCATCCTCACCTCTGTGGTGAAGAAGATGGACGAGGCCGTGTTCGAGTCGCTGAAGGAGGGCGTCGAGGGCACCTTCACCTCCGAGCCGTACATTGGCACGCTCGAGAACGAGGGTGTCGACATCGCTCCGTTCCACGACTTTGAGGACGCCGTTCCGGACGAGCTGAAGGCTGAGATCGACGCGCTACGCGAGGCGATCATCGCCGGTGAGATTGTGGTGGAGACGCAGCACGCTCCGTAGACGAGCGACGCACGTCACATCAGCGATAGGATGAAGCGGCCCGGCCATATTGGCCGGGCCGCTTCACACTCAGTAGGGAAACGATGAAACTCGAGCTCCGCGGCATCACCAAGGTATTCGGGCCACTCGTGGCTAATGACCACATCGATCTGGTCATTGAGCCAGGAGAGATCCACGCACTTCTCGGCGAGAATGGCGCAGGCAAGTCCACTCTCATGAACGTCCTCTACGGGCTCTACCAGCCCGACGGCGGTGAGATCTTGCTCGACGACGTCCCCGTCCAGTTCACGGGCCCCGGCGACGCCGTGGCCGCTGGCATCGGAATGGTGCACCAGCACTTCATGCTGGTCCCCATCTTCTCCGTGGCCGAGTCCGTTGTCCTCGGGTATGAGCCCACCAAGGCGGCTGGTCTGATCAACTTCGACGACGCCCGGAAACGGGTGAGTGACCTGTCAGCTCAGTTCGGGTTCGACATCAATCCCGATGCGATCATCGAGGACCTGCCTGTCGGTGCCCAGCAGCGCGTCGAGATCATCAAGGCGCTCTCGCGGGATGCGAAGATTCTGATTCTCGATGAGCCGACTGCCGTGCTCACGCCGCGGGAGACCGATGAACTCATCGAGATCATGCGGCAGTTGAAGGAGTCGGGCACGTCGATCGTGTTCATCACCCACAAGCTCCGCGAGGTTCGCGCAATCGCCGATCGCATCACCGTGATCCGGCGTGGCAAGGTGGTCGGCGAGGCGTCGCCCACCTCCACCGAGAAGGAGCTCGCCTCACTGATGGTGGGCCGCGAGGTCTCCCTCACCACGGAGAAGGACCCGGCCGAGCCCGGTGACGCCACATTCAGTGTGCGCGGGCTTTCCGTGGTTGACGATGCCGGTCACGTTGCCGTCAACGACATCTCCTTCGACGTCCGCCGCGGCGAGATCCTCGCTATCGCGGGTGTGCAGGGCAATGGCCAGACCGAACTCACCGAGTCCATTCTCGGTCTCGCCACTCCCGTCTCGGGAGAGATCGTGCTCGATGGGACGGATCTGCTGAAGAAGGGCGTGAAGGACCGGCTTCAGAATCATGGCCTCGGCTTCGTCCCCGAGGACCGCTCCACGGACGGCATCATCGCCTCCTTCTCGATCGCCGAGAACCTGATCCTCGATCTCTACGACACGGCGGAGTTCGCCTCCGGCATCTCGATGTCGCCAAAGAAGGTGGCCGAGAACGCGACGCAGCGTGCCGAGGAGTTCGATGTCCGGCTCACCTCGATCTATGATCCGATCTCCACTCTGTCCGGAGGCAACCAGCAGAAGGTCGTGATTGCCCGCGAGATGTCCCGGCCACTACGCCTACTGGTGGCCTCGCAGCCGACTCGTGGCCTCGATGTCGGCTCCATCGAGTTCATGCACAAACGGATCATTGCTGAGCGAGATACCGGGACGCCGTGCGTGATCGTCTCGACCGAACTGGATGAGGTGCTCAACCTCGCGGATCGCATCGCGGTGATGTACCGCGGCAACATCGTCGGAATCGTGCCGGGGGATACCTCGCGGGATGTCTTGGGCCTGATGATGGCTGGCGTTCCGCTTGCAGAAGCCGAGACTGAGGCCGCCGAACACCACACCTTGATGGCGCAGATGGCTGAGGAGTCGATGTGAGTACCGCGGTAGAGACGCCAGAAGCGTCGGAAGCGCCAGAACCCACGCAGAATCGCTTGATCCGCGAAATGCTCTCCTCGAGCGCCATGGTCACCGTGATGGCGATCGTGTTGGCGCTCATCGTCGGTGGTCTGCTGATCATCTTCTCCGATCCGGACGTCACGGATACTCTGAGTTACTTCTTTGCTCGGCCGGGAGACTTCTTCTCGGCGGCCTGGCAATCGGTCTCCTCTGCGTACTCCGCTCTGTTCCGCGGCGCAATCTTCGACTGGAAGGCCAGTAGCACTACTCGAATGATCCGGCCGATCACGGAGACGCTGGTCTACGCGACGCCGCTCATCATGGCGGGCCTCGCTGTGGCGATCCCGTTCCGCGCTGGCATGTTCAACATCGGTGGCAACGGTCAGGTGATCGTGGGTGCGATGACCGCCGGATACATTGGCTACGCATTCCAGATGCCGATCGTGGTGCACATGCTGGTGGCGCTGCTCGGCGGAATGGCAGCGGGTGCCCTGTGGGCCGGCATCGCTGGCTGGCTGAAGGCGCAGACCGGCGCCAACGAGGTGATCGTCACGATCATGTTGAACAACATCGCCGCGTACCTCATCTTGTACCTGCTCAAACAGAGCTGGTTCTCCCATATGGATAGCCCTAACCCGAAGTCGGCAAACGTCGAATCAACCGTGAAGTTCGCCAAGCTGTTACCGGATCCGTTCCGGTTGCACTTCGGGTTTATCGTCGCCCTCCTCGCGGCATTCGGGGTGTGGTGGCTACTCGAGCGCTCCACGCTTGGATTCGAGTTCCGCGCGGTGGGAGCAAACCCGGCCGCCGCACGCACTGCTGGCATCTCGGTGTTCCGCTCCACCGTGCTCGTCATGGTGATCGCCGGTGCCCTCGCCGGCATGGCGGGCGCCAATCAGCTCCTTGGCACTGAGGCGGCACTGACCACCGGAGTCGCAGGGTCGATTGGGTTCGATGCGATTACGGTGGCGCTCCTTGGAAAGTCACGCCCGCTGGGTGTGGTCTTCGCGGGTATCCTCTTCGGCGCGCTGCGCGCCGGAGCGATCTCGATGGCGAGCCAGACCCACCTTCCTGTGGACATTGTGCTCGTGGTGCAGTCGGTGATCGTGCTCCTCGTGGCCGCACCGCCGCTCGTGAGATGGGTGTTCCGACTACCGAAACCCACTGCCCGTAGCCGGAAGGAGGTCGCGGCATGAGCGCCATCGACACCACGAGCATCTCGCAGGACGTGGTTGCGCCGCCGCGGGTGTGGAAATTCTCCGTGATGTACGCGGTGCTTGCCGCGGCGATTCTCGTGCTCTCCCTGACCATCGCGGGCGATGCGCACACGACATTCCAGTTCTCGACGCTCAAGGATGCCTTCCAGTTGCCGTCGGCCGAGCTGCCAGCGCGCGCCGTCGGGCTGGTCATCGCGGCGCTACTCGTGGCTCTCGCCGCCTTCTCATTCTGGATGACGAAGAACCGCACGCCCGCTGGAATGTGGCTCCCGACCACATTCGGTGTCCTGTTCATCGTGGGCTTCCTCGTGTATGCCGGCGCGGGAACGGGACGGCTCATTCCCGTTCCACAACTCCTGGCGGGCTCGCTCGCGCTGTCCGTGCCCCTCGTGTTCGGTGCCATGTGTGGTCTGATCGGCGAGCGCTCCGGAATCGTGAACATTGCGATCGAAGGCCAGCTCCTGATGGGCGCGTTCGCCGCGGCGATCACGGCCACGATCACGGGAAGCGCACTTGCTGGGCTCGTGGCCGCGGCAATCGGCGGCGGCATTGTGGGTGCACTCCTCGTGTGGTTTGCCGTGAAGTATTGGGTGGACCAGATCATCATTGGTGTGGTGCTCAATGTGCTCGTTGCGGGCCTCACCGGCTTCTTCTATTCGACGGTGCTCACCGAGAACGCGGCGGGGCTCAACAAGCCGCCACGACTCGCGACGCTTCCGATCCCGGGTCTGAGCGAAGTCCCGATCATCGGCCCGGTCTTCTTCAACCAGACGATCCTCGTGTACCTCATGTACCTGGTGGTCGCACTGCTGGCCGTCTTCGTGTTCCGCTCCCGGTGGGGCCTACGGATGCGGGCCGTGGGTGAGCACCCGAAGGCTGCGGACACCGTGGGCATCAACGTGAACCGCACGCGCGTTATCAACACGATCGGTGCCGGCATGATCGCCGGCCTCGGTGGCGCATTCTTTACGGTGGGCGCGGGCCTCGCGTTTGCGAAGGACATGAGCGCCGGTCAGGGCTATATCGCGCTGGCGGCGATGATCCTCGGCAACTGGACTCCGCTCGGCGCGCTCGGCGCGGCGTTGCTGTTCGGCTTCGCGCGCAACCTCGGCAACACGCTCAACGTGATCGGTACGCCGGTGCCGTCCGAGATCCTGCTGATGCTTCCCTACCTCGTGACGATCTTCGCCGTCGCCGGATTCGTGGGCAAGGTACGTGCCCCCGCCTCCGAGAACATCCCGTACATCAAGCAATGAGTAACTGGGACGAACTCACGGCCGCCGCCACGGCGGCGATGGAACGTGCCTACGTGCCGTATTCGAAGTACCCGGTAGGTGCGGCAGCTCGCGTTGATGACGGCCGCATCGTGACCGGATGCAACGTGGAGAATGCGGCATACGGCGTCACACTCTGCGCCGAGTGCGGCCTCATCTCGGCGCTGATCAACTCGGGTGGCGGGCGCCTCGTCGAGTTTGCCTGCGTGGACGGCCACGGTTCCGCGCTCATGCCCTGTGGCCGTTGCCGTCAACTCCTCTGGGAGCATGGCGGCGCGAATCTACGACTACTCATGCCCGAAGGCGAAACCACCATGGCCGAGGTTCTGCCTCAGGCATTCGGCCCGGAGAAACTGGAGGAGTGATGGAGCTCTTTGACGCGGTAGACGTGATTCGCACCAAGCGCGATCGCGGCGAGCTGAGCAACGAGCAGATCGACTGGGTGATCGATGCCTACACCCGCGGCGCCGTGGGCGAAGAGCAGATGAGTGCGCTCGCCATGGCGATCTTCCTGAACGGCATGAACCGCCGCGAGATCGCCCGCTGGACCGGCGCCATGATCGCCTCCGGCGATCGGATGGACTTCTCCCGCCTCGGCAAGCCCACGGCGGATAAGCACTCGACCGGGGGCGTGGGGGACAAGATCACGCTCCCGCTCGCGCCGCTCGTGGCGTCCTACGGGGTCGCGGTGCCGCAGCTCTCCGGCCGCGGCCTCGGGCACACGGGCGGCACGCTGGACAAGATGGAAGCGATTCCGGGCTGGCGGGCCGCGCTCTCCAACGAGGAAGTCATGTCCCAGCTGGCCGACGTCGGCGCGGTGATCTGCGCTGCCGGCTCCGGTCTCGCTCCCGCCGACAAGAAGCTCTACGCACTGCGAGACACCACGGCAACGGTCGAGTGCGTCCCACTGATTGCCTCCTCGATCATGTCGAAGAAGATCGCAGAGGGCACCGATTCGCTGGTGCTCGATGTGAAGGTGGGCTCGGGCGCTTTCATGAAGACCATCGATCAGGCGCGTGAACTCGCGCGCACCATGGTGGATCTTGGAACGGACGCCGGTGTGAAGACCGTGGCGCTCCTGACCGACATGGACACGCCGCTCGGCCTCACGGCCGGTAACGCCGTCGAGGTCCGCGAATCGGTCGAGGTGCTGGCCGGAGGCGGCCCCAAGGACGTCGTGGATCTCACCGTGGCGCTTGCCCGCGAGATGCTGCAGTCCGCCGGCGTGGATGCCGATCCGGCGGAGGCGCTCGCAGATGGCCGGGCCATGGACTCGTGGAATGCCATGATTCGCGCGCAGGGCGGTGATCCGGACGCGCCGCTGCCCACGCCTCGTGAGACCGAGACTCTCGTGGCCCCAGCGGATGGCTACATCACTCGGATGGATGCGCTCGCCGTCGGCGTGGCCGCCTGGCGGCTCGGCGCGGGCCGTGCGCGTAAGGAGGACCCGGTCCAACTTGCTGCCGGCATCGAGTTGCACGCCACGCGTGGCGACAAGGTCAGGGCGGGCGATCCGCTGCTCACGCTCCACACGGACACTCCGGAGCGCTTCGAGCGGGCGAAGGAGGTCCTGAAGGGGGCGATCGACGTCGGAGCTGAGGCTCCGCCGAGCACGAATGTCGTCTTCGAGAGGATCGCACCGTGACCAGTGCCGATTTTGAGCCCATCGACGAGTATGCGCCGGAGGAGGACACTCGCTCCGACGCCGAGCCGGTCGAGTATGTGCCCGAGGGCGACGAGACGCCCGAGGCCGATCCGGTGGACGTGGCCGAGCAGCGCATCGACGTCCCGCTCGATGATTCCGGCCGCGGCGACAGCGAGGACGAGCTCTGAAGCCTCGAAGCGTCGGTGAGGTCGCCGCGTGGTTTACGCGGCGCGTTCGCACGCACCCAGCAGGGCTTGGGGGCGCGCACCTCGTCACCGAATTGCGGACCGCCCCCGTCGAGATCGGTGGCGCCCGCGTGCGCCAAGTGGACGAGACTACCTGCGGCTCGGCCTGTCTCCTGATGCTCGCCGCCACGGGTGATTCCCGCGTGATGCAGTGGCTAGAGACGGGGGAGTGCGAGGGCATCTTGCCACCCGAGGTTCCGCCTGGTCGGTACGCGAACGCGGACGAGCGGATCGCAGCGGCGCAGTGGCGGATCCAACGCCACTCCGTGCAACGCGGCGTGGGCCCGGCGAAATGGCCGAAGAGCCTCGGCACTCCGCCGTGGACTGCCGCACGCGACGCCCGCTTCCCGGGGGTTCGATACCTACACCGCGCCGTCTCGGACCGCGGTGCACGGGGCGAACAGATGACGAGCCAGCTCGTCAACGCGCTCCGCCGCGGATATCCCGTGCTCCTCTACACCGGCGGCGACACGCGCGGTGGCGCCACCACGGCGCTACCGCGTCACGTGGTGCTCGCCGTGCCCGGCTCGCGGCCGCGTGTCACGACGGACGGTGACGAGGTTATCTCGATCTACGAGCCCTCCGCCGGGCTCGTGTACGAGGTCCCGATTTCCGAACTCCGCGACCGCACCACACCCCACACCGCACTTGGTCATTGGACACATATCCAATGGCTCGTCCTGCCCGTTCCCGCATCGAAAGAAGGAATGTCATGAACCGCACCGAACTCGCCGCACTCGTCGATCACACCCTGCTGAAGCCCGAGTCCACCGCGAGCGATGTGGCCGCACTGATCGCTGAGGGCGCCGATCTTGGCGTGTTCTCGGTGTGCGTGAGCCCGAACCAGCTTCCCATTGAGGTGCCGGAGGGGCTCGCCGTTGCGACAGTGTGCGGCTTCCCGTCGGGTGCCCACAAGTCCGAGGTTAAGGCCGCCGAGGCCGCCCGTTCCGTGGCCGAAGGTGCCAACGAAGTAGACATGGTCGTGAACCTCAAGCTGGTGAAGGAAGGCGATTTCGACTCCGTCCAGGCGGACATCGCCGCGGTGCGTGCCGCCTGCGAGGGCGCGCTGCTTAAGGTGATCATCGAGTCCGCAGCGCTCACCGATGAGGAGATCGTGGCCTGCTGTGAGGCCTCCGAGGCGGCCGGCGCGGACTTCGTGAAGACGTCCACCGGATTCCACCCGGCCGGAGGCGCTTCGGAGCACGCCGTCGCGCTCATGGCCAAGACCGTTGGCGGCCGGCTCGGGGTCAAGGCCTCGGGTGGTATCCGCACCACGGAGGCAGCCCTCGCGATGGTGGCCGCTGGCGCCACGCGCCTCGGCCTGTCCGGCACCCGCGCCGTCCTCGACGGGCTCCCGGAGTAGCCCGTCGAGGACGGCGCCCTCGTTGGTTGAGCGGTGCCGCGGAGGTGAGATCCGGTTGGCGCCGCTCGCGCGACGCACCCCGGAATGGCTGAAAGGCTGGGGATGAGGCCTGCGCTCCCGTTGGTGGGTCTCGTGGACACGGCGCGGGCGTAGGATGCGAGGCTGGGGATAGAGCCTGCGCCGCCGTTGGCGGAAACTCACGGTTTCAGGCTGGGGAGGGTGCAGTGGCGGGGTTATCGGGCATCTGAACGTTCGGGTTCCTGATAACCCGTCGGGGGCGAACGTCTCCAGCCGCGTTGATCATCCGAGGCTGTCCTGTCATCCCCAGCTTGAAGCCGTGCGTTCTGGGGCGACGCGGGAAGCCCGCCAACGGCTGTGCCGCCGCCATCCCGGGCCTGAGACCGTGAGGTGGCGGGATGTGCTAGTTCGCCTCGGACTCGCCGAGTGTGAGCTGGACGTCCCGTTGGGCGCCACCGCGCTCGATCGTGAGCGTCACGGTATCCCCGGGTGCGTTGGAGCGAATCGTCACGATCGCTTCGTCAGCGCCGATGACCGGTGTCCCATCAATCGCGAGGATGAGGTCGCCAGAACGGATCCCGGCCTGATCGGCGGGTCCGCCTGGATTCACAGCGGGCTGAGTGGGTTGATCGGCCGCTACGAGTGCACCGCGTCCGGTGTGCGTGCGATCGAGGTAGACCCCGATCACAGGATAGGTGGCGTGCCCGGTCTCGATGATCTGTTGGCTCGTGCGCGCTACCTGATTCGAGGGGATCGCGAAGCCGAGGCCGATGCTTCCTGTCGCACTCGTGGCGCCGGGCGGCTGTGCGATCGCAGAGTTGATCCCGATCACCTCGCCCGCAAGGTTGACCAAAGGTCCGCCCGAATTGCCGGGGTTGATGGCGGCGTCGGTCTGGATGGCGTTGATGAACGAGAGGTCCTCGCCGTTACCCGCCGTGACGGCACGGTTCAAAGCAGAGACGATCCCCGAAGTGACGGTGCCGTTGAGTCCGAGCGGGGCACCCACGGCCACCACGGTCTCGCCCACCTTGACGTAGTCCGAATCTGCGAGCGGGAGCGGCACGAGGTCATCCCGCTCCACCTTCAGGACGGCGAGATCGTAGTCCTGAGTCCGCCCGACGACGTCGGCCTCCAGGCTCTGCCCGTCCGAGAAGGCAACGATCACCGTGCCGTTGTCCACGGCGCCTGCGATCACGTGATTATTGGTGACGATGTAGCCGTCGGCGCGCAGTACCATGCCGGTGCCGGTAGCGCTGGAACTGCCCGAACGCGCCTGAATGAACACCGTTGAGGGGAGCACCGCCTCCGCCACGTCACTGATGGGGCTCGCCTCGACCACGGTAGGCGGAGTCGCTGGTCCGGTGCCGCCATCGGGAGCCACGGAGCTGGTCACGCCCGGCGCAAAGATCGAGGGACCAAACGCGGAGCCCAGCAGGAATCCGCTCAGGAGCGCGAGCAGGGCAATGAGCGCGACGACCGGCTTGCCCATGCCCTGGCGGCGGGGCCTCTTCGGCGCGGCCGGCGGGATCGCGGGCGGAACGTTCGGCCCGACGGCGATCGGCTGCGTGGGGTTCGTGACTCCCGGTGTGAGCGGCACCGTGTCGTTCCGGCCGTACTGCGACGTGGCTGCAGGGGCTACGGGCGGAACGGGTGGCGCGGGCGGCTCCACCCCGGCAGCGGGCGGGATATCCCATGGGCTCTCGCGAGTGATCGGTGAGCCGGGCTGGTACTGCGATGGAGGCTGCCAGGGAGAAGTCACATAACCGATCACACCGCGCGCCGCCCCACCACGTCAAGCCGAGCGCCTCACTCGGCCGCAATGCCACTGTCGGAGCGGATCACCGAGCAAGTTCCGAACTATCACGGTAGTCCGCACCACGAAGAGGTTACGGAGTGCACGATGCGTCCTCTCCAACCGAAGCGCGGTGAGAAGTGCGCGGTGTGTGGCGCGGGGCATGGTGCTACGGGCGTGAGAAGATGGGCACAACCGCACGAGGAGGCACGCATGGCAGTGGACAAGAACCTCTCCTGGTCGTTCACCGAGGAGTACCCCGCCGAGTCATCGGGCGCGCAGTTGGCGCGGGCGCACGCCGCGGAGCTTGGCGTGGACGCAATCAGCCCCGCGACGGGATCGTTACTGCGGTTGCTTGCGGCATCGGTTGGCGCGCGGAGCGTGGTCGAAGTCGGCACCGGGACCGGCGTCTCCGGGCTCTGGCTGTTCGAGGGCATGGCCGACGACGGCGTCCTCACCTCGATCGACATCGAACCGGAGTACCAGCGGGTCGCCCGAGAGTCGTTCGCCTCGGCGGGCGTACGCGCGGCGCGAGCCCGACTGATCGCGGGGCGCGCACTGGACGTGCTCCCGCGGCTCGCGGATGGCGCCTACGACATGGTGGTGATCGACGGCGATCCGGCTGAGACCGCGCAGGTCGTGGACGAGGCCTTCCGTTTGCTTCGGCAGGGTGGCCTGCTCGTGATCAATGACGCGCTCGCCCGCGGGCAGGTCGCGGATCCGGCACGCCGCGACCCGATTACGGTTGCCGCGCGTGGAGTGGTGCGGGATCTGCGGGAGCGGGAAGACGCCGTCGTGACGTTGGTGCCCACTGGCGACGGCGTGATCGCCGCGCTCAAGAAGACGAGCTGAGAACTCGTCAACGGAAGACTCGTCATCTTGCGCGCGGTCGCGGGATCTATACTGCGGTGCAATGCAGGATGCTCGATTCTGCGACTCCGCGCAGAATGACTTGGTTGTTGCGGGCCTAGACGACGCCTTCGAGGGCTTCCTTCAGTGCTTCGGCTTCGGCGGCGTTCAACTCGACCACGAGGCGGCCACCGCCTTCGAGTGGTACGCGCATGACGAGGCTGCGACCCTCCTTGGTGACCTCCAAAGGTCCGTCACCAGTTCGCGGCTTCATGGCTGCCATGTGCATCCCCTTTCGGACTGACTCCTAGGAACCATTCTAGACTGCGCGGCGGAGTACCGCCCGCCGCGCGTGGGAGTTACTCGGCAGAGGTGGCTGAATTCGCGGAGTCCGCCAGCCGCTTGAGTCCCGCCTTGAGCGCGGTCACGGCCTCTTCGGGCGTATCGACCACCGTCCAGAGATCGGTGTCTCCGGGGGAGATCAGGCCCTCGCGAAGCATGGTGGACGTGATCCATTCCAGAAGTCCACCCCAGTACTCCGAGTCCACGAGAACGATCGGGAAACCAAGCACTTTGTGTGTCTGCACGAGCGTGATCGCCTCGAAGAGCTCATCCAGCGTGCCGAAGCCACCGGGGCACACCACGAATCCCTGCGAGTACTTCACGAACATGGTCTTGCGCACGAAGAAGTAGCGGAAGTTGATGCCGAGGTTCACGTACTCGTTCAGGCCCTGCTCATGAGGCAACTCAATCCCGAGTCCCACCGAGATGCCGCCGGCTTCGGAGGCACCCAGGTTCGCCGCCTCCATGATGCCGGGACCGCCTCCCGTAATGACGGCGAAGCGCTCAGCGACGAGTTCCGTGGCGATCTGGCGAGCCAACTGGTAATCCGGCTGGTCCGGTCGGGTCCGTGCGGATCCGAAGATCGAGATGGCGGGGCCGATCTCTGCCAGGGCGCCAAATCCTTCCACGAACTCGGCCTGGATCCGCATGACTCGCCATGGGTCCTTGTGGAGCCAGTCGTGATCGTCCTGGGGGCTGAGAAGGGCAGTGTCCGCCGTCTGCGTGGGAATCTGCTCACCACGGAGCAGCAGCGGGCCTTTTCGATATGCGTGTGATGCCATAGTTTCTTTCTAGTGTGTCGTGGTGAACGACTCTACAACGTCAACCAAGCGCCGAGTGCTGCGGTGCAGGCACGAATCTGATCGGTGGGGCAGCGTTCGTCGTCGGCGTGGGCGAGCAGGGCATCACCGGGCCCGAAGTTCACTGCCGGGATGCCGAGTTCGCTGAACCGCGCGACGTCGGTCCAGCCGTATTTCGGGCCGACCTCGCCTCCCGTATGGGCGTGCACGGCGGAGAGGAACTCCTGGACGGCGGGGGAGTCGAGTCCCGGGCGCGCCCCCGCGGCGGCATCCATCAGCACGATCTCGTGGCCCGGCAGTACCTCATGCACGTATGCCAGTGCGGCCTCGACACTTTTCGACGGCGCGAAGCGGTAGTTCACGGTCACGGTGCAGGAATCCGGCACCGAGTTCAGCACCCGCCCGCCCTCGATCTTCACGGCGCTGAGCGCCTCGCGATAGACGAGCCCGTCCACCTCGATGTCCGCCGCCTCGTGCGCGTCCAGTGCCGCGAGAATCTCAGTCGCTTTGTGGATCGCGTTGACGCCCATCCACGGCCGCGCCGAGTGCGCGGTCACGCCCTTCGTTCGGACCTCCACGCGCAGTGTCCCGTTGCAGCCGCCCTCGACTTGGGCGCCGGTGGGTTCGCCAAGGATCGCGAAATCGCCCGCGAGCCATTCGGGGTGGTTTCGGGCGATCCGGCCGAGGCCGTTGAGCTCTGCCGCGACCTCTTCGTGGTCGTAGAACACCCAGGTGACGTCCCAGCGCGGCGCGCTGAGCGTGGCGGCGAGGTGCAGTGCCATCGCGACCCCACCCTTCATGTCCACGGATCCGCGGCCCCAGAGCATGCCGTCGGCCTGCCAGGACGGGACATTCGAGGCGATCGGCACGGTGTCGATGTGCCCGGCGATCACTGCGCGGCGCGCGCGGCCCAGATCGGTGCGGGCCACCACGGCGTCGCCGTCGCGCAACACCGTGAGGTGCGGTAACGCGCTGAGCGCGGTCTCGATGGCATCGGCGAGTGCGGTCTCCTCACCGGAGGGGGAGGGGCTATCGCAGAGGGCGGCCGCGAGGGCCACCACGTCTCCGCTCAGTTCAAGGGCCATCAGTTCCTCTCGGTGTGGAGCTGCCGGGCCGCCTCGGTGAGCGAGCCGGTGAGCGAGGGATAGATCGTGAATGCCTGCGCCATCTGGTCCACGGTGAGCCGGTGGGCGACGGCGAGCGTCACAGGGAAGATTAGTTCACCGGCGTTGCGTGCCACCACCACGCCACCCAGGATCACGCCAGAAGAGCGGTCCGAGAACAGTTTGATGAAGCCCTCGCGCAGGCCGAGCATCTTGGCGCGCGGGTTGCGGGCGATCGGCAGCCGGGTAATGGCGCCGTCCACCTTGCCGGAGCGGATGTCCTGTTCCGTGACGCCGATCGTGGCGATCTCGGGGAGGGTGAAGATGTTGGCGGAGACGGTGCGCGTGTCGAGCGGCGCGACGGCGTCGCCCAGCGCGTGATACATCGCGATGCGGCCCTGCATGGCGGCGACTGAGGCAAGTGGGAGCACTCCCGTGCAGTCACCCGCAGCGTACACTCGGAAGGCCGTGGTGCGGGAGACGCGGTCCACTTGGACATGGCCCGACGGCGTGAGGGCAACTCCCGCTTCCTCCAGCCCAATTCCGCTCGTGTTGGGGATGGAGCCAACCGCGATCAGGCAGTGCGAGCCTTCAATCTCGCGGCCGTCGGTCAAGGAGACCACCACGCCGTGCTCGGTGCGGCGGGCCCCGGCGGCGCGGGCGCCGGCGAGGATGTTCATGCCGCGGCGGGCAAACACGGTCTCGATCAGTTCGGCCGCCTCGGCATCTTCGCCAGGCAGCACGCGCTCGCGGGAGGAAACCAGCGTGACCTTCGAGCCGAGCACGTTGTAGGCGCCGGCGAACTCGGCGCCGGTGACACCGGAACCGACGACGATCAGGTGCTCGGGCAGCTCCCGCAGGTCATAGATCTGGTCCCACGTGAGGATGCGTTCGCCGTCCGGGACGGCTTCCGGCAGGGTGCGGGGGTGCGTGCCAACGGAGAGCAGCACCATTTCCGCGTGCAGTTCCAGCTCCCCCTCGGCCGTCTCGGCGAGGACCGTGCGCACGCCGTCGTGCGTGGGGCCGAGTCGGCCGGTGCCATCGAGTGTCGTGACACCCTCGGCGTCGAGTCGGCCGCGAATGTCATCGGACTGCTTCTGTGCGAGGTCCAGGATGCGCTCGTGGACGCGCTCGATGTCCACCGGGAAGTGATCCGCCCCGGTCTTGATGCCGAGTTCCTCCGCGCTTTCGGTGATGGTCATCCAGTCGGCGGTGGCGATCAAGGTCTTGGAGGGGACCACGTCCGTCAGCACCGCCGAGCCGCCCACACCGTTGCGCTCCACGATGGTCACCTGTGCGCCGAGTTGGCGTGCCACCAGCGCCGCCTCATAGCCACCGGGGCCGCCACCGATCACCACCACACGCGATCCTTCGCGCACGGAGGAGGCGCGCACGGTTTCCTTGCTGATCTGCTCTGTTGCCACGAGTCTATTGTTCCATCTGCTCGGAAATCGGCACGTTCACGCGATAGCCTGGAGAGTATGAGGGAGCTTGCATTGCAGGCGGCCGAGATGATCGCCGCCCGCACCGGAATAGAGCAGCACGACATTGCATTGGTCCTTGGCTCCGGCTGGGGTGGGGCGGCCGAGAAGCTGGGGCGGGTGATCGCCGAGATTCCGGCCACCGACGTTCCCGGATTCCCGGCACCCGCGGTGGAGGGGCATGGCGGCGTGATCCGTTCGATCGAGGTGGCGGCCACGGGTGCCCACGCGCTGGTGCTCCCACGGATCCACTTCTACGAGTCCCGCGATGCGGCCGCCACGGCGCACGGCGCCCGCACCGCGAAGGCGTGCGGCGCGAAGGTCTTTGTGCTGACCAACGGCTGCGGAGGGCTGCGCCCGGAGTGGGGTCCCGGAACCCCCGTACTGATCTCGGACCACCTCAATCTCACCGGCGCCACCCCGCTTGCGGGCGCCACCTTCATCGACCTGACCGATCTGTATTCGTCCCGCCTGCGCGAGATTGCGCGCACGGTCGAGCCGCTCGACGAGGGCGTCTACTGCCAGTTCACGGGGCCGCAGTACGAGACCCCGGCCGAGGTGCGGATGGCGAAGACCCTTGGCGCCGATCTCGTGGGCATGTCCACCGCACTGGAGGCGATCGCCGCCCGTGAGGCCGGCCTGGAACTCCTCGGTCTCTCCCTCGTGACCAACCCGGCCGCGGGCATTTCGCCCACGCCACTCAATCACGCCGAGGTACTGGAGGCGGGCAAGGCCGCCGCACCGCGGCTCGCAACTCTCCTTGCCGCCATCGTTGAGAGGATTACCAGTGAGCGCTGATTTCGAGGCCGTCCAAGCATGGATCGATGACGATCCGGATCCCACCACTGCTGCCGAGCTTGTGGCTCTGCTCGCCCAAGCCCAGGCGGGCAACGCCGAGGCCGACGACGAATTGGCGGACCGCTTTTCCGGGACCCTCGAGTTCGGCACCGCCGGGCTTCGCGGTGCCATGGGTGGCGGGCCGAACCGGATGAACCGCGCCGTGGTCATCCGTGCAGCAGCGGGCCTGACGGCGTGGCTCAACGAGAAGCTGGGGACCTTCACCGTGGTGATCGGCTGCGACGCTCGCCACGGCTCCGCCCAGTTCGCGCTGGATACCGCCGCCGTGGTCACCGCAGCCGGCGGCCGCGCCCTGGTCCTGCCCGCGGCACAGCCCACTCCCGTGCTCGCCTACGCCGTCCGACACCTCGCCGCGGATGCCGGGGTGATGGTGACCGCCTCGCACAACCCGCCCCAAGACAACGGGTACAAGGTCTACCTGGGTGGGAACGCCGTCGGGGCGGAGGCTCGCGGCGTCCAGATCGTGCCGCCCTACGACTCGCAGATCGCGGCGAAGATCGCCGAAGTGCGCTCGGTGGCGGAAGTACCGATGGCCGAGAGCGGCTGGGAGCAGCTTGGCGACGAGATTCGCCAGTCCTACCTGGACCGCGTTGTCTCGCTCGTACCGTATGGCCGTGCGAGCCAGCTGCGGATCGTGCTCACCTCCATACACGGCGTGGGCGGCGAGACCATGAAGACGGCGCTGGAGCGGGCCGGATTCCGTGATGTCCACGTGGTGCGCGAGCAGTTCCAGCCGGATCCCGAGTTCCCCACGGTCTCGTTTCCGAACCCAGAGGAGCCGGGAGCGCTCGATCTTTCGTTGGCGCTCGCGCGCAAGGTGGGTGCGGATCTGGTTATCGCCAACGATCCCGACGCCGATCGCTGCGCTGCCGCGATTCCGACCGCCAATGGGTGGGTTCAGTTGACGGGTGATCAGGTGGGTTGGTTGCTCGGCGATCAGGCCGGCGCGCTCGCCGCATACACGGGAAAGGGCGTGCTCGCCTGCTCGATCGTCTCCTCGCGGATGCTCGCCTCGATTGCCGCGAGCCACGGCCTGGAGCACGAGTACACGCTTACCGGCTTTAAGTGGATCTCGCGCGTGCCGGGCCTCGTGTTCGGGTACGAAGAGGCGCTCGGCTACTGCGTGGACCCGCAGTACGTCCGTGACAAGGATGGCATCAGCGCGGGCGTGCGGCTCGCACTCCTCGCCTCGCAACTTGACGACCAGGGCGACACCCTCGGTGATCTGCTCGATCGGCTCGAGTCTCGGCACGGCGCGCACGCCACCAACCCGCTGACGATCCGCGTCACCGATCTCTCGCGGATCTCCAGCGTCATGGCGGCACTCCGCGTGGCGCCGCCGGAGGCGCTCGCTGGTTCGCCCGTGGTGGAGTTCGCCGATCTCTCGGACGGCTGGAAGAAGCTCCCGCCCACGGACGGCTTGTACTTCCTCACCGCCGCCGGCGATCGCGTGGTGGTACGGCCCTCCGGGACCGAGCCGAAGTTGAAGTGCTACCTGGAGTCGATCTCGAAGGCCGGGAACCTCGCGGCGTCGC
The DNA here is from genome assembly GCA_900199505.1 of Ruaniaceae bacterium KH17. GTDB lineage: Bacteria > Actinomycetota > Actinomycetes > Actinomycetales > Actinomycetaceae > KH17. Next base: position 40,493 of record FZQV01000001.1, on the reverse strand, counting down.
GCGCCGCAGCGAAGGCTCGGGTCGAGGCGGTACGCACGGATCTCGCGAGTATCATCGACGCCATCGGTTAGGCAACCTGAGCTCGAGCGAGGGTAGCGCCCGTGTCACGATGCGGTCCGCGCTTCCGCGCGCCATCTACTGACACCGTGATCCGCGACAGACGTTCGTCGTGACGCCGAGCGTGTTTGTATTGTTGCAAAACAATAACAATCCTTGATCTACGTCGCAGTATCCGCCTAAGCTCCGATTGTCGAAGCGTTTCGACATCGCTCGATGATGAGGCGCTACCTGGCCGGACGAAGGTGTCGAAGGAGCATGGCGAGTATTGAGGAAGTGGCTCGGGAAGCTGGTGTCAGCATCAGCACCGTGTCCTATGCGCTCAGTGGGAAGCGTGCCATCAGTGAGTCCACTCGGAGCCGCGTTCAGGAGGCCGCGCAGCGCATGGGCTATCAGCCGAAGGCGTCTGCGAGGATGCTGGCCTCGAAACACTCTCAGATCATCGCGGTGACGGCTCCCATTCACGATGACACCGATCGCGAAGCGCACATGAGCTTTGCGCTTGAAGTGACTCGGGCAGCGCGGACCCACGACTATGACACATTGCTACTCGTCCACGATGATGCCATTGAGGGGATCCGGCGAACGGCCGCTACTTCGCTGGCGGATGGCATCATCGTCCTCGATGTCGATGCCAACGATGAGCGGGTCACGTTGGCGCGGACGATCGCATGCCCCACGGTGTTTGTTGGGGTTCCCTCCGACACAACCGGTCTGATCTGCGTCGACCTCGACTTTGAGACTGCTGCCGAAATGGCTATCGACCGGCTCATCGAGGCGGGGCGGCGCAGCATCGCTCTGATTTCACATTCCCGCGAAGTGATCGAACGGCAACAAAACTTCCCACTTCGGTTCAGCAAGCGGTTCTGCGAGTATGCGGCAGAGCGCGGCGTGGAGTTCGCGGTGATCCATCCGTCTGCGGACAGTACCTCGGCCGAGATATCGGCGTTACTGGAGCGCCTCCCATCCTTGGATGGTCTGATCGTGAATGCGGGGCCAGAGGTGGCGTGGCGGGTTGTGCCAGTCCTCGAGTCGCTCGATCGAACTGTTCCCGAAGATATTTCGATCATTGCGGCGGGTGTGCCGTACTCGGTAGACCGCTTCCCCATCCCGTTTGACACGATCCCACTCGATGCGACCGCGTCATGCGAGCTCGCCGTTCAGATGCTTGTCGACCAGATTGAGAAGCGCCCAGCACCTCAAGAAGTCACGTTAATCCCGCCCAGTTACGTCGAGAGAGGATCCGTGCGTCGTCGCCCGCCAGCACAAGAGGGTGGGTGAGCCACCCATAACGCACTCATTGAGTGGGGCAATTCAGCACTCCGATAACTGCAAGTATCACCAGCGGCCTTCGGGCCACGACTAGGAAAGAGATTCAGATGAGAAGAAAGAGTTGGACTATTGGCGTGGCAATGACTGCCGCGACAGTCGCGTTGGCAGCCTGTTCGTCGGGTGGCACGGGTGGCTCGGAGGGAGGCGAGTCTACTGACGGTGCCGGTGCAGGTGGCGGTTCGGGAGACTTCTCTGGCGAGACCCTCGTTGTGATGCACTACGAGGGCACGGACTCCGCGATGGGTATCGCCTGGGACAAGGCTATCGAGATCTTCGAGGAAGAGACGGGTGCCACGGTTGACCTTCAGATCACGGCCTTCGAAGACCTACAGGTCTCGGCGGGGCAACTCTTCGACTCGTCCGATGCTCCGGACGTCTCGGAGTTCAATAAGGGCAACGGAACCGCGGGCCAGCTCGCGGCGATCGGTGTCATCCAGAACCTGAATGACTTGTACTCGGAGTTCGGATGGGAAGACAGTCTCGCGGACTCGATCCAGACCACGGCTCGCTATGACGAGAACGGTGTCATGGGATCGGGAGACTTCTACGGTCTGCCGAACTACGGCGAGTTTGTGTTCCTCTACTACAACGCCGATCTCTTTGCGGAGCACGGAGTCGAGATTCCCCAAAGTATCGACGACGTCGTCGCGGCAGCGGAGACGTTCAAGGCGGCAGGAGTGCAGCCTTTCACCACATCTGCCCAGGAGTACCCGATGGGTCAGATGTGGTACCAGCTCGCACTCAGCCAGGCGGACCGTGACTGGGTCGACGCTTACCAGCTCTACACGGCTCCGGTCGACTGGAATGGCCCCGAGATCTCGTACGCCACCCAAACCGTCCGCGACTGGACCGATGCCGGGTACATCCCTGCAGAGAGCACGGGAATGACGGCGGAGCAGGCCGGACTCGAGTTCATCAACGGCAATGCCGCGATGTTCCTTTCCGGCTCCTGGTGGTATGGCCGATTCCTTGGCGATATCTCCGACTTCGAACTGGGCATCACGAACTGGCCTTCGACCGAACTGACTCCGGGATCTGGTGGAAACATGTGGGTGATTCCGATCGAGTCGAAGCAGCCTGAGCTGGCGGGAATCTTCATGGACATCACCATGCGTCCCGAGGTGCAGGCGCTCCTGGGTGAGTCCGGTGGCTTGCCCGTTGCGGCGAACGCGGATGACATCTCGAACGATGACGCAAAGGCACTCATCGAGCTCTTCAATGAGGTCAATGACCGCGATGGCCTAGCGTTCTACCCGGACTGGCCCACGCCAAGCTTCTACGGCGACCTCAATGGTGTCCTTCAGGGTCTCATCAATGGCACGACCACTGTGGCCGAGGCACAGACTCAGCTCGAGTCCTACTACGAGAATCACGTCGCGCCGTTGCGCGACTAATCACTAGTGCGGCCCTGGTTCCCGCCAGGGCCGCACAGTCTGAGGAGTTCTCATGACCACTTCGACGCCCACCAAACGTCGACGGCGTACTGACGATCCCGCACGCATCCCAGAGCCGGGCGGGAGCAAACTGGGGTACTGGTTGTACTTCGTTCCGGGTCTCATCCTGATATCGATCGTGATCCTGTACCCCCTCGTCCGAAACCTACGACTGAGCTTCTTCAACTGGCGCGGCGGCCGCGCGGAGGAGACGTTTGTGGGGCTCGACAACTGGAGGCAACTGTTCCAGGACGCAGAGTTCATCCGATCGTTCCAGAACATCATTCTGGTGATTCTGGCGATGGTGATCATCCCAACCTTGTTCGGCCTCATCCTCTCGGCGTTGCTCTTTGACCTCGTTGGCCGGAAGTTCTCGACCAAGCTCTCGAGCTTCCTTCGCGCCACGTACTACCTACCGCAGATCCTTCCGATTGCCGTCGCTGGTGTGCTCTTTGGCTGGATTCTGAGACCGAATAACTCCGGTGTGATGAATACGGTGCTCTCGATGGTGACGGGCGACGATGTCGCCATCAACTGGCTCGGTGGCTCCTACACAACGGCAATGTCCTCGGTGATGCTGCTCATGATCTGGATCCAGATCGGCTACCCCGTGGTGATCTTTATGGCCGCATTGCAGCGTGTGGACCCGGAACTCTATGAAGCGGCCGAACTCGACGGTGCCAATTGGTTCCGCCGATTCCAGGCGATCACACTTCCGATGATTCGCCCCGAGCTGTTCGTGGTCGCGTTGACCACCACGATCGCCGCGCTGAAGGTCTTCGCGCCGGTGTTCATTCTGACGATGGGTGGGCCCGCGAAGTCCACGTACGTCCCGTCGTTCTACGCGTATCAGGAGTTCATTCGTGGTGCGAACAAGGGCTACGCGGCCACGATCGCAACGGCAATCACGATCCTCGTGATCATCGTCTCGATCATCTTCATCCGCGTTCAAAACCACTACGAGAAGAAGGATGCGTGAGATGACTGCAACGATGACTCACGCGCAGGCAGTCTCCACTAAACGGCGTAGGCACCGTAGCGTCGTCGACTGGATCATGATGCTCCTCGCGGTGGCAGGGGCGCTCGTGGTGTTCTTCCCGCTCCTCCTCCTGCTGATCAACGCTTTCAAGTCGCCGGCCGATTACGCGACCTCCGGACCGCTCGATCTGCCGCGAGCGCTGGACTTCACGGGAATCATCACCTTCTGGAATCAGATGAACTTCCCGCGAGCCCTGTGGAACTCCGTCTTCATCTCGACGATGGTGGCCGTCTTCGCCGTCGTAATCTCGGTTCTGAACTCATTCGCGATCGGGATCGGCCGCGTGCGGGGCCGCACCTGGATCGTGTTGCTGTTCATGTTGGCGAACCTCGTGCCACAGGAAATGCTGTTCGATCCGCTGTTCCGGCTCTACGACCGGCTCGGGCTACTCTCGACGCCGTGGTCCGTGATTCTCACATTTGTGGTGATTCAGTCGGCCTTTGGGACATACCTCCTCTCGTCCGTTCTCGGGACCTTCCCGAAGGAGATTCTCGACGCGGCCGCTGTCGATGGAGCTTCACGTTTCCGGACGCTCGTCTCGGTCGTTGTGCCAATCATCCGGCCAACACTCTCCGTTCTGATGGTGTTCTTCTTCATCTGGACCTGGAACGAGTTCATGTTGCCGTTGGCATTCCTAAACCAACCGGACTCATTGACCATTCCGCTCATCCTTGAGCAGCTGAACGGTGAGCGTCAGGTGGAGACGACAACGCTCGTCGGCGGAACGCTGATTAGCATCATTCCGACGATCATCTTCTTCTTGATCTTCCAGCGCACATTGACTCGCGGAATTACGGCAGGAGCAGTGAAGTGAAGTTTACCGATGGTTACTGGATGCACCGTCCCGGTGTCTCGGCACTCTATGCAGCGGAGGCCTATGACATCGCCGAAACATCCACGACGGATGGCGCGGGAGTGCTCATCCACGCGCCGACTGGAGTGATCGAGTCCCGCGGCAACACCTTGTCCCGTCCGCTCATCACGGTGACCCTCTCATCGCCGATGAAGGGGGTCGTACGAGTGAGGATCGTGCGGCACCAGGGTGCACCGACGTCGCCTGGGTTCCGAATCGCTACGGAGCCCGGCGCCGCGACGGTCACGATCGACGACGAGGGAGCCTCTCTCGTCACCGGGTCTCTCGAAGCGCGAATTTCTGCGGGCGCACCGTGGAGTCTCGACTTCCTCCGGAACGGAGATCGCATCACCGGTTCCGGACACAAGTCGGTGGGGCACATGACGCTGGCTTCAGGAGCCACTGTCTCGGCCGACCCGGCCGGGTGCGCGGGGTACACCACCACTGGACTCGCGCCCTCGCAGACATACGTCCACGAGCAATTGGACCTTGGGGTCGGTGAGCTGATTTACGGACTTGGCGAGCGGTTTGGGCCGTTCGTGAAGAACGGGCAGGTTGTCGACATCTGGAATGCTGACGGCGGGACGAGTTCGGAACTCTCGTACAAAAACATCCCGTTCTACATGTCCTCTCGGGGCTATGGAGTCCTCGTGAACCAGCCGGAGCACGTCTCATTCGAGATTGGCTCCGAGGTGGTCCAGCGGGTCCAGTTCTCGACGGCGGGGGAGTCGCTCGAGTACCTGCTCATCGACGGGCCCACTCCCAAGGAAGTGATCGAGAAGTATACGCGGCTCACCGGGCGTCCGGCCCGCGTGCCGGCGTGGTCCTACGGGTTGTGGCTCTCGACGTCGTTCACAACCAGTTACGACGAAGCCACCGTCTCGGAGTTCATCGATGGCATGCGTGAGCGCGATATTCCGTTGAGCGTGTTCCACTTCGACTGCTTCTGGATGCGTGAGTTCAACTGGACCGACTTCGAGTGGGATTCGCGGACCTTCCCCGATCCCGAAGGCATGCTGAAGCGGCTCCATGATGAGAAGGATCTGCGAGTCTCGATTTGGATCAATCCATACATTGCGCAGCGATCTGCACTCTTCGAGGAGGGTATGGAGCACGGCTACCTCGTCAAGCGGCCCGACGGCTACGTGTGGCAGTGGGATGAGTGGCAAGCGGGCATGGGACTCGTGGATTTCACGAATCCCGAGGCCCGCTCGTGGTTCCAGGAGCGGCTGAGGACCGTCATCAGGCAAGGGGTTGACGCGATCAAGACCGACTTCGGTGAGCGGATTCCCACCGACGTCGTGTGGCATAACGGGGCGTCACCCGAGACCATGCACAACCTCTACACGCAGCTGTACAACGAGGCCGTCTGGGAGGTGCTCTCGCAGGAGCGCGGTGAAGATCAAGCGATTCTGTTCGCTCGTTCGGCCACTGTGGGTGGACAGGCGATGCCTGTGCACTGGGGCGGCGACAACTCCTCAAGCTTCCCCTCAATGGCCGAGACGCTCCGCGGTGGGCTTTCGCTCACGTGCTCCGGATTCGGCTACTGGAGTCACGATATCGGCGGCTTCGAAGGCACTCCCGATCCTGGAGTGTTCAAGCGATGGCTGGCGTTTGGCCTGATGTCATCGCACTCGCGGTTGCATGGTTCGGGCTCGTACCGCGTGCCGTGGATGTTTGACGACGAAGCAGTGAAGACGTCACGCTGGTTCGTGGAGCGGAAGAACTCACTCATGCCGTACCTCTACACGGCGGGTGCCGAGGCGGCGGCCACGGGCGTGGGTATCGCGCGGCCCATGTTCTTCGAGTTCCCGGACGACCCCGCCGTTGGCTATCTCGATCGGCAGTACATGCTGGGACCGGACCTACTCGTTGCGCCGGTGATGGATCCGGACGGAGTCGTCGACTTCTACCTGCCCGAGGGGACCTGGACGTCGTTGATTACCGGGGTTCCCGTAATGGGTGGGCGGTGGATCCGCGAGGTTCACGCGTACGACTCACTGCCGCTGTATGTGCGGCCGGGAGCCGTGATCCCGCGTGGTGCACGCACCGATCGGCCGGACTACGACTACCTGGAGGGCTTGATTCTCGACGCGTATCCGGATGCTGACGAGATCGACACCACGGTGGATGTTGTGACGGCAGAAGGAACCCGCGTGGTGTTCCGAGTGACGGGCTCCGGCACGTCAGCGACGGCGACGGCGGAGACCGGAGAGACCGCCGACGTGCGCGTCCACCGCTGATCAGGTCGCTTCGTCGTCGTAGGGTGTGGGGGCGGCCGGGTCCTTCTTCTTCGGGGTGGGCTCGGCCGTCTCGTTCCACGCGTCCCGCACGATCTTGCGCGGATCATACTGGCGCGGGTCGAAGTCCTTCAGATCGGCCAGCTCGTCGCCGAACTCGTCGGTAAGCGCGTCCTTGGCGTCGCGCACGTAACGCACGGCCTTCTTCAGCCAAATGGCGCCTTGCTTGGCGACCTCGGGAAGACGTTCGGGACCCACCACGATCAGCACGATGAGGAGGAGAAGAAGAAACTCACCACCGTTGATGTTCAGGAACCCACTGCCGCCCATTACTTCGGTGTGACCCCCAGGGGCCGCCCGGCAAGGCCGCGCGCACGGCTCGCCAGAGCTTCAGCCACCTTGGTGAGTGCCTCTGCTCCGGGAGTGCCGCCGTCGGCCACAACGGGACGGCCCTTGTCCGAACCCTCGCGCAGCGCGATGTCGATCGGAATCTGCGCGAGCAACGGCACCTCGTAGCCGAGCTCCACCGAAAGAGAATGCGAGACCTCCTCGCCGCCACCGGTGCCGAAGATTTCTTGGCGCGAGCCATCCGGCAGTTCGAGGTAGGACATGTTCTCCACCACGCCGACGACGTGCTGCCGAGTTTGGGCGGAGATGATTCCCGCGCGCTGGGCGACTTCGGCGGCGGCCACCTGCGGCGTGGTCACCACGATGATCTCCGAGTTCGGCAGGAGTTGCGCCACGGAGATCGCGATATCGCCGGTGCCGGGCGGCAGGTCGAGGAGTAGCACGTCGAGATCGCCCCAGAACACGTCCCCGAGGAACTGTTGCATCGCGCGGTGCAACATCGGCCCGCGCCAGATCACGGGCGTGCCGGGGGCCGCGAACATGCCGATCGAGATCACCTTCACGCCGTCCGCGACAGGCGGGATGATCATGTCATCGAGTTTCGTGGGCGGGTTCTCCACGCCCAGCATGCGCGGGATTGAGAAGCCGTAGATGTCGGCGTCGAGCACACCCACCTTGAGGCCCTGGTTCTTCAGCGCCACGGCGAGGTTTGCGGTGACGGAGGACTTCCCCACGCCACCCTTGCCCGAGGTGATCGCATAGACGCGCGTGAGCGATCCCGGCTGGGCAAACGGAATCACCGGCTCGGGCGTGCCACCGCGGAGCTTGGTGCGCAATGCCGCCTTCTGCTCGTCGTTCATCACGCCCATCTCGACGCGGACGTTCGAGACGCCCTCAAGCCCGGAGACCTTCTCGGTCACGTCGCGTGTGATCACATCGCGCAGCGGGCACCCCTGAGTGGTCAGATCGATCCCGACGACGACGTCCCCGCCCTCGATATCGACCGAACGGACCATGTCCAGATCGGTGATGGGGCGGCGGATCTCGGGATCGATTACCTCCGCTAGGACGGCGCGAACTGCATCAAGGGTCAGGGGCATGGCTTGATTCTACCGACCCTCGGGCTCGTCCTCGGACTCGGGCTCGGCCTGGAGTTCCTCCAGAAGTGACCTCAGCTCCGCGCGCACGTAATCGCGGGTGGCCAGATCTCCGACGGCTATGCGCAGCGCCGCGATCTCGCGGGCGAGATACTCGGTATCGGCCAGGTTGCGTTCGGCGCGCTGGCGATCTTGCTCGGCGCTCACACGATCGCGATCGTCTTGCCGGTTCTGCGCGAGCAGGATCAGCGGGGCGGAATAGGAGGCCTGCAACGAGAGCATGAGCGTGAGGGCGGTGAAACCGAGCGCGGCCGAGTCGAAGCGCAGGTTCTCCGGTGCGAACGAGTTCCACAGCAGCCAGGCGACCACGAAGATCGTCAGCCACACGAGGAACTGAGGTGTGCCGGTGAATCGAGCGATTCCTTCGGAGACCTTTCCGACTCCTTCGGACTGGAGGTTGAAGCGGGGGAGGATGCGGCGGCGTCCGCCGCGGGGGGTGTCGAGGCGCTCGTCAGCCATTGGCACTCCTCTCATCAAGCTCGGTCGCGTCACTCTCGCGCCAGTTGTCCGGCAGCATCTCATCGAGTACGTCGTCAACCGAAACGGCGCCGAGGAGCCGGCGCTGTTCATCGAGCACGGGCACGATCGTGGAGTTGTATGTGGCCATGAGGCGGGCCGCCTTGGAGAAGTGATCGTGCGGGGCCACACCCTCGATGTCCTTGTCCAGGAAGTTCCCGATCAGGGCGTGCGGGGGTTCGCGCATTGCCTGCTGCAGGTGCAGCACGCCGACCAGGCGACCCGTCGGGGTTTCGTGCGGTGGGCGGGTCACGAAGATCACGGTGGCGATCGCGGGGCTCACGGCGCTCCTGCGGGCGTGCGCGAGCGCCATCGCCACGGTGTCCTCCGGCCCGAGAATCAGCGGCTCGGTGGTCATCAGACCACCGGCGGTCTGCTCGCCGTACTCGAGGAGTCGGCGCACATCGGCGGCCTCATCGGGCTCCATGAGCGCAAGGAGTTCGTTGGCCATCTGGTCCGGGAGTTCCTGGACGAGGTCGGCGGCGTCATCCGGCTCCATCTCGTCGAGGACGTTGGCCGCGCGCTCCGTAGGGAGCGCCGAGAGGATCGCCACCTGGTCTTCCTCCACGGACTCCTGAAGTACGTCCGCGAGTCGTTCGTTGGTGAGTTCCTGCGCCACCTGGACCACGCGCTCGTCCGGGAGCGTGCGGAGCATTTCGGCGAGGTCCGCGGGCTTCATGTCATCCATCGACGCCAAGAATGTGGTGGCGCCCTGCTGATCGGGGGTGGACGCGAGGCCGCGAACGTCGTCGGGAGAGACGAGGAACGACTCCCCGCGGCGGAAGAGCCCAGAGTTCTCCCGGCGGCGCACGAACAGCTTGGTCACGTGCCAATCGAGGTTGCGCTGCTGCTCGATCGCCACGTCATGGATGATGACCTCGCCCGAGCCGTCCTTCATGCTCACGATCCGATCGAGGAGCTCACCCATCACGATGGTCTCGGTGGAGCGTTGCTCGAAGCGGCGGATGTTCACCAGGCCTGTGGTGATGACCGTGCCGTGATCGATTCCGGTGACGCGGGTGAGTGGGAGGAACACGCGCCGTCGCCCGGGGACCTCGACAACCAGGCCGACGGCGCGCGGCTCACCCTTGAGGCGGATGAGCACCACAACGTCACGGACGCGGCCCACCTCGTCGCCGAGGGGGTCGAAGACCTTCGTGCCCGCCAGGCGCGCCACGAAGACGCGCGAGGGGCTCGAGATGCGGGTGGAAATGCTCACGCGCCTAAGCCTAGTTGGTTGCGTGGGGGAAGCACACGCAGACCGGCGCGAGCACAGTGACGTCCCATTCAGCAGGTTTCCAGGAGGTATTCAGGTTTGGGGTGCATAATCGAGCCATGAATGTAACACAGGGAGTCCAGTCCGCAGGCAAGTTCGCAGGTCCGGTTGGCGACGAGGTCATTGTCTTTTCCGACTATGCGGCAGCGCAGAAGGCGGTCGACGCTCTGGCCGACGCCCAGTTCCCGGTCGAGAACGTGCAGATCGTGGGGCGCGATCTGCGGCTCATCGAGAACGTCACGGGCCGGCTCACCGCCGGCAAGGCGATCGGTGGTGGCGCGCTGAGCGGCGCGTGGTTCGGTGTGATGATCGGCTTGCTCTTCCTGATCATTGGCATGGGGCCCGGCGCGATCCTGTGGGGCGCCATCATGGGCGCCATCTGGGGCGCGGCCTTCGGCGCGATTCCGTACTTCATGCAACGAGGCGAGCGCGACTTCACCTCGGTGACCACCGTGGCGCCCACGAGTTTCGCGATCCTCTGCGCCCGCGAGTCTGTAGCCGAGTGCCGCCGCTTGCTGACCGAACAGGGCATGCTCGCTCCGGTTGCCGCGCCGGTGGACCTCTCCGTGCCGCCGGCGTACGGCGAGCGCGTGGCCGGGCCCGAGGCCTAGGAACTGACAGAACGAAAGCGCGCGGGATCCCAGTACTTCAATGTCATCCTGCGTGGAGGGCGTAGCCCGGAATCGCAGGATCCAGGAACGTACGTGCGACCTGCCGTGCGATCTGGATTCTGCGATCCCCTTCGTGGCCGCAGAATGACGAGTTACTGAAGCAATCCCTGGACCCAGGCCTCGACCGCGGGGATCGTGCGGGGGATATCCTCGCTGAGCCGCTCCACGCCGCTCTCGGTTACGAGGATGTCATCCTCGATGCGTACGCCAATGCCGCGTAGCTCCTCTGGCACGGCAAGATCGTCCTCGCGGAAGTACAGCGCCGGCTCGATCGTGAAGCACATGCCGGGCTCCAGCTTTGCGTCGAGATACATCTCGCGGCGCGCCTGGGCGCAATCGTGCACGTCGAGACCGAGGTGGTGGGAGGTGCCGTGCACCATCCAGCGGCGGTGGTACTGGCCCTCCGGCTTCAGTGACTCCTCCGCCGAGACGGGCAGCAGGCCCCACTCGTCGAGGCGGTGTGCGAGGACCTCCATTGCGGCGGCGTGGATCTCGCGGAAGTGGACGCGCTCGCCGTCGGGACCGATCTCCGCGGCCTTCGCGAGGCAGGCCTCGCAGGCGTCGAGCACGGCCTGGTAGACCTTCTTCTGCGCATCCGTGAACGTGCCGTCCACGGGGATCGTGCGGGTGATGTCCGCGGTGTAGAGCGAATCGACTTCCACGCCCGCGTCCACGAGCACGAGCTCGCCGGGCCGGACCTGGCCGTCGTTGCGGATCCAGTGCAGCGTGTTCGCATGGTTCCCCGCGGCGGCGATCGTGTCGTAGCCGAGGCCGTTGCCGTCCTCTCGGGCGTTCGCCTCGAACGCGCCCTCAAGGACGCGCTCGCCGCGCCAGTGCTCGGTGGATCGGGGAATCTGGCGGATCAATGCGTCGAAACCTCTGTGGGTTGCGTTGACCGCGTCGCGCATCTGCCGAATCTCCCACTCGTCCTTGACGAGTCGGAGCTCGGAGAGAGCCTCGGCGAACGGCGCATCCACGCCCTCTGCGTGGGCGCCCACCTCCGAGCGGGCCTTCTGAACGAGGGCCGTGACCGCTGAGTCGGCCTGGGATGCGAGCCTGATCTGGACCTGGCCGGCGTCCTTCGAAATGGCGTCCGCGAGCTCGTCGCTGTGCGCCGTGGGCAGGCCGGTGCGGGCGCTCATCTCCTCGAGCGTGGGGCGGACTCCCACCCAGAGTTCGCCGTAGCGGGAGTCCGCGAAGAACTCCTCGGTGTCCTTGGCCGCAGCGGGGCGGAAGTACAGCGTGGCATCGTGGCCGGTCTCGGTGGGCTCAAGAACGAGCACCGCATCCGGCTCCTCATCAGTGCCGAGGCCCGTGAGGTGCGCGAAGGCGCTGTGCGGGCGGAACCGGTAATCGGTGTCATTCGAGCGGACCACGAGCTCGCCCGCGGGGATCACCAGTCGCTCGCCCGGGAACCGTGTGGAGAGCACCTCTCGGCGGGTTGCTGCGTAAGGTGCCGCCTCCATCTGGGGCGGGAGAGCGCCGTCGGGCTCGGCCCAATTCGCCGCGATGAACTCACGGAAGGCCGCGCTCTCGGGGCGCTGTGAACGATTGTTGACGCGATCTTCTAGAGGTTGCTTGTCCGTCATGTGTATGACGTTACTCTTTCCGCCGAGTGCGCTCGAAATCGTGCGTCGGCATCACGACCCACGCGCATCCGCCCGAGCCGCACTCATTCGAGAGCTATGTCGTGACACTGTGGTGCACTGGCACGACACAGCCCTCCCATAGGCGAGCAGAGTGCCCGAGGGGCTACTGGTGCGAAGCGGCTACTGCTCCTGGAGGACCTCGCCGGTGCGCTCGGGCAGGAAGAACGTGGAGACCATCGCGAGCACGAACGCGGCGGCGAGGACACCGAAGACCAACGGCCAGCCGCCAACAGTGTTCAGCACCGGCACCGTGAGCGGCGCGATCATCGCGGCCACGCGGCCGAACGCGGTTGCCGTGCCGGAGCCGGTGGTGCGCAGCCATGTGGGGAATACCTCGGGCGTGATCGCGTACAGTGCGCCCCATGCGCCGAGGTTGAAGAAGGAGAGCATGCAGCCGGCGAAGATGATCCATCCGGTGCTCGGTGCAAAGCCCATGCCGATCGCGGAGAGTGCGGACCCGGCCAAGAACGTGGCGAGGGTGGGGCGGCGGCCCCACTTCTCGATCAGCACGGCGGCGGTGGCGTAGCCCGGGAGCTGGGCGAGCGTGATGATGAGGGTGTAGCCAAACGACCGCACGAGATCGTGGCCGGCCGCATAGAGCAGACCGGGCAGCCAAATGAAGGCGCCGTAGTACGCGAAGTTCACGCCGATCCAGGTCAGTGAGAGGGCGATCGTCCACTTCCGGAACTTCGGGGTCCACAGCACGCGCCAGTTCGGCTTCGGTGCCACCTCGATCGGGGGCGAGACAACCGCTTCGACTCCAGCGGCCTCCTCGAACTGGCGTACGGCGGCCTCTGCTTCCTCATGACGGCCGCGGCTCTCGAGGAAGCGCACCGATTCGGGCAGGCCGTAACGCACCACGATCGCGTAAATCGCGGGGATCGCGCCGAGGGCGAGTGCCCAACGCCAGCCGTTCTCCAACGGCACGATGAAGTAGCCGATGAGCGCGGCGGCGAGCCAGCCCACCGCCCAGAACGCCTCGAGGATGACCACGACGCGGCCGCGGATTCGTGCCGGCGCATACTCGGAGACGAGTGTGGATGCCACCGGGAGTTCGGCGCCGAGGCCGAGGCCCACGAAGAAACGCAGCACGATCAGTACCGCGAGGCCGCCCGCCAGCGCGGATGCGCCAGTGGCGAGGCCGTAGACCACGAGCGTGAGTGCGAAGACGTTGCGGCGGCCGATCCGGTCCGCGATCAGGCCACCGAGGGAGGCTCCCACGGCCATTCCGACGAAGCCGATCGAGCCGAGTACCGAAGCTTGGCCCTGCGTGATGTTCCATTCGGCGATGAGTGCCGCAAGGATGAACGAGATCAGGCCCACGTCCATCGCGTCGAGCGCCCAGCCGATGCCGGAACCGCCGAGCAGCTTCGAGTGCTTGCGCGTCCACGGGAGCCGGTCGAGACGTTCCGGTCGTGTGAGGGCTTCGGTCGCCACGTTATGTGTCATAGGTACACAATAGGGCAATGGTCCCGGGTTGCACCCGTGACGCACGTCACGCCGCCGGCCCCAGCGCCACCGCCGAGATCGCCCGCGCCGTCATGCGCCGTGGCCAAACTTGTGCTTTGGGTTCACGATTCGCCGCGGCGGGAGCGCTCACACCATGCACCTACAGCACAAGCGTGAAGGGATGGGGCTACCCGCTCGTGGTCGGCCGGGTGGATTGCGCCCGATACCCTGGGAGTGTGCGCATCGACCTCCACACCCACACCCGGTACTCGGATGGCACCGATACGCCCGCCGAGCTGATCGGCAATGCCCGCGCGGCGGGCCTCGATGTCATTGCGCTCACGGATCACGACACCACGGCCGGCTGGGCCGAGGCCGCCAACGCCGCGCGGGGGAGCGGTGTGGCGCTGGTGCGCGGGGCCGAGGTCTCCACTCGTGCAGAGGGAATGAGCGTGCACATCCTTTCCTACCTCCACGATCCCGACGACGCCGACCTCGCGACGCTGCTGGCCTCCTCGCGCTCGGCGCGGGAAGTGCGGGCGCGGCGCATGATCGAAGGCCTCTCCCGGGACTTCCCGATCACGTGGGAAGCGGTGCTGGCCCAGGCCCAGGCGGCGAACGCCGTCGGGCGGCCTCATATGGCAGACGCGCTGGTGGCCGTAGGGAGTGTGCCGAGCCGCGACGAAGCGTTCGCCTCGATCCTGCACGCCTCCGGTCCGTACTACGTGCCGATCGACGTCCCCGATTCCGCGCAGGCCGTGCGCGCGATCCGCGCCGCCGGTGGGGTGCCGGTGCTCGCGCACCCGTTGGCCTCAGCGCGCGGGCGCGTGATCGGCGAAGGGACCATGGCCGAGCTGGTCGAGGCGGGCCTTGCCGCCTTCGAGGCGGACCACCGCGATCACGATGCCGCCACCCGGGCAAAGGTGCGCGAACTCGCCGCGCGCTGGGGGGTGCCCGTCACGGGTTCGTCGGATTACCACGGATCTGGCAAACTGAATCGGCTTGGTGAAAACCTCACCGAGCCGGACGTGTACGAATCCCTGGCCGCCCAGGGGCATCTGGAGGTCATCAAGTGAACCAGTACGTGGATCTCGCGCTGCTGGCCTCCACCTTCCTCACGCTGTTCGTGATCATGGACCCGCCCGGTCTGCTGCCGGTGTTCTTGAGCCTCACGAACACGATGACCAAGGACCAGCGCAAGACCGCCGCGATTCAGGCCACTGCCACGTCATTCGGGGTGATCGTCGCGTTCATCTTGTTCGGGCAGGCCATCCTCGACTTCCTGCACATCTCGCTCCCCGCGCTGCAGCTTTCCGGTGGCCTGCTCCTGCTGATCATGGGCATGCAGCTGCTGATGGGAAAGGGGGGAGATCCCGCCACGGGTCAGAAGGTCAACGTGGCGTTGGTGCCGCTTGGTACGCCGCTCATCGCAGGCCCGGGCGCGATCGTGGCGGGGATGCTCGCGGCCCAGCAGGCCTGGGATGTGCCAGGCGGTCCTGTGGCCGGCTGGATCGCCGTCGTGCTTGCAGTGTTGCTCATGCATGCGGTGCTGTGGGCAACGATGCGCTTCGCGGTGAAGCTATTCGACCTGCTCGGAGAAGGCGGCGTCTCGCTCCTCTCGCGGATCGCCGGCCTCCTGCTCTCCGCGATCGCGGTTCAGCTGATGGCCGACGCCATCTTCGCGTTCATCGACGCCGCGTACTAGTTCGCTGCAGCGGCGCTGTTTCCACCACGAGTCCGACGGCGTGGGCGGCGCTTGCGAGGGGCGTCTGACTGGCGCTGCTGGCCACCACGGCCGTCCCGGTTGCCGGAGCTCTGGCGCTTCGGCTTGCCCTCCACGTCCTCAAGCTCCTCGGCCGCGAGACCGGCGCGGGTGCGCTCGGAGCGGGGCAGGCGCCCGGTGACATCCTCGGGGATGTTCAGGTCCGTGTAGAGGTGCGGGGAGGTGTGGTAGGTCTCGACCGGCTCGGGGGTACCGAAGCCGAGCGCCTTGTTGATCAGCGTCCAGCGGGGCGTGTCGTCCCAGTCCACGAACGTGACCGCGGTGCCCGCGTTGCCGGCGCGTCCGGTGCGGCCCACGCGGTGCAGGTAGATCTTGTCATCCTCGGGGCACTGGTAGTTGATCACGTGCGTGACATCGTCCACGTCGATACCGCGGGCGGCCACGTCGGTCGCAACGAGCACGTCCACCTTGCCGTTGCGGAAGGCGCGCAGCGCCTGCTCGCGGGCGCCCTGGCCGAGATCGCCGTGAATGGCACCCACGGCGAAGCCTCGCTCGGTGAGCTCCTCGGCCACGCGGGCCACGGTGCGCTTGGTCCGGGCGAACACGATCGTGAGGCCACGGCCGCGCGCCTGCAGGATGCGCGAGAGCATCTCCACCTTGTTGAGCGCGTGCGCGCGGTAGACGATCTGGGTCACCGAGGCCACGTGCTTCGCGGTGTCGGTCGGATCGGCCGCGCGGATGTGCGTGGGCTGGATCATGTAGCGGCGCGCCAGGGCCACGACGGCGCCCGGCATGGTGGCCGAGAACAGCATGGTCTGCCGAGTGCCAGGGGTCTTCGAAAGGAGGGTTTCGACGTCGGGCAAGAAGCCGAGGTCCAGCATCTCGTCGGCCTCATCAAGCACCACGGTCGTGACCTTGGAGAGGTCGAGGATGCGGTGCTTCATCAGATCGATCATTCGGCCAGGGGTCCCGACGACGACCTCCGCACCTTTCTGCAGAGCCTCCACCTGGGGCTCGTAGGCGCGGCCGCCGAAGACCTTCACGATCCGCACGTTGCGCCGGCGAGAGGCGGTTTCGAGGTCGCCGGCCACCTGCAGCGCGAGTTCGCGGGTGGGGACGATCACGAGGGCTTGGGGCTTGCCGGCAGCGCGCAGCTCGTCCCAGCCGTCCTCGCCGGGGGCTACGACGTTGTGGAGTAGCGGCAGGCCGAAGCCGAGGGTTTTTCCGGTCCCGGTCTTGGCCTGGCCGATGATGTCGCGGCGGTCGAGCGCCACTGGCAGGGTCATCGCCTGGATCGGGAACGGGGACACGATGCCGACGTCCTTGAGCGCGCCAATGATCTCCTCGCGGATCGGGAAATCGGCGAACGTGACGCCGGAGACTTCGAGGCTCGGGGCCTCTTCGTATTCATCGACATCCGCGTGCGCGACGATGCCGGTCAGATTTTCGGTTGTAAGCGCGGTCATGTGAACCTTTCAATCGGCCAATGGCAGCCGATCGTGAAAGTTCATGTGCTCGCAGCATGAGCACTCAATGTCAGTTACCGAGACGACCGGGCAACCCGTATTTCTCTCTAGCCTACCGGGCAATGGTCCGCGGCACGAGGCCGGTAGGCTGTGTTTCATGACTCAGATTGCGCACGAGGCCGACGCCGCCCACGAGTACATCGGGCTTTTCGTGTACGCCTCGGTGGGCGCATTCGGGCTCCTTTCGCAAGACGCTTCGAACGCTCCCACGATCGGCGAGCGGATCTACTTGAGCCGAATGGCCTCCGCCGAACTGGAGGATATGCGCCGCGCCGAGCGGTACGGGCAGCAGTCGGTGGCCGATTTTGACGCGCTTCTCGAGAGCTATCGCGATCTCATCTCCGACTTCCTGCTCCGCGCCGTCCCGCGGGACTGGTGGGAGCGGCTCGTGCGCAGTTACGTGGGTTACCACACGCTCGAAGATCTCCTGGTGGAGCTCGTGGGCGCCGCTCCGGGCTGGGTGCGCGAGCTCACGGAGGGCACCTTCAACGCCGCCGATCACACCGAGTGGACGGTGGAGCAGCTGGAGTCAGTGCTTGCCGCCGAGCCACAACTGGCGGCACGGCTCGCTTTGTGGGGGCGCCGCGTGATGGGCGAGTGTCTCCTGCTCGTGCAAAGGTTGTTCATCGAACACCCCGCGCTCGTGGAGTATGCGGGCGGGGACGTGCAGGCGCTGATCGGCCGGCTTCAGGCCGATCATTCGCGGCGGATGAACCGCCTCGGCCTCGCCGCCTAGATCCGGAAGCCCACCGGAGCGGGAGGCGTGGAGCCCACGAGAACGTAGGCGAGCGCCGTCGTCGGAACGATCACGAGCTGGCCCTTCTCGTCGGTGAGCTCGAGGCTGGTGCCGGCGATCGCGGCGGCGACCTTCTTCTTCAGTTCCTCCGGGGTGAGGTCCACGGTGATGCTGATTTCGCGGGCAGAATGCAGTGTGCCGATCGTGACGTCCATGCGATTTCCTTCCTGAGTTCCTCTCTCGATCATAAGCGTGTCGGTGCTTCGTGATTGCATTGAGTCATGACCGTCACGTTGCTCTCTCCGGCGCCCGCCGCGCCGTTGCCGCCGCTCAGTGCGGAGCAGGAGCACGTGGCGGCGTGGAGTGCCGGGCACCTGCGCGTGATTGGCCCGCCTGGGAGTGGGAAATCGGTGGCCGCGAAGGCCGCGCTGCTGCGCGACCCCGAGGCGATGCTGCTGGTGCCGACTCGAATCGGGGCGTCGCGGATTCGCGAGGAGATTTCGGCATTTGCTCCGCCGGCCCGGCCGCTCGAGGTCCACACGCCCTCGGCCGTGGCCTTCTCCATCCTGCGTTCGCTCGCGGTGGCCCAAGGCAAGCCGACGCCCAGGCTGCTCACCGGTGCCGCCCAGGACGAGATCTTGGCGGCGTTGCTTGCTGGCCAGGCCGACGGCGTCGGGCGGGCTTTGCCGTGGCCGCCCGGCCTCCCGCAGAGCGTCCTCTCGATCCCTGCGTTCCGGAACGAGCTGCGGGACATCCTCGCGCGCGCCGCCGAGTTTGGGTTGGACGGCACGGAGCTGCGCGAGCTCGGCCGCGAACTCGGCGAACCCGAGTGGGAGCTCGCCGGGGCGCTCTATGAGGAGTACCTCGAGGTGGTGGCGCTCGCGGACCTGCCGATCACGAGTGGCGAGCGCTTCGATTCGGCGCGGATTCTGGCAGAGGCGGCGCTCGCTCTTGAGGAGTGGGAACACCGGACCGAAGCGCCCGCCCCGAGTTTCGGCCGGATCATCGTGGACGATTACCAGGAGGCCACGGCCGCCGTGGTGCGGCTGCTGCAGGCGATGACCTCCCGGGGCGCCCAGCTCACGCTGCTGGCCGATCCGGATGTTGCAGTGCAGACCTTCCGAGGTGCGCGCCCCCAGTTCGTCGCCTCTGCCGCGGGCGATCGCGGGCGTGGCGAGTTTGGAGCGGCCACGCTGGAGCTGAGCTCTGTGTATCGGGGTGGTGCCGTGCTCCGGAACGTCGTGGCGACGGCGAGCCAGATGGTGGCGCCAATCTCGGCTGCCGCTCGGCGGCGGGCCGAAGCGCGGCAACCGGGCGGAACGGTGCGGGCCGTGGAGTTGCGGTCCGAGGCGGCGCAGGCTTCGTTCATTGCCTCCGTTCTGCGCGCCGCGCACCTCGAGGCGGGCTTGCCGTGGGACGAGTTGGCCGTGATCGTGCGCTCGGACGGCTTCCGCAACACTCTCGTGGGCGAATTGCGGCGGATCGAGATCCCGGCGCGGCCCGAGTCGCGCCGCATGGTCCTCCGCGAAGAGCGCGCCGTGGCGCCGCTCCTGCTCGCGGTAGAGATGGCGGGATCCGCCGAAGTGACGTCCGATCAGGCCGTGCAACTGCTCGCCTCACCTGTGGGCGGGCTCGATCCCGTGGCAATCCGGCGCTTGCGGCGTTACTTACGCGGTCAGGTGCGTGAGGGCGCCGCCGAGTCGCTGGCTTCCGCGCTCGTTGCGGTCGCCATCGAGCCCGAAGCCGCGGCCGCTCTACCGAACGAGTTCCGTTCCGCCGCGCAACGCGCCGCGCGAGTCGTGGACGCCGCTCGCTCGGCGCTCGCGGAGCCGGCACCGAGTCCGCGTGGCGTGCTCTGGGCAGCGTGGGATGCCTCCGGACTCGCCACGCATTGGCGTGAGCTCGCCCTCGCCGGGGGTCCGCGTGGCGCGCGGGCGGACGACGATCTCGATGCCGTGATCGCCCTCATGACTTCCGCCGAGTCATACGAAGAACGCAATCCCGGATCGCGGCCCGCACAGTTCATCGAGTGGGTGCGCGAACTTGCCCTTCCCACGGACTCGCTGGCGGGAACGGGACAGAGGGGAGCGGGCGTCGTCGTCCTCACGGCGGCCGAGGCGGCGGGACGCGAGTGGCCGGTCGTCGTGATCGCAGGCGTGCAGGAAGGGCAGTGGCCGGATCCGCGGTTGCGCGATTCGCTCCTCGGTTCGAATCGCCTTGCCGACCACGAGCTTGGGCGGCTCGGTCTCGACAGGGAGGCCGACCGCCGTCGGGAAGTGTTGGGTGACGAGTGGCGGTTGTTCATTTCCGCGCTGTCGCGGGCGAGCCGCGAGCTCGTGGTGACGGCGGTGCGGGATGACGATTCGGTGCCCTCGGCGATGTTTGATCTGGTCGCGCGGGAGGCGGGCGGGGCCGAGGCCCCCGAGACCATCGAGCGGCTCGATTTGCGCGGGCTCGTGGCGGCGTTGCGCGCGGATCTGGATGCCGATCCCGGCTCCGATTCGGCCACGCTGCTGGCCGCGTTGGCGGGGCAGGGAGTGCCCGGCGCGGATCCGGCGGAGTGGGCCGGTGTGGGGGAGCCGAGCACGTTGGCGCCGCTTGCGGTGCGCACTCTCTCGCCATCGAAGGTGGAATTGGCGTTGCAATGCCCGCTGCGGTGGGCGCTCGAGTCCGCCGGCGGCAAGGAAGCCGGCCGAATAGAGGCGAACATAGGGAGCCTGATCCACGACATCGCGGCGGAGTACCCACACGGTTCCGAGGATGAGTTGCTGGCCGCGCTCGATACGAAGTTCTCGGAGCTCGAGCTTCCGGAAGGTTGGGTCGCCGCGCGTGAGTACGATCGGGCGCAAGGAATGCTCCACTTGTACGCGCTCTATGTGCAACAGGTCCCCGGGGAGGTCGAGACCGAAGTGGAGGTCAACGTCGATCTCGGAGACGTGCGCATCGTCGGCCGGGTGGACCGGTTGGAACACGTGGATGACGGGGTTCGAGTTGCGGACCTGAAGACGGGCGCCCCGAAGTCCTATGACGACGTACTGGTTGATATGCAGCTCGGCACCTATCAAATCGCGCTCGGTGAGCAGTCCGCGGGGGCCCGGCTCGTGTATCTCACGCCAGGGCCGGCCGATGTGAAGCCACGTCCGCAGTTGCGGTTGCCCGAGGACGGTGGCGAGATTCGAGCCAACTTCGCGCGCGCACTCAGCCAGATGCGCTCAGGCGAGTTTGCGCCGGTCGTGAACCCGGGCTGTTCGCACTGCCCAGTGCGCACATCGTGCCCCGCGCAGGATGAGGGGGAGCGATGCGCGAGCTGATCTCGGCCGCCCAAATCGCCGAGGCCGTGGGCGACTTCGCGCCGACACCCGAGCAGACCGCCGTCATCGAAGCGCCCTTAACGCCCGGTCTCGTGGTGGCCGGTGCCGGATCCGGAAAGACAACCACGATGGCGGCACGCGTGGTCTACCTCGTGCTGAATGAGCTCGTGGAGCCGGAGGAAGTGCTTGGACTCACCTTTACCCGTAAGGCGGCTCGCGAGCTCGCCGAGCGGGTCCGAGCACAACTGGTGAAGGCGCGGCTGGCCTTCAATCTGCCGGAAGCCAGTGGCACTCCGGCCATATCGACCTATGACTCCTTCGCCGGGTCCCTGGTGCGCGATCATGCGCTACGAATCGGTGCGGATCCGGATGCCGCGCTGATAACGCGCGCAGCAGCGTGGCAGATCATGTCCGATGTGGTCCAGGGATGGACCGGTGAACTCGAGGTGGACCTTGCCCCGACCACGGTGGTGGATCGTGCACTCAACATGGCGGGGGACTTGCGTGCCAACCTGCTGACGGTGGCCCAGGCGCGTGAGGAGCTCGAAGAACTGCTTCGAAGTGCAGAAGAGGAACGCACGGGAAAGCTCCTTGTGACCAAGCACAGGCTACTGGCTGGCCTGCCGACTTCGCTACGCAACCGCCTCGCGCTGCTCGACCTCGTCGAGGCCTTCGAGGCACGCAAACGCGAGCTTTCGGTCGTGGACTACTCCGATCAGGTGGCGATCGCTTACCAGCTGGGCGAACAGATCGCGAGCATCGGCGAGGGGCTACGGATGAGGCACCGCGCGGTGCTCCTCGACGAGTTCCAGGACACCTCCTTCGCCCAGCTCGGGTTGCTCGCGAACCTGTTCGGGCGGGGTCATGCGGTTACAGCTGTCGGTGATCCGAACCAGGCAATCTACTCGTGGCGCGGGGCGTCGGCGGATTCGCTCGACGGATTCCGGGAGGCCTTCCGGACCGTCGAAGCCGAGGTACCGGTGTATTCGCTCGCCACTTCGTGGCGCAACGACCAGGTGATCCTCGATGCGGCGAACGTGATTTCCGGGCCGCTGCGAGAGAAGTCCCGCGTGCATGTTGAACCGCTGGCGGCGCGGCCGGGAGTCGGCGACGGCAGAGTGACCGCGCTCGTTGAAGTGACCGAGGCGGAAGAAGCCGCCGCGATCGCGCGATGGCTGGCGGACCGGTGGCAAGTCTCAGGGACCACGGCCGCGGTGCTCGTGCGCGCGCGCCGGCAATTCACTCCGGTGCTGCACGCACTGCGCGAGGCCGGGCTCCCGGCCGAAGTCGTGGGACTCTCGGGGTTGCTCCGTGCGCCCGAGATTGTGGATCTGCGCAGTGCGCTGGTTGTGGCAAGTGACGCTTCCCGAGGTGACGCCATGATGCGGCTCCTCACCAACTCCCGGCTCGGCGTCGCCGATCTGACCGTGTTGCAGGGATGGGCGCGCGAGCTCGCGGGAGATGACGAAGAATCCTCATCCATCGTGGAGGCCGTAGACAACCCGCCTCCAGAGGACTGGCGGCGCGGCGCGCTCACTCCGGCGGCGCAGGAACGGATCCGGCGGCTCTCGCAGCAACTGCGCCGAATCCGAGGGCTCCTCTCACATCCGATGGCCGATGCGATCGCCGGCGCCGAGCGAATCCTCGGCCTCGATATCGAAGTGGCCGCGCGCGCAGGCACCGATCCCACTGCGGCGCGTGCCAACCTCGACATCTTCGCCGGGCACGCGGACTCGTTTGCGGCGGGTTCGCTCAACCCATCGCTCGGCGGCTTCCTTGAGTGGCTCGACGCCGCCGAGAGCAACGAGCGTGGACTCGAGCTTGGCGTCACCGAGCCCACAGATCAGGCAGTACAGGTCCTCACGGTCCACTCGGCGAAGGGCCTCGAGTGGGACCTGGTGGCCGTGGCGGGACTGAGCGAATCCCAGTTCCCCTCCTACAACCCCCAGCGGAAACAGGGGTCCAACTCGGGCTGGCTCGCGGCCGATGGAGGTTTCCCATATCCGCTTCGTGGCGACGCTGAATCGCTCCCCAAGGTCGATCTGGAGCGGACAGACTATGCGGCGCAGCAGGAGGAGCTCGAGGAGTTCGCGCAACGGAACTGGGAACACAACATTCTCGAGGAGCGCAGGCTCGCCTACGTCGCCGTGACGCGGGCCAGGAGCGAGCTGCTCCTGAGCGCTTCCTGGACGCCGAAGGGCAAGATCCGCGATATCTCGCGGTTCCTGGAGGAATCGAGTGAGATCGCCGAGGCCTCCGGAGGATGCACAATCGCGCCGAAGCCCGATGAGGTCGAAGAGGACATCGAGGTGTTCGGCGCGTATCCGGTGCTCGATCCGGCGGGGGAGCGGCGCGAGCGTCTCGACGCCGCTGTGGTCGCGGTGCGGGAAGCCGCGCCCATGGCACTGAACGAGGTGCTCGCGAGCGATCTCAGCGAGCCCACTCGCCGTCGGGCCGATCTTGCACGGGCCCTGCTGCACGAAGAGACATCACACGAGCCCACGGCGCAACTCAGCCGGAGGCTCTCCGCCTCGGCGGCGCTCGCGCTCGTGGCCGATCCGGAGGAGTTTGCGCTCAGGCTCCGTCGCCCGCTACCCGCCGAGCCGCCGTCGGCCGCCACCCTCGGCACGAAACTCCACGAGTGGGTCGAGAACTACTACAACGTCCCCGCGGCCATCTTTGAGGACGATCCGGGCGACCTCCTGGACGAGGATTCCTCGGCCGCGTTCGAGGAGTTGCGCGACCGATTCGTGGCGTCCCGCTGGGCGCAGGTGAAGCCCGCGCTCGTGGAGCATGCCCTCGAAACCGAGGTGGCCGGGCACCGGATCAGCGGGCGTGTGGACGCGATCTACATCGACGCCGAAACAGGCGCCGTGGAGATCGTGGACTGGAAGACCGGCCGCGTCCCGCGCGGCGACGAGATACCAATCCGCACGTTCCAACTCGAGCTCTACCGGCTCGCTTACGCGCGCCGCTATGAGATCCCGATCGAGAGCGTCAGTGCGCGGCTGGTGTACCTCGCGGCAGGCGAAGAGATTCCGGCGGAAGGCCTCACCGAGGCCCAGATCGTCGCCAAGATCGCCAGGGCTGCCGCGCACTGAATGCTACGACAACTCGTCCTTCTGCGGCCGCGTAGCGGATCGCAGAATCGAGGCCTTGGGTCCGACGCGAGCTCATCGATCCCGCGACAGTGCGCAGAATGACGTTGATACCTAGGAGAAGACCGGGGGCGCGGTGTCCTCGGGACTCTTCGGGGAATCCGCAGAGGGTGAGGACGAATCCTCGAGCGGAGATGAGGAAAGCTCCTCCGCGCTCGAGGCAGAGAGCTCCTCGGGACTCACGGCCACGTCGCTGGTCTCGGCCGCCACGGCGGCGGTCTCGGCCACAGGGTCAGAGCTGATCGAGCCGCTCACTTCCCACGCGGAGGCGGGCGCAGAGGGGGAGCTCGCGGCGATCACGTGCCGGTTCAAATCATCGAGCATGCGCTCGGCGTCGATGACGATCTCACGCGAGTTGATCTTGACACCGTGCAGTAGCCAGCGCGCCACCGCCAGCTCCGAGTAGAGCATGGCGCGTTCCACCAGGTGTGGATCGGGGCGTTCGTGGCGCCCAATCGAGTAGGCCTCCTCAATCGTGTCGAGGCTGTCCTCGGGCGCACCGGAGTAGAGCCAGGCGAGATCGATCGCCGGGTCGCCGATGTGCGCATTGGACCAGTTGAGGACGCTGATCACCTGGCCGTTACCGGTGAGCACGTTCTCGGGCGCGAGGTCCCCATGGACGACGGCGGGCGCAAACTTCCACTTGGAGACGTCATCGAGCGCTGCTTCCCAGCGGGCGAGGAGTGTGGTGGGAACCTTCCCTGTGCGGGCGGCGGCATCCACCTCGGCGAGCCGATCCTCGCGGCATGCTGCGGGCTCCAGCATCGGTAGCTTGGCCTCGAGGACCACGGGGAATGGGAGTTCGTGGATCGCGGCGATCGCACGCCCGAGCGATCGCGTGACGCCCGGCCCAGGCTTCAGGAAGTCGTAGTCGAGTTCGTTGCCGGAGAGGTGCTCGTAGACCGCTGCCTCGAAGCCGTCATCGGTCCGCGCGGTGCCGAGTACCTCAACCACGTCGAACGGCAGCGCGTCCTTCCGGCTCAGGCCCTGGAGGGATTCCAGGAAGGTGCGCTCCTTGTGGAGGGCGTGATCGGCGTCGGCATGGAGCGGCTCTTGGACCACGAGGTGGCGGCCATGCACATCGAGCACGCCACCGTACCGATAGTCGGAGGTGGCGAGCTGCGGCGGGCGGGTGGCAACGACGTCGAGATTGGGGATCGCAACGGTCGCCAGCGCCGCCAGCTTCAGAGACTCCTTCACACTCCTACGGTAGTTGGCGGCCCGTCCAAATGCGAGAAACCGGGGCGGCGTGCTCCCGGTTCGCCCAGCTTCGTCCCGCCGCGCATACGCCGCGCCCGCCCCGCACTGCGACTCACGATGTGGTTGCGGTTCTGTCGTCCCAGCGCTCCGGTACGCCAACGGTGCAACCACTTCGCCAGTGGGGTGCGTCAATGAGTGGGTTCACACAACCCATGAACACGCGCGATGTCCGAGTTATCCACAGATTTCGCTGGCCTCTTCCCTTAGCTTCCGCAGAGTCGGTAGGTTCTTACCTCCAGGGAGGTGTGTGATGGACGCCATGATCGTGCAGCTTGAGCGTGACGCCCGGGAGCTTGCGCGCCGCCGCGGCCTCGATCCCACGGCGGACCTTGCCGCCTTCCAGCGCCTCGTCACCGAGGTGGTCGCCGATCACGAGTCCCGTTCGCTTGCCGGGCACGTGACCCCGCTGATTGATCCCGCGGCCACGCAGAAGGACATCGTGGACGCCGTGGCGGGGTTCGGCCCGCTCCAGCAGTATCTGGACGATCCCTCGATCGAGGAGATCTGGATCAACGAGCCGGGCAAGGTTTTCGTGGCCCGGTCAGGGGTTGCGGAGCTCACGCCCACGATCCTCGATCAGCAGGGCGTGAAGGATCTGGTGGAGCGGATGCTCCGCACGAGCGGCCGCCGGCTCGATCTCAGCCAGCCCTTCGTGGATGCCTCGCTGCCGAACGGGGAGCGCTTGCACGTGGTCATCCCACCGATCACGCGGAAGTCCTGGGCGGTCAACATCCGCAAGTTCATCGCCCGCGCGCGGCATCTCGGCGATCTCGTGGCGCGTGGCTCGCTCACGCAGGAGGCCGCCGATTTCCTGGCCGACGCCGTCCGCTCGGGTAGGAACATCGTTGTCAGCGGTGCCACGCAGGCTGGCAAGACGACGATGATTGGCGCGTTGGCGGGTGCGATTCCGGCGGGGCAGCGTGTGATCACGTGCGAAGAAGTCTTCGAACTGAATATCGCAAGCCGCGACTGTGTGGCGTTGCAGTGCCGCCAGGAGTCGCTCGAGGGCTCTGGCGAGGTTCCGTTGCGACGCCTGGTGAAAGAGGCCTTGCGGATGCGCCCGGACCGGATCATCGTGGGTGAGGTGCGCGAGGCCGAGGCCTTCGATCTCCTGATTGGGCTCAACGCGGGGCTCCCGGGGATGTCCACGGTTCACGCGAACTCGGCGCGGGAGGCGGTCACGAAGCTCGCCACGCTTCCGCTGCTCGCCGGGGAGAACGTGACCGCAGCGTTTGTGACGCCCACACTGGCCCAGGCGCTGGACGTCGTCGTCCATCTCGATCTGGACCCCAACGGGCGGCGCTCGGTGCGCGAGATTGTGGGCGTGAGCGGGCGGATCGAGGGCACCGTGATCGAGACGAACACCATCTTCGAACGCGAGGACGGGGTGCTCCGGGCGAGGGACGCGCAATGGGCGTGATCATCGGTCTGATTCTGGGAGCGGGGCTGCTACTGATCTGGCTCTCGTGCTTCCCGGCGGCCCCGCGCGTGCGGCGGGTGCGGGCGAACCCCCTCGCCGATCTGCTCACCCAGGCCGGCTGGCACGGCGTGGGGGCGCGCGGGTATGTGGCGCTGACCATCGGCGTCTTCGCCGTCACCTGGATCGTGTTGTGGGTGTTGACCGATGCCGTGATCATCCCGACGGCGTTCGCTCTGATCGCTGCCGCCATCCCTTATGCGGTGGTCCGGACGCGCGCGTCATCCCGGCGGCAGGCACTGCGGGAGCTGTGGCCGGATGCGCTCGACGATCTGCTCTCCTCGGTACGCGCCGGGATGAGCCTGCCCGAGGCTCTTGCGGCGCTCGCGGAGCGCGGGCCGGAGCCGTTACGGGAAGCGTTCCAGGCGTTCGCGCTCGATTACCAGGTCTCGGCGCGGTTTGACGATTCGCTCGATCGGTTGAAGGACCGCTTGGCGGATCCGGTGGCGGATCGTATCGCCGAGGCGCTGCGCCTCACGCGGGACGTTGGCGGGCGCGATCTGGGCGTCACGTTGCGCACGCTCGCGGCGATGCTACGCGAGGAGCAGCGGACCCGGGGTGAGCTGATGGCGCGGCAGTCCTGGACCGTGGGGGCGGCGCGGCTAGCGGTGGCGGCCCCGTGGCTGGTCCTCGCGATGATTTCGCTACGTTCGGAGGCGGCGCAGGCCTTCAACACGCCCACCGGCACGGTGATCCTGCTGATCGGTGCCGCGGCCTGTGCGTTCGCGTACTGGCTGATGCTGCGGCTCGGCGCGCTCCCGCAGGAACGGCGGGTGTGGCGATGATCGGCGGCGCGATCGGGCTGGTGGGGGGCGTCGGGTTGCTCCTGATCGTCTCGGCGTTTGCGCGCCGCCGGGTCACGCTCCTCGATCGTGTGGCGCCGTATGTGCGGCCGTCGGTGCGGGTTTCGCGGCTCCTGATGGATACCTCCAATCGCGGCCTCGGCGAACGCATCATCTCGCCGCTGGCGCGGGATCTTGGCCGCGCGTTCGAGGGAATCGGTTCCACCGCCGCATCCGTGGAGCGGCGGTTGCAGCAATCGGCTCGGCGCACCACGCTCGAGCAGTTCCGAGTGGAGCAGGTGCTCTGGTCCGCACTCGGTGCGGCAGTGGGACTCGTGGTGGGGCTGGCCGCGATCGCGCGTGGTTCGTCACCCATCCTGAGCGTGGCGATCGTGGCTCTGGGCGCGATCGCCGGGGCGATGCTGCGCGACATGGCGCTGAGCAGTGCCGCGAAACGGCGCCAGGCCCACCTGGCTGAAGAACTGCCAGACGCGGCGGATCTCGTTGCACTCGCCGTCGGGGCGGGGGAGCCGCCGATCAAGGCGCTGGAGCGCATCGCGCGGATTTCGGATGGCGCTATCGCCACGGAGTTCGGCGACCTCGTAGCGCGTGTCCACACTGGCACTTCGCTCACCACGGCGCTCACGGACATGGGTGCGGTATCGGGCTCACCTGAACTCGCGCGGCTCGCGGACGCCCTCGTGGTGGCGATCGAGCGCGGCACCCCACTCGCGGACGTCCTGCGCGATCAGGCCCGCGACACCCGCGAAAACGCCCGCCAACACCTCATGGAGATTGGCGGAACCAAGGAATTGGCAATGATGGTGCCCGTCGTCTTCCTCATTTTGCCCATCACCGTTGCCTTTGCACTCTTCCCAGGGCTCGCGACCTTGGAGATCGGCTTATGAAAGGAGCCACCGATGAATCCCTTACAGCGCTACCTGGTGCGCCTGCGCCTCTGGCTAGCGGACGACGACCGCGGCGACGTTCCGGGCTGGGTCTTGATCACGTTAATGACCGCAGGTTTAGTGATCGTGATCTGGGGCCTGGCCGACGGCCTCCTGCAGCGCGTCTTCACCACCGCCATCGATCGGATTCTCGGCGCGTAGGGAGTCGCGATGAGGGCAGCGCGGTTGTCGATTTCGTGCTCGTGGGCACGCTGGTGGTGCTGCTCTTCGTGGCGCTCATCCAGCTCACGCTCGCGCTGCACGTGCGCAATGTGCTGATCGATTCTGCCGCCGACGGCGCCCGCTACGGCGCGCTCGACGGCAACAGTTCGGCCCAGGCAACCGCGCGCACCCGGGCACTGATCGCTCAGTCATTGAGCTCCCGATACGCAGCCGACATCGCCGTGGCCCGCGGCAACGTCAACGGCACCGAGACGATCGAGGTCACGGTCCGCGCGCCGCTCCCGCTCGTGTGGCTCTACGGCCCCTCGGACGCGCTGGTGGTGACCGGCCGCGCCGTCGCCGAGGGTTCGCTATGAAGGACGACGACGGCTCGGCCGTGGTCGAGTTCCTGGCGCTCACGCTGCTGCTGTTCATCCCGATCGTCTATCTCGTGATCACGGCGTTCACGATCCAGGGAGCGAGCTTCGCGGCCGCAGGCGCCGCGCGCGACGCGGCCCGGATCGTCGCCACCGCGGGTGACCCGGCTGAGCGAACAGTTCGGGCCGGCGCGGCGCTCGCCTTCGCAGACTTCGGGCTCGATGTGGCACCCGATGTCTCGGTCACCTGCGCGGAGGGATGCGCCGAGCCCGGCAGCCTCGTGCGCGTCACGGTCTCGGCGCGAGTGCCGCTCCCGCTCGTGCCGGACTTCCTCACGGAGCGCGCCAGCGTTGGCGTCTCGGCACACGCCACGGGGGTCGTCGATCGCCACCGGGAGTTCCCATGACGCGCGACGATGACGGCCAGATCACCATCCTCAGCATCGGACTCGCGGTGGTGGCGATCGCGCTCGTCTTCGTGGTGGTCTCGGTCTCGGCGATCTACCTCGATCGCAAGGCCCTCCAGGCCGCTGCCGACGCGATCGCCGCGGACGCCGCCTCTCGACTCTCCGATACCTATTACCTCAACCCCGACGGCGTCGTCCGCCTCACCGATCAAGGCGTCACCGAGGCGGCGGGCGAGTATCTGGCGCTCTATGGCGCCGAGATCGGCGTTCCTGGGGCGCGAGTCGCCTCGCCCACGGGCGCCCCGGACGGCCGCACCGCCGTCGTGACCCTCACGATGCCCGCAGACGTGATCCTGATTCCCGCGCTCCTCGACCTCCCGAGCGCGGTCAACCTCACCGTGACCTCCCGAGCCCGCGCCGGCAATTGGTCACCGCGCGGGTGACGAGGATCGCCCGTAGGCTGACCCCATGCCGTTGCGTTCCTCCCGCCTCGCCCAGTCCGCCGCCCAGAGCGAGCTCGCTGCAGCGCTCGCCGCGCTGAAAGCCGAACTGGATGTGCCGCTCGAGTTCACGCCGGAGGCGCTCGCGGAAGCGGAGGCCGCCCGCGCACCCGAGCCGGAGCTCGATCTGCGCGATGTCCCGTTCGCCACGCTCGATCCGGCCTCCTCCCGCGATCTCGATCAGGCCTTCTACCTGGAGCGCTCAGGGGAGGGCTTCACGGTCCGCTACGCGATCGCGGACGTCCCCGGATTCGTGAGCGCGGAGGGCAATGTCGACGCCGCGGCCCGCGAGCGGGGCCAAACGCTCTACGCCGCCGATGGCTCGATCCCGCTCCACCCCCGCACCTTGAGCGAGGACCGTGCATCCCTCCTGCCCGACGTCGATCGCCCGGCTTTCGTGTGGACGTTTGAGATGGACAGCGCCGGCTCGGTCGATGACTTCCGGCTTGAGCGCGCGCTGATCCGCTCGCGTGCCAAGCTCGATTACGTGAGCGTGCAGGCCGCGCTCGACCGCGGGGAGGATTCGCCCGCGTCTTTGCTCGCGGTGATCGGCCCGCTTCGCGCCGAGATCGAGGCCGATCGTGGCGGCGCCAGTCTCAGCCTGCCGGACGAGGTGGTGGTGCGCAACGAGGACGGCACGTGCGGGATCGTGCGGGAGAGCCCGCTGGCCGTCGAGGAATGGAACGCGCAACTCTCGCTGATGACCGGCATGGGCGCCGCCCGCATGATGCTCGAGGCCGGTGTGGGAATCCTGCGCACTATGCCGCGCCCGGACCAGGCTGCGTTCGAGACCTTCCGGCGGCAGACCCGCGCCCTCGAAGTCCCCTGGCGCGAAGGTGATTACGGGGAGTACCTCCGTAGCCTCGACCGCGATGATCCACACACGCTCCCGGTGCTCCAGGCGGCCGCGTCCCTATTCCGGGGCGCGGGCTATCTGACCTTCGACGGCGATGTCCCCGCCGAGACGATTCAGGCCGCCATCGCCGCGCCATACGCACACGCCACCGCGCCGCTGCGTCGGCTCGTGGACCGCTGGGCGCTCGCGATCTGCCTCGACGTGAGCCAGGGGCGCGAGGCACCGGAGTGGGCGCGGGCGAGCCTCGCCGAACTCCCGGAGATCATGCAGTCCTCTAGCCGGCGCGCGGGTCAGCTCGGCTCGGCAACGCTGAACACCGTGGAGGCGGCGTTGCTACGGCCGTACGTGGGGCAGCAGTTCGAGGCCACCGTACTCGAGCTTCGCGGGCACGACGGCGATCGCGCCGTGGTGCAGATCGCCGAACCCCCGGTCACCCACACGATTCACACCCCGGCCGGTGCCCTGCCGGGTGACGTCGTCACCCTCACCCTCGCCGATGCCGATATCGCCACGGGAACCCTCGAATTCAGTTAGGTGCGAATGGCGGTGCGCACATAGGTTTGGGGCATGACCGAACTGAACCTTTCCCGCGTGAACGATCCCGAGAGCGTCGAGAACGCCGCTGTTCTGACCGCCGCCGTCTCTGGGCTCACCTTGATCGAGCCGCGCCGCCTCGGGACCGGAGGCAGAGTGGTCTATCGCAGCGCGGTGGCCGCGCTGACGGGCTGGGTCGCCTGGTCCGGCCTGCGTGGTACGCCCGAGTACATGCTTCCCGGCCCGGCTAAGTGGGGATACGTGGCCGCGGCCTCGGGCCTTGCGCTCGGCCTCGCCGAGGCGGACGAGAAGCTCGACGGCGTCATCCACGATGCGCTCGTGCGAGCCGGAGTCAAGCGGCCGCGTAGGCTGATGGCCGCGGGGGCCGCTGTGCTGAGCGTGGGTGCGTGGTGGTTCGCGAAGAAGCTCGACGACGGCACAGCGGAGGAGTACGAGGAGGACGAGTTCGAGGAGCCCGAGTACGTCGACGTGCCGGAGCACGTGCGTGCGCTCACCTCTGCGCTGCTGGAGCGAACCGAGAGCTTCGGTGCGCCGGAGTTGCGCGCGCAACTCGCACATGCGCGGGCGCATCTCTACATCGGTGAGAAGGAAGACGAGTTCTATCCCGGCATCGGATTTGAGGTTCCCAGGGAACTTCCGCGCGCGGTACCTGGTGACGCAAACTTCCCGGTGATTGGCCGCTATCGCCCCATCGAGGGACGCACCTTCGATGTGCGGCTCTACGTCCAGGAGGGCAGGCTCGGCACGCTCGATATCCAGACGGGTGCCGACTGGAGCGAGGACGAGAACAACGCCTGGTACGACGCCGATCGCAGCACCCAGGAGATCACGCGCTGGCCGAGACCGGACGAGCTCGAGTTCCTGATCGAGACCCCCGCAGGCCTCCTCCCGGCCTAAGAGATCGCCAAGCCCGAATCCATCGAGCGGCGGGCTCCGATACGTCCCGCTCGATGGCTAGGGATGGTGCGAAGGGGTCATTGGGAGTCGGAATGTGCATTCAAGCGCCTGATCGGGAACCCGAACGTTTGATCTGAAGCTCATGGCGGTTATCGGGAAGCGGAATGTCCCAAAAACGAACATCCGGGTTCCCGATGAATGGTGAAGGCGCCGGATCGAACGTTCGGGTTCCCGATAATGTTGCGCGATCGAGTACATTCGGCCGTGCCGGAACTTGGTGCAAGAACCGCGTCCGAGGGGCCGGTTCACCGTCCCCAGTCTTCAGCGGCACGCCGACGTGCGGAGTCTCGTGGTCGGGGTAGGGCAGGCTCGATACTAGACTGCTCGGGTGACCGAAAACCGCCCCTCGCTGAAGTTCAGCATGCTCGTGGGCGCAATGGCGGCAATTCCGGCCGTCACGATGGACATGTATTTGCCCTCGATGCCGCAGATCGCCATTGACCTGAACACCACGCAGGCACTGGTCCAAGGCACGATCTCCGCCACGCTGATCGGCGCGGGTATCGGACAGCTCGTGAATGGCCCAGTCTCGGACCGGTTCGGACGCCGCCTGCCGTTCTTCTTTGGCGTGGGCTTGCACGTGTTGATGTCGATCGCCTGCATGTTTGCGCCGAATATCCAGGCGCTGATCGCGTTCCGGCTCCTCCAAGGCATCGGCAATGCGTCTGCGGCTGTGGCCGCAATGGCCGTGATCCGCGATCGCTTTACCGGTCCGGCCGTCGCCGCCGGAATCTCCCGCAACATGATGGTGGTCTCCGCCGCCCCGATCATCGCCCCGGCCATCGGCGGTTTCCTTGCGAACTACTTTGGCTGGCAAGGCGTGTTCGCGGCGTTGGCCCTGTTCGGCGTCGTGATGCTTTTTGGGGTGTGGAGGTTCTTGCCGGAGACGCACCCGCACGAGCGTCGCACCAAGCGTGGCGAACCCTTCCTCCGCGCGTATCTCCCGCTCCTCACGGACTGGTCCTTCCTCCGCGTGGCGCTGATTCCGGCATTCTCGATGGTGGTGCTGATGAGCTTCGTCTCCTCCGCGTCGTTTACCTACCAGGAACACTTTGGCCTCTCGGCGGGCATGTTCGCGGCCGCGTTCGCGCTGAACGGCATCGGCATTATCTCCGCCTCTCAGTTCAACTCGCGCCTCGTCTACCGGGCGGGCTCGCCGCAGATCCTGCTCGTTGCACTCAGCACGGAAGCCGTGATCGCGGCAACGTTGCTGGTGCTCGCGCTACTCGGCCTGGTCAACGTGTGGGTGTTCGCGATCGCCACCTTCCTGCTTGTCTCAGTGAACGCCGTCACGATGCCGAATGGTGCCTCACTCGCGCTTGCAGAGCAGGGGCACAGAGCGGGCACGGCGGCGGCACTCCTCGGCGCCTTCCAGAGTGGAATCGGTGGCCTGCTTTCGCCGCTCGTGGGCGTGTTTGGTGGAGACGTGCGGGCCTTTGCGATCGTCGCGCTCGGCGCGCTTGTCATTGCGCTGACCTTCTTCCTCAGCGGCCCGCGCCCACAACTGCGCCCTCGCGTCGCGTAACCTTGACGTGTGTCCACTGATTTCTCGGCCGAACTGAGTGCCGCCCG
The DNA here is from genome assembly GCA_900199505.1 of Ruaniaceae bacterium KH17. Taxonomy (GTDB): domain Bacteria; phylum Actinomycetota; class Actinomycetes; order Actinomycetales; family Actinomycetaceae; genus KH17. The sequence goes on along the minus strand of FZQV01000001.1, from coordinate 6,167 downwards.
TACCACCTACGCTTCCATCAGCGCTGTGATGAATCCGGAGGCGATTGCCGCGCGCGTGGCGGATCTCTCCGAACAGGCAGCGGCGCCGGACCTCTGGGATGATCCGGATTCGGCGCAGAAGGTCACCTCACAGCTCTCGCACGCGCAGGGTGAGCTCGAGAAGCTCGCCAAGATGGAGGAGCGGATCGACGACGTCGAGACGCTCGCCACCATGGCGACCGAGGAGGATGACGCCGATACCCTCGCCGAGGCCGAGCGTGAGCTCAACTCGCTCAAGGACGATCTCGCCCAGATGGAGATCCGCACTCTCCTGAATGGCCCCTACGACGAGCGCGACGCCGTCGTGACCATCCGTTCCGGCGCCGGGGGAGTGGATGCCGCGGATTGGGCCGAGATGCTGTTGCGCATGTACCTGCGCTGGGCCGAGCGCCGGGGCTACGCCACGAAGGTGCTCGACACTTCCTACGCCGAAGAGGCCGGCATTAAGTCCGCCACCTTCGAGGTGAACGCCCCCTACGCCTTCGGAACGCTCTCGGTGGAGGCCGGCACGCACCGCCTCGTGCGGATCTCGCCCTTCGATAACCAGGGCCGCCGCCAAACCTCGTTCGCCGCGGTGGAGGTGATCCCGCTGATCGAGCAAACCGATCATGTGGAGATCCCCGAATCCGAGATCAAGGTGGACGTGTTCCGCTCCTCGGGCCCCGGCGGGCAGTCGGTCAACACCACGGATTCTGCGGTCCGGATGACCCACATCCCCACCGGGATCGTGGTCTCGATGCAGAACGAGAAGTCCCAGATTCAGAACCGCGCCGCGGCGCTGCGCGTGCTCCAGTCGCGACTCCTCCTGCTGCGCCAGGAGCAGGAGCGTGCCGAGCAGAAGGCGCTCGCCGGCGACGTGAAGGCCTCGTGGGGTGACCAGATGCGCTCCTATGTGTTGCATCCGTACCAAATGGTGAAGGATCTGCGCACAGAGCACGAGGTGGGCAACACGTCCTCCGTGTTCGACGGCGATCTCGACGGCTTCATCGACGCCGGCATCCGCTGGCGTCGCCAGCAGGAAAACGAAGCCTCGTAATGGAGCAGCTCCAGGAACTCGCGATCCCCGGCTGGGAGGCGCGTGAGCGCGAGATCTCCTATGTGGGCCACGGCCAGAGCTTCGATGCGTGGAAGCTATCCGATGCCGACGGCGTCCTCCCGCCCCTGATCGCACGGGTGGCACGGCGCAGGGACATGCCTAAGCCGGTGGACCTCGAGATCGCGGCACTGCGCGAACTCGACGGCACGGGGCTCGCCCCGAAGCTCTACCTCGTCGACGATTCGCCGGAGGCCGCGATCGGTGATCTCCTGATCGTGACCTCTTTCGAGCCGGGCGCGGTGAAAGCACCGGAGGAGTGGACGTTTGCCGAGGTGTGTGCCGTGATCGATCGGGCCGCCCAGCTGCACGCGGCGACGGCACGGGAGGGGACGTCGTCGGGCGTGGGCTGGCTGGACGGGTCGCTGGAGTACTGGCGCGAAACCGCCCCCGAAACCCTGGCCGCCGAACCGCTGGCGAGCCTCGTGTCCGCGGTGGACGCGTTCGTGCGCGAGCGGGAGGGGGCCTTCGATCGGCTCACCGAAGTGGCGCTGGTGCACGGGGATCTCGTTGCCAGCAACGTCCTGCTCGAGGAGGGTGAGCCACGCTTCGTCGACTGGGAGTGGGCAGAGGTGGATGATGTTGCACGCGACCTAGCCCTCATCGGCGGGACGGTCTACGGCGGCGAGTGGTACGTGCCGCTCACCGAGGAGCAAGGCGCCGAGTTGGTCACGCGATACGCGGCCGCCCGCGGGCTGACGCTCTCCGAGCGGGCGGATCTGGCGACTCGCCGGGATGTGTGGATCGCCATGGATCGGCTCTTCTCCTCGATCCATTACGCGCTGAATGGCACGCCCGCGCAGCGTTGGGCGGCGGCACACATGCAGGACACACTCTCGCATCAACTGGGCGTGTCCTTTGCCTCACCCTCAACCTAACCTTTAGGCTTAGCGGGACCGGCGGGAGCCCTTCCCCATCGTCTACCCCGGTCGATTGGTTGAACGTGATTCGTTTCCAGAACGTCTCAAAGGTGTACCAGCGAGGCGCACGGCCCGCGCTTGACGATGTCTCAGTGGACGTCGAGCGCGGTGAGTTCGTGTTCCTTGTGGGCGCGTCGGGATCCGGAAAATCCACCTTCCTGCGTCTCGTGCTGCGCGAGGAATACCCCACCTCGGGTCAGGTCTTCGCGCTCGGCCGCGACCTACGCCAGGTCTCCTCCCGCAAAGTCCCGCACCTGCGCCGCCAGATCGGCGTTGTGTTCCAAGACTTCCGGTTGCTGCAGAACAAGAACGTGTTCGACAACGTGGCGATCGCGCTCCAGGTGATCGGCAAGCCGCGTCACCACATCAACACCACGGTTCCCGAGGTGCTCGAGATGGTGGGGCTTGACGGCAAGGAGCGGCGGCTCCCGCACGAGCTCTCCGGCGGAGAGCAGCAGCGCGTGGCGATCGCCCGCGCCTTCGTGAACCGCCCGGCGATCCTGCTGGCGGACGAGCCCACCGGAAACCTCGACCCGAAGACGTCCGTGGGCATCATGCGCCTGCTCGATCGGATCAACCGCACCGGCACCACGATCGTGATGGCCACGCACGATGACGAGATCGTGGACCAGATGCGTAAGCGTGTGATCGAACTGGTCGACGGCGTCGTGGTCCGCGATCAGGATCGTGGCGTCTACGAGGGGGGTCGATAAGCGATGCGTCTTCGGTTTGTTCTCTCCCAGGTGTTCTCCGGACTGCGCCGGAATACCGCGATGGCGATCGCCGTCATTATCGTCACCTTCGTGTCGCTGTTCTTCGTGGGTGCTGCCGCGCTGTTGCAGAACCAGATCGGGAACATGAAGGATACCTGGTACGACAAGGTCGAGGTGGGCGTGTTCATGTGCCCCGAGCGCTCGTCGAACCCGGCCTGCGCCGCGGGTGCCGTGACTGCGGAGCAGTTGGACGCCGTCGAACAGATCCTGAAATCCGGTGCGATGGCGAGCTTCGTGGAGGAGGTGTACGTCGAGACTCCGGAGGAGGCGTACGAGAACCTCCTCGAGATGCTCTCGGATTCGCCGTGGGTGTCCTCGGTGACGCCCGAGCAGATGCAGTATTCGTTCCGTGTGAAGCTGGTGAACCCTGAGCAGTTCGAGGTGATCGCCGATGAACTCTCCGGCGTGGCCGGCGTGGATACGGTGATCGATCAGCGCGAGACCCTCGAACCGTTGTTCCTCGTGATGAACCGGCTCACTCTCGTGGCGATCGGACTCGGCCTGATAATGGTGGTCGCGGCGGTGCTGCTGATTACCACCACGATTCGACTCTCGGCGATGAGCCGCAAGCGCGAAACCTCGATTATGCGCCTCGTGGGCGCCTCGAACATGTTCATTCAACTTCCGTTCATGCTGGAAGGGGCATTTGCTGCTTTAGTCGGAGCCGCTTTGGCTGTTGGTGGACTGTGGTTTGCCGTAGAGTATGGGGTTCAAGGGTGGTTGGCTGAGGGGGCGCCAATGATTCGATTCGTCGATACGGCGGACGTCTGGTTCCTCGCGCCATTCCTCGCGCTCGCGGCCATCCTGCTTGCGGTGCTCTCCTCCTTCCTGACTCTCGGCAGATACACGAAGGTGTGACGATGAAGCGACTTCTTGCCGTGCTACTGGCGCTCGTGCTCTCGATGACCGGGGCGCTCGCAGCGAGCGCCGACGAACGCGATGAGCTGCGGGACCAAATCGCCGAGAACGAAGCCCAGATGGAAGAGCTCGAGTCACAGCTCGAGGGCGTCGATTCGAGCCTGCAGGATACGTACATCAAACTCCAGAACACGCGGAACCAGCTGGTGGTGGCGCGCGAAGAGTTGCGGCTCGCGCAGGAGGCGCTCGAGGCCGCGGTTCGCGTGCAGGAAGAGATTGCCGCCCGGCTTGAGTATGCACAGAACGAGCTGGAGACCATCAACACCGAGATCGTGGACACGAAGGCGCAGATCGAGGAGTCCCAGACCTCGCTGGGTGAGCTTGCACGTACCACGTACCAGGCCGGCGTTTCGCCTTCGCCGGCCGTGCTCATGCTCTCGACGGCGTCCACTGGTGATTTCATCTCGCAGTATTCGGCGATGGAATCGGCGGTCCGCTCGCAGACGTCATCTCTTGCCGAGTTCACCGATCTTGACGCGGTCCTGCGCAACGCAGAGGCGCGTCAGGTGGCCGTCGCAGAGAAGATTACGGAGCTGAAGGCCGAGGCCGACGACGCCGTTGTGGCCGCCGATGAGGCCCGCGTGGTGGCGGATGACCGCAAGCGCGAGCTGGATACTCTGGCAGTGCAGCAGCAGAACTACGCCGCGCAACTGGAGTCATCGAAGGCCGATATCGAAGCCTCGCAGGTGAAGATCGAGTCCGACAACGATGAGATGCGTGCCGAGATTAGGCGAATCGACGCCGAAGAGGCCGAGAAGCAGCGCAAGGCGGAAGAGGCGGCCAAGAAGAAGGCCGAGGCCGAGGCGAAGAAGAAGGCTGAGGCCGAGGCTAAAGCGAACTCGTCGAGCGGTAGTCCTTCCGGCTCGAGCAGCTCCAGCGGTTCCTCGTCGAGCGGATCCAGTGGTTCGTCGTCGGGCAGTAGTAGCGGGTCGGCGATCTTTGTGCCGCCCGTGCCGAAGCCCCTCTATGTGACGTCCGCATATGGCTTCCGGGTGTATCCCATCACGGGCGGCTGGTTCATGCACAACGGCGTGGACCTGCGCAGTGCGTGCGGCAACCCGCAGTACGCCACCGCATCGGGAACGGTCACGGCAGTGCGGGGGGCCGTGGGGAATGGTACCCACGGCAACCAGGTCATGATTAACCACGGGAGCATCAACGGCAACCGGTATCAGACCGTACACAACCACCTCTCGCGGTTCGCGGTAAGCGTGGGGGACACGGTGAAGCAGGGCCAGGTCATTGGCTACACCGGTGCCACGGGCAACGTGACCGGCTGCCACGTGCACTATGAGGTGTGGAAGAACGGGTCTTCGATCAACCCGATGAACCTGGCTGGGTTCTAGATATTCATTGGAACTGCCCGCGGCACGCGGGCTAGACTGGTGCGCCGCCATGTTGTCGAGTGAGAGGGGATTGTCATGGCTAGCAAGTCCACGACCGATTCCGTTGTCGCCCGGAACAAGAAGGCGCTGCACGAGTACCACATCGATGACACCTACGAGGCGGGTATGGTGCTGCAAGGCACCGAGGTTAAGGGCCTGCGCGCTGGGCGGGCGTCGCTGATCGATGGCTGGGTCGAGATCGACGGTGGCGAGGCATGGCTACACGGGGTGAACATCCCCGTGTATTCGCAGGGCACGTGGACCAATCACGCGCCGAAGCGGAAGCGGAAGCTGCTGCTGCACAAGCAGGAGATTGCGAAGCTGTGGCATCGTACGCAGGCGAAGGGGTACACGATCGTGCCGCTCGAGTTGTACTTCGTGGATGGCCGCGCCAAGGTCAAGATCGCGCTCGCCCGAGGCAAGGCTGAGTGGGACAAGCGAGAGACGATCCGGCGCCGTCAGGATGATCGTGAGGCGCAGCGCGCCATGCGTGAGGCCAACAAGCGGTAGGGAATACGCTGGCGCGAGCCGGTGTTGCACCACTAGAGTGAAAGCTCAACAACTCCATAGGGGATGATCGGTTTCGACGGTGATTGATTCACCAGGAGAAGCGGGCCGAGGATGCGCAGTTATCTCGTTAACGCTCTGTGCAAACCAATTAGGTGCCGACTCTAAGAGCACCGACTTCGCTCTCGCCGCCTAAGGCGTAGTAGCAGTCCGTCAGACCAGGGATGCTTTCGACCTGGATCCTGGCGTCGCCTAGAAAGCCACTGCTTTCGATCCATGTCACGGGGATCGGAGGGACTCTTACGTGACTGAGCCTGTTCACCACTCTGTCTGCGGAATAGGGTGAAGGCTGAGAAAAGCCACCTCGCAGAATGCGCCCGGAGAAGACCTGGTTTTCCGTCATCGGACGCGGGTTCGATTCCCGCCATCTCCACTAAATGAAGTAGGCCCGCCCTTGTGGTGGGCCTATTTCATTTCTGGGAAGTGTTGCCGGGAATCGAGTGGGGGCACCTCCCGCTGCGGAGCAGTGGGG
>FZQV01000022.1 GCA_900199505.1 Ruaniaceae bacterium KH17 | reverse complement strand
TGATCGTGCACAGCGACAGAGGTAGCCAATTTCGTTCCAGGAAATTTCGCAACGCTCTCAAGCGTCACAAGCTCCTCGGGTCGATGGGCAGAGTTGGCGCGTGTGGCGACAACGCCGCGATGGAAAGCTTCTTCAGCCTGCTGCAGAAGAACGTTCTCGACCGGCAACGGTGGACGACCCGGCTCGAGCTACGACTAGCAATCGTGCAATGGATCGAAGGGATCTACCACCGCAAACGCCGACAGCGTCGACTCGGGAAACTGACACCCATCGAATTCGAGACCATAATGAAAGACGCCGCCACACTAGCGGCATAAACCCCGGACTCAACCAAACCTTCAGCAGACCCCCTCAACACCTGGCGCCGGATGTTTTCGTGGGTTTCCGGCCACGGCGAGGGCTGGGCGCTGTACGCCGAGCGGCTGATGCAGGATCTCGGCTACCTCTCGGATCCCGGCGACCGCATGGGCATGCTCGATGCGCAACGCTTGCGCGCCGCCCGCGTGGTCGTGGATATTGGCGTGCACCTCGGCAAGCCGCTGCCGGCCTCGATTGGCTCGGGCACCTGGGACCGCGATGCGGCGTGGGAGTTCCTGAAGGCGAACGTGGCGATGGATCGGAAGTCGCTACTGTTCGAACTGAACCGGTACCTCGGCTGGCCGGGGCAGGCGCCGTCGTACAAGGTGGGGCAGCGGCTGTGGGAGCAGATTCGTGACGAATCCAAGGCCGCTGCGGCCGCTCGCGGGGAGGACTTCGACCTGAAGGCATTCCACCGCCGCGCGCTCGATGTGGGCTCCGTGGGCCTCGACACCTTGCGCGCCGCCCTCGCCTGAGCGCTCACGGCCCATTTCTCCTGTTGTGGAGCTGCTGGCCTTCTATGCCCCGGTTTAGGCGGCCAGCAGCTCCACGAGTGCGCGGCTCGTGGTGTGTGTAGGCGACTGACCGACGCAACTTGACCATTTATTGAACTTTTGCTTTACCATGGATGTGTGACCAGAGTTCTCCTTGTTGAAGATGATCCAGCCATCGCTGAGCCGCTTGCTCGCGCCCTCGCACGTGAGGGGTACGAGGTTCTCTCAAAGGGAACCGGGCGTGGCGCGCTGGAAGTTGCCTCGGCCGCCGATCTCGTGATCCTCGACCTCGGCCTGCCCGACATCGACGGTCTGGACGTGGCCCGCACGATCCGTGCGGACGGCTACGTGACCCCGATTCTCGTGCTGACGGCCCGTGCCGATGAGGTGGACCTCGTCGTGGGCCTGGATGCTGGCGCGGATGACTACGTCACCAAGCCATTCCGCCTCGCCGAGCTCCTTGCCCGGGTTCGTGCGCTGCTGCGCCGCGTGGGCGGCGAGCTCACCGATGAGGACGAGCTCGTGGCACAGGACGTGCGCGTGGACGTGGGCGCGCACCGCGCCTTCCAGGGCAAGCGCGAGCTCCAGCTCACCGCGAAAGAGTTCGAGCTCTTGCGCGTGCTGCTGCGTGATGCCGGCGCCGTCGTGGAGCGGGAGACGCTCATGCGTGAGGTGTGGGGTTCGGACCCCGCCGGCTCTACCAAGACTCTCGACATGCACATTTCGTGGTTGCGCCGGAAGCTTGGCGATGACGCCGCGGATCCCCGCTACATCTCCACCGTCAGAGGAATGGGCTTCCGCTTCGAGACCTCCGAGGTGTAGCCGGTGCGGCGCCGCGTCGTCTGGATGGCGGTGATCGCCGTCACGATCGCGATCCTGATGGTGGGCGCACCCCTCGCGGCGTTCGGCTCGCTCCAACAGTGGGAGTCCGCCCAACAGTCGCTGAACGCGCGCGTCTCGCTTCTCGAGCGCACGATTGAGCGGCGGCTCGCGCAAGGCGATTCGTTGGACGATTCGATGCTTGGGCCATTTCTCGGCGGCACGCTCAATCCCGAGGCGCAGATCTTGGTGATTACCCCCGACGGCGAACGGTTGCGCGTCGGAGACATCGGACCGTCGAAGGTGGTCGCCTCGAGCAAGACCACCGTGTCTGGCGCGAACATCACGATGGAAGTGCGCGTGGGCGACGTGATGCAGGGGATCTACGTGACGATCACGCTTGTCGCGGTCGCCTCGATCTTTGCGTTCATTGTGGCCGTGATGTTCGCGTTGAAGATGTCCCGCAGGATTGCCGCGCCCTTGATCTACCTTGCGGCCGCCGCCGAGCAGGTGGGGAGCGGCCAGACCCGTCCTCGTGTGAAGCCGTCCGGGATTGAGGAGATCGATCTGGTCCAGTCCGAGCTGGTGCGTTCGGCGGATCGGATGGCCGGCCGGTTGGCTGCTGAGCGGCAGTTTGCGGCGGATGCCACGCACCAGTTGCGTACGCCACTGGCCGCGCTCTCGATGAGGCTTGAGGAGATCGAGCTGATCTCCACCGAGGATGAGGTGAAGCAGGAGGCGAGCGCCGCGCTGAATCAGATCGATCGGCTGACTGGCGTAGTGGATGACCTGCTTCAGAACTCACGCAAGTCGAGTGGTGGCACCACCGAGGCGGTGGATCTCGATCAGGTCTTCGCGCAGCAGCTCGATGAGTGGAGTTCCACGTTTGATGCCGCGAAGCGCGGCCTGGAGTTCAGCAATGAGGCCAATCGTGTGGTGCTTGCAAGCCCGGGTGCGCTGGCGCAGGTCTTGGCCACGTTGATTGAGAACTCGCTCAAATACGGGGCGGGCACAACGCGGATCGCGACCCGGGCGTCGTCGGGCAGAGGGGTCTTTATCGACGTCTCGGATGAAGGCGAGGGCGTGGCCGAAGATCTGGTGGCGAACCTCTTTGAGAGGGGCGTTTCAGGTAAGGGCTCGACCGGTGTGGGGCTGGCGCTCGCGAAGGACCTCGTGGCGGCCGATGGCGGGCGGCTCGAACTCACGCAGCGCACCCCACCGATTTTCACCGTGTTCCTGAACGGACTTCCCTCGACTCTGGATCCGCGAGTGGTGATGCCTCAGGGAGCGCTGGTTGCGGTGGGGCGTCGGCGGAGTCGCCGGTGAACACCCAGGTCGAGTACAGCCAGTAGCGGAAGACCATTCCGAGGCCCACGCCGATCACGTTTGCCGAGATGTTGTCCGCCAGTGGGCTGGTGAGGCCCAGGACGTAGTGCGAGAACCAGAGGCACAGGAGCGCCACGCCCATCCCGCCTACGTTCACGATGATGAACTGCAGGAGCTCGCGGATCGAGTTGCTGTTGCGCTTCGTTGAGAATGTCCAGTACCGGTTGCCGAGCCAGGCGAAGAGAGTTGCGATGGCGGCGGAGACGATCTTGGCGGTCAGTGGTTTGTCGCCGAGTAGCTCGCCTGGGCCGAAGCGCAGCAGGTTGAACAGGCCGGTGTCCACGATGTACGCCATGCCGCCCACGAAGCCGAACTTGATGAGCTCGGTGAGCTTGGTGGTGATCTCGGTACGTGTGGGCACCAGGCAATGGTATCCCGCCCGGCGCCGAGTCCCGCCCAGCCCGCGGCATCGGTCCCGCCCCGACTCCGTTCCCACCCTCAGGTGAGGTGAGGGACCTAACGGTAAATGTTCGGAGACTGTCCAAATAGGATGAAGGCGCAGTACACACCCGCCAGGAACCGCTAGGCTTAACGCGTGACCTCTTGGACCGTAGCTGTGGTGGGTGGTGGTCAGCTCGCGCGCATGATGGGCGAGGCCGCCTCGGCGCTCGATATCCGTCTGCAGGCGCTCGTTGAGGCGCCGGATGGCTCCGCTGGGAAGGTTCTTCCGGGCTCCCTCGTGGGCGCGGCGCATGATCGCGCCAAGGTCGACGAACTCGTGGCTGGCGCGGATGTCCTCACCTTCGAGCACGAGATGCAAGACGGCGATCACCTCCGTGCGCTCGCGGCTCGCGGCGTCTCGGTGCAGCCCTCCGTAGACGCCCTCACGTTCGCCCAGAACAAGCTGGCGATGCGCTCCCGGTTGGCCGAGCTCGGCGTCGAGTGCCCGGCCTGGGCCGAAGTTGCGACTCCGCGTGAGCTGCAGAGCTTTGGCGACGCCGTCGGCTGGCCCGTGATCGTGAAGCTGCCCTCGGGCGGATATGACGGCAAGGGCGTGCGCTTGGTGGATTCTCCCGAGGACGTGGCGGACTGGTTCCGTGGGGCCGGTGCCGGTGGGCTGGGGGGCGAGAGCCGTACGGAGTCGGCGTTGCTGGTCGAGGAGTGTGTGCCGTTCACCCGCGAGTTGGCGGCGCTGGTGGCGCGCAACCCCAGTGGCGAGATTCGCGCCTGGCCTGTTGCCGAGACGGTGCAGGCCAACGGCGTCTGCTCCGAGGTGACCGCGCCCGCACCCGGACTGGACCCGGCGCTCGCCGAGCGTGCCCAGCAGATCGCCGTGACGATCGCTGAGGGGCTTGATGTGACGGGTGTGCTCGCGGTCGAGATGTTCGCCGTCGAGGGTGAGGGTCGGATCACGGTGAACGAGCTGGCGATGCGGCCGCACAACTCCGGCCACTGGACGATCGACGGCGCCGTGACCAGCCAGTTCGAGCAGCACCTTCGCGCTGTGCTCGATCTCCCACTTGGTGAGACCACCGCGAAAGTGCCGTGGTCCGTCATGGTGAACCTGCTCGGCAGCTCTCTTTCCGATCCGCGCGAGGCGTATCCCGAGCTGATGGCGAAGTATCCCGGGGCGAAGGTGCACCTGTATGGCAAGGGCGTGCGGCCTGGGCGGAAGCTCGGCCACGTGACCGCCTGTGGCGACGATCTGGAGGCCGCCCGCGAGGTAGCTCGTGGCGCCGTCGCCCTGCTAAGGGGTGACGATGCGTAACCCTCGTCATTCTGCGCGGAGCGTAGCGGAGTCGCAGAATCTAGATAGTGAGTTGATCTGCGTCACTGGATCCTGCGACTCCGGCCTCCGGTCTGCGCGCAGGATGACGAGAATTGGGAGAACAGCGTGATTGGGATCGTGATGGGATCGGACTCCGATTGGCCGGTGATGAAAGCCGCGGCGGAGGTGCTCGACGAGTTTGAGATCCCCTATGAAGTGGGCGTGGTCTCGGCGCACCGGATGCCGGAAGAGATGATCGAGTACGGCAAGAGCGCCGCGGAGCGCGGCCTCACCGCGATCATCGCGGGGGCCGGGGGCGCGGCGCACTTGCCGGGCATGCTGGCGGCGGTGACCCCGCTGCCGGTGATCGGTGTGCCGGTGCCGCTGAAGTACCTCGACGGTATGGACTCGCTGCTTTCGATCGTGCAGATGCCGGGGGGTGTCCCGGTGGCCACGGTCTCGATCGGTGGTGCGAAGAACGCAGGTTTGCTGGCGGCACGGATCGTTGGCGCCTCGGATGACGGCGTTCGGGCCGCCATGGAGAAGTATCAAGAAGGACTCCGCGTGGTTGCTGAAGAGAAGGGCCGCGCGCTGAAGGAGGAAATGAAATGACAGTCATGGTGGTGGGCGGCGCCGGATACATCGGTGCGCACGTGGTGCGGCTTCTGCAGGAGGCGGGGGTGGGGGTTGTTGTCGTCGATGACCTCTCGACCTCGAATGCGGGGCGGATTGGGGATTCTCCGCTCGTGGAACTTGACGCGGCCTCGCCGGAGGCGGTCGAGGTGTTCCGGCGCACGATCCGTGAGTATGACGTGGACTCGGTCATTCACTTTGCCGCGCGCAAGCAGGTGGGCGAGTCCATGGAGCGCCCGCTGTACTACTACGCGCAGAACGTGGGCGGGCTGGTCAACGTGCTTGAGGCGATGCAGGCCGAGGACGTTAAGAAGATCATTTTCTCCTCCTCGGCGGCAGTGTATGGCATGCCGCAGAACGTGGACATGGTGATCGAGGAGACGCCGTGCGAGCCGATCAACCCCTATGGGCGCACGAAGCTGATCGGTGAGTACATTCTCGCTGACTGCGCGCGTGCCTGGGGCCTCAGCTACGCCGCGCTGCGCTACTTCAACGTGGCCGGCGCGGGCTGGCCGGAGCTCGGCGATGAGGCGATCCTCAATCTGATGACGATGGTGTTCGATCGGCTAGAGCGCGGCGAGCGGCCGCTTGTGTTCGGCGATGACTATCTCACGGAGGATGGCACGTGCATCCGCGACTACGTCCACGTGAAGGACCTCGCGGTGGCGCACATCAAGGCGCTTGACGTGCTCGACAAGCCGGGTTCGGAACACGTGTTCAACGTGGGTACGGGCACGGGCGCCTCGGTGCTCGAGGTAATTGAGGCGATCGGCCGCGCGAGTGGCAGGGACACGACCCCGATCATCAAGGAGCGCCGTCCGGGCGATCCGCCGCGCCTGGTTGCCTCGGCGAAGAAGATCGAGCGGGATCTGGACTTCGTCTCCACCACGGGTCTCGACGAGATCGTTGACACTGCATGGAAGGCCTGGCGTTTCCAGCACGACTAACGTTCCTTGTCGTCCTGCGCGGAGCTTTAGACGCAGTCGTAGGAGCCAGGAAGGTGCGTTGGATCTGACTCGCGACCTGGATTTGGCGATTCCGGGCTACGCCCTAAGCACAGAATGACGAGTTCTGGGAGGCGGCGCTGGTTGTGCAGAATGGCGCGGATCGGAGCGGGGGCGGCTAGTTGAACTGTTGAGTGTCGTCCTGGGTGACAGTGCCGTCGAGTACCTTCTGGAAGAAGTCGGGAGCGGAGTCCGCTAACAACACCGTGGAACCGACGCCGCCGGGTTGGTAGTTGCCGGAGGCGATCGGCGGAGCGCCGCTCACGCCGGAGTCCCCATTGGCCGCGCGGAAGGCGAGTGCGAGGCGCCCGAGGTCGATGATTCCGGTATCCGTATCCGTGATCAGTGCGCCCACGCCGGCACCGATCATGTCCACCTGCTTCAGCGGATTGAGTGATTCGGGGGAGGCGGCGGATCGGACGACAGCACCGATCACCTGGCGCTGCCGCTGTTGTCGGCCGAAGTCGCCGAGCGGATCGGAGTAGCGCATGCGGGCGAAGGCTAGCGCCGTCTTGCCGTCGGCTTCATGGCAGCCAGCCGTCCATTCGAGTTCGGACCTCTCATCGCTCACGTCATAATCGAGGCAGAGCTCCACGCCACCGACGGCGTCGACGATGCTCACAACGCCACCCATACCGATCTCCACGAAGTGATCGATCGTGATGCCCGTGAGCCCTTCGACCGTTTGCACGAGGAGCGGTGCACCGCCAAAGAAGTATGCCGCGTTCAGCTTGTTTGCGCCGTAACCGGGGATCTCGACGTAGGTGTCCCGCGGGAGCGAGATCATCGACGGCGTGCCACTCGCCGGCTTGTGCAACAAGATGATCGTGTCCGCACGCTGGCCCTCGGTGTTGTCATCGATTTGGCCGTCTGCGCGCGAGTCCGAGCCGACGAGCAGATAGGTGTGTCCGGGCGTGTTGGCGGCGCCGCTCAGTGCCTCGGTGTGCTGGATCTTGCTGTTGGCCCAGAGCAGCAGCCCGGTGGGCCAGGCGAGGACCAGGACCAGGAGGATCAGCACCACCTTGGGCGCTCTGGAACGGCGGCGACGCTTTTGGCGTGGTACGGCAGTGGGGTGTTGCGGCGCATGCTGCGGTGCATACTGCGCTGCGGCTTCGGGCTCACGATGAGCCGGCGACTGCTGAGGGACGCGTGGTGTGTGAGAGATCCTCGGCGGAATCGTGGGCGGAAGATCCGGCGAAGGGGAGTTCGCAGGCCGTGCGGAAGGCAGCGGGCGGGTGTCGTTGGGGCGCGAACGGCCGGAGGATGGTGTGAAGCTCGGAGGAATCTCGTCGCTCATCGAATCTCGGCCTTTCTCGTGTGTGGGCCTCTCCTAGGTGCCCCTCAACGAATGCCATGCTACATCGCGACATCGCCTGGGCTCCGCACCGATTGTCGGTCCCGTTCGGACGGGCATGAGACAATTGGAGCCGTGCCAGGCAAGTCAGTGGAACCGTCAGCAACACGCCGCACCACGCGCGCTCGGCGTTCCGGTAGCCAGCGGCGGGGCCGCCAGACGCCTCGGCATGCGAGGAAGCAGCCACGCCGGATGACTCGAACCGGGCAGATCATTCTGTCCGCTCTGCTCCTGGTGCTGATCGTGGGCGGAGGTGTCATCGGCTCATACGCGTGGCGGTTGAACGCGGCGTACAACCAGGCTGAGCGGTTCGACAGCGCGGAGGTCTTTCCCGATGCTGAGAACCGTCCCGACGCGATCGTGAGGCCGGATGGCGCGTCCTACGATCCGATGAATATCCTGCTTCTTGGATCCGACACGCGCGGAGAGGTTGGCGACGACCTTGACGACATCCGGGGCCAGCGTTCCGACACGATTCTGGTGGTCAACATTCCCGCTGACCGCGACTCAATCAACGTCATGTCGATCATGCGCGATAACTGGGTTGAGATTCCCGGCCGCGGGATGAACAAGATCAACGCGGCGATGGCTTTCGGCGGTGTTCCACTTCTGATTCAGACGATCGAGAACATCATCGATGTGCCGATCGATCATGTCGCCATCATCGATTTCGAGGGGTTCAAGGGCCTGACTGAAGCGCTGGATGGCGTCACAGTCGAGAATCCACGTGAGTTCACATCTGTCGATGACCATTATTTCGCGGAGGGCTCAATCACACTGGAGGGAGAGCAGGCACTGAGTTTCGTGCGCGAACGCTACGCCTTCCCGGACGGCGACTATTCGCGTGTGGCGAACCAGCAGCTCTTTCTGAAGAGTCTTGTGCGGGAGTTGCTCTCTCGTGAGACCTTGACGAGCCCGAACCGGATTGTCGAGGCGGTCGATGCATTCTCCCCGTTCCTCACCGTTGACTCCGGCCTGACCGTGGCGAATCTGGTGCCGCTCGGAATCTCGATGCAGAGTGTCCGTGCGAACGATATGACGATGTTCACCTCCCCGACCCTGGGAACGGGAATGGTGGGATCGGCGTCGGTGGTTCACCCGGACTGGGACCGCCTCGCCGAACTCGCGATCCTGTTCCGTGAAGACCGGGTCGGCGACTGGCAGCCGTAGGATGCGATTCGTACGCCTGGGAAGGCGTCGGCTAGGATCGCTGTGACCGCAGCCATGGGAGAGGTTTATTAGGTAGTCAAACCCATTCTTTGGGCGACTTTGTCGAGGAGTTCAGCCAGCATGCAGACTCAACCTGTCGACACTGCTGCTGTGCCCGCTCCTCCACAACGCAAGTATCTTCTTGGAGTCCAGGGACTTCGAACCGTTGCCGCACTTCTGGTCGCGGTCTACCACATCTGGTTTCACCGGGTGTCCGGCGGCGTCGATGTGTTCTTCGTCGTCGCAGGATACTTTGCGGCGGGGTCACTTCTGCGCTCCTTCAGTGCTGGGACCGGCGCCAGTGATACTCTGCGCCGGCTGGCAGCCTACTTGCTGGGAACACTACGGCGGATCGTGCCCTCCGCGACTATCGTGGTCGTTGGCACCGTGTTGCTAAGTCGCTATTTCATGCCGCTACGCGGCCAGAGCGAGAGCATCGAGCCCGCAGTGGCAGCACTGGGCTTCTGGGAGAACTGGCAGCTCATCTCGGCATCAGCTGACTATGCTCAGCAGGATTCTGGAGCGTCTCCCTTCCAGCAGTTCTGGGCTCTCGCCGTGAATGCGCAGTTTTACCTGCTGTTCTCCGTCCTGGTGTGCCTTCTCGTCTTGGCTGTTCGACCGTGGCGACGCCGGGCTGGTGTGCTTCGCGCGGGGATGCTTGTGCTCGGCGGCACGATCTTCGTCGCGTCGTTCGTGTTCTCCATATATGAGACATCCGCTAACCAGACAGCCGCCTACTTCAACACCTTTGCCCGCCTCTGGGAGTTCATGGCAGGCGTGTTTGTCTTCCTGCTGCTGAAGCGGGAGAGTACGAGCAAGCGGTGGGCGGCTGTTCTCGGTTGGTCGGGGATCGTTCTCCTCTTCACTCTCGGCGCGTTCTTCGACTTGTCCCGACTGCTCCCCGGCTACTTGTCGCTGCTTCCGGTCCTGGCAGCTTGTGGCATTTTGGTCAGCGCGTTCAATGATGTCGAGCCGCGTCCGCTCACCTGGGCGCCGATGCTTGCGATAGCCGATGCTTCCTTTGCCTTCTATCTGTGGCACTGGCCACTGCTCGTGGTGTACCGCTACCGATTTGGCGATGATGTGAGTCTGATCGGGGGTATCGGGATCATCTCGCTGGCTCTGGTGCTTGCGGTGCTCACGACCCGATTGGTCGAAGACCCGATACGGAAGTCGCCGTTCCTTGGACGCCGATGGTGGGCGACGCTAGTCGTTGCCGCTGGATTGCTGACGGTTCCACTGGCTTTGGTGAATTACTGGGAATCTCGGATTGAGATACGTCTTGGATACGCGATTCACGACATCCGGAACGCTTCACGGATACTCGCCGAGCGCGCCGAGGAATTTCCGGACGGTCCCCCATCAGCCGGATTACTCATTCCACATCCATCCTTCGCAGATCGTGATGACAGTCAGATCGTCTACGGCGGTTCCGCCGGTTGCCGACTCCCTGGGATCGATGCCTACCACTGCGAGTGGGGTGATCCTGAGGCTGAGCACACCGTTGTTGTGGTGGGTGGATCTCACGCGATTCAGTGGATTGAGCCGGTGGTTGAAGCTTCCGAGCAATTCGGCGCGCGAACAATACTATATGGGATGGGTGGCTGCGCCTTCGTAGACCCCGTCGTAGACGCGGATGATTGGCCGTGGGTTGACGATTGTGTGGACTGGAACGACTCGACTATTGCGGAAATTCTCGCCGAAGAACCTGCCCTTGTCGTCACAATGGGAACAACGTCACAGGGCAGGAACGAGCGAGTGACACCGGGAATGATATCCCGCTTCCAAGCGCTGTCTGACGCGGGCATCAGCGTGCTCGGCTTACGCGATAACCCTCGGTTTGGATTCCGGGTTCCCGAATGCGTCGAGCGCGACGGGGCGGCCGCGTGCGCGATCGATCGATCTGAGGTCTTCGAACCTCTCGAGTCTCTGTTGCCCCCACCTATAGAGGGTGTCGAGTTCATGGACCTTGCCGACCTCTATTGCGGCGAAACCATGTGCGAGGTGACCGATGGCTTCATTCTTCAGTACCAGGACAACAATCACTTGTCGAACACATGGGTGCGCGAGCGGGGCTGGCCTGTTCGTGACAAGATCACAGAGATACTCGACTTGGGGGAGGCGGAGTCTTAACCGGCTGAGTGCTGGTTACGTCTCCTTAAGACGAAGACGAGGACTCCCGCTGCGACCAACATGGAGAGGACCGATCCGTAGATGAGATTGAACCAGCGGTCACCGTGGAAATACACCACCCCAGTGATCGTACCGACGGCGATCCCGGCGGCGATGAACGGGATCGATAGCCTCAGCTGAATCCGCTTTCGCAGTATGAGCTGTAGAAGAGCGACGTTAACGAGGAATGCCAGGCAGGCAGCAAGGTTGGCTCCTTGAAGACCCCACCATCCGATGAAGAAGTGGATTGCGGCGACGTTGACTATCGAGCTGGCAAGTAAGGTCCACAGCACGGTCTTCGAGTCCTTCAACCCATAGAACATGTTGATCACGAAGTTCGAGTATCCGCTGGCCACGCCCAGCAGGATTGCCGAGGGGATGATGAGAAATGCGTCTGCGTATGCCGCACCGACGAACACATCGAATCCGGCGTTCAGGAAGGGCAGCATCATCGAGACGAGCACTACAAGACCCACGAAGTACATGGAGGCTGCGCGTCCGAAGAAGGCGCCGTTCTGAAGATCCTTATTGAACGCGATCTCCTGCCACGCGTAGGTCATAGCGACCGTCGCGAGGACGACCACGCCCCCGAAACGCGCTGCTACCGAGAAGATGCCGTTGTCATGAAGTGAGAGCTCCTGGCTGATCACGACTCGGTTGTATGACTGGATGAACCAGTAGCAGAGTGCGTTCAACCCGATCGGCAACGCGTACTTGGCCATCGTCATGACGTATGAGCGTGAGATGTGTTCGGCCGTTGAACGGCGGATCCGTCGCAGGATTCCGACCCGGATCTCCAGGTATGCGATCTCAATAATGAATCCGACGATCATCGATGCGTAGAGCGCTCCGATTCCGAGTCCCAGCATCCCGATGGCCACAACGTTCAGCCCGGCCATCACGAGGGTTGCGATCACGCCGGAGACCGCGAAGTCGATGTTCCGCCCATACCCGCGTGCTGTGAACTTGAAGACCATGCTGATGTTCTGGAGCAGACCATAGGAGACGATCAACCAGAAGTACGGTGGATCGAAGATCGCGGCGATGCAGATCGCAGCCAGAAGATAGACGCTTGTTGACACTCCGAAGAGAATCATTCCTGCTTGAAACGCTCGCGGCTTCTGGTTCTCGTCCTCGAAGTCGTACATGAAGCGAAGCACGACAACCCAGATATTGAGGAAGAGAGCCTCACAGGCGATCGCGAGGTAGGCGAGGCTCACGTCGTAGTAGCCGAGATCGTTGGGTGCAATCCAGGACGTGTAGAGCGGGAGGAGGAGGAATCCTACGAGCTTGGTGAGCATCGATCCAAGGACGAAGATTCCGCTGTTCTTGAGAAACGAGAGGAGCGTGCTCATGGGGCAGACCGGTCATTTGGCTCAGCCATCGAGTGTGTGGCGAACTCTCGAATAGTACTCAACTCGCGGCCTATCCGATCGAGGTCTTGTTCGAGGTGTGGACCGAGGGCGTTGATGATCTGTGCAGTGACTTCCGCCAGCGATCAGCTGTTGCGAGTGAGCACGCGACGACTCCTGCCACCCGGTGCGAGCCGTGCAGGATCAGACGGTGCAGGAGATATGTAGGCATGTGGAAGACAGAGAGGGGCGGAACCGAGACGAGAGATCGATAGCTCTCGTTGCCGTGGAGGTCTTCCGACAGCGAGAGGAAGCTCGAGAACCGGATGACTCTTCGCGAGAGGGCGGAGATTATCTGACGGCCGAGGAAATCGCTGCGCTGTGCGCGAACTTGGTCGTCGTCCCCGTCCGAGTATCCGGGGTACTCGGTGAGTTCTCGGGCCATCAGTTCGCCGACGTGGGCAACCGAGAGTACGTTGCGATGGAAGTTTGCCGGGTTCTTGGACATCCCCTCGGTGTTCACGTAATAGTGATAGAAGCGGAAGTCGATGATGAGGACGCTCGTGACTCTCCTGAGGAGCTGCGAGACGAAGAGGCTGTCTTCAAGGAACGGAATTGTCTCATCGAAGGGAAGCTCGAGGAGAGTCTCCCTTCGCGAGATGAAGAGCGGCGCATAGCTAGGCTCCAATGCCTGCGTGAAACCCTTTGCCAGCGCGTAAAGTTTCGAGGATGTGAGGTAGAGCCCGGTCTCGATCGACAGTTGGTGTGGAATGTCGCCCGAGGACGAGCTGATAACGAAGTTTCCACGGATGCAATCGGGGCGGTGGGCCCAGATCTGCTCAGCGAATGTCGCGAGGGTATCGAGCTCGATCCAGTCATCGGCGTCGAGCAGGACGATGTACTCTCCTGTCGCATTTTGGACCCCCAGATTGCGTGCACTCGATAAGCCCCCGTTCTCTTTGTGCACAGCGCGGATACGTGGATCTGCGGATGCAAGGCGGTCGCAGACCGCACCGGATTCATCTGTCGACCCGTCGTTGACGAGGATCACCTCGAAGTTCTGGTAACTCTGGCCGATGACTGAGTCGATGCTGCGCTGCATGACGCGTGCCATATTGAACACCGGGATCACAATCGAAAAGACAGGAGCAGGTGCGGAGGGCTCCACACCGCGCTGCGAGACGTGATTCCCGGGTCCCACATTCAGTCCTTCCACCGTGGACTGAGCTGTCGTCGCGATCGTTGGAGTTGATGCCAGAGGTTGATGAGCTGGTGCGGAGCGACGTGCTCTGAGGAGGACGGCACTGACGAAGATGACGATGACCATGAAGATGGTGCTCGGGGCTGCCAGCATCGTGATGAATGCTGTCGAGCTGCCGCGAGGAGACCACAGAAGACTCTGAACGATGAGGAGACGAGCGATGTCTGAAAGGAGGCCACCTCGACCGATCTTCGACATCTGCCACACGAGCAATGCGATGACGATTGAGATCACGAGGATGCCCGCTACCCCCCAGGTGGCATAGCCTTCAGCAACTAACGAGGTGCCGGTGCCCATACCACGGAGGTAGTCATCGCCAAGTACCGCGTAGGAGAGGGAATGGGCGAGCGAGCCTCCGGTTTCGGCCCGTTCGACGCTGTTTCCCTGAAGCACGTCGAAGCCTAGGATTCGCGCGAAAATACCACTGCGGGCGAATTCAGCGAGGTAGAACTGATCAGGCAGCGTGTCGCGGAGCAGATAGGTGTTGACGATGGTCCGTGCTGTGACACCTTGCCCATAGACGAACTCGGGAAGTATCGTCCAGACCGAACGATATGTTCCGCCGAGGCCTCGGAATCTCTCGACGAGTGCCATCGCGACTATTAGGACGGGCACGGCGGCCGTCCCCACGATCAATGTGATCCTTCGCCAGAGGCTTCCCGCGCGCGTGATCGGCCCGCGAAGCACCAGGTAGCCGACTGAGAGGAGCACAGCAAGCATGAACTGCTGGCGCGCTCCCGTAGCGGCGAGCAATGCCGTGACAACAAGCCACGATGCAATGGGAATGAAAGTTCGACGGACTGGAGGCATGGTTGCCAGGTAGACGATGAGAGCGACGAACGCCCCCTGCGTCATGTATGTCGTAGCGACACCGAGCGGTGACGAGTTCGCTGAAATGAACTCCTCGGTGTAGATCGCGAGGTATCCCTCGGAGAGAATGAAGATCACCCGTTGGAGAGACGCGAAGAGCGCGCCGGGCAGGAGAAGCGCGAACGCGATGATCGACGTGATGCGAGCGGGGTCACGAAGATCATCGATTTGGCGAATGAACATGAGTTTCGGCTGAGGATCACGACGTGCGCTGATCCGATCGACGATGACGTAAACCAGACAGAGCGGTGCGAGAGACCAAAGAAGCGCGGCCTCGAGAATCTGAAGGTCTCTGGTGCTGAGTGCGGGATCACCGAACCCGAACACATATTGAAGTGCGGGCCGGCTCATCAGGAAGAGGAAGTAGCTCAGCAGGAAGAGGAGTGGGAAGATCCGTTTTCTCGGCTGCAGCAGGGTATAACCAACGGTGTTGACCCAGATCGTGAACAGGATGAACCAGCCGAAGGTCATCGGCGTGGTGATGGCGGCGAGAGCAACGAGCAGATTTGCCAGTGTGAAGGCTAGCGCGGTCTTCGAGCTCCGGTACTTTCGCCATAGCGGCGGGATCCTTGTGTTTGCCCAGTTCCGTGCCGTTGCCGTCACACCAGCCGGCAGCGTGTCCTTGTCCGTCATCGCGGGCCTGCCCCCAGAAGCACCTCGGTCACAAACTTCCGATAGTTGGCCTCCGAGTTGAATTCGTCCTCCCAAATCGATCTGGCGCTCAGCCGAAGGCTCTCGTACGAGTCGTGGCTCGTGAGAGAGAGGCGCGTAATCGCGTGGGCGAGTTCGTCCGTGGTCGGATCAGCGGAGAGCAGGATGCCGTTGACGCCATCCCGGACGATCTCGGAGGTTCCTCCGACATCGGTGGCGATCACGGGAATGCCGAAGGAACAGGCCTCCATGATCGAGACGGGCAGGCCCTCAGAGGAACTCACGTTGACAAGCACGTGGTATCGACCTGTCGAGTAGTCATCGAGGACCTGCGCATTCGGCACGGAACCCTTGAAGATAACGGAGACCGCAGGACCAAGAAACTCTGCGCGTTGACGTAACTGAGGCAACATCGGTCCGTCTCCGTAGTGGGTCCACTGGACCTCGATATCCGAAGCGAGCTTCGTCAACGCGTCGATCAGGAGGTCGAGGCGCTTGACAGGGACCACGTTGGAGCAGGTGACGATTCGCAGAGGAACTCGATCGGGGGGGATGGCTGCGATTCCACGATCTTCCGTTCCCATGTAGTCGAGGCGCATCTTCTCGGAGAAACCCGGGATTGTGCGTTTGACATACTCGTGTCCGTGTCGTGAGATCAGGCTGAGGGTGTCGAGCACCCGCATGCTTCCGCGGCGGAATGGGAGATAGCCGGTCGGTGTCTGGTCCTCATAGAGGTCCGTGCCGTGGGCTCGTGCCACGAGGAGCGTGCGCTCGAACAGCGGGGCGACTCGCGACATCAGATACGGCTGGTAGAGGAAGCGATAGGCATAGAGAACGACCTCGTCACCCGAACGGACGCTGACATTGTCGCGGATGAAGCGGCGAGCCAGGGATGCCTCGTGATCCGCTCGGCTGAAGAAGACCGCCGCCTGTACGAGTCGCGATGGGGACAGTCTCTTCTTCGACGCAAGAAACCGGAGTTCTTCGAGGAACTCGCGATTTGCGATCAGGAGTGCGCTTCGGATCGCGTAGAAGAGCTTCGGCCTGAAAGGAACCTGGACAACGGTGATCCGTTTGTCGATATGCCGTCGTACGGTCGCCTGCTCTGGGCGTACAGAGAGGGAGAATAGGTATATCTCGTCAAACTCGCCGTAGAACTCGGTCTCACGTTCGAGGAAGGGCTCCCATGTGCCGAAAGGAAATGCATTGGCGAAGAGCAACAGCACCTTACTCATGTGGGGAGCTCTCAAGGACGATGACGAGCGCCCTTTCCGCAGCGTCGAGTGCGAGGAGCGCTTCGCCGAGAGTCTCGCCCCGGACTACGACCTGACCGACGCAGTCCCCAGAGTTCGTGAAGCCTGAGAGCTCATCGCCGCGGCGCCGAAAGAGGGTGAACTCGGGACCTTCCTGTGCGATCTGGGAGTCAACGTGGATGTCCGCGATCCTGCCGCGAGCTTCGGGGGCGATCAGCATCCGCACGGCGGCCGCATGGGTCGGAGTTGTTGCCGTGTCCCAGGCCTTCAACGGGGCCTCGCCGAGGGCCAGGCGGACGAGCACCTCGTAATAGTCGATACCGAAATGGGCCGATACGAGTTCGGGAAGTCCGTTGGCGCCAACTCTCCCGGTGATCTCGATGATGAAAATCTCCTCGCCACGTGCAATCAAGTCAACGTTGACGGCCGAATTGTCGATTCCCACGGCCACGATCGCCTTTTCGACCTCGCGTACGACCTCGTCCAACGTGGAGTCGGGTAGATCGAGGGGAACTGAATGACCGACTGGCACGGCGGTCCTCGCCATGAAGACTTCGTCGCCATGGGGCATTACGAAGACGATCTTGCCGTCATGGACGAGTGCCTGTGCGCCGAACTCGTCACCCTCGATGAACTGTTCCACGATGACGCTCTCTCGCTTCGTGACGGCGCGGGCGTGCTCGAAGCCACTATGCGCCTCATCCACTGAGCGAACGATCGAGATCCCTTGACTGCCCTGAAGGTCGGTGGCCTTGATGACGAGCGGAAGGCCGAGCTGCTCGATCGCGTCGTCGAGTCCGTGAACTGTCGAGACTTCGCGGAACCGGGCGGTTCTGACGCCGTGCCGTTCGAAGGCCCGTTTCATCAGAAGCTTGTCATTGCAGAGTTTCGCGGCCGCGTGCGAGAGGCCGACGAGGGCGAGCTCGTCGCATGCAGCTCCGAGCGCCGGCAACCCGGTATCCGCACAGCTTGTTGCGATAGCTGAGACATTGAGGTCCCGCGCCGCCTCGACGATTCCCTGCGGATCGGCGATGTCGGCGTAGACGACCTGATCTGCGAGTGAGATGCCGGGTGCGGTCGTAGAAGGCAGCGAAGCGACGATGGTCTCGACACCGAGAGAATTTGCGGCACGGATGAGGCCAACCTGCCCGCGGCCGGCACCGAGAATCAGAATGCGTCCGCTCTTCAACGTCGAGACCTTTCTCTAGAGGATCCTTCGTGCCGAAGCCATCAGTAACTGGCCCACATCGTTTGCGAGCCTCGCCGCTGAATCGGAGGTCTCCCCAGTAGTGATGACATAGCCAAACCTATCAATGCTGCTCTGGATACCGCCCGGCAGATCGTGGTTCTGCACGGAGACATCGATAACACCTTCCAGTTTCGTGATCTCCGCGACTCGATCGCTATCTGCCGGCTGATCAAGGAATCGCACCGCACTTCCTCGGGTGAACTGGTGATCAAGTTGTGGCTCCCGACCGATCACGATCTCGATCAACGAGCGGATCATGTCGACGCCGGTTGACAGCGGCACCAGATGGGATGTGATGAAGTCCCCGCCCAAGCGAGCACCGACTTCGATGATCCGGGGGCCGTCCGCCGTCATCATGATCTCTGCATGGATGGCGCAATCGCTTAGTCGTAGCGCACGCGCTGCGCG
This sequence comes from Ruaniaceae bacterium KH17, assembly GCA_900199505.1. GTDB lineage: Bacteria > Actinomycetota > Actinomycetes > Actinomycetales > Actinomycetaceae > KH17. The sequence continues at coordinate 24,178 of FZQV01000022.1, read as the reverse complement.
CATGACAGTATCATTCACACACCGACGATCGTCTGGAGAGAGAGCTGATGGCTGAGAGTGCCCGACCTCGACGAAGTGGGGAGGGCCGGTCGTGACCTTGTCGGTGATCGCAACGATCCTTGGAGTCGCGCCTATGCAGAAGCCTTCGACACTGAACTCCGCTCCACGAAGAAATTGCTGGGCAATCACATGGCCGGTTGGGCTATGGCGGCATGCGTAGACGTAGGCCGGTTCGAGCTCATCTGCGCTGTCAACTCGTGTGACACCGCGGCTACCCGAGCTATCAGCTGGCTTGAGGATGAGAGGAAATCCCACACCTGAGGCGGCGGCGAGATCTCTCTTTTCAACGATGGGGACGCTCTTCGGAATGGGTACGCCGGCACCGTCGAGCGCCTCATGCATCGCAATCTTGTCGGTCGCAACGTACGCGGACTCCTCCGAAGGCGAGCGCAAGCCAAGGGCCTGAGAAGCGAAGGCGAGTGCGCGCATCGGAAGATCCGTACCGATCGTGATGATTCCTTGGGCTCCGCATCCCGCAGCGACCTCCTTGATGCCGATCGCGTCAGTGGTACTCACCTGCGCGAACTCGTCGGCGATCCGAGCGCCTGGCGCTGAGGGATTCCGATCTACTGCCGCGACGCGATATCCCAACCGCTGAGCGGTGACGATCGCGGGCACCTGGAGTGATGACGCGCCGATGACGAGGAGACACGGCCGGTGGTCAGTCATCGGTGTTCGATCTCTCGGAGGGGGCGTTGATGTTCCGAGAAGCGACGACCGCCGAGATCGTCTCTCCGATCACTCTCAGATCGAGGAGCATCGAGAGATTGTCGACGTAGTACTCGTCGATCTCATACTTTTCAATGGAGGTAGCGGCGTTTCGGCGAGATGCTTGTGCCAGACCTGTGATCCCTGGACGCACGCGCAGGCGTTTCCTCTCGAGGTCCGTCAGCTCATCCCATGTCTGGGTCGTCATATTGGGGCGGGGGCCGACGAAGCTCATATCGCCTTTGAGGACATTCAGGATCTGGGGTAGCTCGTCGAGTGAGGTTGCGCGGAGAATCCGCCCGATACGGGTCACCCTGGGATCAGAGTCGCTGTTGACAGTTGAGAGATCGCTATTGCGAAGATCCGGAGCATTCACGCGCATCGAGCGGAACTTGTACATCGTGAAATGCTGGCCTGATCGGCCCCGGCGCTCGCCGAGGAAGAAGACCGGGCCGCCGTCGCTGAGCTTGATGATCGGTGCGACGACGACGGTCACTGCACCCAGAATCGGAAGGGCTACGATGGCGCCGGCAACATCGAGCGCGCGTTTGCCGACGCTCTCATAGACAGACACGAAGACTCTCTCCTAAACGCAATGCGGCTGGGCCGCCCAGTTAGGCCTCCGTGGCCCTTATCCTGACACCCTCAGCAGTGTGCTCGCGACGAGTGCAACATCATCATCTGTCAGCAACGTGTGCAGAGGCAATGTGAGTTCCGCTTCGAAACGCTGATTTGCGTGTGGGAAGTCAGCGATCTGGAAGCCGAGTTTCTTGTAGGCAGTGAAGAGAGGCAGCGGCTTGTAGTGAACATTTGTCGCGATCTCGGCGTCGGCCATGCGAGCGATGATTTCGTCGCGAGCACGGTAGTGACTTCCAAGATCGAGCATATGGAGGTGTGCGCTGGAACGGAACGAGGTGCCAGAGTGCGCCAACGATGAGAATCGGCTACTGAGCAAGGAGTCGTACAGAGCGACGATCTCGTGCCGCCGTGCGATCTGCGACTCGTAACGCGATAGTTGGCTGAGCCCGAGTGCGGCAAGCGTATCGGGCATATTGCACTTGAAACCGAGTTCGACGATGTCGTACTCCCATGCCCCAGCCTTCATCTTGCTGAAGGCGTCCTTCGATTGGCCGTGAAGTGAGAGTCGCCGCACGATCGTCGCGAGCTCGGTTGAGTCCACCGGGAGATCGGAGCGCCACACCAGGGCTCCGCCTTCCGCAGTAGTCAGGTTCTTGACCGCGTGGAAGGAGAACGCAGTGAAGTCTCCCATCTGGCCGGCGCGGAATCCATCCCTGGCACCGCCGAGCGAATGCGCTGCGTCAACGACGATTGCGGGGCGCCCGAGCGCCGCGAGAAGAGGGTTATCGCTCTGAATGGCACGCTCATCAAGGGCCGCTCGGAGAGTGGGCGTATCAAAAGGGACCCCTGCGAGATCGACGACGATGACGGCCTTGGTCTTTTCCGTGATCGCCGCGAGGATCTGGTCGGCCGACGGCACGTATGAGCCTGGAGCGACGTCGACGAGCACGATTCGTGCACCCACGTGGTCGACGACTGCGGCCGACGCCGAGTATGTGTAGGCCGGTACGATGACCTCATCACCTGGCCCGATTCCGAGAACGCGAAGCGACAATTCGAGTGCTGCGGTACACGAGTTGAGTCCGACAGCGCGATTGACGCCGACAAACGATGCGAGCGTTTCCTCGAATCTCTGCCCCACCGGTCCGGACGTGATCCAGCCGGACCTGAGGACATCCGAGACCGCTTCGATGTCCTCATCGCGAAGATCCGGAGGGGAGAAGGGAATGGCCATCAGCTCTGTCCTTGGAGGGGTATCGCCACCGTGAGGTGGTGAACACGGGAGTCCCACGCGTGCTTGTCCAGCTTATCGGGAGCGATGCCGGTGACGGTTGCGTGCGAGATCTTCGGGTGGAACGGACGTTCGGCGTGCTCGCCCGATCCGACGAGTTCCTCATGCATCTTCGCGCCCTCGCGCAGACCCGTGAACACGATCTGGATATCTTTGCCGGACATGGCGACCATCCGCTGCGCGATGTCAAGGATCTTCACAGGCTCGCCCATGTCGAGAATGAGGACTTCGCCCACACGTCCGATTCCACCGGCTTGGAGGACCAGCTGGCAGGCCTCGGGGATCGTCATGAAGTAGCGCGTGATATCCGGGTGGGTGACGGTCAGCGGCTTGTCCTCATCGATCAGGCGCATGAACGTGGGCAGCATCGATCCCCGGCTGCCGATGACGTTGCCGAAGCGAACGGAGAGGTACTTCTTGCCGGTGGACTGGCCGAACCAGGAGGTGAGCTTCTCCGCAACGCGTTTCGAGTAGCCGAGGACGCTCGTTGGGTTCGCAGCCTTGTCCGTCGAGATATTGATGAATGTTGTGACGCCGGCCGCCTCGGCCGCGCGCAGGACGTTGAGTGTTCCGAGCACATTCGTCTTCCACGCTTCATCGGGATACTGCTCAAGCATCGGGAGGTGCTTGAGGGCTGCCGCATGGAAGACGACCTCGGGCTTCCGCGCCTTGAAGATCTCGATCAAGGTGTCCGCATCGCGAATATCAGCGAGAACCACATCGTCGGTGTTCAGGAGACCATTGCCTGCCGTGTTGATCTGGGCATGCTGGAGACCGGTCTCGTCGCGATCCAGCATGATCAACTCGGTGGGCCCGAAGCGGGTGATCTCGGTGCAGAGTTGCGCGCCGATCGATCCTCCGGCTCCCGTCACGAGGACGCGCCTGCCCGTGAGGTAGTCGGCGATTTCCGAGACGTTCGTATCCACCGCTTGCCTGCCGAGCAGGTCTTCGATCGAGAGATCGCGAAGATCGTCCGCGCGAACCCCATTCGCCACAACCTGTCCAATGGGAGGCATCACCTTCACCGTAAGCCCGCACTCGTTGGCGAGGTCCTGGATCTCTCGGAGAAGCGCGGCATCAGCGTTGCCAATCGCGACGATCAGGACCTCGGCGCCCGACTTCGCTGCGACGCGGCGCAGATCGGCCCGCGTTCCGAGGATCGGGACGTTATTGATGCTCCGCCAGCCGATCAGAGGATCGTCGTCGATGAGGCCCACCGGCCGGTACGGTGAGCGGGGATCGGTCTTCATCCAGTGCACGAGGTTGGTGCCGATGAAACCGGCCCCGAGGATCAGTGCCGACTGTGAGTCCGAGCCTGGCTGTTGCGCATGTTCGAAGAACAGGCGGGTGAGGACGCGAGCGGCGAGCATGGCGAGCATCGCGAATGGCGTTGCGATCACCATGACGCCGCGCGAGATGCCCCACGGCTGGCTGAGGACGAGAGATACGAGCCAGAGGAGGCCACCGACAGAGATCGAGGTGAGAGCGATGGTGAGGGCATCCTCGAAGGTTCCAAGGCGCAGCCGGAGGCCGGCACGGTAGAGATTGAGGATGCTGCCAATCACGAACTGCAGTGCGACAGCCGCGATCGAGAATGCCGCGAAGGCGCTCCAATTGATCCGGCTCAGATCGAACTCATAGCGCAACGTTGCAGCGATGAGAATCGTGATGACCCAAAGTATGGCGTCGACCACATAGAAGATGCGGCCAACAGGTATCCCTGTTCGCTGGAATAGCTCGATCGTTCGACGGGAGCGATCCTTCACCACGTTCCTCCTCGCGTGGGGTCATGCGCGAGAGTGAGGTTCACGAGGTACGCACACGAAACGTTGCGATTGCGCGGCGGCTGGACGATGGTGAGAGGGGTTGGCACGGCTTGGCGGAGCTTTCTTAATTGGGCACTACATGTCGAGTATAGATCGGTGGTCCTAGGATCGTGCGGTTTCCCGTGTGCAGACGTTCTCGTCGCCGGTGGCCTCGTCAGTGGGCGCGATCGTGGGAATATCGGTGGCGTTGTCCGTGGGCGCGGTTGTTGGCTCCGACGTGGGATCGTCGGTCGCATCGTCCGTCGGCTCGTCGGTTGCCTGTTCTGCCGCCTCATCCTTCGCGAGCTGCTCGGTGATCTCCCAGCCCACACCGGAGAGCCGCGGATCCACGGGCTGCCGGGTGCGTAGTGCCTGCCACACGTCTTCGGCGTAGAGCGGGCTCGGTACCACGCGATCGCCGGCCCAGTCGAAGGGCATCGTGATGAACTGGATCTGGTCGAGGTCCACGTTTCGCATCGAGTAGGCGAGTCCCACGATGGTCGTTAGGTTTCCGATGTCACGCCCGGTGGTGATCGTCTGTGTCGCGGCGTCCGCCACTTCGTAGAGCATGGCGGGGTTGGTGAGAACGCGTGAGGAGAGCGCGTCCTCGATCACGGCCATCAGGAGGTCCTGCTGGCGTCCAATGCGCGCGATATCCGAGCCATCGCTGACGCCCTTGCGGACGCGAGCAAAGCCGAGCGCGTCTTCGCCGTTGAGGATTTGGCAGCCAGCGGTCAGCTCGAGCTGCGCCTCTTTGCTGGTGATGTCCTCTTCAACGTACATGGGGATTCCGTCGAGCGCGTCGATGAGGCCGATGAATCCTGCGAAGTCCACCACCACGAAGTCGTCAATCAGTACGCCGGTCAGTGCTTCAACGGTCTTGATTGTGCAGGCCGCGCCGTGCGCCACGGAGGTGCCGCCGGATCCCGTGTTGAACGCCGAGTTGAACATGGCCTGGGACTGCGGAGACGACTCCGTCCCGTCCGGGCGGGTGCAGGCCGGTATGTCCACGAGCGTGTCACGAGGGATCGAGACGACGGTTAGGCCCTTCCGATCTGCGGGTACTTGTACGAGCAGGGTCGTATCCGCGCGCATGCCCGTGGTGGTGCCGGAACCGTCGAGCTCCGCGTTGTCACCCTCACGCGAGTCCGTTCCCATGAAGAGGAGGTTGAGGGTCTGGCCGGCGTGCGCGTCGTCGGCGGTCTCGACGTCCTCCGAGACGGTGGGTCGATCGGTGCCGAGGAGATCACCGATATCGTGCGTATCGATGTTGCTCTGGAAGCGGTTGTAGGCGAGCGCACCTCCCGAGGTGGCGAACGCGAGCAGGAACGTCAACACGAGCGCGGTGGCACGCCTGAGCCGGCTGACGCGCGGCGCGCGCGACCGGTGCCGCGCTGTTTGGTGGCCGGACGGCGTATGCCGCCCACCCTGGGAAGAAGTCACGGACTCGATTTTACAGAACTTTCACCTTTGTTTTGCTGTGAAGTCATACACGCCGGGCGGATCAAGGTGCCTCTCGCCTACGAGCCTGGGAACCGCCACGCGTCCACATTGTGACACGGCGCACAAAAGTCATCGAGAGGGGAGTTGAGTGGATGCACTCAGAGATGTCGACTCAGAGACGAGATGAACCCCTAAAGGAGAAGTTCGTGGTTGCTAAGCACTTTCGGGGAGTGGGTGTGGCAATCGCTGCGACTGCGCTCGCTACCGCCCTCGCTACCCCCGCATTCGCTGCGCGTCCTCCCGAGCCCATTCCCTCGCGCGAGGATGTCGAACTGGGGGAGCAGGTGGACCTGAAGGTTGACGTGGTTGTCATCCTGAAGAACCAGCCCACGACACCCTCGGCATCGGCGGAGTCGAGCAACATCAAAGGTCAGGCACCGATCCTGCAGGACTGGAAGTCGAAGTACGGTGTTGAGATTCGCCGCCAATTCGGTTACCTCGTGAACGGCTTCTCGGCGAGCGTTCCCGCGGATAAGCTGCTCGAGCTCTCCAAGGATTCGCGAGTCGAGTCGGTGCGCAGGGAACGCCTGTACGAGACAACGGAGAACACCGCGCGCGAGCTGCAGGGCGTTCCCGCAGCCTACGAAGACTTCGGTGTGGACGGTACCGGCACGGTGGTCGCGATCGTCGATACCGGCATTGACATCGAGCACCAGGACATGCGACTGGACTCCGAGACTGCGAGCAGCTGTGGGCCGGACGTCAAGCTACAGCCGAAGCCGGGCTTCACGTGCAAGGTGCCGAACGGCTACAACTACATCGATGAGAACTCCGTCGTGAAGGACACGACGTCCTCCCAGCACGGGATGCATGTGGCGGGAATCGTGGGTGCTAACGGCTCTGTGGGTGACGCCACCGCGGCCGAGGCCGGACGCGTCGACGGCGTGGCCCCGAACGCGCAGCTACTCGCGATGAAGGTCTTCTCCAACGACGGCAGCGGCTGGGCCTACGATTCGGATATCATCGCGGCGATTGAGGACTCCGTGAAAATGGGTGCGGACGTCATCAACATGTCGCTCGGCTCCACCAATGGTATGAACTACGCATCGGATGGCACCTACCGGGCGATGGCGAAGGCTCGTGAAGCGGGCGTGTTGACCGTGGTCTCCGCGGGTAACGAGGGCCTGAACTTCTCGGCCACCGGTGAGAACGATGACTACCTCGGCTTCTTCGACGACGGCGTGGTGGGGGCTCCTGGCTCGCAAGAGTCCGCGTTCACGGTTGCCTCAATCGAGAACACTTACGGAATGGTCAAGTACGCGTTCATCAACGACGAGGCCGACGGCGTGACCTACAACCCCCAGAGCGGCCCGGCGTTCGACGGCACTACCTACGAGGTTCTGGACGCCGGTCTCGGCTACCCGGAGGATTTCGTGGGTGACTTCGAAGGCAAGGTCGCGTTGATCGAGCGCGGCGAGATCGGTTTCGCCGACAAGCTTGCGAACGCCGAGGCTGCGGGCGCCGCCGGCGCGATTGTCTTCAACCACGCGGACGGCGGCGAAGAGCTGATCAACATGGCAGGGACGGACGAAGTGTCGATCCCCTCGGTGTTCTTCGGCAACGCGGCAGGGTCACACCTGCTGAGCCTGATTGAGGAGAACGGCTCCGCGACGATCCGTTTCGCGCAGGAGCCGGTCTTCGAACCGAACGATGCTGCGCTCACTCCATCGAGCTTCACATCGTGGGGCCCCACCCCGGGCCTCGAGTTCAAGCCGCAGATCGCCGGTATCGGTGGCCAGGTGTACTCGACGCTGAACAACAACTCATACGGATCAATGTCCGGTACCTCGATGGCGGCCCCTAACGTGTCCGGGATGTCCGCGTTGATGCTGGAAGACTTCAAGGAGCGATTCGAGGGCAGGCCGCAGTCCGAGCTGATCGGGCTCACCGAGATCGCGCTGATGAACACCGCAGAGATCCTTGTCGATGAGAATGGCGTGCCGTTCCCGCCTCGCCAGATCGGTGCGGGCCTCGGCCGCGTGGACCGTGCACTCGAGACGAACGTCATCGCGACTGTCGATGGCTATCCCTCGGTGGCGCTGCACGAAGTCAACGAGCCGAGTTCGATCGAGGTCCTGCTCACAAACTACGGCTCGAGTGCCGTCACTTACGACGTTCCCGCACAGCAGGTTCTCACGGATGATGAGAACGAGGACTGGTGGTACGTGGGCTTCCTCTCGGACGCCACCCTGACGGCGAACAAGAACACGGTCACGGTTCCAGCCAATGGCACCGCCACGGTGACCTTCACGCTCGACCCGAGCGTGGGTGATGAAGGATTCCTCCAAGGTTGGGCACGTCTCGAGTCCACCACGGCAGGGGCACCCGATCTCGCCGTTCCATACCTCGGCTTAAAGGGTGACTGGAATGAGGAGCCGATCGTCCAGGAGCCATACGAGGAGTTCTTCTGGTTCAGTGATGACATTGACCCGGATAACCCGATCTCGTTGCGCACCACCGAGCTGGTCACGGACATCTACGGCGCCGCAGTTCTGGGCAGTGAGCTGGATGAATACGTCTGGATCTCGCCGAACGGCGACGAGCTATTCGATGCCGTTTTCCCGAGCATCTTCCAACTCCGCAATGCATCTGACATGGAGTACGAGATTCGCGATGCGGCAGGGAACGTGGTGACCAAGATTGGTGCGGAGCAGGAGCTCCCGCGCACCCACTTGGCAGACATCGCTAACCCCGAGCAGGAGCCGACGAACGTGGCCCTCGGCTACGCCTTTGACGGTACCGTCTGGGATGCTCAGGCGGGAGACTTCACGATCGTCCCCGACGGCGAGTACTCCTATGTCATCAAGGCTCGCCTCTCGGCCGATTTCGACTGGCAGGAGTACGAGCTTCCGTTCGGCATCGACACGGTGGCCCCTGTCATCGAGCTCGGTGACGTGGATGAGGATGGCGTGCTCACCGTGACAGTAACGGATGAGGGCGGCGGCTCCGGCGTCTACGAGGAAATCGATGTGGAACTGGCCGGCGGGATCGCCGTCGACGACGTCACACAGGTGGATGAGAACACATGGGAGATCACTCTGCCCGCGGGTGCCACCTCGCCATTCCTTATTGTGGTGGCGTATGACAACGCATTGAACGAGGCCACGGCTGCGAAGTCTCTGGCTTCGGGCATCGCAGTCCTCGGTGAGGATGAGATCACCTCCGGCGTCCTTGGCGAGTTCGGTCCGTACACGGTTGCGGGCGATCTGCACCTTGAGGGCTTCGCGTCCGATGACGTTGCATGGGTCACCGTGGAAGGTGACGAGGTAGAGGTCGAGGACGGTCGCTTCTATGCCCTTCACACGCTCACAGAGGGCTCTCAGCAAATCGAGATCGTGGCATACAACGCCGCCGGCGATGAGATCGACACGAAGACTCTTGTTGTTGTGTATGACGGCACCCCGCCGGTGCTTGATATCACGAGCCTCAACTCTGACGGTGAACTCGATCTCAACGACGACGGCACCGTAACGATCGCCGGTACCCTCCGCGATGAGCGTGACGATGCCGAACTATCCCTCTACGTCGACGGCGAAGAGATTTACATTGCTCCGAATGGATCGTTCGACCACGACTACGAGCCGTGGGATGACGATTACTACGTGTCTCTCGAGTTCTCCGATGGCGCTAACTTCGATTACGAATCTCTCCTGATCGCTGGCCGTGAGCATAACGCCGGAAGTGATTGGTGGTGGGAGCCGTACATCACGAACGTCGACTGCATTGGCCTGAGCGCGTGCTTCGTCGAGGGCGATCATCCGGACATCAGCGAGGATGGCACCGAGTTCACCGTGTACGGCGAAATCGATGATCCGGTGTCCTCGATCGTGTTTACCCCGGGTTCGCGTGCCACTGACGATGGCTCGCTGACTCAGCCGGAGCCGATCGCCGCAACGATCGACTCCGGTTGGGGCGAGTTTGAGGCCACACTGCCGATGGCAGGGACGGGCGAGAACGATTTCCGCATCGTGGTGACTGCTGCTGACGGCGAGGTGATGATCGATCAGGCCATCACGTTCTACTTCGACGTTGTGGCGCCCACCATCACGTTTGACGAGCCAACGCTCAGGGCTGGTGCGCTCATCACCGATGAGGAGCAGGTAACCTTCGCGGGCACGGCCTCGGATGACGGCTGGGGCTACACTCTCAGACTGAACAACTCCGCAGTGTTGGATCTCTTCCACAATAGTGGCCTGGGTCCGGACTCGAACCAGCGTGACTTCTCCACTGATCTCACGGTGGCGAACGGCGATACGCTGCTCCTGACGCTCAACGACGCCAACGGGAACGCCCTTGCGGGCCTCGTCCCTGTGGTGCTCGATCAGGTTGCACCTGAGATCGAGATCTCGGGCGGTAACCCGCTCCTTCGTGCAGGCAACGCATCGACGATCGAAGTGACGGCAACCGACGATCAGTTGGCGTCTCTGACGGTGCTACTCGATGGGGACGAGGTGGACTCGCAGTCCGCCCCGGCCCTCGTGGAGCAGCAGATTGAGGACGCGCTGGTGGATCTGCGTCACGGGGAGCCGGAGGCGCCGGAGCTCGACTTCGACACCGAGTACTCGACCTCGATCTCGACCGTGGAGCTGGCGTTTGGCCAGCACACCCTGGTTGCCGTTTCGACGGACGTGGTGGGGCATTCGACCGCTGAGACATATGTCTTCATGGTCGACCACGCCCCGGTAATCGACGGCCCGGATGAGGTGGACCTCGAGGTCTACCGCGAGCTACTGGCCGATCAGGATGCGCTCGCCGCGCGTGTGCTCGCCGAGTTCACCGCCTCGGATGACGATCCGGATGCAGAGCCATCACTGGAACTCGCGCCGCTCACCGTCATTGGTGAGGGCGAGAACACGGTGATCGTGATCGCCACGGACTCCGCAGGGCAGCGCACTGAGCACGAGGTCACGGTGAACGTGACGCTGAAGCAGGTGACGCTGACGGACGGCGATGTGACGGCAACGAGCACCTTCCGTTCCGATGACAAGCTGACTGCCACCCTGGTGGCGGCTGCGCCGGGCAAGCCGGGCACGCTCACAATCAGCAACAAGGAGGAGTTCTCCGCACGCACCGCCGTGATCACGATCCCAGCCGAAGAGGGCACCAAAGTGTACCTGAAGCTGGAGGATGGCTCGCTGCAGCCTGTGCCGTCATCCTGGGCGGATGGCATGCTCACGTTCACGGGATCAAGCAAGGCCACCTACGTCCTGAAGGTTGCCGCCGCTACCGATCCTGGTGGCGATCCGGGTGACAACGGTAGTGGCACGCCGAGCCCGGGTGGTAATGGTGGTACCAGTAGCCCCGGCGGTGGCAACACTCCCGGAACCGGTGCTGAGCCGCTCCCGTTGGTGCTGACGGCACTCGCCCTGCTGGGTGCCGGCTCGGGCTTCATCTGGTGGAAGCGCCGCCGCGCGCTCGCCTGAGCGCATGACCGCTGGCTGGTCGGATAGCCTGGGAACATGAGTTATCCGGCCGGCCCGAGCGGCGTCGTCGCGGTGGTGGTTGCCTACAACCGGCGCGAGCTACTGAGCCAAACCCTCGATGGGCTTCTGGCTCAGTCGGTTCGGCCCGACGGCGTTGTGGTGATCGACAACGCGTCGACTGACGGTTCAGGGGAGCTCGCCCGGGCACACGCTCTCGCGCCGCACGTGATCACGCTCCCCACTAACACCGGTGGCGCGGGAGGTTTCGCGGCGGGGATCGCGGTGGCCGTGGCGGAGCACGGCGCCGAAGCCGTGTGGATCATGGACGATGACACGATTCCGCAGCCGGGCGCTCTCGAAGCGCTCCTTGCGGCGCGGGATGCCTACCCTGGAGACGTGGCGATTTGTGCCTCGCAGGCGGTGTGGCATGACGGGTGTGAGCACCCAATGAACGCGCCACGTGAGCGGCCGGGCGTGAGCCGTGAACTGCGCGAGCATGCGGCGGCCGTGGGCGCGGTGCAGATTCGTTCGGCCTCGTTCGTCTCGATCCTGATCGATGCGCGGGCCGTACGTGAGGACGGGCTGCCGATCGCCGATTACTTCCTGTGGAACGACGACTTCGAGTACACATCCCGCATCCTGAGGAACCGCGTGGGGCTGTATGTGCGCGAGAGCCGCGTACTGCATGCCACGAAGGAGTTCGGCGGCTCGGCGTTCAACCCGGGGTCGCGCTTCTACAACGAGGTGCGGAACAAGGCGTGGCTGTTCCGGCGTTCCGGCGCGCTAAGCGGCCTGGAGAAGACCCTCTACGGTGGCCGCACCGCGTTGCGTTGGGTGAGCCTATTGGTGCGGTCGCCGGAACGCGGCGAACTCGTGGGGTTGGCGCGAAGAGCACTCGCGGATGCCAAGGCGGCGCCGCGGAGCAATGCCGAGGTCTTCGCGGGCACGGCGATTGAGGCCGCCGTGAAGGAGTTCGCGTGAGCGAGTTCTCCGTGCTCTTGCCGGTGTATCTGGGGGACCAGGCCGAGCACTTTGCAGAGTCGGTGCGATCGGTGACGGCGGACCAGACCTTGCGGCCAACCGAGCTGGTGATCGTGTGCGATGGCCCGGTCTCGGACGAGGTCGATGCGCTGCTGCGCGGGATCGACGATCTGACCGGCGGTGTCCCCACGAACATCGTGCGGCTGCCGGAAAATATGGGACTTGCCCGAGCGCTTGAGGCAGGATTGGCTGCCTGCCAGTACGACGTCGTCGGGCGGGCTGACGCGGATGACATCTCCGTGCCGGAGCGATTCGCTCTGCAGGTTCCCGCGCTGGTGGAGGACGGGCTCGACCTGGTGGGCTCGGCGATTCAGGAGCTCGACTCCGAGCGGGGGATGGGGGCCATTCGGCCGATGCCGCTCACTCAGGAGGAGATTCTTGCGGGCGCCGCGTTTCGGGACCCATTCAATCACCCCTCGGTTGTGTATCGGAGATCTGCGGTGGCGGCCGCTGGTGGGTATCAGCACCTAAACAAGATGGAGGACTACTGGCTGTTCGCACGCATGCTTCAGGCGGGGGCGCGCGTGGCGAATCTGCCCGAGGTGCTCGTGCACTATCGCGTAGATGCGGGTGCGTATCACCGGCGTGGTGGGCTCGAGATGCTGCGCTCTGAATGGGCGCTGCAGCGGAAGCTACGGGAGATTGGCTTTGTGGGCACTGGCGAGTTCTTGCGGAATGTGGCGGTGCGATGTGGGTATCGGCTGATTCCGACGGCGATCCGCCGCCGCGCCTACCGCGCCACTTTCACCGATTGAGGTTGAGTTTGGCTTCCCAGTACTCGGTCGAGGTCATCTCGGCGTAGCCGCGCTGCCATTCCTTCTGGAGCTTCACGTAGTTCCGCTGCAGCCTCCGCGTGTTCCTCCAGAATCTCGTGGTTTCCCGCGCGAAGCGCTTCCGATCCCGCTGGACCGTGTAGGCCTTGTCGCCGTCGGCATTGAGATAGGTGATCTCCGTTGCGCCGTAGACCAGTGGAAAGGTATCGCGGTGGATCGAGGGGACCACGCGTCGTGAACTCTTGCCGAAAGGCATGAGGTGTCCGTTGACGCTGGCCCGCCAGATCAGGCGCACCGGGCGTGAGAAGTCGCTGAGATCCTCTCGTGGTGGCGATGTGATCGGTTGCCATGCCTCCGTAGCCGTCAGGTTCTTCACGTCTGCGCGGCGCTGAGCCATGTCTGCGTTCTTGTCGAAGAACTCGGGCCCTTCCATGACGTCCTCCAGTGCGAGGTTGACTGCGGCGAGGGTGTCATAGTGGAACCGGAGCGCGTTGCGTGAGTAGAAGCTCATCAACATGGGGCGCAGTTCGCGCCAGGAGTGGTGGCGCGCTACGCCGCTGAGATAGTGTGCGAGGTGGCTGCGGAAGTCGAGGTACCACGTCTGCGGGGAGGCCTTGTCCGTGAAGTTCTCCTGCACCGAGGCGACACCGGGCAGTGTGACCGTGTTGAAGTCGTTGACGAGGGAGAAGCTCACATCGTCGCCCCGCACGAAGAAGGGGAACGGCATGTGCTTCACCTGTGCGATGGGGAACGCGAAGAACCACCAGCCGGCGTAAGTGTCGCTAGGTGCCGTAGATGTTGTCTCAAACTCCATTCTTAGTACTTGCTCACGGTCACGCAGGTCGAGTCCGTGGTAGAGCGCTTTGCAGCCGAGGTCGAATCTGGCACCGTTCTCCCAGATCTGCCAGCGGTGCGAGGCGTTGATCATGGCGCCAGCTACGGCGGTGCGCGGATCTTGGGCGTACGCGAGGAATGTCCAGGTGCGGGTGATGGCTTCCATCTGGATGGATGCGTCGTCATCCATGAAGAGGCAGTGGGTTGCGCCGGATTCGCGGGCGGCGATGAGGCCGCGCGCGAATCCGCCGGAACCACCGAGGTTCTCGTTGGGGATCACGGCGACGCCGTCTCCGTCCTCAAGTGTCGCGGTCCCGCCGTTGTCCACAATGACCATCTGGATGTGTTCGCGAAGTGGAGAGGTGGCCCGGAACCGGCGGAATCTCTCGGCGGTGCGCGCCACCTCGTTCTCACGGCGAAACGTGGTGACGGCGAGCGTAAGTGTGGGAGTGGTGCGTGGCGGTGCGGTGGTCAGCCAGGCAAAGTCATCGAGTCGCCCATCGGTGAGTGCGGTGAGCGAGAAGAAGAGGACGGCCGCGGAGTTCGTGACGGCGCTGGTATCGATGGGCTGGCGAAGGGTGCCGTCGAGCTCGATGGTCTCGCTGAAGACTTGGTGCCAGGACTTGTTCGGGCTCGCAAGGTAAATCGAGAGTGCGAAACGCCCTTGGCCGGTGAGCTGTAGCTCGAGCGGCAGATCTCCGGCGTTCGTGCGCCACTTTCCGAGGTTGAGGAGATTGTAGTAGGTTCCCGTCGAGATGCTACCTCCGGGCCCAAAGTCCGCTCCGCCACCACTGAGCGAGATGCTGACTGGACCGGCTACTTCGAGATGCGGATCGGTCTCGGTGGAGATTCCGGGCTCGGGCCAGATTGCGTGTTGCAGGGCGTAGCCGGTGGGTCGAGGGGAGATCTCGAGTGTGTCGCTGTGCGTGCTGATGTCGGTGATGGGTGCAGTCATCTCAGCCCTTCCTGTGGCGCACGAGGACCTGCTCGAGGTCAGTGCGCTTAGATCTCGGAACGAGGACCGATTGCTCGTAGTGCCCCACGGCCACGAAGCAGATGAATACTTCGTGATCGGGGATGCTAATGATTTCGCGGACTGCGTTCTCCTTCTTGGTTCCCATCGCGGTGTTGAGGGAGCACGATCCGAGGCCCACATGCGTGAGGCCAAGGAGGAGCGACATCATGAAGAGACCGCCGTCAACGAACGGCTGGTTGCGCTCGGGCGCGAAGAGGAATGCGTCGAGATCTGCCGTGATGAGCAAGAGCCGTGGCGGCATCTGGTATCCGCTGAAGCCACCCTGAATCTCGAGCACAGCCTTAATGATCTGAGGATCCTCAAACTGGTGGACTCGTGCACCTTGGCGGTTGCATACCGATGGCGCCTGCATGGCGATCTGCACGGCGCGCGCAATCTGTTCGTCACTGACTGGTTCGCGCGTGAACTCGCGGACGCTTCGGCGCCCGTACATCACCTCCATGAAGCTGCGATCACTCTCGCCAGCACCGGGGATCTCACGGATTTGCGAGGCGGGTAGAACGCCGCCTTCGTGGTGTGTGCAGTTATCAATCAGGTCGCGTGCCGCAGGGCTGAAGAGCTTGCGATACTCCGAGACGTCCTTCTTCAGCGTCGCGTGACGATCGAAGTAGGTCTTCATGACGGCGGCGGAACTCTGCAGGAAGCTATCCTCGGTGTCGCGTCCGGCCGCAAGCCAGGCATTCATCTCCTTGGCGAGCCCGGGAACAGCGATCTTCCCGAATCCCGCGCGGAAGTTGGAGCGGCTCAGGCCCTTCTCGATTGCGTGAGCGTGGAAGATCATGCGGGCTCGAGCCCCCGCATCGCCATCGGCTGAGCGGGCGTGGTTGAAGGAACGGATCTGCCGCTCGGCGTCCGCACGGTTGAGCGCGTGGGCTTCGCCGGCGAAGCCCTTCGCGGGAGTGGCATTCGCCCTGGGAGCAGGTGTCGCCGTGCCTGCGGGTAGTTCGTTCACGATGATGCGGCGGATCTCGGCGCCACCTCGGCGGCCCTCGAAGTGGATGGCACCAAGCATGAACTGGCTGAGACCAGCTTCCGGGGCCCGGAAGATGACCGTGTCCGTCCGTGCCGTGCCAGTGCGTTCCGGCATCTCTATCTTGCCGATGACACGGAATCTACCTGTCTCAGGATTGCGGAAGTGAAGGTTGATTGCGCGGGTAGTCGTGGTGGGCGTCCAGTCGAGCTTCAACTCGTAGGTGGCACCGCGCCGGAGTGCCTCCGGGAGATCCGTCCACACGAGGTTTCCAAGGATGGCTCCGCCGCGCATCACTCTGAGTCGCGTGTTCTTCTGCCTTGGTGATATACGCCATGACTCGGTGCTTGCAGTGAACGTGGGCGCGATCAGGTCGAAGCTCTGCGGCGCGCGTGCGGTGCCGGTTGGCAGCGTGGGCCGCTGCTCGGGTGGGAGTGCTGCGGTCCCCGTGGTGGTGGGATCGAGCGCATGTGCGAGCCAATCCATCGATGATGCCCGGCCACTCTCGATGTAAGCACGTGCCGTCGTGAAGTCGATGTCTCGGCTCACGTTTGGGTTCGCGGCGATCACCTGCGCCGAATCGGTCTCAAACACGCGTCGGCTTTCGCCGAACCCGAGCGAATCCATCAGGTACTGGAACCGATCCGCGCCGCGTTTCGTGTTGTAGATCGAGGAGAAGGGCTTCTCGAAGATTGTGGCAAATGCCGAGCCATGGAAGCTATCTGTGACCACGTAGCCGGAATCACGATAGGCGCGCAAGAAGTTCTCGGGCGAGTCCTCAGCGAGGATCTCGGCTCTGGGATCGTCTGCGAAGAGGGATGTGACGGTGTCCCGCCCGTTGTCAGGGTTAGGAATCACGAGGATCTTCTCGAAGTTGAGCTTATCGGCGATTGCCTGGGCCGCGGCCTTCTTCTCCGCCGTGGGGTCGAGTAGGAAGACTGCCAGATACGCGCCACTGGGCGCTACCGTTGCTCGCGATGCCAGGTTCTCATAGTGATTCCTCGGGAGGAGGAACACAGGATCGACGACGAGCGACGCATTGACACCGAAGATCTCTCTCGCCGTGTCGATCGCGTAGCTCTCACGCACGGAAACTGCCTTGAACTGCTGCAGGTTGGGAGCGTGCTTGATCACGAATGGGGCGGAGAATTTGTCAGTGCCGCGGTTGCCGAACGAGGTGCCGTAGGAAACGCGGGAACGATCGGGTGCTACGAAGTCGAGGAACAGATCGTCGTTCACCCGGCCGATTAGCGGGTTCCACAGTTGGTCGCTTCCGACGACGAAGGTGCGGGCAACGTTGTTCAGGCTTGCGAGCTTGGAGAAGTGGGCCTGCTCGGTGTAGTCGTAGCCCACTCGGCGGGCGAACTTGAGGGAGATGATGTCGTCCGGCCAGTCCACGCGGTAACCGTTGTAGCCGAGCGGTTCGTGCACCATGAGTACTGAGTGGCCGAGGTCGGTGATCGCTTGGTGCAGGCCGTAGTAGGTGAGAATGGAGCCGTAGTTCTTTCCGTACCACCACCCGAGGAGGGCTACGTCGTAGGTCTTCTGCGGGATCGTTTCCCGGCCTGTTTCTTCGAGTACATGAGGCACGTTTCGACGTTACGGATCCGAGGTGAAATCGGGGTGAACGCCGCGTAGCCACTACGGACCCGACAGTGTGAACCCGCCCACTCCCTTCCTGGGCGCTCGTTACGCTCGTTGCATGCGGATGCGGTGCTTGGCGTTCAGCGCATGGAGCCGAGACGCGGCCCGTGCTAACGACTCCCAGGGAATCTCGGCGTGAGTTCGTTGTTGAACATGGTCAGGGCTGAGGCGATCGCCATGTGCATGTCGAGGTACTGGTAGGTCCCCAGGGGCCCCCCGAAGAAGGTGCCTGGCTCTTGCTCGGAGAGTTCACGGTAGGCGAGGAGCTTTTCGCGGTCTTCAGCAGTGTTGATCGGGTAATACGGCTCGTCGCCGGTCTCGGCGAAGCGCGAGTACTCACGCATGATCACGGTGGCCTCACGGGTGTAATCCCGCTCGGGGTGGAAGTGGCGGAACTCAAGGATACGAGTGAAGGCCACATCCGGGTCCGGGTAGTTGATCACCGGGGCTCCCTGGAAGTCCTCGATCGGTAGTACCTCCTGCTCGAGATCCACGGTGCGCCAGCCAAGGTCACCGGCATGGTTGTCGAAGTAGGCGTCCAGTGGCCCGGTGTAGACCACCGGCACGTTCCCGCGCACGTTTGAGCGGGAGAACTCGTGACCGTCCGCGAGATAGTCCGTGTTGAGGTGAACCTCGATGTTCGGATGATCGGCCACGTTCTCCAGCCACGCGGTGTAACCGTTGGTCGGTAGACCCTCATAGGTGTCGTTGAAGTAGCGGTTGTTGTACGTGTAGCGCACCGGCAGGCGCGTGATGATCGAAGCGGGCAGATCACGCGGGTCGGTCTGCCACTGCTTAGCCGTGTAGTGCTTAATGAACGCCTCATACAACGGCCGCCCAATCAGCGAGATCCCCTTGTCATTCAGATTCTCCGGATCCGCACCAGCGAACTCGCCGGCCTGCTCGGCGATCAGCGCACGCGCCTCAGCCGGGGAGTAGGCCGCTTGGAAGAACTGGTTGATCGTGCCGAGGTTAATCGGCATCGGGAACACCTGGCCGTTGTGATGCGTGTAGACGCGGTGCTGGTAATCGGTGAAGGACGTGAAACGGTTCACGTACTCCCAGACCTTCTCATTCGACGTGTGGAAGAGATGCGCCCCGTAACGGTGGACCTCAATCCCCGTCGTCGGCTCGGCCTCCGAGTACGCGTTGCCACCAATGTGATGCCGCTTCTCCACCACGGCAACCCTCAGCCCCAGCTCGTTCGCAGCACGCTCGGCAATCGTGAGCCCGAACAGCCCAGAACCCACAACTACAAGATCAACCACGGGTATGGCTCCCATCCTTTGAACGACGTAACAAGCCTACGGTAGGCACCCCGGTTGAACACTCAGTGAACGGCGCGGGAGTCGGTCGAAGAGTTGCCGGAAGAACTCGAAGGTTCCCAGATGGGCCGCTAAATGGTATTCTCCTGCCATGAGTACTGCCATTGATTCTGCCGGTCGCCTCGTCATTCCGAAGGCGCTTCGCGATGCGATGGGCTTGCGCCCGGGAGCCAAGGTAGACATGAGTTACACCGATGGCGCGATCGTCATCGAGTTCGCACCCATCCGCGCACACTTGGATACCAGTGGTGAGTCTCCGCGGATTGTCCCGGATGAGGATGTTGAGCCGCTCGACGATGCCGCTGTTCGTGCCACACTCGAGTCGATTCGCCGATGAAACGCGCGTGCGATACGAGCATCCTTGTGCCAACTCTGGTGACGTGGCATGAGAAGCACGAGTCGGCGGCGGCTGCGTTTTCCGATGTGACGGTGATTCCGGCGCACGTGGCGATGGAAACCTACAGTGTGCTCACTCGGCTCCCCGTTCGCCAACGTGTGGCACCAGATCTGGCGGCTGCTGCGATCGCTGCACTCAGACGAGAGACGATCGGGCTCAGTGCTGGTGAGCAGCTTGAACTCATTCCGAGATTAGCCGCGCTTGGGATCTCAGGTGGTGCTGCATACGACGGCATGATCGGTGTCACTGCCGCTCGCCATGCTTGCGTGCTTGTCACAGGAGACCGCCGCGCGGCCCGGACCTATGATGCCGTGGGCGCCGACTGCCAGTTCATCTAGCTGGCTAGAGGGTGCCCTGAGGCGGGCTGGAAGTCGGCCTGTTTCGCGAGCCGCTGAGCGCGATTGAACTTGGCGCGTTCCTGATTGAGCGTGGCGGCCATCTCGGGATCGTCTTGAACGAGGTAGACGAGCCCACAGTTTTCCGGACCGTCTGCGCCGGGGAAGCAGAGGCTGCAGGGATCGCCGGGCCGGATGGGGCATTCTGCTTGGGGATGACTTCTGCTCACGCTATCTTCAACGCCATGTGCTCCAGGTATATGCCCGTCGGTGGTCGATGCGTTATTGAGCATGTTGGGGAGAGTCATTGGTCGCTCGTTCCCACGGGGCTGCGTATGGAAAGTACTTCTTCAGGAACGAGACCATCTCGTCCGCCGCGGACTCCCAGTCGCCGTCGCCGCGCTCGAAGTTGAGGCAGAACGTTGAGTATCGGCGTAGTGAGTACAACGCATCCAGTTGCTGGGGCGCATCGGAACGCGTGAGGTTCGTATAGAACACAGGTACGGCACGCGGGATCGCACGGCCGGTGAGGAACCCGTACCAGTGGCTAAGTGAGGAGGCCACGGAGATGTCTTGATAGTGCCGCAGCGCCGAGTGCCCCACGCGCTCGAACTCTTGCGGGAACTGAGCTTCGAGCGCGGTGATGACGCTCCTCTGCTGCGGATGGACCGTATGCTCCATCTTGAAGTGGACACGTTTCCCGAAGGCAGATTCGAGCAGGTCGCGGCCGTTCTTCGCCGCAGCCATGATCGGCGGATCGGCAGGCTCTGCGGGCCGATCATCCAGCGCCTGATAGGACGGCGCGAAGTAGTGAACGGTGGGAGAAGCGAAGAAGTCTTCAGGGAACACCTCGTTACCAAAGAACACGTCGTCATTCAGGTAGAGGTAGTGCTCGGAGAGCCCCGGAATCCGGTGCAGGCGGGACTCGATAGCGTGGGAGTTGAAGACCGGCGCATCGAGGATTTGGAGGTGGTCTACCATCTTGATCCGCGAGTGAGAGGTGTCGAGCCACTCGGGGACCTGCCCATCGGTGACGATGTAGATGTTCCGCACCCAGTCCGCATACGTAAGGACGGAGCGTAACGAGTAGCGAAGCTCATCGAAGGAGGTGAAGCGCACCGGGTCTGTCGCCCCGGCGTGGAGTTGGTCCGATTCCTCGCCCAGAGCACGTGCATAGCGGGCGCGCCAATCCGGATCGGAGTTGTCTACCCACGTATAGACGACGTCGATCGGTTCGGTGAACGTGAAGGCGTCGGACGTCGTTTCGGTCCCGTCGGGAGCGATAAAGGGCACCGAGTAGGGGCCGGGCGCCGGCGGAACGAGTGCTCCCTCCGGATACTCTCCGTCATCGGGGCGGTGTAGATCCGTGACTGCGCGCCATCCTTCGATCCGGACCCCTTGAGCGGAGTCCGCGATGAGGTGTCCAGAGAGGTCGGCAGCGGCGTGCAAGAAGATGGCTGTGTGTGAGGATGGGCGAGTCAGGTGCCACGTCTCACTTGGCGCCGAACCTTCAATGACCTCGCATGCTGTCGGAAAGATCTCCTCGTGGACAACGAGGACAACGTCTCGGTCCCGACCTCTGAAGATCCGGTGGAATGGGACGTCATGAGAGATCAGCGCTTCCGTGGCGCGCATGATTGCATCGGCGCGGATCTGGTGGAGAGAGTGTGGGCCGGAAGTGCTCGCAAGGAGGGGGCGGAATGCTGGGCCGGCTTCGGAAGCCTCGGGTGGAGTCTTGACGAGATCGCGCCGCGCCCGAATCACGTCACGAAGGGTATCGCCGCGCTTGAACGCGGCGAGCTGGCGCCGCAGGGACGGCGGCAGGAACGATGGGCTCATCGCCTAGCGCCTTTCAAACGAAGAGACGTTCGGATGCATACGCTCGAGGAATGGTCGCATGGTCCCTTCGATTTGCTCAGGTGTGAGGCCTGAAGACGCCTCGTTGAGGCAGTACACGCGGATGCCATGCCGGGCGTCATAGAGCCGCTGCAACTCGACCTCCGCGGTCGTGGCACCCACGTCGACGTACCGGTAGGGGATCCTTCCAATCATTGCCTTTCCGCGTGCATAGGCGTAGTGGAGGTGAAGGTTCCCGGAGAACTGATAGTCGGTGATCGTTCGGAACCGCGCCCGCGCTGTCGCAACTGCCTGTTCGGGGTAGGTGTCCCAGAGTTCCTCTGCGACTGCTCGCTGAAGTGCCAGGGGCGTGTGGAAGAGCTTTCGGTTCATTCGCCGCCCACATACCTCGAGCACGAGCTCGCGCGCATTCTTGCCAGAGGAGTCTGAGGCTGGCTCATCGGCAACGGGTGCGCCGTCTGCGATCTGCGCGCGTGACTGCGCAAAGCGCGCGATCCCATTGCCGGCGAAGAACGTCTCCGGTGATGTGGGTGACGCAAAGAGGACATCGTCATTCAGATAGAGGTAGTGCTCGGCGAGCCCGGGGATCCGATGTATCACGGACTCGATCGCATGGGAGTTGTAGGTGGGAAGTGCGTCCAGATCGCTGGGGAAGATCTCTCGGTGGTCTACGACGGTCAGATTGGGGTGCTCATCGGCGAGCCAGGAGGGACGTTGTCCCGCAGTGACGAGATAGATGTGTCGGATCCACGGAGCGTATTGTTCGATCGAGCGGAGCGAGTAGCGGAGCTCCTCGTGGTCAGCGAACCGGCTCTGGTCGGCGGAGGACTCGGTAAAGGCCTCCGGATTCTCTTGCTTCAGGTACTCGTCGCGTTCGGCGCGCCATGCCACGTCATTCCCGTCCACCCAGGTGTAGACGGCGTCGATCGGGAACGTGACGTCGCTGACGTCAGGCTGTTGTAGCGCGAGGGGCATCGGCGCATCGAGCCCACGCGTGCGCTCTGAAGTGATTCGCCTGATGGTTCCGGCGTTGATCCGTGGGGCGCCACGGCCGGAGGTAGGTGCCAGTTCACCGTCGAGCTCCGCCCAACTCTCGAGGATGATCCCGGTCTCTGGCCCATGGACAAAGTGAGCTTCGCCAGGCCGATTGCACGCAGGAGCGAAGACAACAAAGGAGAGAGCATCTGGGGACTGATCGGACACGGGGGAGAAGTGCCCCCATCCGTTGAGCGCACTGAGCTGGGTTCGAGTAGTAGAAAGGAGGTCGGTGCCACTGAGAGCGGTAGAGACTCGATCCCACGAGCCACTCATGACTCCGATGCGCGGTGTTCCGCCCACGCGCGCGCTTGCGAGGAAGAACTGACCTGGGATGCTCTCGTCAAGACGCTGAATGAGTTCTTCGAGGAGCTGAGATTGCCACTCAATGCCGACGACGTATGCCACAGGCATGGCAGGGAATCTCCGACCGAAGGCGGTCACGATCTGCTTCCCTGGTTCTGTGGTGAGTGCGGACTCGCGGCGGTGAATCTGCCTGATCGTCGATTCAGCTGAGACGCGTCGCAGAATCAGTCGCGCGCCGCGCCCAGCGAGGTGGGCGTACCGTCGGGAACTGCTCATGCTGCTCCAGATATGTGGGCAACTCGTATTAATTGGGCAAACACAGTGCGGCAATCCTATGACCTAGAGTTGGGACGGGCCTATGCACCTTTCGTAGCAAGTACTCCCCAGGAATCGCAAACTGGAGTCTTGGGGTGTCACCGTTTCTGTAGACAGCGTTTAGCCGGAAGGATGTTCACGTGTCTACATCGAAGAGAAGGAAGTTCTCTGCCCAGTACAAGGCAGAGTCTGTTCAGCTGGTGATCGAGTCGTCTCGCCCAATCGCGGAGGTTGCCCGCGAGTTGGGGATTAACGAGGGGACGCTGGGGAACTGGGTCGGGAAATACCGAGAAGCGAACCCGGAACCAGCGCGGGCTTTGTCCCCGGTGGACGCGGCGCGCCTGGCCGCGGTCGAAGAAGAGAACCGGCGGTTGAAGATGGAAAACGAGTTCCTGAAAAAAGCCGCGGCCTTCTTCGCCCGGACGCAGAACTGATCGAGAAGTATCAGCTGATGGAGCAGGAGAAGGCCTTCTTCCCAATCGTGTTCATGTGCCGTGTCCTCGGGATCGGGCGGGCCGGCTACTACGCGTGGCTGAACCGACGCGGCACGCCCGGTCCCCAAAAGCAGTGCCGGACGGGCCTGGCCGAGCGCATCAAAGAGCTCTTCGATGAGTCGAACCGGGTCTGCTGAAGGTTTGGTTGAGTCCTTGACTGCATGATTCCCGTGAGGGGGTCGTGTTGAGAGGATGGCTATCATGCCGAAGATCTATACCGAGCAGTTCAAACGAGACGCTGTTGCGATGGTCGCGCAGGGCGTGTCCCAGAAGAAGGTGTGTAGGGATCTGGGGATCTCGAAGTCCGCGCTGCAGGCGTGGGTGAGGGATGACCGATTCCGTGCGCAGGGGCTGACGCCAACGACTGATCCTGACGAGCGCCGCGAGATGATGGCTGCGCTGAAGCGGATCCGGGAGTTGGAGATGGAGAACGAGGTGTTGCGTCGG
>FZQV01000048.1 GCA_900199505.1 Ruaniaceae bacterium KH17 | reverse complement strand
GAGGGCCGAAACGCTTGTGTTTCGGGTCCCGAGCGAGCGCAGGGGTTGCGGGCGCGGAGCGCCAAGCACCCTAAGGGAGCGAGGGCCGAAACGCTCACATTACGGGGCCCGAGCGAGCACAGGGTGCCCCACCCCTCCCGGACTTGTGCTCCAGGTGCGCGTTCTGAGTGCGCTTGGAACGTTCCACCGCGCGCCGCCGTCAGCACAAGTGTGAGACGGGAGGCGCGGCCCGGTGCGCCTCACTCAAGCTCCACGCATGGTTGTGGCGCACGGACGGGCGCGCGGGGATACAGTCAGAGTCGTCACGCAATGACGCAACCTCGGGGGATGCCATGCAGGAAGAGACACGCCCGCGCGTGAGTACACGCTGGATCATCGCGCTGGTGTGCGCGCTGATCGGTGTGGGGGCGGGCTGGTTCGGCCCGTTGCAGATCCTGCTCCCCGCGCAGGCGCAGAGTATCGCCGAGCTCATCGGACACTCCTCCAAGGAGGCTCTGCTCGCGGCCGTGACCGGTGCCGGCGCCCTCGCCGCGATGATCGCCAACCCGCTGTGGGGCGCACTCTCGGACACCTTGCGCCCGCGCTGGGGCCGCAGCCCGGTACTCATCGCCGGAGTCGCGGTGGGAGTCGTGGGGCTCCTCGTGCTCTCCGCCGTTGAATCGCCTGGTGGGATGGTGGCGGGCTGGCTCCTCGTCCAGGTCGGCATGAACGGCCCCTTCGCCGCGCTCGCCGCGATGATGGCGGACCGCGTGCCCGAGGAACAGCGTGGACTGGTGGGCGCCTGGTTCGGGATCGCCCAAGTCCTCGGCCTCGTGGTGGGCACCGCGGTGGCCGTAGCCAGCGGCGAGGGCCCGGCCGGCTACGTGGCGATCGCGATCGCGGTGCCGCTCCTCATGATCGCGATCGTGCTCAGCAACCGCGCTCAGCCCGAGGGCGATCCGGCGGCCAGCACGGAGCGGCTCGCGGCGGACACCGGCAGCCTGCGCGGGATCACGCTACACGGCCTGCGCCCCACCAGCGCGTACGTTGGCGTGTGGGCGATGCGGATCCTGATGAACATGGTCAACGCCTTGATCATGCTGTACCTCTACTACTATCTGGCCGACGGCGTGGGGGTCGCCTCGGAGGGAGTGGGCACCTGGGTCCTGATCATCACGGTGGCCGCCGCGCTGATCTCGGTGGTTGCGGCCGGAATCGGTGGCAGCCTCTCCGATCGACTCGGGCGGCGGCGCGTCTTCTGCGGTGCCGCGGCCGTGCTGCTGATCATCGCCGGGATCACCCTGGCCACCCAGCCCCCACTGTGGGTGGTGGTGACTGCCTGCGTCGTGTTTGGCGTCGGGCAGGGGCTGTACCTCGCGGTTGACCTGGCGATGCTCACCTCCGTGCTGCCCGACGAGTCCACCCGCGCCACCATGCTCGGCATCGGGAATATCGCCTCGGCGCTCCCCCAGGTCCTCGCACCCGTGGTAGCCGCGCCGCTCGTGCTGGCGGGCGGCTATCCACTGATGTACGGCGTCACCGCCGCGCTCGCCGTGGCCGCGCTCGCTCTCACTCCGTTCCTCAAGGTCCGGTAGGCGAGCGAATTGGTCACGGGAGCTTTGAAAAGGAGTAAATTCTTTGTCATGACTTCTCTCGATGCCCGCTTGGGCGACGTCTCCGCCGAACTCCCCGTCACCGATGGCACGATCCGCGCCACGGAACTGAAGCAGTTTGCGACGGACCGAGGGCCATTGATGACCTACGACCCCGGTTTCGCGAACACCGCCGCCTGCCGCTCCTCAATCACGTTTATTGACGGCGACGCCGGGATTCTCGAGTATCGCGGTTACCCGATCGAGCAGCTCGCCAAAGAGTCCACGTTCCTCGAGACCGCATACCTCCTGCTCGGTGGTCAGGTCCCTGTGGGCGATGAACTCACCGCCTGGGTGGACGACGTCAACCACCACCGCCTCATTCACGAAAACGTCAAAGACATCATCAAGTCCTTCCGTTATGACGCCCACCCGATGTCCAAGCTAATGGCCGCCGTGGCGTCGCTGATGTCCTTCTACCCGGAATCGCGTGACATCTCGAACGCGGACATCCGCTTCCAGAACACCGTGCGCCTCCTCGCGAAGATGCCCACGATCGCCGCCTACGCCTACCGCCACTCGCTCGGCCGCGAGTACGTGCAGCCCGTCGACGATCTCGGTTTCGTTGAGAACTTCCTGGCGATGATGTTCAAGCAGCAGCAGCGCCAGTTCGCGGCCGATCCACGCCTCGTGAAGGCCGTGGAGGTGCTGTTCATCCTGCACGCGGATCACGAGCAGAACTGCTCCACGACGGCGGTCCGGACGGTCGCGAGCGCGGGTAACGATCCGTATACCTCGATTGGAGCGGGAATCGGCGCCCTGTTCGGCCCCGCACACGGCGGCGCGAACGAGGCCGTGCTGAAGATGCTGCGCGAGATCAACTCCGTGGACAACGTGCCCGAGTTCATCGAAGGCGTGAAGAACGGCAAGGGCCGCCTGATGGGCTTCGGCCACCGCGTCTACAAGAACTACGATCCGCGCGCCCGCGTGATCAAGGCCGCGGCGGATGACGTGTTCGAGGTGACGGGCGTGAACCCGCTGCTACGGATCGCCGTCGAGCTCGAAAAGATCGCGCTTGAGGACGAGTACTTCATCTCCCGCAAGCTCTACCCGAACGTGGATTTCTACTCGGGGCTCATTTACGAGGCGCTCGGGCTGCCGCCGGAAATGTTCACCGTGATGTTCGCCGTGCCGCGCACGGCTGGCTGGCTGGCGCAGTGGGAGGAGCAGGTCTCCGATCCCGATCAGCGCATCATCCGCCCGCAGCAGATCTACACCGGCGCACGCGCCCTCGACTACATCGTGGGGTAGCTCTCTGGCGAAGGGTGAATGAGGACCCGCCGGGCCGCGGTCGAAACCACGTCTTGTTGGTTGATCGTGGGCCCGAGACCGGAGTCGAAACCATGGTCTCGACTTCACTCGCTACGCTCGTTTCCCTCAACCAACGACACTCTCAATGAGTGGCCTATTCCGGGACCTCGCGGGCGGCGCCCTTGTCCGCGGAGAGCGCGAACTGAGCGAAGATCCGTAGCGCGTCCGATACCTTCCGATCGCGCGCCTTGGGTCTGAACCCGCGCTCCTCGGCGCGGGCGCGGCGCTCGGCGAGCTCTTGCTCGTCCACGAGTAGCTCCACGGAACGGTTGGCAATCGAGAACCGGATCAGATCGCCGTCTTCCACGAGCGCGATCGGCCCGCCAGCCGCGGCCTCGGGCGAGACGTGCCCCACGGAGAGGCCGGAGGAACCACCAGAGAAGCGGCCGTCCGTGATCAGGGCGCACTTCGGGCCGAGCCCCACGCCCTTCAGGTAGGAGGTGGGATACAGCATCTCCTGCATGCCCGGCCCACCCTTCGGGCCCTCATATCGGACGACGACGACGTCCCCGCCCTCGATCTTTCCGCTGAGGATCATCTCGACGGCCTCGTCCTGCGACTCGGCCACCTTGGCGCGGCCGGTGAAGTCCCACTGGTGCTCGGGGACTCCCGCGGTCTTCACGATCGCACCGTCCGGGGCGAGGTTGCCGTAGAGGACGGCCAGGCCGCCGTCGGACGTATAGGCATGCTCAACGGAACGAATGCATCCCTTCTCGGGATCCGTATCCAACGACGCCCAGCGGTTCGTGGAACTGAACGCCTCAGTCGTGCGCACACCACCGGGCGCGGCGTGGAAGAGTTCGATCGCCTCCGGGTCGGCGCCCTCTCCGCGGATGTCCCAGCGGCGAAGCCACTCGTCGAGGTTCGGAGCATGCACGGAACGCACGTTGCGATCGAGTAGACCCGCGCGATCGAGTTCGCCCATGATCGCGACGATGCCGCCGGCGCGGTGCACGTCCTCCATGTAGAACTCGTGCGTGTTGGGGGCGACCTTGCAGATGCAGGGGGTCACGCGCGAGAGCTGGTCGATGTCGTGCTGGTCGAAGTCCACGCCGGCCTCGTGTGCGGCGGCGAGGAGGTGCAGCACGGTGTTCGTGGAGCCACCCATCGCGATGTCCACGCGCATGGCGTTCATGAAGGCCTCGCGGCTGGCGATCGCGCGCGGAAGCACGGACTCGTCATCCTCGTTGTAGTACTGCTTCGCGATGTCGACCACGAGCTTGCCGGCGTTGATGAACAGGTCGCGGCGGGCGGAGGCGGTGGCGAGCGTGGAGCCGTTGCCGGGGCGCGCGAGGCCGATCACCTCGAGCAGGCAGTTCATGGAGTTCGCCGTAAACATGCCGGAGCAGGAGCCGCACGTGGGGCAGGCCGATTCCTCCATGCGGGTGATCTCGGCGTCCGAGACGTTCGGGTCCACGGCACTGACCATCGCGTCGATCAGGTCGAGGCGGGTGACGGCGGTGCCGCCGTCCTCGATGATCGCCTTGCCGGCCTCCATCGGGCCACCGGACACGAACACGGTGGGGATGTTCAAACGAAGCGCGGCCAGTAGCATTCCGGGGGTGATCTTGTCACAGTTGGAGATGCAGACGAGGGCGTCCGCCTGGTGCGCGTTGACCATGTACTCCACTGAGTCGGCGATGACCTCGCGGCTCGGGAGCGAGTAGAGCATGCCGTCGTGGCCCATGGCGATGCCGTCATCCACGGCGATCGTGTTGAACTCGCGGCCGATTCCGCCGGCCTCCTTGATGGCGCCAGCGACGAGTTGGCCCATGTCCTTCAGGTGGACGTGGCCGGGCACGAACTGCGTGAAGGAGTTGGCGATCGCCACAATCGGCTTTCCGAAGTCCTCATTCGTGAGGCCGGTCGCACGCCAAAGTGCGCGGGCGCCGGCCATATTGCGTCCGTGAGTCGAAGTGCGTGATCTCAGCTGCGGCATACAGGGATTCTACGCCTCGGGTTCTCGGACGGACCTGTGGGTCTCACCACGGCCTTCAGCGAGCCCGCCCGCTACTACTGCCACTCAGGTGAGTGGGAGAAGGCCGCTCGCCGGGCCGAGATTCGATCCGTACGCCAGTCGGGAACTCTTGCCGAATACGGCCTTCCCGGGGCAACTGGTGTACCAATCTCAGCACGCCTTGAACGTGACGATGCCGAGTAAGCCGTCAGTTCTTTCCCGCGCGTGGCGAGGCGTTTCTCGGTGGACCCGCTGAGAAACGTACACGAGTGGCAGATGCGAGCGCTAACACCAGCAGAATCCCTGACTGGTGTACGGATATCAGCAGCGCCTCCGCAACCGAGTCACTGTCACGCGGCGACAAGGCTGAGACCAATGTCCGCGCCGTCCGGATGGTGACCCGAACGCCGTCGGGCAGGGCCGCACGCAATAACCTGTGCATCGTTTGCACTCAACGATGAAGGGACCGCGAGATGTCACTCACCCAGGCCGACGACAACGGCTACTTCGGCTCCTACGGCGGCGCACACTTGCCGCCGCATCTCGTGGAGCCCATGGCAGAGGTTGCCGCGGCATACGAGGAGGCGCGCAAGGACCCCGAGTTCATCGCCGAGTACGAGCGCCTACTGAACGTATACGTAGGCCGGCCCTCCCCGCTGTACCTGGCACCACGGCTCACGGCCGAGCTTGGCGGCGCGAAGGTGTATCTCAAGCGCGAAGACCTGAATCACACGGGTGCGCACAAGATCAACCACACGCTCGGGGAAGCGCTGCTCGCCAAGCGAATGGGCAAGACCAAGCTGATCGCCGAGACCGGCGCGGGCCAGCACGGCGTCGCTCTCGCCACGGCCGCAGCGCTGATGGGTCTCGAATGCGAGATCCACATGGGCGCCGTCGACGTCGAGAAACAGCACCCGAACGTGGTGCGCATGGAGCTGCTCGGCGCCACGGTGGTGCCCGTGTCCGACGGCGGTGCCACACTGAAGGACGCCGTCGACTCCGCATTCAACGTCTATGCGCGCGACTACAAGGACACGCTCTTCGCGATCGGCTCCGTGGTGGGCCCGCACCCGTTCCCCTCAATGGTGCGCGATTTCCAGTCGATCGTGGGCCGGGAGGCGCGCGCCCAGATCCTGGAGGCTGAGGGCCGGCTCCCCACCGCTCTCATCGCCTGCGTGGGCGGTGGTTCGAACGCGATCGGCCTGTTCTCGGCGTTCCTGGAGGATGAGGATGTTGCGATCTATGGCGTCGAGCCCGCGGGGGAGGGCCTCGAGACGCCCCGCCACGCGGCTACGATGACCCTCGGTTCGAAGGGCTTCCTACATGGCATGGAGACGATCGTGCTCCAAGATGCCGACGGCGAACCCTCCCCCGTGCACTCCATCGCCTCGGGCGTGGACTACCCGGGCGTCGGCCCGCAGCACGCACACCTGAAGGAAGTGGGCCGCGTCAGCTACGTGAGCGCCACCGACGCGGAGACGCTCGAGGCATTCCAGCGGCTCTCCCGACTTGAGGGAATCATTCCCGCGCTGGAGAGTTCGCATGCCCTCGCGCACGCGGCGAAACTCGCGCCCACGCTCGCGGCGGATGACGTGATCATTGTGAATCTCTCCGGTCGCGGCGATAAGGACGTGGACTACGTGGCCGAACTCCTCGGCAAGTCCCCGCAATAGCTCACCCTCACCTCGGCCGCCACTAGTTGAGCTGTGCGGTACGTATCAGCGCTGATGCGTACCGGACAGCTCAACTTTCGTGAAGGAAGGGGTTTCGGTGGAATGCGATCTGCTCGACCGCGAAGTAGGGCGGCGCGGGGCGGCCGCATCCACTAACCTTGAGATATCTCGACATCAAGGAGTCTTCGCATGCCCACGATCATGTACACCAAGACCGACGAAGCGCCGCTGCTCGCCACCTACTCGCTCCTACCGATCATCAAGGCGTTCACCGCGCCAACGGACGTGGAGCTCGAGCTCAAGGACATCTCGCTGGCCGGCCGCATCATCGCGAGCTTCGCGGATCGCCTCCCAGCGGACCAGCAGATCGGTGACGCCCTCGCCGAGCTCGGCGAACTGGCCACGCGCCCCGAGGCCAACATCATCAAGCTGCCGAACATCTCGGCCTCCGTGCCGCAGCTAAAGGCCGCGATCGCCGAACTTCAGTCGCAGGGAGTGGCCGTGCCGGACTACCCCGAGGCGCCGTCGTCGGACGACGAGAAGGAGATTCGCGCGCGGTACGACAAGGTCAAGGGCTCCGCCGTGAACCCGGTGCTCCGCGAGGGCAACTCGGACCGCCGCGCCCCCGCGGCCGTCAAGAACTACGCCAAGGCCAACCCACACCGCATGGGCGCCTGGTCCGCTGACTCGCAGACCACCGTCGCCACCATGGATGCCGGAGACTTCCGCGCAAACGAGCAGTCCGTGGTCTTCGACGCCCCGGACACGGCAACGATCCGCTTCGTCCAGGCCGGCGGCGTCCAGAAGCTCCTCAAGGAGATCCCCGTTCTCGAGGGTGAAGTCCTCGATGGCACGTTCATGAGCGCCGCGCAATTGGACACCTTCCTCGCGGACCAGGTTGCCCGCGCGAAGTCCAAGGACGTGCTGTTCTCGCTGCACATGAAGGCCACCATGATGAAGGTCTCGGACCCGATCATCTTCGGCCACGCCGTGCAGTCGTTCTTCCCTGAGGTGTTCGCGCACTACGGCGATGATCTCGCGGCCGCCGGGCTCTCCCCCGCGGACGGCCTCGGCGCGATCCTCGCCGGACTCGACGCGCTGCCGAACGGCGCCGAGATCCGCGCCGCCTTCGACGCGGGACTCGCCAGCGGCCCGCGCCTTTCGATGGTGAACTCGGACAAGGGCATTACCAACCTGCACGTCCCCTCGGACGTGATCGTGGACGCCTCGATGCCCGCGATGATCCGCAACGGCGGCCACCTCTGGGGCCCGGACGGCGAAGAGGACGACACGATCGCCGTCATCCCCGACTCCTCCTACGCGGGCGTCTATGCCACCGTGATCGAAGACTGCAAGGCCAACGGCGCCTACGATCCGGCCACCATGGGTTCGGTCCCGAACGTAGGCCTCATGGCACAGAAGGCCGAGGAGTACGGCTCACACGACAAGACCTTCCTGATCGAGGAAGCAGGCACGGTCGAGATCGTGAACAGGGCCGGCGAGGTGCTGATCAGCCACGCTGTGCAGCCCGGCGACATCTGGCGTGCCTGCCAGACTAAGGATGCCCCCATCCGCGACTGGGTGAAGCTCGCCGTGACTCGCGCCCGCGCCACGGGCGTCCCTGCAGTGTTCTGGCTCGACCCGGCCCGCGCGCACGATCGCAACCTGATCGAGAAGGTCCGCACCTATCTCGAGGACGAGGACACCGATGGCCTCACGATCGAGATCATGTCCCCGGTCGAGGCGACCGCCTATTCGGTGGAGCGCATCCGCCGTGGCGAGGACACGATCTCGGTGACCGGCAACGTGCTGCGCGATTACCTCACCGATCTGTTCCCGATCCTCGAGGTGGGCACCTCCGCGAAGATGCTCTCCGTGGTGCCGCTCATGAACGGTGGCGGCCTCTACGAGACCGGCGCTGGTGGCTCTGCCCCGAAGCACGTGCAGCAGCTGGTCGAGGAGAACTACCTCCGCTGGGATTCGCTGGGCGAGTTCCTGGCGCTTGCCGAGTCGCTACACAAGGCGGGCGCGCACACCCTCGCGGATGCGCTGGATCGCGCCACGGGCACGCTCCTCACCGAGGGCAAATCCCCGGCGCGCAAGCTCGGCTCGATCGACAACCGTGGCTCGCACTTCTACCTCGCGCTCTACTGGGCGCGGGAACTGGCCGACGACGCCGAGCTGGGTTCGGTGTTCGGCCCCCTCGCGGAGAAGCTGGGAGCGGCGGAAGAGCAGATCGCGGGCGAGCTGCTCGCGGTGCAGGGCCACCCTGCGGACATCGGCGGCTACTACCGGCCGAACGACGCCAAGGCGTCCTCGGTGATGCGCCCCTCGGCCACCCTGAACGCCATCATCGACGGCATCTCGGCGTAATCCAGGCCCCTCGCCCTCCCGACTTGTGCTGCCGATCCCAGATGCGATCGTTCGCATCCCGTACGAACTGGGATGAGTAGCACAAGTTTGGGAGAGGCGTGAGGGAGGCTCTTACTCGAACCACTCGGTGAGGGTCTTGCGGAACACCTCTTCGAAGTCGCGCCGGTCGTGGTGCGAACGCACCCACTCCGTGAAGGGCCCGCCCACGAGTTCGTCCAGCCGTGCCCGGCACGCCGCCGGGTCGCGGACGGCATCGAGGAGCATCTTCTCGGCCTCGTCGCGGGTCTTGTAAACGAACGGGTAGCCCTCGGGAACGAGCCGATACACCCACTCGCGGTCCGGGAAGATCCCGATCACTCCCGAGAGCATCGCCTCGACGTAAGAGAGCCCGTAGGCCTCTTCGAGCGAGGTGGCCAGGAACGCCGTCGTCCGTCCGAGTTCGGACCAGTAGTCGTCGCGTCGAGCGCGCAACGGTCCCACGCTCGTCCAGTCATGCTGTGCGAGATTCATGGCAGGGTCCGTGACCAGGTGTGACTGTGCGAGCCGCGCCACGACCGTGAACTCGGCCTGCTTGTGCGCCGCGTTCACGATTTTGTGGAAGAGTGTGGGCTGCTTCCGTCCCTCCATTGAGATGGCGGGGTAGAGCACTACCGGCACATCGGGCTCCACGCGCTCGACCTCGCGCTGCGTGCCCACGCCAAGATCCGCCCATGCGACCTGCGCCCGCCGCGCGTAATCGGGTGTACCCCAGCGCTCAACAACCTCGCGCACCTCCCCCGCCGTGCGCTCGCCCGCGCAGAACGTGGGGAAGAACGCGTAGGCGAGGCCCATCGCCGCGAAGTTCACGGGATGGTTGAACGTGGAGGGGTTGATCCACTGGAAGTTCATGATCTTCGGCTCGGCACCGTCGCGGTGTAGCCGTTGGAAGATCCCCACCGAGTCGAGCACGTCAAGGTTCACCACCACGGTCGACTCCGGATCGATGTCACCAAGCGTGACCACCTCGAAGCCGTCGCCGGAGAACTGCTCGTTGCCGACTAGCTTGGCGCCGGGATACATCGCGATCAGCCGGTCCGCCAGCGCCGCCTGGCCCGACTCCGTGTTCAGCTTTCCCTCGGCAGTCACGATCGGTTCGGGCCGCAATGCACCGAACTTGATTGCAATCTCCATGCCAGGCCTCCTTGCCTTCGTCGGTAGCGCCAGTTTATGCCCGACGGCGATCGCCGCGCCATGCGTTTGACAGCCCAGTTCGTAGGCCGAAAGTCCCGATTTTCCGGCATCCTGGCTCGGCTGTTTAGGATGAAGAAGTGGCAGAGAATCTCACGAACAATGTCCACGACACCGCCCTGATCTTCGAAGGGGGCGGGATGCGCGCGGCCCTCACCTCCGCCGTCGCGATTGAACTGCTCAATGCCGGGATCTACGTTGATTATGTGGCGGGGATCTCCGCCGGCTCCTCGAATGCCGTGAACTACGCCTCGCGCGATCCGGAACGTGCACGCCGGACCTTTGTTGAGTTTGTGGGCAACCCGAACATGGGCGGCGTCAAGACATTCATTCAGGGCCGTGGCTACTTCAACTCGGAGTACATCTACGAGCACACAAGTCTGCCGCACCAGGAGCTACCACTGGACTTTGCGACCTTCGCTGCGAACCCTGCACAGGTGCGGGTGGGTGCGTTCCGATGTGACACTGGCGAGCAGGTGCACTGGGGCAAGGAGGACTTCCCAGAGCTACGTGATCTACTCGTGCGGGTGCGCGCCTCCTGCTCAATGCCCGTGCTGATGCCGACCGTGACCATTGACGACGGCGTCTACCTCGATGGTGCGCTCGGCCCCGCTGGCGGGATTCCGCTCGATGTCGCGATCGCCGATGGTTATGAGAAGTTCCTCGTGATCGCGACCAAGCCGCGCGATTACTGGCGCCCGCCGATGAAGTACACCCGCGCACTCGGCCGGATCTTCAGGAAGTATCCGGCGGTGGTGGACGCACTGATCGAGCGGCCAGGCAACTACAACCGCACCAAAGAGCAGCTCCTCGAGCTGGAACGCGAGGGGAAGGCGATGGTGTTCTTCCCTGAGGTCATGCCGGTGGAGAACTCCGAGAGGGACGTGGCGAAGCTCGCCGCCGCCCACCAGCTCGGCCTGGATCAGGCCGCCCGCGAGCTCCCGGCGTGGCGGGAGTTCCTCAACATTGTTGATTGAGCGAAGGCCGAAGTCGACATCATGGTGTGAGTGATTTCGTGAGTGACTTCGTGTGATGGTTTCGACTTCGCGCGTCGCGCTCCGCCCAACCAACGACTGCTCGTGACATCCACCACGTGGCCAGCTGTTGCGCCGCCGGCACACCCCGCCCTACTCTGAACTTACGCAATCACAGAGTTGCGAAAAGGAGTGAGATGTCGGAACCGTGCATCACGGCCCAGCTGTTCGGCTGGCCCGAACGCACCACATCCCTCGCGTGTCGGCTCCTCTCAGGCACAGGCTCGGCGAGCATCGCCGCGTACCGCGTGAACCCGCACACCAATATCCCCGTGATCGCCCACGCCGCCACCGCAGACGGTCTGATCGCAGTTGTCCTATCTGAAATCGACTCGCTTCCGGAGGCCGATCTGATCGATGTCCGCTTCGACGTCGTCAAGCAGGCGCCCGAGATCACGGCGCGGATCACGGCGGCCACCCTTCACTCGCTTGCGGTGCTCACCTGGATTTCCGACGATGAGCGCGCGGAGTGGGAAGCCCGTGGCGCCGCCCCACAGCACCTGTTCGATGCCGCCGCCGCGCCCGGTTCCCGCCTGGCCGCGCTCTCCGTGCGCCGCACGATGCTACACGATTCGACCGGCATACACCGCGTGCCACTGGAGCAGATCGCCGAGCGCCTTTCCGCCCTCTCCCAGAGTGGCACCACGCCATTCCCGCTGAGTGCGGATGAGTTCGAGGTTGCCGAGGCGCTCCGCGCGCATGTGGACGGCGAGCTCTCGTGCCTCATGGACTGCGTTCTTGCCAATGCGTGCGCCGGCGCCGTGTTGCGACGCGATCCCTCATGCGGAGTTCCCGAGGCGGCGCGCGGCGTCACCTGGTGCGTGGACGTGGACTCGACCGGCGTCACCCTCATGCACACCGGCGAGGAGGACACCGTCACGGCGTTCGCTGCCTTCGGCTCGCCGATTGCGGGCATTGACGAGTTGCAGCGCGAGCTCGCCGCCCTCGTGCCCGCGGTGTAGGGGTCTTTCGTCATCCTGCGCGAAGTCGCAGGATACAGGCAACCAATCGATCGCACTCTCCTAGATTCTACGATCCGCTCCGCGGCCGCAGAATGACGTGATTCCCTCCCCGCGGCCTAGAGCGAGGCCATCGCGCCCTCGATTGCGGCGATGACCGCCCGCACGGAGGGTACCCGTTCCGCACCATGCGCGGTCACCACGTGGATCGTGCGCACGTCGGGGGTCTCAAGCGGCGCCACCACAACTCCCGGCAGCAGCGGGAACGATGTCACGGCCAAGCGCGGAAGGAGTGCCACGCCAATCCCTTGCGCCACGAGACCTTCCACTGCCACGGAGTTGTCCGTTTCGAATGCAATCCGCGGCTCGAATCCGGCGCGGTCACATGCCTCCATGAGGTGCCCACGGCAGCGCGGGCATCCGGCGATCCAGTCATCGGCCGAGAGAGTTGCGAGATCGACGGCCTCTCCCGCTGCGGCTGGGTGCTGGTGCGGGAGAAGTGCGAGTAACTCGTCACTCCCCACCGTGTGTACCGCGAGCCCGTGCGCACTTGAGCCGTGCGGATCGTTGCGGTCCCCGGGGTAGCTGAACGTGAGCGCGATATCAGCACGGTCCTCGCGCACAGCCTCCACCGCCTCGGGTGGCTCGGCCTCAATGTATGTGACCTCAAGCCCGGGGTGGTTCTGTGCCAGATCATTCAGCATCCGCGGCACAATCACGGGCGAGGCGGAAGGGAATCCGAGGAGCCGCACCCGTCCGGCTCGGAGGCCGCGCACCTCGGCGAGTTCTTCGGCAGCCGCGTCGAGCGCCGTCGTCACTGCGGGTGCATAGTTGGCGAGGATTCGGCCTGCCTCGGTCAGCCGCACCGAACGCCCCACACGCTCGACGACCACCATGCCGATCCGCGATTCGAGCCGCCGCAACTGCTGGCTCACGGCCGGCTGCGAGAAACCGAGCGCTTCGGCTGCCGCGGTAATCGAACCTTCGTCGGCGATCGCCTTCAGGACGCGCAATGACTGGATATCGAGATCGTTTCCCGTGAACTCTTCTGCCATACCCATAAGTATCGCGTATAGGTTCGATTGAATGCCATGGCCGACGGCGTTCACGTGCCCACGAAGGCTGGCTCGACCTTGCCCTCCGCAGGGCAAGGCACGCGCGACTCGATGTGGTTGCCGTGTTGGAGCGTCACGGCCCCGGCACGCCAGTACAGCAACCACTTCGACCCCGAGACCGCGGGGGCGCGCCAATCGAACGCAAAAAAGTCGCTGGGCGCCGGGCCCACTCGGCTCCGGCGCCCAGCGGCGCTTGAGTTCAGCTACTTGACGGCGTAGGTGAGGCAGGTGGCGTTGTCGCCAACCTCAATCGCCTGAGCGGTGCACATGAGGTCTTCGTTGTGCACGCATTCCATGTGCTTACAGGCACCCACGTGCGAGGACGCGACCGGGAGGCCGCCGCGCGCGTCAAGCGAGATGAAGGTGCCACAGGTGGCGGAATCAGCGCCGCCGATTGTCACGGCGTATGCCGTGCAGCCGCCGTCGTTGTACGAGCACGCGGTGACACTACAGGTTCCAACAGTTGCGAGAGCGGTCATGACGAACCCCTTAAGTCCCTGGGCTCCGCTCGATACGAAGCTCGATGGGAATTACGCTACGCGCACTTGCACAACTCCGCCAGGTAGCTAAGGCACACCTTACTTCGTTGAAATTCCAACGGTTTAAGATACATATGCAACACTTGATTGCGATATTCGTTGAACTTTCGCCGTTCGCCTCTCTGCGCGGAGCGAAGCGCAGTCGCAGGATCCAGAACCTTGCGTTGAGTCCGTGGACTGGATTCTGCGACTGCATTCGCTGTTCTCATTCCGCGCAGAATGACATGATCAATCCGGCTACTCGCTGCATGACGAGTGCTTGGTCTACATCTCCTGGTGGTGGTTGGGATCGCCATCGAAGAGGCGCCCATCGGGACGGCCGAGCGCTGTGATGGCCGCGACGTCGTCGTCCGAGAGTTCGAAGCCGAACACGTCAAGGTTCTCCGCCTGGCGCTGCGCGTTCGCCGACTTCGGAATGGGGATCACGCCGCGCTGCACATGCCACCGCAGGATGAGCTGGGTGGGACTGACGCCGTGGCGGGCGGCGAGCTCCTGGATCACCGGCTCCTCTCGCACCGCCGAACCCTTGCCAATGGGGCTCCACGCCTCGGTGACGATGCCGAGCTCCTTGTGCGCGGCGAGTTGCTCCTCCTGCGGGAAGTAGGGGTGCAGCTCGATCTGATTGACGGCTGGGCGCACACCCGTGGCCGCCTCGATCGCCGAGAGGTGCTCCAGCGTGAAGTTCGAGACGCCAATCGAACGAACAATCCCGGCCTCGCGGGCGTCCACAAGCGCCTGCCACGCTTCCACGTACTTTCCCTCGATCGGGTTCGGCCAGTGGATGAGGTAGAGGTCCAGATACTCGAGCCCGAGCCGCCACGTGGACTCGCGAATCGCGTTCGTTGCCGCCTCATAGGGGTGGTAGCGCCCCGGCAGCTTCGAGGTCACGTAGAACTCCTCGCGGGGAACGCCGCTTGCGGCGATCGCGCGGCCCACGGCGCCCTCGTTGTCATAGTTGAACGCGGTGTCGAGGAGGCGGTTGCCAGCGTCAATCGCGGTGCGGATCGCTACCACACCGGGTTCGCCGCGAAGCGGATAGGTTCCGAAGCCGAGAGTTGGGATCGAGTGGCCGTCATTCAGGGTGAGCGTGGGAAGTGTCATGCCTCAACGCTACTTGGCGGCGCCGCTCACCACCAGAACTTGGTGACCGAGACGTCGTCCCAGGTGCAGGTGAAGCCGAACGGCATCATGGAGAAGCCGAACTCCACGCTCTCGCCCGAGACCCCCGGGGGCACCGCGGCATCCGTGGAGCACACGGCGTCCATCCGGCTCCAGCCGAGCCGCAGATACACCGCGCCGAGGATCACCAGCAGTGCGGCGGCGAGGGCGAGGACCGTCCACCAGCCTACGAGTTCGTCATCCCGCGTCCTGCGGGCTGCGGCCGCGCGCCCTCGTGTCGCAGATCGCGCTCCCATACGAGCCCTCCTCCGGTGAGGTTCAACAAGCCTTCACCTCATCTATTTCCGGACGACGGCGATTTGTTACAGCTCCGGCACCACCCA
This sequence comes from Ruaniaceae bacterium KH17, assembly GCA_900199505.1. Lineage (GTDB taxonomy): Bacteria > Actinomycetota > Actinomycetes > Actinomycetales > Actinomycetaceae > KH17. The sequence continues at coordinate 2,001 of FZQV01000048.1, read as the reverse complement.
GGCGTTGTAGCTGACCACCGAGGGTGAGTTGAAGTGCGTTGTGTCCGTTCCGATGAACTCCGACTCAACGGCACGTGGATAGCCCGTCTCAGGATCCAGTAGCAGGAACTCACGGAATCGATAGCCCGGGCCGCTCTCGCGCTCCCCGACGACGGCGACCACGTCTCGGCCTACCCGGTCCACGGTACGCCCGGCGATCTCGACATCCGGCATTGTCGCCACGAACTCCAGTACCAGCGCGAGTTCGCGGCACGAGGGAATCCGGTAGGAAATCAGCTCTTCTACGCCGCGGAATGCCTCGGCGCCGCTCTCGATTGTGACAACCCCGGCCGCCTCGGCCAGCACATCACCCATCCCCTCGACCGTCTCTGGTAGCGGGTGGAGGTAGAACTCGCCGAGCTCGATCAGATCGAACGAGCTCCGGTACAGCTCCGTTCCCGGAACCTCGCTATTGTCCACGGCGATCCCCTCATCAGCGAAGGGCTCCCCAGCGATCGCCACCTGTTCGATGCGGCCGGCTGGCGTGATGGTTGTCGTCGTGATCTGGGGCTGAATCACCGGCGCGTTCCAGGTGAGGTCTTCGTTCTGCTCCAGCCTGAACCACCAGTTGTGGCTGACGATCACGGTGCTGCCATCCGGCTCGGTGGTCTGCCACGGGGTGTCGCACGTGTGCGCCGCGAGGTCCAGGAGAAGTTCGGGGGCTGTGCCCGTGACGGGTTCGAACTCCAGCAGGCGCGGGCTGGCCGCGTGGACGGGTGCGGGCGTGAGGGACCAGACAGCGATGATCGAGACGGCGGCAACGCCGGCCGCGATCGATGCGAGAGTGGGGCGGCTCAGACGAAACCGGGACCGTGCACGGGATGGCTCCGGCGTGGGTTGCACGCCGGACTCATCCATGATCAGTTCCGCCAGTTCACGCTTGGCCCGATCCGACAACGGCAGGTTACGGTTCCCGCTCAGCGGGCGCGCCGCTCGGATCCGGCGTTCGATCTCCTTCATCTCTCACCTCTTCTCACCAGAGTGTGTTCGGTCAGCTCCAACCGCGCGGACAGGTTCTTGCGGGCGCGCAGTAGGCGCACCCGGACCGCCCCTTCACTGCAGCCGAGGATCTCGGCGATCTCCGCGCGCGTGAGATCCTCCCAGTACGTCATGAAGAGCAGCTCGCGCTCCGCCAGGCTGAGCTCCATCATCACCGAGCGGATGTCGACGTCGTCGTCCACACTCTGCATTGGCACGGTTTCCGCCGAGTATGCCATCTCGAGGTCCTCGAACTCGGGGCGGCGCGAGAGGCGACGATACTCGTTCCCGACGACGTTCCGGAGGGTTTGGTACACCCACGGCAGGCTGAGTTCGCCGCCGCTCTGGTGATGTGACCAGGCGATCCGGAACACTTCAGCCGTGACGTCTTCGGCGCCACCATGGCCCACGAGCCGCTGCTGCGCGACGGTGAGCACGAGCCGGTAGTACCGCTTGTAGAAGTCGATAAATGTCTCGACCGCCATGTCACCCCCCTTACTACCGGCTCGTGCTCTCACTAGATCTATTTCCGCACACCCGAGATGCGTTACATTCGATCTCACAAGAGTCGCCGTAATGCCACCTCACTGTGGTTCCGTGTCAGTCCAGTAGAAGTCGCGTTGCCACTCCACATCCTGGAGCGGAGTAGCGTCGGCATTCATCACTTCGCCGGAACACGGCAATGTAATCAGCGAGTAGTGCCCTCCTGAGTCATGAACCTTCGTGTAGTGATCGTCGCCGGGGCGCCACCGAGCGATGTACTGTGGTCCTTGGTCCTGGCCAAACTCGTCTGGTTCCATCCCAACCCAGTAGACACTCTGACCACACATCCGCATTGTCCCGCTCTTGACGAGGCCGATGTTACTCTCCTCGTCAGTCCCAACCTCTTTCACATGACCGTAGGCAAACCGAATATGCCCACGTCCCTGTGGATTGCGTCCCCAGATATCCCAGCCGTCAATCCGTGTTCCATCGAATGCATAG
>FZQV01000051.1 GCA_900199505.1 Ruaniaceae bacterium KH17 | reverse complement strand
TCGAGTCCGAGGCCCGCCCGCTCGCGTGAGTACGGTTGGGGAGCTCTCGCCCTCCCAAGCTCGCGTATAGGAGGACCAGCGCGCCCCAAATGCACCTGATGGCGAAACGTCAGCGGGCGCGCGCCGCGAGGGCGGCGAGTTCGGACGCCTCGCTCTCGCGCTTCGCGAGCGCGGCCTTGTACTCGCGATCCCGGCGCTCCACCAGCACCGCGGCGATGAAGCGTTCCGGATGCGTGCCCTGCGGAGGGGCCGGCTGCACGTACTTCTCAAGCTCCGCGGCGAGCAGTAGCGCGAGCCGCTGGCGGGTCTCCGGCGAGAGCGTCGAGGTCCGCGCCAAGTACTTCCGCGCGTACATCGACACCTTGTCCGGCAGGGAGCGCATGTCCGCATTCTCGGCCCACGCGGCGAGCTCCGGCGGCATCAGGAGCGGATATTCGTACTCCTCGACCCCGCGAATCCGCGCCACATACGTCCCGGCGAGCAGATCCCCAAGCCTCTTCGAGCGCGGCGAGAGCATCGCAACGATGAACGCCACCATCCCGAAGCTGATGAAGAGCTCGATCGGCGCCACAGACCAGCGCGTGATCGCGTGCCGGAAGCTGATCGGCCCACCGTCATCACGCACCACGCGTGTCCCGGTGACCAACTTCCCAAGAGATCGACCACGGGTGAAGGTCTCGACCGCCGTCGGGATAATCACCATGATCGAGGCGGTGGCGATGACGATCAGGGTGGTGCCCTGGGCCTGGTTCAGGTTCTCCAAGAGTGGCGAGGCCGCGACGAACACGAGTATCACGACCAGGCCGTAGAACAGGTAATCGATCAGCATGGCGAGCACGCGCGTCATGACGCTCGCGGGGCGCGACTCAATGGCCACCGCCTCCGAGGTCATGATCTGGTCGAGCTGGCTCACAGTGCAAGCCTACGCGAGCGCGGTGGCCCGGCTGTGGCAGAGTTGAGGCGTGGATGTCGATGCGTTCCGGGCGCTGCACGAGGCCGAGTGGCAGCGGCTCACCGAGCTCTCGCGCAAGCGCGCCCTCACCGGCGAGGAGGCGGACGAGCTCGCGCACCTCAATCAGCGCGTGGCCGGGCACCTCTCACTGGTGCGCACGGAGGCGCCGGATCCGGCGCTCATCTCGCAGCTGTCCACCGTGCTCGGGGAGGCCCGCGCGAAGGTGGCGGGTTCGCGGGACTTTTCGATGGCCGACGTCGGGCGGTTCTTCACGATCTCGCTCCCCTTGGCCTTCTATCGAGTCCGCTGGTGGACCGTGTGGGTGGCGGTGGCGTTCCTGCTGATCGCGGTGGCGTCCGGATGGTGGTTCACGCAATCGCCCGATCTGCGGGCTTCAATTGGGACGCCGGAGCTGTTCACGAACTACGCCGATCAGGCCTTCGAGGCGTACTACTCAAACTACCCGGCGCCCGATTTCGCGGCCCAGGTCTGGACCAACAATGCGTGGATCGCCTTCCAGGGCGTGGGGACCGGGATCACCGGGGTGTGGCCGGCGTACATCCTGTGGCAGAACGCTGTGGGGATCGGGCAGGCCGGCGGAATCATGGCAATGTACGGGGACCTCCGGGTGTTCTTCGGGCTGATCACGCCGCACGGGCTGATGGAACTCACGGCCGTGTTCATCTCGATCGGCGCCGGGCTGAAGCTGTTCTGGGCGTGGGTCTCTCCTGGACGGCGCACGCGCGCCTCCGCGATCCGCGACGAAGGCTTGCAGCTGATCACCGTGGCGCTCGGCCTGGTGTTGGTCCTGGGAGCGAGCGCGCTGGTGGAAGGGTTCGTGACGCCGTCGGGCTTGCCTACCTGGGCGAAGATCACGATCGGTGCGGCGGTGCTTGCTGTGTACTGGGCGTACACCCTGGTGTTCGGCGGGCGCGCGGCTCGTGCGGGCGAGACCTCGCACCTCGACCAGGACCGTTCCGGGTACTACAAGGCCCAGGCCGGCTGACGCGCCGCGGACGCGGATCCAGGTGCGTGAATGCCCGAATTCTGGCTCAGTTAGCGGTTTGGGGCGCGCACGTCCTCCTATGGCGCCGGATTAAGGGACGAGGGCGCCCCAATGCGTGAAGGGCGCCCGTCGGATCTGCAAACCGAGCGGCGCAGTGCACCTCTATCCACACCGCGCGAGGGGACTGTATCCACAGGCAATTGAGTAGGGGCTTTTCTCGCTTCCCGTCGAGTGATCAGGCTGGTGCGTATGGCCCGAAGATCGCGAGTCCCAGAACTGATCGCCGCCCTTGACAAGGACGGCGTGGTACGGCGCCGGGCCGACCTCGTCTCGGAGTTCGGCAAGAATGCCGTTGATAGTGCTACCAGAGACGGCGCTATTCTCGCCGTCCTCCCATCGATCTACGCTCATCCGCTCCATCGCCGCTCGTTTATGACGCGGGTCGGGGCGGCGTTGCTTTGGCTGGCGCCCGACGTCGTGCTCAGCGGGTCCGCCGCATGTTCCATGTTTGGGATGGACGTGCACAAGCTGTTCCCGGTCACCATCGTGGTCAACAGAAGGATCCGCATCAGAGCGAGGTACTGGCTCCGCCTGCGGAGACATGAGTACGTGATTCCAAGCACGGTGAGGGCTGGACTGCGCGTAGCGAGTCTGCCCTGTGCGCTGATCCAGGCGTGGATCGATGAAGGTAGCCGTGTAGGTAAGGGACTCATTCTCGATGCGATTCGCGACGACAAGACCGATGCCATCGAGCTCATCGACAGTTTTCGGTACTATCCGAAGATCTCTCGACGCCGTGAGCTGAGAGGGTTTCTCGAGCACTTGAAGGATGGCATTGACAGCTATCTCGAGTGGGTTGCCGATCAGACTGTCCTCAACGTTCCTGACTTGGCGCGGCTTCAGCGGCAGAAGGAGTTCTGGATAGATGGCGAGCACTACTTCGTCGATGCGTATTGCGACGAGACGAAGACCGCCTTCGAGTTTGATGGCAAGAAGTACCACAACGACGATGCCGCGCGGAGGCGTGATATCAAACGTGATCGTGCCCTGGCGACGATCGGCGTGCAGGTGATTCGGTTTACGTTCGAAGAGGTTACCGGTTCCCCAGAAGCGTGCCGCGACACGATCCGGAAGACGATCTCGGCGCGCCGTCCCGTTGCCGCATAGTGCGCAGGCATGTGCCCGGGGCTATCGGCCTGTTGGGGCGCTCTCGTCCCTTTATCCGGCGCCATAAGAGGACGTGCGCGCCCCAACCCGTATTCGCAGCCCGGGTAGGGCGTGCTAGAGGCGGCCGGTGCGCTTGAGGCGGAGGTATGCGTCTGCAAGTGCCGGGGCGAGCGCGTCCGCCGGGGCCTCGACCACGTCCACTCCGCGTGAGCGTAACCGGTACTCCGCCACGTCATGCTCCAGCTCCGTGCGTTCCGCCGCCGCCGCCAAGAAGGCCTCGGCGGGCGTCGAGATTCCTTCGTCGGAATCAGTGCCCGACGGCGATTCGGCGGCTCCGGCGCGCATCTCGCGCAGTCCTGGGTCCAGTGCGGAAGCGAGCACCGTGGTGTGGTCCGCGGCGAGCGCCCGCGCCACCGGCAGGATGCCGTTCTCGATCGCGGAGGGGTCCAGTGCGGTCAGGAGCACCACGAGCGCGCGCTGCGAGAGTTGCTGCCGCACCACGGTTGCGACCTGCGTCCAGTTGGTCTCCACGAGTGCCGGCTCCAGCGGGGCCAGCCGCTCCGCGAGTTCGTTCATGAGCTTCGGCCCGCGCTCGCCGGCCACTCGCGCGCGTACCTCGGTATCGATCGCCACGACGTCAACGCGGTCCCCAGCATGGCTCGCCAAGGCCGCAAGCAGGAGAGTGGCCTCGATCTGCGCGTCCAGCCGCGTCTCGTCCCCAAGCCGCACGGCCGAGAGCCGCCCGGTATCCACCACGATCAGCACGCGGCGATCGCGCTCGGGGCGCCAGGTGCGCACCACCACGTCCCCTGCGCGGGCGGTGGCGCGCCAGTCGATCGCGCGCACGTCATCGCCGATCACATACTCGCGTAGCGAATCGAACTCGGTGCCTTGCCCGCGCGTGAGTACGGCGGTGCGGCCGTCCATCTCGCGCAAGAGTGCGAGCCGCGAGGGCAGGTGCTTGCGAGAGCGGAAGGGCGGCAGCACCAGCAGGGACGTCGGCGCCTCGTGCGAGGCCTGGCGCCCGGCCAAGGTGAGCGGCCCGCGTGAGCGAATCGTCACGAGGTCCGCACGCCGTTCTCCGCGCCGGGACGCCATGAGGGGAGTCCGTAGCCGTCGCGATTCGCCGGCCGGGATCGAGATTCGGTGCCGGTTATCCACGGCCCCGGCCGAGGGTACCCAGGCGTCACGCACTCGCAGCGACACCGCGCGCCGGGACGGGTTCGTGATCACCAGGACTGACTGCGAGGGCTCGTCGAGCCGCACCGCCGCCGGGGTCTGCCGCGAGACCTGGAGTGCGCGGGGCGACGGGGCAAGGAGTACATCGAGCACCACCAGGAGAGCCACCAGGCCCGCCCAGAGCGCCACCGTCTCCCACCGTGGTGCGAATGCCACGGCGATCAGCCCAAGCGCGGTCAGCCCGACCGCCCGCCCCGTCAGAAACATCAGCGTGGCACCGGCACCGAGTTCAGGACTGTGCCGAGCACGCCTTCGGGAGTGACGCCCTCAAGCTCGGCCTCGGGCCGCAGCTGAATCCGGTGCCGGAGGGTGGGCACCGCGAGCGCCTTCACGTCGTCGGGCGTCACATACATCCGCCCGGAGAGCCAGGCCCACGCGCGCGCCGTGGCGAGCAGCATCGTGGCACCACGTGGCGAGACGCCGAGCGAGAGCGACGGTGACGTACGAGTCGCCCGGGCGATGTCCACCACGTAGCCGAGCACCTCGGGGTGCACCTGCACCTGGGCGACCTCGGCGCGCGCCTCGGCGAGATCCGCCGCATTCGCAACGGGCCGCACCCCCACCGAGGAGAGATCGCGCGGATTGAAGGCGCCCGAGTGCCGGCGCAGCACCTCGATCTCCTCGGAACGCTCCGGCAGCGGCAGCACGAGCTTCAGCGCGAACCGATCCAGCTGTGCCTCGGGCAACGGATACGTGCCCTCGTATTCGACCGGGTTCTGCGTGGCGATCACCATGAACGGATCGGGCAGCGGCCGGGTCACGCCGTCGGTCGAGACCTGCCGCTCTTCCATCGCCTCAAGGAGCGAGGCCTGCGTCTTCGGGGGCGTGCGGTTGATCTCGTCCGCGAGCAGCAGGTTCGTGAACACCGGGCCTGGCCGGAAGTCGAATTTGGCCGAGTTCGCGTCGTAGATCAGCGAGCCGGTGACATCGCCGGGCATGAGATCCGGCGTGAACTGAACGCGCGTCATCTCCAGATCGAGCGACGCCGCCAGCGAGCGCACCAGCAGCGTCTTCGCCACGCCCGGCACACCCTCAAGCAGCACGTGCCCGCCCGTCAGCAGCCCAATGACGAGCCCGGTCACCGCCGCATCTTGCCCGACGACGGCCTTAGCAATTTCGCCGCGAAGCTGAGTGAGCTTGTCCCTGGCTTGGGAGGTGGCGAGAGGCTGTTCCGGCGCCGCAGGGGCAGGAGCCTGTGGCGCCGCACCCGGCATGGCCGGGATCTGGTTCGGCGAACCGCCGTACGCGGGCTGGGCCCCGCCGGGTGTGAACCGGGAATCATCGGTGGTCACTGGTGTACCTCTCTTTCGAGTTCCGCCAGCTCGGTGGCGAGCGTGACGAGATCGGCTTCGGAGCTGGGCGCGGTGCCATAGAGCAGCGGGCCCACGCGGTCGATGGGTTGGTGGGTGGAGGCGGCGACGGCGGCCACCACCGTTTCGCGAGTGGCGTCCCGGCCGAGGCCAAGCCGGGTGGTGAGCCGGCTGATCGTTCCGCCGCGCAAGGATTCGGCGGCGTGCCCCACGGCCTTGGCGGAGCGGTAGAGCCGGGCCCGGCCGCGCACGGCCTCCCCGGGGAGCACCACCACAGGGAGTGGCTCGATCACCACGCGCCCCATGCGCCGGCCACGCCAGATCGCCGCAGCCAGGACCGTGAGCGCGCCGATCGCGAGGGCGGGCTCACCCCATGGTGGTAGCGCGGAGGCGCCGCCGGCGAGGGAGGGCGTGGTGGGTACGTGCCGGAACCACACGAGCCGCTCGTTCCCGCCGAGCGAGCGCAACATCAGCGCCGCGTTGCCGTCCTCGGCGAGGAGCTCGTTCGTGCCGATCCGCGTGTCCGCGATGTACCGCCAGCGGTGTCCCGAGTGGTCCCACGCCGCATACAAGCCGGAGCCGTCCTCCGTGGGGAAGCAGATCTCGACGCCGTTCCCAACGGCTTCGACTGCGCCGCGGGACTCGCTCAACCTGCTGGCGGCGGCGCCGTCGGGATCGGAGCACTGAGCGGGCAGCGGAGTATTGCTTCCAAACGGAGAGGGCAACACGGCGTCCGTGAGGCCGTCCAGATCGGCGTAGATGTTGCCCGCGATCACCACATCGGCGCTGAGGCCCGAGATGGTTTCCCGCTCCTCGGAGCTGAGCGATTCCCACTTCAGGAGGAAGATCGTGGTGGCGCCGCCCGCGAGCTCCTCGAGCTCCGTGACCGAGGTTGCCTCAACGATCGAAACGCCCTGGGCTTCGAGGAGGTTGCCGAGCGCCATGCCGCCGCTTGTCTCGGAGTTCCGAAGTCCCAGGTAGTCGTTATCGTCCGACTGTGCGGCAGTGAGCACTCCTAATACGATCAGCACGATCGCGAGCGTGAACACCCACCACCAGCGGCGCGCGAACCGGGACAGCTTCGTGCCGGCGGACTCGGTGGCCGTGCCCTCGGTGACGTCCTCGGGGAGCGGGGTGATCACTGGGTGGCCACCAATCGCCGCGCGGGCGTGGCGCGCTTCACCTCGTCGGCGAATGAGCGCAGTGCGTTCCAGTCCGCCTGCGTGGCCGCGCGATCGCCGTATGCGAGCGCGTCGAAGAGTTCGCCGCCCCATGTCCAACCGGGCGCGAGTTCTGGGAAGATCGTGCCGCCAGCGAGGGCCGCTTCGCGCGCCGTCATGCCGGGTGTCTCATCGAGGAGCACTCGCTCGTCGAGAGAGCGCACGATACCGCGGAAGCCATCCAAACACGCGGCGCTCCAGCGCCCGGCGTCCGCGGCGGCGGTGGCATCAGCCCAGAGATCCGCCGAGCTACGAGAGTCATCGAAGAGCGCCGCTGAGCGCCCATCACGCCCGGGCACGGCGCGATTACGACGCAGCCGCCCCCGATACAACGCCACGATCGCGATGGCGGCCGCGAGTGCCGCCACAATCAGCACCACCACAACGGACGAGGTCATTGAGCCGGCGCCGTCGAAGAGTTGGCCAAGCTGCTGCAGTAACCAGCGCCAGGCCCTCACCCAGATGCTGGGCTGGTTGTCATAGACCGACTTGGACAGCTCGTCGATCGCCCACTGCTGGGCCTCGGCGGCGTCCGTGTCGATCGGGACATCAAGCGGACGCGGCACGGATGAGTTCCACATCCAGGCCCTCCTTGCGCATGCGCAGGTCCACATACAGCAGCGCAGAGACGGCGGCAATGAACGGGGTCGTGAGCGCGCTGATGAGCGCCGAGATCGCGATCGTGAGGATCCCCGCGAGCCACAAACCTGCGCTACCGGTACTCGCCACCCAGCCGGCAAGCACACTGATCGGGACGGAGAACACGCCCGAGATCGCACCCACCACGATCAGCGCGAGTAGGAGGACGAAGGCATTGCGCCAGAAGAAGCCCTTGGTGAGCCGCCACGAGCGGCGCATCGATTCGATCACGGGCGCTCGCTCCATCACGATTGCCGTGGTCGCCAGTCCGAAGCGGACGTAGAAGAACGCGGCCAGCGCAAAGATGGCGGCGAACACCAGGACCGCAAGGATGATAACCACGACAAAGCTGCTCTCGCTGCCCACCCCGATCATCACCCCCGCAATCACGGCCACGGCGAGAACGCCCACGAAGATGCCGGTGAAGGTGAGCAGTGAGACCAGGAACGTGGCGCCGATCAGTGGCCAGATCACGCCCTTCACCTGGCCCCAGACCTCCCCAATCGCCACTTTGCGGCCGAGAATGCTCTGCGAGACCGAGATCACGAGCACCCCATTCAGGATGATCGTCGCCACCACACTGAGAATCGCGGAGACTGCCGCGCCGCCGGACAGCCCAAGCAGGGCGCCAGTATCCATCGCGGAGGTGGCGAACGGATCGGTGAGGAGCTGCGTGTATCCCGAGCCGAGGAGTATCACCTCAAACAATCCGAGAACGACGGCGACCGCGAGCGACAGCCCAAACATCACCTGGGGATTGTGCTGGATCGCGCGGAATCCGCCGTCGAAGAACTCTCCGAAGTTCAGTGGCCGCAGCGCGATGATGCCGGGCTTCAGATCGCCAGCCGCGAACTGCTGGTTCGGCGCGCCGCCGTTCCACGCGAGCTGCTCGCCGTACGACGCCGTGGCCGGCTGGCCCGGCTGCCCGTACGCGGGCTGGCCCGGCTGAACCGGCGGTTGTGGCTGGTTGGTCTGCGGTGGGGTGGGGGCGCCGTCGGGCTGATCGCCATAAGGACTCTGGCCACCACCGTACGGTGTGGGGGCCGCACCATACTGGCCGGGCTGCTGCGCCTCGTTGTACGGCGAGTTCACGCCATCCCACGACCACTGATCGTTACGTTCGGTCACGTTTGACCACCTCCACAGTCGATAGTGTCACATTCTCGGGCGCACAGATCCCGCGCAACCGCCCTCTGGATGAGAGAATTGGGGCATGAGCCACAAAATACTCGTAGTTGATGACGATACGGCTCTCGCCGAGATGATTGGGATCGTCCTGGAGGCCGAGGGTTTCGACGTTGACTATTGCGCCGACGGTACGAATGCGCTGGACACGTTCCGCACTGCCCAGCCGGATCTCGTCTTGCTGGACCTGATGCTTCCAGGGGTGGATGGGATTGAGGTCTGCCGGCGGATTCGGCGGGAGTCTGACATCCCGATCATCATGTTGACGGCGCGCTCCGACACGCCGGATGTCGTCACCGGGCTCGAGGCCGGGGCGGATGATTACGTGGCCAAGCCCTTCAAGCCGCAGGAACTCGTGGCGCGCATTCGCACCCGGCTACGCCGTATCGATGCCGCGGATGATGACAAGCTGTACATCGGCGACCTCACGATCGACGTGACCTCCCACGAAGTGCGCCGTGGCACCGAACTGATCGCGCTCACACCGCTCGAGTTCGAACTGCTTGTGGCGCTCGCGCAGAAGCCGAAGCGGGTGTTCACACGCGAGGAGCTCCTGGAGAAGGTGTGGGGATACCGGCACTCGGCCGATACCCGCCTCGTGAACGTGCACGTGCAGCGCCTGCGCGCCAAGGTTGAGAAGGATCCGGAGAGCCCCGAAGTCGTGGTGACCGTGCGCGGTATCGGCTACCGTGCAGGAACTCCCACGGGCGCGTGAGCACGCGCCAAAGCCGGGTAGCGCGCACACTGCGGCGCTCTCTCTCCCTGCGCGTCTCGGTGCTCGTCGCCCTGGCTGTGGCGATCGCCGTCGGCATCATGAGTGCGTACGTGGTCAACACGATTCGCGATGGGCTCTTCAACGAGCGGGTGGAGGACATCCTCGTGGACGCCTCCGTGCGGCGTGCCACGGCGCTCGCCCAACTCGACTCGGCAATCATCACCACACAGGACCAGGCGGTCAACGAAGGCGACAAGCTGGTCACGCTCATGGAGGAACCCTCGGCCGGAATCGTGCAGGCGCAACTGATCGCGCTGGACCGCGGCGACTTTCCGATTCGTCTGCCGGACGTGCTCTCCAATGGCGCCTACGATCTCGCGCCCTCCACTGAACTCCATGCACAACTGGCGGCCTCGCCCGAGCAGTTGGTGTACCAGTCGGTGGTGATCCGTAGTACCGATCCTGAGGTGGCCGATGTGCCCGGCGTGCTTGTGGGGATGCAGGCGCGCGTTCCCTCTTCTGGAATATTCGGGCTCTACCTCGCCTACTCGCTCGAATCCGAGCAAGAGTCCGTGAATCTCATGCTCCGCACGCTGATGGTGGGCACCGGCGTGATGGCTCTGGCACTCGCGCTCCTGATCTGGATCATCATGTGGCGGGTGCTGCAGCCCGTGCGCGAAGCCGCGATCGCCGCCGAGCGGATCGCCGCCGGGCTGCTCCATGAGCGGATGGACGTGCGCGGCGTGGACGAACTCGCCACGCTGGCCCGCTCCTTCAACGAGATGGCCGAGTCGCTGCAACGCCAGATCGAGCAGCTCGAGGACCTCTCGCGATTCCAGCAACGCTTCGTTTCGGACGTGTCCCACGAGCTTCGCACGCCACTGACCACGATCCGCATGGCCGCGGACGTGATCAACTCCGCGCGCTCGGGCTTCGACCCGGTGACGCGGCGCTCGGCGGAGCTCCTCTACAACCAACTCGACCGCTTCGAGGCGATGCTCGCGGACCTGCTCGAGATCTCCCGCTTCGACGCCGGCGCCGCCGTGCTCGTGCCCTCCGAACAGGACCTGCGGCCGATCATCGAGAGCGTGGTGGAGTACTCGCAGCCGCTCGCCGAGCAGAAGGACTCGACCATCCGGCTGCGCGGCATGGGTCACGCCGCTACCGCCGCCATCGATGGCCGGCGAGTGGAACGGATCATCCGCAACCTCGTGGTCAACGCGATCGAGCACTGCAATGGCCGCCCCATCGACGTTACCTTGTACGACGGCGATGACGCAGTCGCGCTGCGAGTGTTCGACACGGGCGTGGGCATGAGCCCGCAGACCGCCGAGCACGTCTTCGACCGATTCTGGCGGGCGGACCCGGCCCGTGCCCGCACCACCGGCGGCACCGGCCTCGGGCTCGCCATCTCCTACGAGGACGCCCGGCTCCATGGTGGCACGCTCGAAGCCGCGGGAGAGGAAGGCGTGTACGCCTGCTTCTTGATGACGCTGCCGAAGGCCGTCAATGGGTCCTTCACGCCGCCCACTACCGTCATTCCGCCCGAGCTCGCCGCGATTGGGGTGGAGGCATGAAAAAAGTTGTGATCGCCGTCGGGCTGGCCCTGAGTCTCCTGCTCGGAGGCTGCGCCGCACTGCCCACCACCGGTGAGGTGCATCTGGTCGAGCCACGCGACATCCCCGCGCCCAACGTGCAGGTCCAACTCCAGGGGCCATTGGGTGAGGAGGAGCCGATCGAGATCGTCAATGGATTCCTGGAGGCCACGCGGTTCGGCTCCGCGCCCTTCGAGTACGCCCGCCGCTTTCTCACCGAGGATGCCGCGCGAAGCTGGGATCCGGACTCGATCGTGTACGTCTACGCGGGCGCCAACCAGCCCACCACCGAGCAGGAAGCGGATGGCCGGATCAGCGTGAGCGTCAAGCCGGTGGCGCGGATCGACGAACAGGGGCATTACACGCCCATGGAGGACGCCGAGATGACGGTGGACTTCTCCCTCGTGGCGGATGCCGAAGGGAACTGGCGGATCGGTGCCCTGGACGATGGCGTGATGATCTCGGATCTCACCTTCAACCAAAGCTACGTGGCTGCGCCGCTTCAATTCATCTCCGACGACGACGCCGCTCTCGTGCCCGACATGCGCTGGTTCCCGAAGGCCGACGCTGTCGAGGCCGTGGTGCAAGGGCTCCTGGATGGGCCGTCGCAATGGCTCACACACGCCGTGAAGAGCGCATTCCCGGAGGGAACCACGATCGGTCCGGAAGGTGTGCAGGCGACCGACGGCGCGGTGAAGGTTGATCTCTCAGCCACTGCGGCGTCGATTCGGCCGGCCGATGTGCCGTTGATGATGACGCAGCTGTATCAATCACTGGTGGCACTTACCGACGTCACGGTGGTGGACGTGACCGTGGCCGGGCAGACGCTCGTTGGGGCGGACGGGCCGGCGCGGGAGTTCGCGCTCCCGCAGCCCGTCACCACGCCATACCTGCTTGCCGGAACCAGCCTCGCGCGCTGGATCGGAACCGAGCTCGAGATCGTGGACGATTCTGAGGAGTTCGCCGCGTCCGCGCCGCGCGATCCCGCCGTGCCGTATGCCGAGTCCGGCGCACCCATCGTGTACATCGCGGGTGAGAACGAGTTACGCACCGTTGCCACAGAGTCCGCCGAGTCGCGTGTGCTCCTCGAAGGAGCGAACCTGGTGGCGCCCTCCTACGATCGCGAGAGCTGGATCTGGACGACTCCGCGCGTCTCCGACGGGACGCTGCTGGCGGTATCCGAGGCCGGTGAGGTGCGGCCGGTGAGTGTCTCTTGGCTGGACGGCGTGACCGTGTCCAGCGTGCGGGTCTCGCCGGGCGGCGACCGTGTGGCGATCGTGCGAAGTGTGGACGATGTGGATCAGCTCGTGGTGGCCGTGGTTCGCCGCGATACCTCGGGCACGCCGCTCTCGCTCGGCGATCCCTTCGAGATCGCGCCGGGCCTCACCGAGATCGTGGACGTCACGTGGGTTGACCAAATCAACATTGGCGTGCTCGGCTCGCAGACCGGCGGTCAACGGTTCCCCTACCTGGCGTATATGGGCGGGCCAGTCCGGCAGCGGCCGCAAGTTGTGGGCGCGGATTCGCTCACCTCGATGCGTTCGGAACGTTCGATGCTCATCGCCACCGAAGAGGGCACGCTGTGGCAGCGCACCGCCGTGAACTGGCAGGCCGTCTACAGCGGAGTGAGCGACCCCGCCTATTCGGGGTAGTCACGCGAGTGTCCTGCGCGGAGCCAATCGGAGTCGCTGGATCCAGGGAGCAGGCTCGGGCGTACGTCATGGATCCTGATGACTGCACTCGCTATGTTCATTCCGCGCAGAAAGGCGTAGTCATCCGGCTATCCAGACGTGTCTGTGGGTGGCCGTGTAGCGCGTGCCGTTTGCGGGCGCACTCACGGCTGGGGACAACTACGGTCGTGTGGCTCGCGTGGTTTTTGCTCTCGGCGTGTGTGCGCGGCTTCGGGCTGGGGACGGCAGGTAGCTCGTCACCCTGCGCGGAGTCGCAGGGTCCATTGTGTGCGCGGCTTCGGGCTGGGGATGGCAGGGAGGGGATCTTGGCGGGATTGGTGCCGGTGTGGTGATAGCGGGGCGGAGTATGACCGCATCTGGTCGTGGAGTGCCGGGATCCGTGCGATACCGGGTGTGAGCGGTCGTATGTCGCCCACGTGATCGCCTCTGGCAGTCGGGGCGCACTGTCGACGGCGCACAGTCACGGCTGGGGTCGGCGTCAAGGGATTATCGGGAACCCGAACGTTCGATTTGGGGCGGCCCGGGATTATCTGGAGTCGGTACGTTCAATAATTGAACGTTCGGGTTCCCGTTAACCGCTGTGCCCTTTAGATTAAACGTTCGGGTTCCCGATCGTGGTCGAACGGTTGCGTAATCGATCGCTGCGTGAGCGCAGGTTCGCGCGTCAGTCATCCGAGGCGAGGCGCGCATCCGAGGCGAGGCGCGTAGGTGGGTGTGGGGTTTGGGTCGGGTGTCGTCGTGATCTTCGAGACGGTCGTGCGCGCCTGCCTCTGCGTTCAGGCCCCGTGTGTGTCACCCGGCAACAGTGTGCCCTAGGGTGCCGGCGTCGTCCCCTGCCTGAGTAGTACGTCCGCGAACGGCACGGGAGACCCGGCGACCCACAGACAGGAGAGCCAGTTATCCACAGATTTGGGTGTGGGGGTTCCGTGTGCGTGCGCTGCCCGCTACTTTTGGTGGATGGTACGAGCAGGGAGCGTCTTGGCGGCGATCGCGGTGTTGCTTGCGTGCGCGGGATGTAGCACTCAAGGGGATCCGCCTGAACCCACGACCGGGGCGGTCGAGTCTCCTGCATCGAGTGCCGATCCCATCGCCGAGTCCAGCACCGAGCCTGACGACGATCCCGCCACCCCGGCGCCGACCCTCCCGGCCGATCTTCCCGAGCCGCTGGCCGATCTGGTGACCGAGCCGGTCTATCCCGAGGCCGCCCGCGAGTTCACGCACGACGGCGCCGCCGCCTTCATCCAGTACGTGATGGATGCGTCCAATTGGGCTGACGCTACCGGTGATGCCTCATTCCTCATCGACTTCTGCTCGGAGGAGTCTGAATACTGCAAGAGTGTTGCAAACAGAGCCATCATGGTGGCATCAGGTGAAGTCACACGGTTTGGTGGAGTAGTCACCGCCGATATCACTTCCATAGAGCTCTATTCCGAAGAGTCTGACGCCCTCATTGGTCTTTCGGCGCGACTGGATCCATACGTTGACGTCGATGCGAAGCAGTTGATCCTCGCAGAGAGCGAGGGCGGAGCTGTTGACGCGGTCTTCCATGCAGAGTTTCGCGACAATCAGTGGCGTCTGTTGGCGGCAGGTGATACGCCGTGAGTCTGGTATCTGTATTGATGGTTCTGCCGATCGCTCTTGCTATGGGCTCGGACTCGACAGACTTCATGACTGACCTTCAAGGCGACCGAGCTGTCATCTCGGGAGTGTCGACGGAACGCACGGGAGGCATCGCTGGTTCGTCGTGGGTGCGGCCGGGGGAGTCGTGGTTGCCTGGTTGGTCGGGTGGGGTGGGTTCTGTGTCGGTGTCGGATGCGCCGGTCTTTCTGTGTGATCAGGTGAACACTTTGGGTACTCAGCGCGTGAGTTTGTCGTATTGTGTTCCGCCGGGCGCGCGGGGCTCGTTCAACCTGATGGCCGATGACATGCCGATGTTCACTGCCGATCCTGATCCGGATGATCCGGACGCGCCGGCGCCCGCGGCGGTTCCGATCGTTGTGTCCGCGAGTGATTTGCAGTCCTTGCCGATTATGAGTGGTGAGTTGCAGCTTCAGCCGCCGGGCGGGAGGGCGCTGATTAATGCGGATGGGGTCTGCTGAAGGTTTGGTTGAGTCCTTGACTGCATGATTCCCGTGAGGGGGTCGTGTTGAGAGGATGGCTATCATGCCGAAGATCTATACCGAGCAGTTCAAACGAGACGCTGTTGCGATGGTCGCGCAGGGCGTGTCCCAGAAGAAGGTGTGTAGGGATCTGGGGATCTCGAAGTCCGCGCTGCAGGCGTGGGTGAGGGATGACCGATTCCGTGCGCAGGGGCTGACGCCAACGACTGATCCTGACGAGCGCCGCGAGATGATG
>FZQV01000053.1 GCA_900199505.1 Ruaniaceae bacterium KH17 | reverse complement strand
TGCAGGCGACGTCCCAGCCTGAAGCGGCACGTTCAAGATACGTGCACTTTCCCGGTGCCCGAGGTGCAGGCGACGTCCCAGCCTGAAGCGGCACGCTCCGGCTACGTGCACTATCAGGGTGTCGGAAGTGCAGGCGCCGTCCCAGCCTGCCCGCCCCGCGCGCAACTGGTTGCAGCTCTGGCGTCTCGAACTCTTGGTGCGCCAGCACCACAACCACTTCGCGTACTGGGCGTGAAGTGCGGGAGAATGACGGCATGACTCTCGTGCTTGATGGGATGCAGAACCTCCGCGATGTGGGAGGCCTTCCCCTCGCCGACGGCGGCCGGACCCGTTCCGGTGTCCTCTACCGTTCCGACGCCCTCGCCAACATGAGCCCGATTGGCAGGGAGGCGTTTGCGATCAGCCCGATCGGTGTCGTCGTCGATTTCCGCACAGATCTGGAGCGCCAGGCTGCGCCGGATGAGGTTCCCGATCCGGTTCGGCTCGTGGAGTTGCCGATTCGTGCGGGCTCGCTCCTCGACAGCCTCGTGGGTCTCGGCGAGATCGGGGCGAACCCCACGCCTGAGCAGGTGCGTGAGGCCATTGATGCGCTGCCAGGGCTCGGCGAGCTCTACGTGATGATGCTGCAGGACAGCGCCGGGCTGTTCGCCGAGGCCGCGCGGTTGACCGCTCGGGCCGACGACGCCCGCCCGGCCACGCTCATCCACTGCACTGCGGGTAAGGATCGCACGGGCGTCGGCACCGCACTCATGCTTGACATCGCCGGGGTGGTGCGCGAGGCGATCATCGAGGACTACGCGCAGACTGAGCGGAACCTGGCGGGGCCGTGGGCGGAGGGCATTCTCGCCGCGATCGAGGCACACAACCTGCCGCTGACGGACAAGATGCGGGAGCTTGCTGCGGGTTCGCCCCGTGGAGCGATCGAGCACGCCCTCGCCTGGGTGGACGCCACGTTCGGCGGGGCCGCGGGCTACCTCACCTCCGGTGGCCTGACCGACGCCGAACTCGCCGCACTCCGCGCCAGGCTCACCGCCTAGATGATTGATTCGAACGTGCACGTCATTCTGCGCGGAGCGTAGCGCAGTCGCAGAATCCAGAACGTATACACGATCCGTCATATCACCTGGATCCTGCGACTCCACGTTACTCCGCGCAGGATGGCAGTGGATACACGGTCCCCACGGAATCGCCCATCAAAGCGGCACCCTTGGAGTCGATCAACCAGGAAACCCGGCGCGGGAGCGAAACCGGCGCTCTCTCCCGGCGGGCGCCTACTTGACGATGTCGATGCCGGTTGCCTTCGACGCCGCGTTGACGGATCCGAGATCCGTCACGTTCGTGAAGCCCGCCTGCTCCATCAGAGCCACTGCCTGGCCGGAGCGGTTGCCAGAGCGGCAGTAGACGACGTACTCGGCCGCTGGATCGAGGCCGGGCAGTGCCGCAGCAAACTCGCCGGAGTTGAGGTCGAGGAGTGTGGCGCCTTCGAGGTGGCCGGACTCGTACTCGGAGGGCGAGCGGACATCCAGGATCACCGTCTCGGCCGTGACCGTCACCGATTCTGCGGCGGACGAGCAGCCTGCCAGCCCCAGGAGGGCGGCTGCTGCGAGGAGAAGGGTGATGAGGCGGCGCATGGTGTTCCTTTCATCGAACGCTCAAGTCATGATACCCGAGGGGGTATAGCTTATGCGACCGGGAAGGACGCCGTCGGAAGTTGGTGGCGATGCGATGTATCAAAGCGGTGCCATCGTGCTCTTGCCCTGTAACGAGATCATTCGCGAAGGAGGGCACGATGGCGACACGCTCAGACATCAAGGTCGAGGGGGATGAGCGCCGGGGGGTGCGCCGGAAGTGGTCAGTTCTCGGAATGAAGATCGCGCTACTAACCGGCTTCGTTGCCGTACTCGCCATGGCGGGACGGGCACTCACCGTCAGTGGTGGCGCCGAAGCCAGTGTGACCTTCCCTTTCGAGAGCTTGATGACCGCGAAACTCGCCATCGCGCCCATCGCCATCATCGTGGGGATCGGGTGCGTGATCGTGGAGCGATCTCGGAACAACGGGGGGTGACGCGGGGGACAGTGTGGGTGCGTGACTCTGGAGGGAGCGCCACGCACCCCACTGTGTACACCTACCGGAGCCGCAGATGCAGCAATACGATGGACCACACAGGAGGCACACATGAATGACACCGCAGTCAACTGGCGGCGCCGCCCACCGGCCTTTGCCGTCCCAGAGACGGCCGTTCGGCGCCTCGCGTTGCGTCCAATCGCGGCGCAGACGGCGGCCGGAACCGCCACGCTCTACTCGGCCAACCGGCTCATCGCCGGGACGGCGGACGCCTCGAAACGTGCCCTCACCGATCACGCGGCGGGCGAGCTCGATCGGCTTGCCGCGAAGCTCGGCATGGCGGTGACCAGGCGGTCGCTCGCCGTACCTAGGAGCTCTAAGGACCGGACACCGCTGGCGTCACCACGACCCGGCCAGTCCCGAATCGACCTCGCCTCCATCAAGGGCGCGCCCGAGCCGGACGCCTGGGAGCTGCTGAGCGAGGCCACCGAGAAGGGGATCGAGGCGGCCGAGTCGCTGGCGCTCTCGCACGTACTCATGGCCGGCGGTTCCGTAAGTGGCGTGGGATATGTGAGTGGTGTTGGCTACGTCTCCGGAGTCGGCTACGTGAGCGGCGTTGGCTACGTTTCTGGCGTGGGCTACGTGAGTGGGGTGGGGGAGTCAGCGCCCGGTGCGCCCGCCGGGCGGATGCCCGTCGCATGGCCCGGAGTGGCTCCCATCGCGGCACGGGATGCCGGCAGCCCCACCGTGGCGATCCTCGATACCGGCCTCGGCGCGCACCCCTGGTTCGAGACGAACATGACCCGGGACCCGCGACTGAACGGTGCTCCGATTGGCCTGCGCTTCCAGCCCGACGACGATCCCGAACGTTCCGGCATCACGCTCGACCCGATCAACCGAACCCTGGACCCGATGGCCGGGCACGGTACGTTCATTGCCGGAATCATCCGGGCGGCGTGCCCCTCCGCGCACCTGATCTCGGTGCCCGTGATGTATGGCGACGGCGCCTGCGACGAGCTCGATCTGATCGCGGCTCTGCAGCTTCTGCATGAACGGCAACTGCTCGCGCAGGCCGGGACCATCTCCGAGCCGCCGATCGACATCATCAACCTCTCGATGGGCTACTACCACGAGGCGCCGGACACCGTGAGTGACACCGTGGGCCTCGCGGCGGCGCTCCATTCGCTGACCGAGCTCGGCGTGACCGTGGTGGCAAGCGCGGGCAATGGCGCGTCCGATGTCGAGTTCTGGCCGGCCGCGATGTGCCGCGACCACGAGCAGGCCTCCGGTGCGCCGCTCGTCAGCGTGGGCTCCTGCAACCCCGGGTCGCAGACCGTCTCGCAGTTCTCCAACACGGGCGACTGGGTCCGCACATATCGGCCGGGCGCGGCGATCGTCAGCACAATGCCGACGTCGTTCAATGCCGCTGCCCAATCATCCACACACTCGCAACCTCCGGCATTCCCCGTGCGCAGCACACTCGACGTCGATGATTACAGCGGCGGCTTCGGAATCTGGAGCGGTACCTCATTCGCCGCGCCGCTCTTCGCCGGCCAACTCGCGCAACGCCTGGCCGAGCCGAGACCGGCGCGCGCGCAGAGCACGCGTGAGATGGGAGCGCTTGTTGCGGAACTCTGCGCGGAGGGCGGCCTGAGATGAGTGCCAGCCCCATCGATCTCGTTGATCTCTCCGCGCGGGCGCTCACCGATTACCGCGCCGGTGATGGCGCGGCGATGAGGCAACTCGTTGAGTCCGTGACCCCGATGCTCTGGCACCTCGCCCGCGCGCAAGGCCTCACGCCGCGTGACGCCGAGGACGTGGTGCAGCAAACCTGGCTTCGGTTCGTTGAGCACGCCGAACGGATCGACGACCCACGCGGTGCGCTGAAGTGGCTCATGACCACCACCCGCCGCGAAGCCTGGCGCCTCGCCAAACGCGCCCCCCGAGAAGCCACCGTTCCCGATCTGCTGGAGGAAACGCCGTCGGAAGCGGATGCCCTCGAGGAAGTCCTCGCGGCAGGCACGCGCGCCACGCTCTGGCACCATGTACGGGCACTATCCGAGCGCTGCCAGCACCTGCTACGGATCATCGCCTTCGCCGATCGGCCCGACTACGCGGCCATCGCGGACGCACTCGGCATGCCGGTGGGCAGCATCGGCCCCACGCGAGGTCGCTGCCTCGCCGCACTTCGCGCCGCACTGCACGCGGACCCCACCTTCGATCTAGGAGGAGCATCATGACCGATCTCGAGTTCTCTGCACGAGAACCGCTCGACCAACGTGACGCGGACATCATGGGGGCACTGCGCACCATGTGGCACGAGGCCGATCCCGTTCCTGAGGGAATGACGGACCGAATCCTCTTCGCGCTCAGCGCCGCCGCGCTCGAGGCAGAGGTGGCGCGGATCGTGGACGAGGCCGCCACACTCGTCTCGGTTCGCAGCACCTACGAGCGCGCGAGTTCAGTGACGTTCGAAACCGCCTCGCTGACCGTGATGATCGACATCGACGAGGTGAGTCCGGACGTCGTCGACCTCACCGGATGGCTCTCGATCACGCAGGCCGAGATCGAGTTGCGGGAACACAACCGCAGCCGGTTCACCCACACGGACGCCAATGGTCGCTTCGACTTTGAGGGGATACAGAAGGGGCTCGTGCATCTCGTCGTGCGGCCGAGTGAACCGGGCGCACAGACCGTCATCACTCCGGCCATCGAGCTGTAGCCGTGGCGGGCGCCGCGGAGGAAGCGGAGAAACTCTGGCATGAGGGCCGGCACCTGAATGATCTCGGACAGTTCGCCGAGGCGGCCGAGCTACTCGACGCCGCCCGGGCCGTAGCCCAGAGCTCGAGCGAGCGTGAAGCGCAACGAATCGCCATCCGGATCGATACCACTGCTGCACTGACCGATCTTGAGCTTCAGGGGGCCGCGGCAGCGGCCGAGCGGCTCGGTTCGGCCCGCGCCGCCGCCGAGCGGATCGGCGCGTTCGATCTGCTCGCCTTCACGCGCATCCAGCACGGCGTGATTGACGCGCGATCCGGACTGTGGGCGGAAGCCAGCGAGCAACTCCAGCAGGTCCTGCCGCTGTTCGATCACATTGGGCCGGTGGAACAGTGCTCCACCTTGATCACGCTCGGCTTCGCGGATCTGACGCTTCGCCGAATCGAGTCGGCGCAAGAGGTGCTCGCGCGGGCCTGCGACATCGCGCGCTCCCACGAACTGCCAATCCACCTTTTCAAGGCCACCCACAATCTCGGGTGCGCCGCCTACATCGCCGGGGATCTGCCGGAGGCGCTCCGGCTGATGGCGCTCGCCGATGCGATGCCGGTCGATGTGGCGCGCGAGCGGGCACGCATCGATTTCGGCGCGGTCCTGCTCGAGGCGGGGCTCGTGGACCAGGCGCAGGAGGCGCTCACGGACGCCCTCCGCACGGCGCGCGAGACCGGCCAGCGCGTGGACGAAGGCGAGATCCTGCTCGATCTGGCTCGGTGCGCCGTCGCCGACGATCGCGTCGAGGTGGCGCGTGCGCACGCGGACGCGGCACGCGCCGTCTTCGAGGGTTTGGGCGCCGAGGCGCGACGTGCCGCCGCCGAACTGCTCATTGCGGGGCTGGACGCGCGTGAGGGAGTGAACCTCGCGCAGGTGCTGGAACTCTGCGACGCCTTCTCGGAAACGAGTGCCGATCTGGCCGACGCCGTCCTCGTGCGCGCGGAGGCTCATCTCGCCTTGGGGGAGCTCGCCTCGTGCGAAGCGGATCTGGCGGGCGTGCCGGAGTCCGGTCTGCTCTCGCAACGTGTCCACGAGTTGTACGTGCGTGCGCGCCTCGCCGACCGTTCGAGTAACGACGCGGAGTTCCAGCGGACCGTCCATGAGTCGAGCCAGCTCACCGCGAGCGCGCAGGGCACGATGCGGAGCCTTGAGGTGCGTGCCGCGATCGCCCAGCACGTGGCGCCCACCGCGGCACTCGACCTGCAGCGTGCCTTGAGTTCCGGCGATGGCGGGAGAGTCTTCGCAACGGTCGAGCGGTGGCGCGCAGCCTCGCAACGTTCGCTCGCTCCGGCCGTGGATCTGGACGGCGAGCTCACCGAGAGCCTCGCACGCCTCCGGTGGCTGCGCTCGCCCGTGGCGCAAGAGCTCGATCCGGCCGCGGCCGCGGCCGAGGCCGCCGAGCTCGAGCGTGCGATCGCGCTCGCCACGTGGAAGCAGGGTGCCAGCGCCTCCTGGGTTGACCGCCCGATCGAATTGGACGAACTGTATCGGGTCCTCCCCGCCGGAACGGGCTACGTGACCTTCACGGCGACCTCCGAGCGTTGCCGTGCGATCGCCGTCGGGCCGGAGGGAGAGCGCATCGTTGACCTGGCCGAGCCGGGTGAGGTGCATGGCGCAGTCCGGGCGCTGCGGCGCGATCTGCGCGGCGCGGCATATGCGCATGGCCGGGTGGACCTGCGCGCACAGCTTTCGGGTGCGGTGGCGGCATCGGCGGGACGCCTCAGCGAGTTGATCATGGCTCCGAGCCTGCGCGCCCTCGGTGGCGTGGATCGGCTCGTGATCGTGCCAAATGACATACTCCACGCCGTCCCGTGGGCGGCGCTGCCTGGCGTGGAGGGGCGGCCGGTGACGGTGGCGCCCTCGGCCACGGTGTGGGCGCGGCTCAGCCGCGTGCCGCCACCCGGATCCGGAACGGTGCATTCGCTTGCGGGGCCACGGGTGCGGCGGGGAGTCGAGGAGTCACGGGAGGTCGCCGAGGTGTGGCGGCATGCGGGGGTGTCCGCTCATGCCGACGGCGCACCCGCCAGTGCCGCCGAGGCCGCCGCGGCGCTCGGCTCGGCGGAGATCGTGCACGTGGCCGCGCACGGGCACCACGCCGAAGACAACCCGCTCTTCTCATCGCTCCTGATGGCCGACGGTCCGATCTTCGCCCACGAACTCGTGGGTGGTGTGGGGGCCCAGCATGTGGTGCTCTCGGCCTGCGATGTGGGGCGTGCGCGAGTGCGTGCCGGGGGTGAGGCGCTTGGCCTTACCGCCGCTCTCCTCGCGCTCGGAGTGCGCAGCGTGGTTGCCGCCGTCGCCCCCATCCCGGACGAGGTCTCGGCCGCGGCCGCGGTTGCATACCACCGGGAAGTGGTGCGCGGGAGCGACGCCGCGAGCGCCCTCGCCACGGCAATTGCGGCCACGCCCGGTGCCGAGGCGCTGTGCTGCTTCGGCGGTTCGTGGCGCTGGCAAGGTGCCGCCCGGGCCTGACGCTCGCCGGCACCCTCTGAGCTCCGCCCCTCACTTCCGACCCTTGTGCTGCTCATCCTGGCTGTTATCGCTCGCAACGCGTGTGATCTGGGATCAGCAGCACACGTTGGTACGAGAGTGTGGAATGTGGGGTGCGCCCCGTAGGCTCTGCACAGTGAGTTGACGCAGAGGAGGGCTCGCCTGATGGATCATCTTGGTGAGTGGGCGAGCGTGTTCGTGGTGGCCGAGTACGTCGTCAAGATCGTCGCGGTCGGTGTGGTCCCCGAGAACCGGAGGCCGACCTCCTCCACCTCGTGGCTCCTGCTCATTCTCTTCCTGCCCGTGGTGGGTGTGCCACTGTATCTCCTCATCGGTAGCCCCTACGTGCGCGGGCGGCGAGCCCAAATTCAGGCCGAGGTGAATCAGTTCTTGGAGACCGGCACCGACGGCGTTCCCTCCGTCCCCGACGGCGTGACCCTCCCGGAGCGACTCCTGGGCATCGTCGGACTGTCCCGCTCACTCACCCAACTGCCGATGGTCACCGGCACAAACCACGGCGTCGAGGAGCGATACGAGGCAAGCATCAACCGGATGACTCGACTCGTGGAGCAGGCCACCGAAACGGTCCACGTCGAGATCTACATCATGGCCCGAGACCCAGTCACGGAGGGCTTCTACCAAGCCCTTGAAGACGCCGTCGCGCGAGGGGTGAAGGTGCGCGTCCTGCTCGATCACCTCGGTTCGCGGAAGTACCCCGGATTCCGCCGCATGCTGAAGAGCATGACCGCAGCCGGAATCGAGTGGTACCTGATGATGCCGTTCCTGCCGCTGCAACGCAGGATACGCCGAATTGACCTGCGTAATCACCGCAAACTGCTCATCGTGGATGGGCGCGTGGCCGTCATGGGATCGCAGAACATGATCGAGGCGACGTATGGAAAGGCCCGCAATCGCAAGATCGGGCGGCGTTGGAATGATATGACGATCGAGCTGACGGGCCAGATCGTCACCTCGCTCGAGGCGGTGTTCATGGTCGACTGGTTCACCGAGAGCGGCGAGATCGTGGACCTGCACGCCTACCGCGACATCGACGCTGTGGATCTCGTGCAACATCTTCTGCCCACCGTCCATGAGCCCCATGATCCGGTGGGCGGCGCCGTCAACGCCGTGCAACTGATCCCCTCCGGCCCGGGGTTCCGGACCGAGCCGAACCTGCGGGTCTTCACCTCGCTGATCTACCGTGCCGAGCGTCGGCTCCAGATCGTAAGCCCATATTTCGTTCCAGACGAGTCACTACTGGCGGCGATCACCACGGCGGCGCAACGGGGCGTGGCTGTGGAGCTGTACGTGAGCGAGGTGGCCGATCAATTCATGGTGGATCGCGCACAGTCCTCGTACTACCAAGCGCTCCTCGACGCCGGGGTGACGATCTACCTGTACCCGCGCCCGGAGGTACTGCACTCGAAGTGCTTCCTGATCGATGACGAGATCGCCGTGCTCGGCTCGTCCAACATGGACATGCGCTCGTTCTACCTGGATTACGAGATCAGCCTGCTCGCGTACGGCGGCGACATCGTGGAGCAAGTGGGGGCGGTGATCGGCACGTATGCGTCGCGAAGCACGGTGCTCGATGCGGCGGCCTGGCCGAAGCGCTCCCCGTTCCGGCGCTACACCGAGTCCGTCATGCGCCTGACCTCCGCGCTGCAGTAACTCGCCCTACCCCCTCGTCCCGGATCGTCAGGACCCTTGGTCGGTTGAACTGCTCAGTCCGTTCAACCGACCAAGCGAGGGGCCGCGGCTGAGCGTGTGCCCGGCCACGGCCCCTCATGCGGCGTAGTGCTAGGACCAGTCCTCGCCTGCCTTCAGCGCGGCGAGGCGTGCCTCGACCTCAGAGAGCTCGTCGGCGTCGTCGAGCTCGTTGAACTGGGCGTCGAGTGTCGACGCCGCCAGCTCGGCTTGGCCCTGG
Organism: Ruaniaceae bacterium KH17; assembly: GCA_900199505.1. Taxonomy (GTDB): domain Bacteria; phylum Actinomycetota; class Actinomycetes; order Actinomycetales; family Actinomycetaceae; genus KH17. Next base: position 5,076 of record FZQV01000053.1, on the reverse strand, counting down.
GCCTTGGCCTCTTGGCGACGCACCTTGTCCTCGAACCGGGCAAGATCGCTCGTCGGGTCGAGCACGTTGATCGAGGAGATGGCGTCCTGCACCTTCGACTGCGCCTCGGCAGTCTTGGAGCGGGCGGCCAGCTCTGAACGCTTCGTCTTCAGCTCCTCGAGCTTCTGCTTCATGCCATTGAGGCCGCTCTTCAGCTTGTCAACGACCTCGGTTTGGGAGGCGATGGTCGGCGCGGCCGCCTTCGCCTCGTTCTCGGCGCTGATCTGACGTTGCAATGCCACCTTGGCGAGGTTGTCGAAGCGGTCCGCCTCGGAGCTGTTGCCCTGCGCGCGGAACTCATCGGCCCGCCGGCTTGCGGCGGCAGCCTTGCTGCCCCACTCTGCGGCCGTACGAACGTCCTCGTCGTGATCGCGCTCGAGGAGGCGCAAGTTGCCGATCGTCTCAGCGATGGCGCTCTCGGCCTCCGCAATGCTGTTGGTGTAGTCCCGCACCAACTGATCGAGCATGAGCTCGGGGTCTTCGGCGGCGTCGATCAGAGCGTTGACGTTCGCCTTAATGAGGGCGGAGATTCGCCCGAAAATGGATTGCTTTGCCATGTCTTTCCTTCTGTTGGTTGAGATTGAAGTTGATCAGGGATGTGAGAGCGGCAGCGTCAGAAGCGGCCACCTCCTCGGCGGCCGCGTGTACGGCCTCCGCCATAGCTTCCGGGACCCAAGCCGCCGCCAGAGTGCCCGCCACCGCTCGGCCGTCCGCCGCCGAAGCCGCCGCCTCCGAATCCGCCGCCGCCCCAGGAGCCGCCGCGACCAGAACCTCCGCGCAGAATCGAGTCGATCAGGATTCCGCCAAGGATGGCACCCGCCGCGCCGTTGCCCTGCACCTGCTGTGGGTACTGGAAACTGTTGACGTCCCGTTCGGCGTACTGGATCGCCTCGCGCGCGAGCTGATCGGCGCGCTGCGCGTACTGCAGGGCCTGTTCGGGGTTCGTTGACTGCAACGCAAGAGCTTGCTGCAGTGCGGCGCTGGCCTCGGCATGCCGCGTCCGGGCTTCGGCGCCAATCGCCCCACGGCGCGACGTGATGAAGTCGCCTGCGGCGGAGATCTGCGCCTGCGCCTGGCGAATGGTCTGACCGAGCACCTGCTGTGCGCGTTGGTTGCGGCCTTGCGCGTCACGCGCCTCCGCAATGAGCGCATCGATCGTGGTGTTCGCCGCTTCGAGGGACGCGAGCGCGGTGAGGGGGTTTCCGCTCGCCTGAGTGAGCTGGGCCTTCGCCTCATCGATGCGTTGGCGGGTGGCGGTCACGGTCTGCGCGAGTCTGCCATCCTGATCGGGCAGGCTCGCCGCCGTGAGGAGATCGTTCTCGAGATCGGCAATCAATGCCGTGATGTTCCCGGTGGCAGCCGCGAGATCGCTTCCGAGCCTCGTAATTGCCTGGGCGAGTAGCGTGGCCTGGGACGTGGCCTCCTCTGCTGCGCGAATACTCACGGCTGCCTGGCTATTGTCACCACTCGCGATCGAACTCTCTGCCGCGGCGATTCGCTCATCAGCGAATTCGAGCCGGGACTGGCTCTGCTGCGGGTTGTCGGCGACCGTCGAGAGAGCCGCCGCCGAGAACCGGCTCCGGAGAGTCTCCAGTTCGGCCACGGAGCCCGAGACGGCGGTGGCCGCCGCGGCACGGGCGCCACGGACTCGCTCGAGTGCTTGTGGCGCGTCCGCCTCGAGCTTGCGCAGCTCGTCGAACGTGGCCGACTTCGCATCGAGGTTCTCATTCGCCTGCGTGCACAGCTGGATGATGCTCGTGAACCACTCGCGTTGCTGCGCCTCGGTGTCCGGGATCTCGTCGTCCAGCTGCTGCTTGTAGTGGAAGGCTTGGTCCAGGCTCTGCTGTGCCTGCTCGAGTGCCCGCGCGAACTCGGCCGTTGCGGCATCGCCAAACTGGGCACGCGCGAAGTCGAGCTCCTGAGTGCTCGTCTTGACGGCGTCGTCGGTCCTAACGAGCGCGGAGGCCGCAGCCTTCGCGAGATCGGCGGTGGAGGCCGCGCCCTCGCCGAGCGTGCGATTGGCTGTGCTGACGGGCTTCTTGCGGCGCGAGGCGAGCCACCAGATGAGGAACGCGATCGCCGCGATTGCGATCAACCAGAACAATACGCTTCCCACTCCGCTCCCGCTTGAACCACCGCTTGAACCACCGCTTGAACCACCTGAGGTGCCGAGCGCCGCGGCCGCCTCACTCGCCGCGAGCTCGATAGCGCCAGAGTAATCACCGTTGCTGAGTAAAGGCTTGATGCTTGCTTCGAGATCGTCCAGTTCGTCCATGGTCAGTGGACCCTCGTTGTCGGCGGAGGTGTAGAACTGGCGGTCTTCGGTGGCGATCGCGAGGATGTACTGGGTCTTGCCGAGTCCGTTTGCCTCGGCGACGGCGTCGGCCCACTCCTGGCTGTTGGATGGGTTGGTGAAGCTGTCCACGAGCACCACGAAGAAATCGACGCCGGTGTCGTTGTAGAGCGCCGTGAGTTGTGACTCGGCCGAGCTGAGGTCACCGGAGGAGAGCACGCCCACCTGATCCGTGACATAGCCGGACCCGAGCGAGAGAGTGGGATCGGTGGCGTGCGCCACCGGAGCGGCGAACATCGCGATCACGAAGGCGAGGGCGGCGAGGAGCGCACTGGTGACGCGACGCGCGGGACGTTCCAGCGCGTGGGATGGAACGGGCGATCCATCACCGAACTTGATCGTGAACGACACCACTTCCTCCTCTGCGCAGATCGCCAGTTCAGTGTCCCACATCACTGCATTGAGGGGTGGGGTGATTCATGGGTTACTCGCAGGCGAGGCCGTCGCCGTCGCCGTCCCCGCTGTAGCCAGTGCCGTACTGGAACCAGTTGTAGATCTCTTCTTCGGCGGGGTCGTTGACGTTGAAGGGGCCCGTCGGATGGCCCACAGTGTTCTTCTTGAGCTTCGAGCAGGAGCCGTATTGAGTCCACCAGGCATCGTCTTCGTCCGGTTCCACGTATTCGACGTGCTCGCAGGTGTCCGCGATCACCGAGCCGTCGGGGGCGGATGTGGCGATCTGGGCGGCGTGATACTCGGCCTCGCGCGGGTGCTTCGGGTAGCCGTCATGTGAGTCATACCGCGCCACGGCGTGGCCTGCCTCGAGCTGCATCAGGCCGATGTCGATCCCATCCACGGTGGTGACGTAGCGGATGAGCCGCCCGTAGCGGTCCTCATCGTTCTGCTTGTTCGGGAGCTCGAGGAACACTTGGTCGCCGAGTGCGAGCACCGCCGCGATCTCGTCCCGCGCATCGAAGTAGCCGCATTCGCCGCGCTCCGGGGTGTCGATGCCGATGATCCGGACGGTGCCCGCGCTGGTTCGGATGGTGTCGCCGTCGATGATCTCCTCGAGCGTGACCGCGTCCTCGGTAGGTGTGGCCGACGGCGACGGGCCGGGTTCCGGCGTGGTCGGCTCGGGCGTGGTGGGGGACGGCGTCGTCGGCGAGCCTGGCTCCGTGGTGGGGGACGGCGTCGTCGGTGAGGATGTGGCGACGGGTGGCCTCGTTGACGTTGTCGCCTCGGAGTCGTCGAACAAGGACGCGATGAAGCCGATGAACAGGAATACTGCGGCCACGGTCACGCAACCGAACCGCTTGCCTCCCCCTTTGGAGTTCCGTCTCCCCACGGTCCCATCCTACGTGCGCCGCGATGCCTGTTGGGGCGCGCTCGTCCTCCGATGCCGCGCCATAAGAGGACGACAGCGCCCCAACAGGTCCGAACGCCGTCGGGCCGAAGGGCTTATAGGCCAAAAAGAGTGGATGAGATCCTGATCTAGCGGCGGGATTCTGCGGGAAAGTCGGGGTCGCTAATGTCCGCGACGATTAGTTGTGGCAGATACTCCTCGTCCTTCTCGCTGTGTGGTATGCGATGTGAAGCTGGTAAAGAACGGCCGTAACGCTGCTGGGAATCAACGCTGGAAGTGCCCGTCGTGTGGGGCATCCTCGGTGCGAAAACGCCCCGACAGGTCCCGGCTATTCACGATGCGGCGCTTCCTTCACTGGCTCCTGGGCAAGGACTCTCAGGCCGACACGGACGGCACTGCCTCGGGTCGTTCGTTCCGCCGCGCCACCCAGTGGTGCTGGGAACTCAGGCCTCGCATCCCACTGACGGGCGAGGTTCACGAGGTGCTCCAGATCGACGGGTTCAACCTGCGGACCGGATGGTGCATCCTGACCGTCCGGGCCAACAGGAACGTGATCGCCTGGCAGTGGTGCGCACGCGAATCCCAGGCCGCCTGGAGCGCCCTGATCTCCCGCCTACCGGCACCAGTAGTGGTGGTGTGTGATGGAGGGACAGGCATGCACGCCGCCCTGGCCGAGCACTGGCCCGATACGCGTGTTCAACGCTGCCTGGTCCATCTCCAACGCAACGTCCGCAAATACGTAACCACACGGTCAAAAACCAGCGCTGGCAAGGCCTTGTGGGACCTCGCGCTGAAGCTTACTCGCGTGAAAGATCTCGATGACGCCGCCGAATGGTTACAGCTCCTAGCTGCCTGAGAGGAGCAGTATCTGCACCTGACCAAGGAACGCACCTATCGCGCTCAGGCCACCGAGACCCCGTCCTGGGTGAAACCGACCCAGCAGTGGTGGTACACGCATCAACGCCTACGTTCCGGGCACCAGGTCCTGCGTCGCGTCCTCAAGCAAGGCCACCTCTTCACCTTCCTCGATCCCACCCTCGACAGTCTCCGAGTCCCGGCCACCACGAACAATATCGAGGGCGCAACGAACTCTCAGATGCGCTTGTTGCTTCTGCACCATCGGGGCATGCCAGAGAGCCATCAACGCCGCGCAGTCGAGTGGTGGCTCTACATGCAAAGCGAGCATCCCGACCCCGCACGCGTGCTCGCCGAGCACCAGCACAGGCCCGCAACGGCGCCACGGCCCACACGCCACGAACCCGAGCCAGGACCCGTCCTCTACGACACCGGACTAACCGCCGACGAAGGCCTCTGGGTCAGAAAAGGATGGGCAGGACGCTCATGACACGCCCGAACCCATCCACTCTTTTTGGCCTATAAGCCG
>FZQV01000055.1 GCA_900199505.1 Ruaniaceae bacterium KH17 | reverse complement strand
TGTGAGCCTGAGACAAATACGCCGCTGCCCGACGCAACACCTCGTTCTCCATCTCCAACTCCCGGATCCGCTTCAGCGCAGCCATCATCTCGCGGCGCTCGTCAGGATCAGTCGTTGGCGTCAGCCCCTGCGCACGGAATCGGTCATCCCTCACCCACGCCTGCAGCGCGGACTTCGAGATCCCCAGATCCCTACACACCTTCTTCTGGGACACGCCCTGCGCGACCATCGCAACAGCGTCTCGTTTGAACTGCTCGGTATAGATCTTCGGCATGATAGCCATCCTCTCAACACGACCCCCTCACGGGAATCATGCAGTCAAGGACTCAACCAAACCTTCAGCAGACCCTTCTTCGACAACCTTCGATCTCTCGCATGCTGAGGCTGAGTACTTGCGGGATCGGATCGTGGGTTCCGTCCCGGGCAGTCTGCTGGCCTGGCTGCTCTCCCACAAGGCGGTCGATAACGACGCGTCTATGGCCTGGCAACATTCCGCTCGTGAGGCATTTCCTGCTAGCAATGCCGAGATCGTGGAGCACGCCCGGCGTTTCCATCACGCCTGGCACGGCGCGCCACTCCTCTACAACCTCCTGCTCGCTGAGAAGAAGCAGAACGAGGATCTCGTGGAGTACTACCGTTCCGCGATCGCCGACTGGCACGGCGAAGTCGCCAGCGAGAACGTGTGGGACGGCTGGTCCCGCACCGAGTTCTGGAGCGTGCTTCACCGCGCGAACCCAAACCTGCGTCCGGCGACAGTGGCATTCATGGACGCGTGGCTGAATGGCGCCGAGCATTCACCCAACATCGCCGACGACATGAATCTTCGTGATCTGGTTGCTACCCGTGAGCGGCGCCTCAAGGGAGGCCGTTCTCGTCTCGTGAATCAGGCCGCGCTCGATAACTGGACTGGTGGAGTCGGCCTCGGGCGCCTGCAATATCGATGGAGCTTCGCGAGAACGATGGTGGCGGATATCGCCGCCGGGTTGGAGCGCGACGCATGAGCCTCGCACCCGATAGTCGCACGCTGCTCACCGATGCACTCCAGCCACCTGCCGGGTTTCGCCTCGACACTGCCGCGGCCACGACGTACTCGCTTGACCTCGTGGCACTCCTGCTCGCCCCGTTGAGCTTCGCAATGCACGAACATGCCGAGTCGATCGAGACCGCTGATCCGATCGCGATGCTGGAATCCGTGCGCCGGCATGTGGAGGATGTGACGGTGTTTTGCCAGGCCGCCGCCATCCACCCCACGCCATACCGGAGCGCGCTGATGTTCATCGAAGACTCGGTGGTCGAAGTCGCGGCGCCGCGCGAGGGCGCGCTGTTCCACCCGAAGGTCTGGGCGATTCGGTTCGTCTCCGATGATCGCGACTACCGCCACCGCGCGCTGATTCTCTCGCGGAACCTCACCTTCGATACCTCTTGGGACACACTGCTCGTGCTCGACGAGGCGCCCTCAGACAGCGAGTCCGACGTGATCGATGGCGCGCCGCTTGGTCGGTTCGTTGCGGAGCTGCCCGGACTGGCGTTGCGACCGCTCGACGGTGACCGTGCTGGGAAGGTCGCCGACCTCGCGGCGAGTATTGGGGCCGCGCGGTTCGCCGTGCCGGAGGGATATCGAAGCGGTGAGATCGTGCCGCTTGGAATGCCTTGGAGCGAGCCGCTCGCCATCGAGCCGAGCAACCGGCTTCTCGCCATCAGCCCGTTCCTCTCCTCTGGCATCGCGAAGGGTCTCGCTGCGGGAACGCGCGACCTGACGTTGCTCTCGCGCCCGACCTCGCTCGACGGTGTTCCTCTCGCCGATCACGCTGTTGCCTACGTGCTCGACACCGCCGCCGAGAGCGAGGACCCGGGAGTTTCTCAGGCAGGGGACAACAGCGACTACTACACCGAGACCAACCCGCCGCCGCAGGGGCTGCACGCCAAGACCTTCATTGCGGAGCGCGGCTGGGACGTTGAAGTCATCACCGGCTCGGCGAATGCCACCAGTGCCGCGTTCGAGCGGAACGTGGAGATGATAGTGCGGCTCCATGGGCGGAAATCCAAGGTTGGGATCGACAGCGTCTGGCAGGGGAGTAAGGAGTCGCCCGGCCTCGAGCAGATCACCGTGCCGTACACGCCTCAGCCCGTGGATCCTGAGGCCGCGCGGCGCGACGATCTCTCGTGGCAACTCGACCACTGGCACGCATCGCTCTCCGCGAGCGATCCGGTGTTGGAGGTTGGCGTGGTTGACGGGGACTCGACATCGCTGACGCTGCACCTCGCCAACGTGACACCACCGGAGGGCTGTGTGACGCGGATTCGGCCGCTCTCGCTCACGAACGATGCCGAGGCACGCGAACTCGCACCCGAACTCACCTGGGGTCCGATCTCCACTCGTAACGTGACCCCCTTCCTGGCCGTCACCTCCACGATTGGGACGGGAACGGGCGCCGTCGGGCGGACGAGTGCGATCAAGGCGGAGCTGCGAGGAGACCTGCCTGATCGCCGTCGGAACGCGTTGCGGGACGTGCTGCGGAATGCGAACGATGTGCTGCGTTACCTCGTGTTCCTGCTCTCGGACCCGGCGCGCGGCCAGGACCCCGGCCTCAAGGAGGCGCTGCTCGGTGAGCGGTGGGGTGCAGCCGGTGAACGCGGTGCATGGGATCGCGTCAACGTGTTCGAGCCGCTAGTGCGGGCAGCTGCTGAGGGGGATAGCGCCGTGGACCGAGTGGAGGTACTGCTCGCGGAACTCGGTGCGGACGAGGAGCTGATCCCGGCCGAGTTCGCCGCGCTGTGGCACGTGATCGAGGCGCTGCGTGAGGAGGATCGGCAATGAGGGTGGACGCGCGGCCCAACGTGGAGGCCGAACTCGCGCGGCTGAAAGACTTCCAGCGCCGCACCGTGGACTACGTAGACGCACGACTCTGGGATCCCGCGGACCCCGCGCGGCGATTCCTCGTTGCCGACGAAGTGGGGCTCGGTAAGACCCTGGTGGCGCGCGGTGTGATCGCCAAGACGATCGACCGGCTGTGGGAGACCGTGGACCGCATCGACGTGGTCTACATCTGCTCCAACCAGCAGATTGCGCGGCAGAACCTCAACCGGCTCAACATCGGCGGATACTCCGTGGACCACGCCGACCGGCTCACCATGCTCCCGCGCACGCTACAGAACCTGCGGCAGAACAAGGTCAACTTCGTCTCCTTCACGCCGGGGACGTCCTTTGCGGTGGGGGACTCGGGTGGGCGCTCCGGTGAGCGAGTGCTGATCCAGCAGATGCTCGCGCTGAAGCTCGACTCGCGGGTGCTGCGACAGGTGGGGTGGCTGAAGTTCTTCCAGTGCTCATCGGGGTATACGAACTACGCGCGCGAAGTGCGGGAGGCGCGAGGTCTCCACATTGACGCGACCGTAGCCGCACAGTTCTCCGATGCGATTGATCGGGAGTTGGTTGACGGGCGGCCACTGCTCGAAGCGGTGCACGAGCTCGTGCGCACGTTCAGCCACCGCGATCGGATTCCAGGGGAACTCAGCAAGCGGCGCTACATGCTCATGGGGAGGCTACGGGAACTCCTAGCGCACGCCTCCGTGGAGGCGCTCGAACCGGATCTCATCGTGTTCGACGAGTTCCAGCGGTTCAAAGACCTGCTCGGGGGCGAGAGCGGGGCCTCGGAGATCATGCGCAGCCTGATCGACGCCGAGCAAGCGCGCGTGCTAATGCTCTCCGCGACGCCGTACCGGATGTACACACTGCCGGACGAGCCCGAGGGGGATAACCACTATCGCGACTTCCTCGACACCGTGACGTTCCTGGCTGGCCCTGCTGAGGCTTCGGCGGTCGCCTCTGGGTTGTCCGAGATGCACCAGATCGCGTTGCAGGATGGGGACGAGTACGCGGGTGCGCGGGTGGCGCGTTCGGTGGAGGCTCGGTTGCGGCGGGTGATGTGCCGGACCGAGCGGCTGGCGGCCACGCCCGAGCGTGACGGGATGCTGACCGAGGTCGATGATGGGCCCGCGTTGCCCACCGCGCCTGACATCAAGGCGTTGCGTACCTCCTCACGAGTTGCGCGTGCCGTGGGCGGGCAGGACATGTTCGAGTACTGGCGCTCGGCGCCCTACGCCCTGAACCTGATGGACGCCTATCACGTGAAGGAGCGGCTGCGGACGGCGATCGAGACGGCGCCGACTCCCGAGCTGTTTGACGCACTCGATTCGGCCTCGGGGATGCTGCGCACCTCGGACATTCGTGAGTACGCCGCGATCGATCCGGGCAACGCGAAGCTCCGGGCGCTCGCCGATGACGTGCTGCGGGACGAGGCCGAGCGGATCGCGTGGGTGCCGCCCTCGTTGCCGTACTACACGCCGGGCGGTTCCTTTGCGGTCGCGGGGCCGGCTGGGCTGACGAAGCGGCTCGTATTCTCCGCGTGGACCGTGGTGCCCAAGGCCATCGCCGTGACACTGAGCTATGAGGTGGAGCGGCGCTCCAGTGCTGGCGCGGGCGGAATGGGACGGCGCGAGTACGAGCAGATCATCACACAGCCACTTCGCTTCCAGGAGACTGCGGGGCGGCTCACCGGTATGCCCGTGCTCGCGATGCTCTACCCATCCCTCACCCTCGCCGAGGTAGGGGATCCGCTCGAGCTCGCGCGCGCCGTTGGCGGGATGTTCCCAGTGGATCGCGGGGCGGTGCGGGATCAGTTGCGGTGGCGGATCGAGGGGCTGTTGGCGGAGCTGCCGCCGGGGGACGAAGCGGGGGTGCCCGACGAGTCCTGGTACTGGGCCGTGCCCTTTGCGCTCGACGCGTTGCGACATGGGGAGGCGCAGGACGCGTTCCGGAAGACCATGAAGGGGTGGGCCTCGCGGGCTTCGGATGACGAGGGTGCGAGCAAGACGCTTGCTGCGCACGTGGAGCATGCGCTTTCGGTGGATCTGGACTCACTTGGGCGGCGGCCGGATGATCTCGTTGACGTCCTCGTGGACATGGCGCTCGCCGGGCCCGGAGTATGTGCACTGCGGGCGCTCGCGCGCCTGGGTGGCGTGGAGGCATCGCTGTCCTCTCCCGAGGTGCGGGACGACGCGTGGCGGGTGGCATGGGGGATGCGCTCGCTGTTCAACCGGCCCGTAATCATCTCGTTCGTGCGTTCGGAGGACGAGCCGTATTGGCGGCGGGTGCTGCGGCACTGTGAGGAGGGGAACCTCCAGGCGGTGCTCGATGAGTACGCTCACGTGCTCGTGGAGTCCGAGGGGTTGCAGGATGCGGCCGCATTTGAGCGGGCTTCGGCGCTTGCGGGTGTGATGGCCCAGGCCGCGAGCGTGCGGACGGTGACGGCGGCGACGGATGAGGTGGTCGTCGACGGTTCGGATGTGCGGCTGGAGCGGATGAGAGTGCGCTCGCACTTCGCGATGCGGTTTGGGGATTCGCGGACGGAAACCTCTGCGGTTCAGCGTGAGGGCGAGGTGCGGGTGGCGTTCAACTCGCCGTTCTGGCCGTTCGTGCTCGCCTCCACATCCGTGGGGCAGGAGGGGTTGGACTTCCACACCTACTGCCACGCCGTGGTGCACTGGAACCTGCCCGGCAACCCCGTGGACCTCGAGCAGCGTGAAGGGCGCGTGCACCGGTACAAGGGGCACGCGGTGCGGCGGAACATTGCCGCTCGTTGGGCTGAGGCAGCGTGGCATGCGTCGGTGGCCGACCCTTGGTATGCGATGTTCCTGGCCGCGGAGGATCGGCGGCCTGCGGGGGAGAGCGAGATCTATCCGTATTGGGTGTACCCGGGGGAGTCGCGGATCGAGCGGCACGTGGCGCTCGCGCCGCTGAGTAGCGAGATGGCGCGGTACCGGCAGCTGAAGAAGTCCGTGGGGCTGTACCGCGTGGCGATCGGGCAGGCGCGGCAGGAAGACCTGGTTGCGCTCGCCGCCGGTGGGCGGGACTTGAGCTGGATGCAGCTCGACCTCGCACCGCGGTAGGTGTGCGGAGATTGTCGTCTCGGTGAGACAGCAATTGGTCTTTCGTTTTGTTCGTTTCTATGTCAGAATTGGGTATGCATAGTGTTATCACGATGGAACACGGTGCGACGCCGTCGGTGGATGACTCCGAGAATCAACTCGTCATCGGAGGAAGGCGCACGGTGTTGTCGCCCGAAGTTGCCCAGATTCTCGGTGAACTGGTAAGTGCTCTGGAAGCAGGGCGGACCATTGAAATCCGGACCGTTGACGAGTATCTCTCAACGCAAGAGGTCGCAGAGATTCTGGGTATCAGCAGACCCAGTGTCGTTCGACTGCTGGATAAGGGCCTCCTGGAGTACGACCAGCCCGCTGGTGTGCACCGCCGGGTCTCTCGATCAGCACTCATGAGGTACCGCGAAGCAGTGGCGACTGAGCGGCGTGCAGCGTTACAGGAACTCGCAGAGACCTACACCCCGCAAGACGCGGAATTGGATGGTTATGTGAGCACGCGATGAAGCCCATTGCCTTCATCGATGCCAATGCCCTCGTCCCCTACAACTTAATGAGTCTCCTGCTGACAATGGCGGAGCATGGACTCTTGGAATTGCGCTGGTCTGAGAGGGTTTTGGAGGAGACGCGACGGACGTTAGTGAAGCGGATTGGAGCAACCGCCCCTCAGGCTGAACGAAGGATCGGTGCGATGCGGAGGGCATTTCCGGAAGCGATGGTCGACGAGGAGGAGATAGTTGAGGAGGGCCTTAACTGCCATCCCAAAGACCGTCACGTGCTCGCGGCTGCGGTAGCGGGAGGGTCTACGCATCTCGTCACGGTCAACCTGAAGGACTTTCCGGAACATGAGGTCGAGCGATTTGGTATTGAGCTTGTTCATCCCGAGGAATTCCTGCTGAAGCTTCTGAAGGCCGATCCAGATGGAGTCCACGATGCCGTTGATGCGGAGGTGGCGACACGCAAGAACCCGCCCATGTCGCGCCGGGACCTTCGTGCGACGCTCACGCCAGTGGCGCCGACATTCGCAAAACTGGTGGGTCTGCGGTGAACGGCATGACTCCACGTTCGAGAGAAGACATCAAGGCGCGTGCCGATGAGTTCGCTGATGCATTCGAGAACTACGACCCGCAGCCTGGCGACCAGGACGCGCCGCTCTCGCCCGTGATGGCGGTGAAGCTTGTTGCATGGCGCCGTGACACAGCTGAGCGCGAGCTTGCTTAAAGACCTGTGCTCCACCTTGTAGGCAGTGCTTGCAAGATTGCGGTGAAGCAGCTTGGTGCCTGTTCAAGGGGTCAGGGAAATTCCATAATGATTCTCAAGCAGGAAGTTATGTGGCATGACTGAAATGACGGCAAACCAGCTCGCAGAGCGCCTGAGCATTACGAAGCGCAGGGCGCTCGGTTTATCGCGTGCTGGTTCGGTGACGGGCCGGCAACTCGACAACGGCATGTGGCTCGCCGACTCGGACTCAGTTGCTCGATATGAACTCTCCGGCGCGTGGGGATCGGGCCGCACCCTTGACTCGGCCACGGCATGGGGGTTGCTGTGGGAGCTCTCTGGGCTCGATGCTGATTGGCTCGCTGACCGCACCCGGGCGCGCGTACGCCGTCGGATTCGAGAGATGACAGCAGACGAGATCGCCACGGCTGTTGCCTCTCGGTCCAGAGCCCATCGGTACTCTTCTGCGAATGTGCAGTTGGCGGCGTCGAGACTGATTCGAACGGGCCGTTCTGCAGCGGGGAACCTCGCCTCCGACCTGATCGACGATGACCAAAGTGTCTGCGGATATGTTCGGGAGGGGAGCGTGGCCGAGTACGCGCGTGTGCATTTAACGGTGTTGGCGACTAACGGCCGTGACGTCCTCTACGAGAACACGCTGCCGATCGAGTACGACGGCGAGGTAATGCCGAACGCGGTGGTTGCAGCGGATCTCGCGATGAGTACCAACACGCGTGAACGTAGTGCGGGGCTTCGGGCGCTCGAAGAGATGAGACAGCAATGGCTGGACGCTCACCCGCGCCGGTGACGTCAGACTGAAGTTGGATAGTCTCCTTGGGGGCCGAGAATCCACTTCTCCTGCCGCTCTATGGGCGGGTTCTTCTGGTCACGTTGGGTCGTAGACGATCACACCGGCACGATCGAGTTCGATGTAGTTGTATGCCGCTAACGCGGCACTTAGTGCATCGTAGTGCTGGTCGATGAGCGCGATTAGGTCGCGAGTGGAGATGTTTCCGCACGTGATATGCAGCAGTCGTGCTGGAGTTTGGTGGAGCAAGTGTGCGATACGGAAGTCGTCATCTTTTGTGATGACGAACCGCTGCTCGTCATCAGCGATGCGGGCAATTGCGTCATCTCTCAGGGTTGTTCCACCTGGGTAGTCCTTGACGTGAGTTGCTCCATGTCCGCGCTCGGTGAGGTGGAGAGCCAGTGCTCTGGGCAACTGCTGATCCACGATGAACTGAGTCATAAGCACGAGTCAGGCGACAATGTGAAGCGCGCGAGCAGATGAATCGAGTGCTGCGTATTCGAGGACCGCGAGGATGTCCTCTCGCTCCAGTTCGTCGTAGTCGCCCAGGATCTCCTCATATGTCATGCCCGAGGCGAGGAGACCAAGAACGTCCTGCACACGTAGGCGCATTCCCCTGATTGTGGGTGCGCCGTGACAGATCACTGGGCTAACCGTGATCCGGTCGAGGTGCCTGGCAGGAGAGGTCATAGTTGGAGTCTAGCCAGAGATCTTTCCAGGAGGTAGGCCTGGGACTGATTCTGCCCGGAGTGCTTCGGGTGCTTGTGTAGGTCGCGTGCAGTTGTCGGCTCAGCCTCGTTCGCCGGATTCACGCTGCTTCGTCACTCGGCTGTGGTGCCGCGTTCGGCGATCCAATCCGTGATGGTCGTGACGATCTCGGGTGCGTCCGGTCGAGTGGTGGGGCGGAAGCGCTCGATGCGGCCATCGGGGTTCACGAGGAACTTCTCGAAGTTCCATTTCACTCGACCGGCCTTGCCGTCGCTGTCCGGCGTTTGCGTGAGTTCGCGGTAGA
>FZQV01000056.1 GCA_900199505.1 Ruaniaceae bacterium KH17 | reverse complement strand
CGTCGTCGTACTGCGGCCATAATCTGTGGATCTCTCTTTCAGTAACGCCCCCAGCTTAAGAGGGCCCACCGTCCGAAATCCCTAGGCCGCCCAATTTGACAAGCTCAACATCCTGAATCTGGGTAAACGAGGCGGCGATAGCCGGCAGCTCCTGGAAGCCGCCTGCCGCCAACTTGTTGATTCTGATGCGCACCGTCAGATCACCTACACGGGCGTGAAGAACACGATGACCGCGTTGCGCGCCCAGCGTGATGCCCGGCCCACCACCCAGCAGCCAAGAACACCAGTTGATACCGGTAATCGCTCTGTCCCCGTGAGGGATACGAGCAGGGCGCATCTGGCCGGGCCGGCAGCGTTCAGCCTCGCCGCCCTCACCAGCGCCACCAGTGACACCGGCGACACCAACCAGGGTGGGGAGGCGTGAGGATGTTTGATCAGCTCTTAACCATTGACGACATGCCAGCTTTCACGCGCCTGCGGATGACCGCGTTCGGTGAAGCGGTGATCGCGATCGCGAACGACCCGACCTTCGATGACTGGTCGTTCTCACAGAAAATCCGCCACGCCCTCGACCATGAGACACAGGCCCGGGGTGAGCGACTCCTCCACAAGCTACTGAAAGCATCACGCACCCCGAACCCGGCCGCCTGCATCGAAGATATCCACTACCTTGCAGGCCGCTCGATCAACCGCGACGTGGTCACCCGCCTCGCTGCATGCAGATGGATCGACCAGTCCACGAACCTCGTGATCCTTGGTTCCTCAAGCGTGGGCAAATCGTATCTTGCCCAGGCCCTGGTCAACGCTGCCTGCCGCCACGACTACACCGCTCTCTACTACCGGCTCGACGACCTCGCGAACCAGCTCGCCGTCTACCAGTACTCCGACCCCGCACGCCTGAGATTCCTCGCGAGCTTGCGCACGTGTGACGCGCTAGTTTTGGATGACTTTCTCACCACTCCGATCAGTCAGGAAACCGCCGCCGAGCTACTGAACATCCTCGCCGCCCGCGAGGGGCGCGGCTCCACCGTGGTCACCAGCCAGTTCGACCCCGAAGACTGGTATCGATCCCTCCACGACGCCGTGATCGCCGAATCCATCCTCAACCGGATCATCGGCAACGCCGAAATCGTTCAACTCGCCGGACCCAACATGCGCCAACACGCCGCCACAGATCCGGAGGACACCGGGAAATGACACCCAGCGCGGGCGCTGATGACCGCTACCCGATCATCACGCCCGCGCTATCCGATCGCCGCACCCGCGCTTTCCGAAGCCTCTTCTATACACGGCTCAACCGATACGGAGACCGACACCTCAACGAAGCTCTCGACGTCATCGCGCGAGTGCGAATGGCCTACCACGACCAAACCCGTCAATACGTCGCCAAGCAGACCGCGCTAGGCAAGAGCTACCGCGAAATCAAACGACTCATCAAGAGATACCTCGCACGCTCAACCTTCCGGACACTCGAGCATTACGCAATACCAGCTTGACAAGAGACATAGAAGGGTCAGGTCCTACCGCACGGCACAGCCAGCTGAAATGCTTGAGAACCCGCTACATCGAAGCAGTTAGAGATAACAGACTTGTGAATAGGCCTTCCTGATCATTCTTCTGGAAGGCCTCAACCTCATGTATCAATCGTGAGAGGTGCTCATCTATGATCCTCTCCGCCGTATCCGCATCTCGCGCACGCAGTGCCTCGACAATCAGGCGGTGTTCATCCGGTGCGTCTCGGACCGTTCCATTCCATGACGTGATCAGGAAGAGTAACGGGTCAAGTGCGTCCAAAGCATCGTAAAGAATCGCGGCGCTCAGAGTCTCAAACAGTGCGCTATGAGCCGTCCTTACCAATACCTTGTGGAACTTGTTCGCGACGCGGCCCCTGTAGCTGCTCTCCTGAACCATTGCCTCGTGATCGAGCCAAGCCTTCTCAAGTTTGTCCAGGTCCGCAGCCGTGGCTCTCTTTGCTGCAACTCGAACGATCTCCCGCTCAATACCTCGGCGAGCTCTCAGGAGATCCAGAAGCTGCTCAATATGCGTTACGTCGAGTGCCGTCGACAGCCCAGTTGCACGCGCGTCCTGCTTCAGCATCGTGTCTGCCAGCGAGCGTCCTGACGGTGTGAGGATGCGTCCCTTTCTCCCGACCGATGCCGTGAAGCCAGCCTCGTCAAGCCGACTCAGCAATCTAGAGACCGACGCCTGGCTGAGGTCGAAGCCTTGCTCGTTTAGCTCTCGCATCACAACTCTCGCCCCACGAGGTTCCTCGTAGCTACGGAGCGACTTAAGAACAGATGCTTCGGCCTCCGTTAAGCGCGGTTGACTCACATCACCACCCATTCTTCCGGGGCCAGCATCCGCTGGCCGCCTCCCTACCTCGCGTGTTCCAACTGTATGGCCACACACAACGGAATAGGCGGTGATTGTCGCTTCTACGCAGGACCGGTTTCCGTGAGCTGCTACTCGCTAACAACGCCACTTGAAGGCTGCGCGATGATTCCATAGTGCTCGGGCCTCCGATGATGAGCGAAGTTGAAGATGTCACGTCGATATCTCGTCACCATGTCGAGATCAATCTCCGCCGAGATGAGTTCGTCAGCCTGTGAAGTAGCCTGAGCAACAACTTCGCCTGACGGGGCGACAATCGCCGATCCACCGATTTGCTCAACTCCCTCCTCAACGCCTGCCTTTGCGACGCCCACTACCCACATCGAGTTCTGATAGGCACCCGCCTGCATAGCGAGATGATTGTGAAAGTTCGTCAGCGTGTCGATCTCAGGGAGATGCGGAGTATGAACTGGAGTGTTGTATCCCAAACAAACGATCTCAGCTCCTTGAAGAGCCATCGCGCGATAAGTCTCGGCCCATCGTCGATCATTGCAAATTGCCAGGCCCACTTTGGTACCCGACCACTCCGCGACTGGGAAGCCGAGGTCCCCGACTTCGAAATAGCGCTTTTCAAGGAGCTGATGTTCAGCCTCCTGAGGGGTCCCGAATCCCGGCAGATGGACCTTTCGGTACTTCAGGATCAGCTCGCCACTCTTGTCATAAAGTGCATTGCTGTTGAAGAGCCGGTTCTGCTCCGTGCGCTCCGCATATCCGATCACGATAGCGATGCCGAGCTCGCGTGCTCGTCGAAACACATCGGGGGCCCGGCCGACGGGCTCGTCGAGGTCATAGTAGGCAAGCAACTCTTGCCGATCGTCGATCACCCAGTGCGGGAAGAAGGGCACAGCAGCAAGCTCGGGGAACACCACCAATTGAGAACCACGCGAGGCAGCCCTCTCAACTAGTGAGACCATCCGACCAGCGACACTCTCGACTGACTCCTTGCGCTCGACTGGCCCCATCTGGGCCGCGGCGACAACAAGCTCTCTGCTCATGACTGATTCCTTCCCACATTTGCGTTGGACCGTTCTTGCCAAGTCGGCTTCGATGGACGAACTCCCTCAAATGGTTGCGGAGCCTCAGACTTCTGGTCGTAGCCGCCGGCTTCTAGGTAACTCCAGAGCAACTCGATTGAGAGTCGATTTCCATCCATTACTGGCACACCGACGGCATCGCTGATCGGACCGACGGCGTGACTGAACCCCGCGCATGCAAGAACAACACATTCAGCGCCTCGCATCACAAGTTGTTGCGCCGCAATCACGAATTGCTCTGAGACGGCGTCCGATGGGGTATCGAGGTCGAGCACACATCCATCGAGACTTGCGAATCGCAACCGATCACCCGAGACTTCGTACTTCCCGAAGTGCTCCTGAACCCGCCCCACGACTCGTTCCGAAACCACGATGACACCGATTACTGAATGCGCGTCCCGCGCCCTGAGAATCGCTGCTTCGCCAATACCTACGACGGGCGCCGTCACAATCTCCCGTACCTCCGCCAAACCCGGATCGTCAAAACAAGCGATAGCGAAGCCTGAGTAGTCGTTGCGACGCTCCCAGATCAACTCAACCACAGCACTCGCGGCGAGGAGTGAGTCGAGTTCAGTCTCGACAGAGATTGGGCCCCAAGGGACATTGGTTGCATCCACCGACCCGTCTCCATTAGCCTGCCTGGCTCCATGCCGGATGCTCTCCGTCATGCTGGCAGAGGTGTTGGGGTTGATAATCAATACCGGCTTCACGCTGACCTCCGTGCGCTGAAACCAGGAACAGAGATCTCCGGATCCTCCGCCAGCATCGCTTCAGCAAGCAGTCGGCCTGAGATCGGTCCCAGGGTTACTCCCCACATTCCGTGACCGCCATTCACATACACATTGGCCGTTCGAGTTTCACCAATAATCGGAATGCCGTCGCTCGAGATCGGTCGACCTCCATGCCATTTGTTACGTACTGTCTCCCATTGCGCCATAGGCAAGACACGACGGGCGTTGTTCTCAAGCAGTTGTCCGCTCTTCTGATCAAATGCCGCTCCGGGCTTATCGATCTGGAGCAAAGTCGAGATCCGTAGCGAGTCACCGAGTCGCGTTGTCGCAATCTTCGCTTCCGGGAAGTAAAGCATTCCCTGCGGGAGACTCGGCACATCTACCTGAAGTGAGTATCCGAATCCCGCAAGAACCTTCGGTTGCACTCCATGATCTGACGATAGTTGGTCGAGCCACGCTCCCGTGGCGACGACTACCTTCTGGTGGATAGCTGATGGGAGTCTGGCAAACTCAAGCTTCACGTCACCACTGCTCGTCGGCAGAATCTCGGTCACGGCGTCCTGCACAAGACGCACACCGAGGCTACCAAGCGTCCCCATGAGGCTGTCCAGCATCAACGGAGGCTGAACGAGACCTTGCTCATTCATCATCAGGCCAAATTGACCAACCGAACGCGACAAAGGCTCGAGCTCATGCAGACGGCTCTTCGAAAGCAGGTCCATGGAGAGACTCGCGCCAGCTGCCGTAGCATCCACATGGTCCGCCATCTGGCCTCGTGCGGCGTCCACGGTTTCGAAAGCTGAGACGAAGGGAGCTCTCTCAAATCCACAATCGACGCCGCTCGCCTGAATCTCTTCAAATTCGGCCAGTGCCCTGGCATTGAGATCATGGAGCGCCGCGAGACCGGTGAGCCACTTGCTCCGCCGTGAGGTCTTGAAGAACTCAAGCATGAAGCCGACCGTGTGGCTGTCGATTTGTGTTGGGACTCTGATGAACGAGCCCTTCTTGAAGATACCGGTCGCCGCGGCCTTGATATTGGCCGGACTCGCAATCGGAACGGACATGATGGGAATGATGTGGCCAGCGTTGCCCCATGAAGCATTTCTCAAGTTCTCGAAGGGTTCAGCCTCATAGACCACGACATTTGCCCCACGCCTGGCGAGGCTATACGCCGTGAACAGTCCGAGTGCACCAGCCCCCACGACCGCTACGTCGAGTTGTGAAGCATTCATCGGGCGACAGCCTTTCTGGGAATGAACTCACCGTGGCCTGCCGGGCCGACATACTCTCCATCGCTCGCAACAACGACCCCGCGAGAGAGGACCTTGTTGATCTTCCCCTTCAACTCCCAACCCTCCCAGAGGTTGTAGTCAACATTCTGGTATTGGGCAGACGCTGAGATATCGGTCATCCCGTTCGGATCAAGGATAAGAAGATCCGCATCGGAGCCCTGCGCAATCACGCCCTTCTTGGGGTAGAGCCCGAATGCTCGGGCTGGCTCAGTTGATACGATCTCAACGAAGCGTTCAAGGGTGATGCGATTCTGAGCAACGCCTTCCGAGAACAGAACGAGTACCCGATTCTCCACACCGGGACCGCCGTTCGGAATATCGCGGAAGTCCCCCTTCCCCAGATCCTTCTGCCCAACCAGACACAGAGGACAATGATCCGAAGAAACGATGGACAAAGTGCCGTCGGCAATGCCACCCCAGAGGCAATCTCGATCCCGCTGACTCTTGATAGGTGGAGTCAAGACATAACGCGCCACATCGAAGTCATCGCTGTCATATACCGACTGGTCCAGCGTGAGGTAGTGAGTACACGTCTCAGCTACAACCGGCACGCCACGTTCCTTTGCCCTCCTGATATGGTCCAGTGACTCTGCCGCCGACATATGCACCAGGTAGGGGTAGCCGCCAGTAAGCTCTGCGATCACAAGGGCTCGGTGCACTGCCTCGGCCTCGGTCAGTCCCGGGCGAGCGGGAAGGTGATACCGAGGCGCAACTTTGCCTTCACTCACCAATCGATCGGCGATCACATCGATAACATCTCCGTTCTCGGCATGAATGCACACACGGCTTCCAAACTCGGCAGAAGCGGAGAGCACCTGAAAGAGCTGACCGTCATCAATCATGACGGCACCCTTGTACGCCATATAGACCTTGAATGAGCTGATCCCGGCATCGACAAGACGTCCCATGTCATCAGTGATGCCGTCGTACCACGACGAGACCGTCGCATGGAATGAGTAGTCAATGGCACACTCACCCGCCATCTTCTCGCTCCATCGTTCCGCAAGCGCCGGTAAGGTCTCGCCCGCCGATTGGGGCGCGAAGTCGACAACTGTTGTGGTGCCGCCGGCTGCGGCCGCGCGGGTGCCGGTCAGGTGTGTGTCTGTTGTATGCCCCTTGCCTGACGGTGAGTCCATATGTGTATGAACATCAACACCGCCGGGCAGCACCAGAAGGCCAGTCGAATCGATCTCCTCATCGACTGATCCATCTCCGGGCTCCACGATCGCTTCAATGAGTCCGTCTTCGATGATCAGATCAGCGCGTAGAGCACCAGACTCTGCGACGACGGTGCCACCCCTAATTGCTAATCTAGTCATGAACGCACCGCCGCATCCGAAGTGGATCCACCGTCCGACTCGTTGTGTAGACGAGCGACTGCTACGATCTCGAAGCGAATGCCCCCCGCAAGAGCCACCCCGAAAGTCGCCCTTGTTGGCCACGGACTATCAAACTTCGTGCGATAGACGGCGTCGAACAACGGGAAGTCAGCGATATCCGTAAGCAAGCACGTCACCTGAACGACGTCGTTGAGTGTGCAACCTGCATAAACGAGCGTTCTTTCAAGGTTGTCGAGCGCCAGCGCAATCTCGTCCTCGACCAGATCGGGCCGACGGCCATCGACATCCAGTCCAACATGGCCCGCCAGTTGTAGCAAACCAACCTCTGGAAGCGCTATTGCCAGGGAATATGCTCCACCTGGCGCAGGGTTCGACGGAACAGACTCAATGAACTGCATTCTGAAAATCTCCTTCTATTCTGAATGAAATGTACTAATCCTGGCGATCTTGCTAGACAGATCGGTGAGTGCGGCCAGTGGCGACCTGGAGCAGGACTGCGACGATAATGATGATCCCCTTAATAATGTCCTGCGGATAGGACGGAACGCCCATCAGATTCATCATGTTGCCGATCATTCCCAGAATCAATGCGCCAACAACTGTATTCAAGACAAACCCTCGTCCACCCACGAGGCTCGCCCCACCAATCACAACCGCAGCGATCGCGTCAAGTTCCTGACCCGAACCTATACTCGCGCTACCGGTCGATGTGCGAGACGCCACGAATACGCCGGCTGCTGCCGCGAAAATTCCTGAAAATACGTAGGTCGAAAGTACATACCGCCGTGTGGGCACGCCTGCCAATCTCAAGGCCGTCTCATTACTTCCAATTCCAATAACCTTCCGACCGTAGCCGGTGTAGCGATGCACAAAGAGCGCAACCAGGATGACGATGCATGTGATCCAAATTATTGGATATCCATATGCGCGACTCGAGAGCGCCGAGATGTTCTGCTCAATAGATATGGGCCGGCCATTGGTAATCAAGTAGGACGCACCCTTGGCTATCGTCATCACGGCAAGTGTCGCCACAAACCCTTGGATCCGCCCATACGCAACCAACACTCCCGATAAGAGCCCAAACGTGCCACCCAGTATGAGCGCAAGGAGGATCGATGTCCCGATGCCAAATCCAGAGCTCATGAGAACCGCCGCCGTCGTCGCTCCTACTGCCATCAGAGAACCGACCGAGAGATCAATCCCTCCCGCAAGAATCACAAAGAGCATCCCAATGGCGACAAGAATTGGCCCCGCCTGCTGCAACAGAATGTTTCGAATATTCATAGGCTGCAGAAACGAGTCCGACACGATTGCGCTGAATATGATCAATATTACGAAGATTAGGAACGTATTGTTACGAACCAGGAGGTCTTTCCAGTCGATCTCACGCAACTTCATCATGCTTAACACCCATCACATATTCCACGATATTCTCTTCGGAGATATCAGATCCAGTAAGGTGACCAGCAACTGTGCCTTCATGCATCACATAGACGCGGTCACAAAGTCCAACAATTTCGGGCAACTCGGACGAAACTACGACGACCCCGAGTCCCTTCTTTGCGAGATCATCGATGATCCGATAGATCTCAGCTTTTGCCCCAACATCAACTCCACGCGTTGGCTCATCAAGGATGATGATCTTAAGGTCCATGCCAATCCATTTCGCGAAGGATACCTTTTGCTGGTTTCCTCCTGAAAGCGACGAGACGGCGTGGTCCAACTTGCCATATTTCGTGCCGATCGTGGCTAGCGTTTCCTTGGCCGATTGACGTTCTCGACTTGGGGCGATGAAGCCATCGGTGCTGTTCCTAACCAGCCCTACGTTGAACCGAATGCTCTGGTCAAGTGCGAGACCTTGCGACTTCCTGTCCTCGGGAACAAGCCCGATTCCATTCCTGATTGCGCTTCTCGGTGAACGCACATCGACGTGGTTCCCGTGGAGGGTAATCACACCATCATCCGGGGTATCGGCGCCGTACACGGCGCGCATAAGCTCCGTGCGTCCCGAACCAACAAGCCCAGCAAAGCCGACGACTTCACCTGCACAGACATGGAAGGATGCGTCCTTGACACGGGTCCCAGCTCTCACATGCTCGACCCGAAGCAACTCTTCGCCAGGCTGGTGCTCTCGAATGGGAAACATCTGAT
>FZQV01000059.1 GCA_900199505.1 Ruaniaceae bacterium KH17 | reverse complement strand
GCGGTACTCGCCAGCTACCTCGCCCACACGAAGGAACTCTCCCTGGACCAGTACCTCACCGAACACGTCTTCGCCGGACAAGAACTCGAAATCATCCACCCCGAACCGGAAGACATTGCCGGTTTCGCCGCCTACCTGGAACGCTACCAGGCCGGCATCACCATTCAACACGCAGCAGTCCAAGCACTGCCGGTTAACGAGAAGTAGGAAGAGTAAATGGCACTGAAGTCAGCATTTGAAGGCAAGACGATCTGGTTCGTCACCGGCAGCCAGCACCTCTACGGTGAGGAGACGCTGCGCCAGGTGGCCGAGCAGTCGCAGGCGATCGCTGCTCAGCTCGCGGGACTGCCCGTGAGCGTCGAGTGGAAGCCCGTACTCACGGGCACCGAGGAGATCAAGCGCCTCGCACTCGACGCGAACTCGGACGATTCGGTGATTGGCATTATCGCGTGGATGCACACGTTCAGCCCCGCCAAGATGTGGATCACGGGCCTCGACCTGCTGCGCAAGCCGCTGTTGCACCTGCACACGCAGGCGAACGTGGAGCTGCCGTGGGACGAGATCGATTTCGACTTCATGAACCTGAACCAGGCCGCCCACGGCGACCGCGAGTTCGGCTACATCCAGACCCGCCTCGGCGTGGCCCGCAAGACGGTCGTCGGGCACGTCTCCAACCCTGCCGTGCAGCAGCAGATCGAGGACTGGCAGCGCGCCTGTGTGGGCTGGAACGTGGCGCAGAACCTGAAGCTGGCGCGCTTCGGCGACAACATGCGGTTCGTGGCAGTGACGGAGGGTGACAAGACCGAGGCGGAGCTACGGCTCGGCGTCCAGGTGAACACCTGGGGCATCAACGATCTAGCCGACGCCGTGGACACCGCCACCGAGGAGCAGGTGGACGCGCTCATCGAGGAGTACATCGCCACCTACGACGTGGTCCCCGAGCTCCTGCCCGGCGGCGAGCGCCACCAGTCATTGCGTGACGGCGCGGCGATCGAGATCGGACTGCGCTCCTTCCTCGAAGGCGGCGGTTTCGAGGCCTTCACGGACACCTTCGAGGACCTGGGCCGGCTCCAGCAGTTGCCCGGCCTCGCGGTGCAGCGCCTGATGGCCGAGGGTTACGGCTTCGGCGCCGAGGGCGACTGGAAGACGGCGATCCTGATCCGCGTGGCCGCCGCGATGGGCGAGGGCCTGCCCGGTGGTGCGAGCCTCATGGAGGACTACACCTACGATCTGATCGAAGGTGACGAGAAGATCCTCGGCGCACACATGCTCGAGGTCTCCCCGTCGCTCAGCTCGAAGCGCGCCCGGCTCGAGATCCACCCGCTCGGCATCGGTGGCAAGGAGGACCCGGTGCGCCTGGTCTTCACTGCGGACCCGGGCCCCGCGCTCGTCGTGGCGATGACGGACATGCGCGAGCGTTTCCGCCTTACTGCCAACGTGGTGGAGAACGTCGAGGCACCGGATCTGCCCAAGCTGCCGGTGGGCCGCGCGGTGTGGAAGCCGCAGCCGGACTTCTCGACGTCGGCCGCCTGCTGGCTTGCCGCTGGGGCCACCCACCACACCGTGATGACGAACGCCGTCGGCATCGAGGTGTTCCGCGACTTCGCGGAGATCGCCGGGATCGAGCTGGCCGTGATCGAGGACGGCGTGACGGTTCGTAGCTTCCAGCAGGAGTTGCGCTGGAATCAGGCGTACTTCCGGCTCGCACAAGGGATGTAACACAGCACCCTCCCTCTCCCCGCCTCCCACAGACTTGCGCTGCATTCCAGAATTTGGGCGCTTTGAGTGCTCAAATTGAGGGGTATGCCGCACAAGTCGAGAGGCGAGGCGGAGCGGACTAGGCTGTTGCTACCCATCAATTCTCACAAGGAACCTCAATGACTGCTGCATCCGGCTCGCAATTTCGGATTCGATCAGGGAAGTATGAGGCGCGCATCGCCTCCGTGGGCGCCACATTGCGCGTCCTGCGATACGAGGGGCGGGACCTTGTGGTGCCGTTCGCGGCGGACGAGGTGCGCCCCGCGTACCGTGGTGCGACTCTGGCCCCGTGGCCGAACCGCGTGGTCGACGGCGTCTACTCGGCCCAGGAGGAAACGTTCCAGCTCGCGCTCAACGAGCCGAAGCGGCAGCACGCCCTGCACGGCCTGCTCGCGTGGCAAGAGTTCGTGTGCGTGCGACACTCGTCGAATAGCGTCACGCTCACCTCGCGCGTGATTCCGCAGACAGGGTATCCGTGGTCTATTGCGGTCGTCGTGACCTACACCCTCGACGCCAAAGGACTCACTCAGGAAGTGAAAGCCACCAACGAGTCCGACGCCGTCGCTCCCTACGGCACAGCGACTCACCCCTATGTGGTGGCCGGGTCGGGCGCACTGGATACCTGGACTCTGGAACTCCCCGCATCGCAGGTGCTTGAGGTAACCGATGACCGGCTCTCGCCGGTGGCGCTACGGGACGTAGGCGAGTACCAGCCGGAGCGCTTCGACTACCGCTCTCCGCGGGTGATCGGTGCGAACGAGATCGATCACGCCTACACCGGCCTGCCCGCGGGTGGCGTGGTGGTGCGTGTGACCGATCCGTCGGGTACCGGCGTCGAGGTGTCCTGGGGCGATGACTGCCCGTGGGTGCAGATCCACACCGCAGATCTGGCTCCCGAAGAGGGCACTACGCGGCTTGGGCTCGCGCTAGAGCCGATGACCTGCGCCCCGGACGCGTTCAACGATGCGAACTACGAGTACGACACCGGCCTGGTACGCCTCGAGCCCGGCGCCACCCACGAAGCCTCCTGGACAATCGCCGCCATCTGATCCCTGTGCGCCGAGCAAGGCGTAGCCGAGACCAAACCCATGCAGAAGGGGCGCTGTCGTCCTCTTATGGACAGTCATAGGAGGACGACAGCGCCCCTTTCGCTTGGGTAGCGGCCCGAGCCCTCGAGGTCGAGGCTTGTGGGGATAATCGTCAGCAACCTGTCATGACACAGTCTCAGTACACGTTAGGCAGTGCTTGGACTGCTGCGTGTTGAATGGTGATTCCGGCCTGGTAGCGTTCCAGGTAGGCGGCGAATCCGGCAACGTCTTCCGGTTCGGGGTGAATGATTTCGAGTTCTTGTCCGGCGAAGACGTGTTCGGTGAGGTACTGGTCCAGGGAGAGTTCCTTCGTGTGGGCGAGGTAGCTGGCGAGTACCGC
>FZQV01000060.1 GCA_900199505.1 Ruaniaceae bacterium KH17 | reverse complement strand
GTGGATTGCGTCCCCAGATATCCCAGCCGTCAATCCGTGTTCCATCGAATGCATAGCAGGTGTCATCGTCACCAATAAGTTCTTGTTTGGATCCGTCAAGCGATATCCAGACTCGGCTCCTGCAATCGTCGAGGTTCTCTTCAATACCGTAGATCTGGGCGCTCACACCCCCTGTCGCAGCGTCAATAAAGTTGATGTAGGTTTCGTCGAGACATGTGATGGTTGAGGCTTTCTCACCATCGATGCGCACCAGGCAAGTTCCACTGCCATCGCTCAAGTAGGTCACTCGCACGAGGATTCCTTGGACGTCAACAATGTCGTCTGCAAACTCGCGCCAGAACTGACCCTCAGGAGGCGCAATCTCCACTTCATGCCCGGTAACAAGGTCGAGGCGGTAAACACGATTCCTCTCGATTGGCACCTCGGCGCCAAAACCGAGCTTGGCCAACTCGCCGAGATATGCGTAGTGATCTTGGAAAACGGCACCAGGTAGGTACATTTCAGTGTCAAGCGGTACAGGAATGTGCGCGATTACCACCCCAGGGTCATTGTTGCGACTAATATCGAGAGACCCCGTCTCATCGAAGACCGCTCGATACTCCGAACCGACCACGTTTCTCGACCAGCTCAAGCTGTCTCCGTTGTACGAATCCTCCGTGACTACATCCAGGTACTCAACCGCAAGATCTTTCGAGGGCATGAGTGATGATGGCGTCCATGTCTCCAGCCAATCCTCGAAGGCTGGGTCCGAGGTGGATGTCGTCTCCGCGTCCGGCGTCGGGAAGTCAGATCCCGGGGCCGTCCCGCTTGTGGTGGCGGAAGTTGCGCATCCCGCCACCATCAGCGTCATAATCACTGACCCTAATCTAGTTCTCATCTTTGAGACTACTTCCATTCTCTTCGCATCCATGCGTGTTTCATCCCGAGAACCATCCCTGCCGCATATCGGCATGGTTTGCTCTCACTAGATCTATTTCCGCACACCCCGCCCGCGTTACACCCGGGTCTTGAGCCAGGCTCACAATGCGCGACATGTCGTGTCGCTGTGCCCCTGACCACCCTCGCGCGAGATGAGGCCAGCAGCGAGCAGTCGCTGAATTCCGTATCGCGCCTGAGTGAGATTGAGCCCGCTATCGCTGACAATCTGGTGGATATCACGCGGACCACCCATCAAGTACTGCCAGAGGGCCGCACCATGCGTACTCGTGACCACAGCGCGGGCCACTCGATCGCCAGCCTCGCGATCGTCAGCAGTCCGAGCCAGGCAAACTAAAAATTCCCTAAAGTACCGAATTTGAGTTTCAAGTATCTCGCTAGGAGCGGAAGCGGAGGGCCTTCGGGGAGGAGTAGAAGCCGGCTTTCAGGAGGGCCGAGGCGAGGGGCGTGCCGAGGATGGGAGCGCCGTCGAGCAGTTCGATCGAGAGCCGCGGGATACGGGCGCGGCGGAGCGACTCGACCAGCGCCGTTGCCACCGCATCGGGATCACCGATCTCGCCGAAGCTGAGCGCCGTCTTTCCGCCGCGTTCCAAGTAGAGCGCCGGTTCGCCGTCGTCCAGGACGACGACGGCCCCCGCCTTCCGGCCCGGGCGATGGGTACCCTCGGTGGCCGGCCAGGGCAACGCGGCACCGTACGGGTTCGCGGGATCAGTGGCGGCGATCGCGATCGTGTGAGTCTCGCGGGGGCTGGTACGCAGTTCGTCCACGGCGCCGGCGACCGCGAACTGCGCTGGGCCTGCATCCTGCACGAACATGCCTCGGCGCACGAGCCCGCGCTCCTCCATTCGCGCGAGAACCCGATATGCCGCGCCGAATCCGCCCGGGAAGTCCTCCGCCTCGGCGGTTCCCTTCGTGAGCACGCCGTACCGATCCAGCAGGTACTCGACGCGCGCGATCGCGAGGGCGGTGGGATCCATCGCCGGCTCGGGTAGTAGTGACCACCTACCCCCGGGGAGACCCGGAACACCTGCCCGCTCATTAAGGGGTGGCCCACCCCTCAGCTCGTTGAGTGAGGCCGCAGGCCGGGTCGAAACGAGGTGCGCGTCAACGTCATCCGCACTGCGTTTCGCCTCCTCGCTCCGCTCGTCACTCAACGAACGTGAGTCAAGCATCGCGAGGCGGGCCTCAGAGGTAAGGGTGCGGCCGCGTAGCCGGCCGACTCGGGATGTACGCGGGCGGGCCGTGGGCCGTGGCTTGTGCGCACTCCCCTGGCCAGCGGCGAGGGCCCGCGCCGGAGCGAAGGTGTCGTTGGTGATCAGGCCCGCCCAGACCAGCTCCCAGAGGTCATCCTCGAGGTTCGTTGCGGGTTCGAGTTCGCGCAGGAACCGAGCGCCCGAGGCAAGCTGGCCGAGGAGTGCGCTCTGAGACTCGGTTGGCTCGAACTCGGGATCCTGCTGGAGCGTTGCGTCCGAATCGGCGGTGGCATGGAAGGCGATCCAGCCGTCCGCCTCTCCGAAGCTGCGCGAACCGGACCACACGATCTCGCCCTCGGCGAGCACCTGATCGAGCATCGCCGGGGCAAAATCTCGCACGCGCGCGGGCAGAATGAAGGACTCCCACGCACTCGCCGGGGCGGCCACACCCGCGAGTTGTTCGAGCACGACGGCGACCCCGTCCGGACCTTTCAACTCGCCGCCAATCTCCTGCCAGCGGGCGGTGAAGCGGGCGAGCGCCGCTGGGACAACCGGCTGAATCTGCGCACGCAGGGCAGCGAGAGAGCGGCGACGCAGGAGGTCCAGGACGCCAGACTCGCACCATTCCTCACCGGTGCCTCCGGGGGTGAACTCGCCCGCGACAACTCTGCCGAGTGTGGCCAGGCGGGTGAGCGTTGCCTGGGTTCTCTGCTCACTCATGCCCAAGTGTGCGGCGGCGGCGATAGCCGTGAACGGGCCATGTGTGGCGGCATATCGCCCCACCAGGTCCGCCTCTGGATCGGCGACAGAATCCAAGAACGCCTCCGGGACGCCGTCGGGCAGGGTGATGCCGAGGGCATCGCGGAGCCGAGCGGCGTCCTCGATCGCGGCATACATCGCGGGTTGAGCGAAACGAGTGAAGCGAGCGGAATCGACACCGCCGCCCGCCATGGTCTCGACTCCGGCTTCGCCTCCGCTCAACCAACGGGGTTCGGGATCAAACGCGAAG
>FZQV01000062.1 GCA_900199505.1 Ruaniaceae bacterium KH17 | reverse complement strand
CAGTTACTGGTAGAGACTCCGTCGATGCCGGCGACGGTGTTGGCTGAGCGGGTTGGCTGGACGGGGTCGATTCGGTGGTTCAGTGAGAACGTGGCTCGGGATCGCGTCGGCCGAATCTCGTATCGCCGCGTAATCTGGCGGGAGGTGCAACATGGCGAAAGAACCAGCAATGCGGCCGTCGGCGATGGCGGTCTCTGAGGTGCTCGACAGGGTCACAGGGCCTCGTCGTGCTGAGGCGGACCAGCTGATCGAGTTGCATCGTGAACTGACCGGTCATGAACCCGTTGTGTGGGCCGGCCGTATTATCGGCTTTGGCGAGATGAGCTATGAGTACGAGAGTGGTCACGGCGGGATCATGCCCGAGCTCGGCTTCGCTACCGGTCAGTCGAAACACACTTTCTATCTCGCAACCGGCTACGGCGAGAGGTGGCCAGAGCTGTGCGAGCGCCTTGGCACGCATAAGGAGAGCAAGGCGTGCCTCTACGTCACTCGACTGAGCGACGTCGACGGCGATGTGCTATGCGAACTTCTTCAACGGACTCTCGACGAGGCTCGCGCCCGGTAGCGCGCAATCTCTTCGACACGGCTGCCGTTGAGGCGGCGTCGGCAGTCACAGCGAGAGGATCTTCCGCCGAGCGCACGGCGGAGGTTGTGTAGCGTGCCGGGGCGGTGGCTCGGTTGTGGATAATTTCACATCCTGCCGCAACGAGAAGCGACAACCACGTTGCTAGGCTCCAGAGCAAGACTAGAAATTGCCCAGCGCTCAACTAACTGATGAGTGGCGGGTTTGGTGGGGGGATACATCAATGCCTATTCATTCGCGCGTTCCAACGGTTCCAGCGAGAGGGGGCAGGCGGCGATTCTTGGCTGCTGCGGCAACGTTCGCACTTGCCGGGACGGGACTCATCCTGGCGACAGCGCCCGCTACCGCGGACGAGACGCCAACCTGTAGCGCGGTCAACCCAATGGGGGCCGCCACGCCGATCGGGTCCGAGAACGGCTACACCGTTTTCGTTCGTGAGGATGCGATTCTCGCGAACAGTGAACTTGAGGGCACGCTCGCGGTGGGTGGCACTGCGACGTTTGGCGATCCTCGTGGGAATCAGAACCAGCAGTACCCAATCATGCACGGAGGTGTTGGCGGTAACGCTGACTATGATGTTCCCACTATCGATGATGAACCAAACCGTGTCCTGATTCAGGAATTTGCGTCTGTTGGCAAGGTAGTTCAGGTGAAGTCACAAGGCGCAACCGGTGTGAATGCCGATGCTGGCGCAAAGATCGGTGACCAGTCGACCCCTGATGGCTACACGTTCGGGCCGATGTTTGGCGGGTCAGGGACAACCTTCTTCCCTGCTACCGGCGGGAATATGAGCCCGCAGATCGATTCGACAGTGCAGCTTTGGACGACTCTCGCCGCAGCGCAGGAGAGTTGGAGCATTGACGGTGACGTGCTCTCGCACTTCCCCGCAGATAACGGCGCTACTGTTATCGGTTCGTTCACAGACTGGACGACGGTCGATGCGCCCGCGGGTGATGACCAGACCGTCGTGTTGAGTGCCGATGGCCCGAGCAACCTGCCACTCTCCGTTTTCGCTGGGTACAGCAAGTTCAAGCTCTCGGGATACTCTGAAGACTCGTTCCTTGTCATTACCGTCAGCCCGACAGACGTAGTCAACGGTCGCGTGACACTTCCCTCGTACTCGTTCGCGGGGAAGGGCAGTGCGGAGAAGGAAGGAATCAGTTACATTCTCTTCGACTTCAGCGCTATTGTCGGCGAGGTTGAGGTTGTCTCACCGAACGAACCCGTGCGCGGATCGATCTATGCACCCAACGCTCACATTGTGTTCCCTGCCGAGTCTGATGGTGGTCGCGAGTTCGAGGGGCAACTCATTGCCCAGAACCTCACCGCGCTTCAGGGCGGCAAGGAAATGCACACCAACCTCTTTAAGGGTCGATTCCCCTGCTCGGGCGAGGAAATCAAGGACGGCACGTTCAACTTGCGGAAGATTGTTGATGGTGTTGACGCGGCGTCGTTCCCGGCTGGGACGGTGTTCCCGGTGACCGCGACCTGGGAGGTCGA
>FZQV01000063.1 GCA_900199505.1 Ruaniaceae bacterium KH17 | reverse complement strand
GCGGCCACGAACTGACCGCCGGACCCGACATCAACCCCGAAGCGCGAGAGATCCTCGACCAACTACCGGGTTACTAAAGAGGTCCAACTCAGGTCGGATCGATCATCGGGAACCTGATCTCATGTTCGTTTGCCGCCTATGCATTTGCACGATTTAAAGTTCCGGTTTCGCGGCCCCGCGTTCGCCTTCATGCTCGTGACGATCATGGTTCCGATCCATGTGGTGATCGTGCCTCAGTATATCCTGTGGGCACAGCTCGGCTTGATCAATACGTTCTGGCCGCTCATCGTTCCAAAGTTTCTCGCGACTGATGCATTCTTTATCTTTCTGATGGTGCAGTTCATTCGAGGATTGCCAAAAGAGCTTGATGAAGCCGCTCGAATCGACGGTGCCGGGCACTTCAGGTTCTTTACCCAGATTCTGATGCCGCTGATGACTCCAGCATTGGCGACAACTGCCATATTCACGTTTATCTGGACGTGGAATGACTTCTTCGTTCAGATGATCTACCTCACGGATCCGAAACTCTATACGGTTCCGATTGCATTGCGCTCATTCATCGATGCTCAAAGCTCCTCAAGCTTTGGCGGGCTTTTCGCGATGAGCGTTCTCTCCGTGATTCCACTGATTCTGGCTTTCGCCTTTGGCCAAAAGTATTTGGTCCAGGGAATCGCGACCACAGGTTTGAAGTGACGGAAACACCGTCATTGAGAAGGAAGGAATACCTATGAAATCTCGCAGAAGCGCGGCGGTTGCGTTAACCGCTGTCCTTTCCGCCTCTCTGGGCCTCGCGGCCTGCGGTACACAGTCTCAGGATCCTGCTCCGACAGCCAGCGCTCAAGAGACGGATAGCGCTGAAGAGACTGCGCCCGAGGTCAGCGACGACCCTGTCACATTGCGTGTCTTCTGGTGGGGTGGGGATGGACGGCATGAGCGCACTCAGCAGGCGATCGAACTCTTCGAGTCCACGCACGAGAACATCACCGTTGAGCCCGAGTTCAGCGATTGGGCAGGCTACTGGGACAAGTTGGCCACGGCGACTGCGGGCGGCAACGCCCCGGATCTCATGCAGATGGACCAACTCTACCTGGCATCTT
This sequence comes from Ruaniaceae bacterium KH17, assembly GCA_900199505.1. GTDB lineage: Bacteria > Actinomycetota > Actinomycetes > Actinomycetales > Actinomycetaceae > KH17. The sequence goes on along the minus strand of FZQV01000063.1, from coordinate 654 downwards.
ATGCAGAGCGTGGGACGTTAGCTGATCTTTCCTCGCTAAGTCAGATCGACACCTCGGGGATGGACGATGCCGTTCTCGGCATGGGCAAGGCTGGCGATGGGCTCTACGGAATGCCGATTTCCGTCACCGGGTTGGGTGTTCTCGTGAATGTTGATCTGTTGAACGAACTAGGTGTGGGGATTCCGGATGATTCCACCTGGACGTGGGATGACTTCGACGCATGGACCGCATCGGTCACGGAGGCGTCAGATGGAGAGGTCTACGGCACCACCTTGGGATTCATTGAGTTCCAGCTCCAGCTCTTCGCCCGCCAGCTGGGTGACAAGCTCTTCGACGGTTCCGATATCGTCGTCTCCGCCGAGACGATGGAGCAGTTCTTCCAGAAGAACCTCGACTGGGTCAACAATGGTGGTTCGCCCAACGGAAGTGTCCAGGCAGAGCGCGTTAATCTCGCGCTCGACCAGCTTGATTTCAGCGTCGGGAAGGCCGCATCCCTCTTTTCACCATCGACCACCATCACGGCGTACACCGCTGCCCTCAACGATGCCAACCTTGAACTGGCTCATCGCAATTGAGAGTGTGTGAGGGGTCTGGCGCGTCGTTGCGGGGGTAGAGGTCGAGGTCTTCCGATGATGGGAGTTACCACGCTCTCCA
>FZQV01000064.1 GCA_900199505.1 Ruaniaceae bacterium KH17 | reverse complement strand
GAATCAACGCCCAATCTTCCAAAGTGATCACTCTCCAATCGTGAGTGTTCACTTTTCAACCGCCGAAAGTGTTCAGTTTTCGAGCGCCGTCGACATCAGTCCGACGCGGAGGGCAGGGGAAAGGGGTTCGTGTGTTGTGGTCATAGGGTCAGGGTAGGCGAGACCACGGGCGAGCGGAAGCTCGTTACATCAACGGGCATCAGTCCACCCTCAACGGCCCTTGATGCGTATGAGCGGAACGTGATTCATCGAGGCGCTTCGCAGAGGCGTGAGTCGAGAGATGGGTTAGGTCCCGGTATCGCTGGCCTCAAAGGGGGAGGGATGGGCCGACGATACCGGGATCTAGGGGCGCGGGGTTGGGGTCCCCGCGGATCGATTGACAGTTGCCGGAGGGCATCCGAATCGATCAGATCTCGAGGTGTGAAGTGGGCCAACTTGTGGCCGACCCACTCCACACTCAGGAGGTAGTGTGTCTAGGCATCAACTCGCTTCCGGCGGGCGTAGAGCAGTGCACCGCCGCCTCCCAGGAGGAGAACCGATGCCAGCGCCATGAGGAGAGCCGAACCCTCCACACCCGTATTGGGGGTGCTGCCCTCCGGAGCATCCGTGCCTTCCTCGTTCGGGCCCTCTGTGGCGACCTCTGCCGGTGGAACGGCGGCACTCCACTCGTCCTCATCGCCGACGGCGATACCGGACGTGATGCCTACACCCGTCACCTTCGCGAGGTCCGCGTGGGATTCTCCCGCGTTGAGCGCTGGCAGAGTTCCCGCACACTCGAACTGCGTACCCACGTCGAACGGACCGTCCCAGCTGGTGCCAGTGGAGCCATCCGGGAAGACGCAGACCAGATCCGTGATCGTGCCCACGCCGTCGGTGAGCTCATCACTCACGGCAACATCGATGAGCGCTTCTTCGCCGTCGTTCGAAACGGTGAAGCGGAGCGTCGTCTCGGTGCCCGCAACGAGCTCCTTCGAGTCGTCGTCGAAGTCCCCAGCGAAGCCGTCGTTCAGGAGAAGTCCGGTCTCGTCGTACTCCGGCGCCTCGCCCTCGTCGTTCCACTTCTCGATGTCGATGCTCGGTCCCGGAACATACGCGTTCCACGAGTCCTCATCATCAACCTCAGTCCGCGAATCGACGCCAACGCCGGTCACCTTGGCGAGGTCCGAATGCCGCTCACCTTCACCGAGCGCGGGCAACATACCGGTGCAGTCGAATTGCACGGCGATCTCAAACGGACCCGCCCACTCAGTGCCGGTGGAGCCATCCGGGAACACGCAGTACAAGTCTTCGATCACGCCGGAGCCATCGGTCAACTCGTCGCTCACAACGATGTCTTCAAGGACCTCGTTGCCGTCGTTCGAGATGGTGAAGTTGATGAGGAGGTTCTCACCCACACCCATCGCCTTGCCGCGCGGCGCATCGAAGTCGCCGTCGTAGCCATCGTTCGTGAGAGCACCGGACTCGTCGTACTCCGGGCCAACGCCCTCGGTCTCAACGTTCCACTTCTCGATGTCGATGCTCGGCGCCGGAACCCGGCCGCCCCACTCGTCCTCGTCATCAACCGGCGTACGCGAATCGATGCCGACGGCGGTCACGGTGGCGGTATCGGAGTGGGTCGCCCCGTTGGGGAGCGCGGGAAGGGTCCCCGTGCAGTCGAACTGCGT
>FZQV01000067.1 GCA_900199505.1 Ruaniaceae bacterium KH17 | reverse complement strand
GGACTCAACCAAACCTTCAGCAGACCCAACCGAAGTACACCAGGGGCCGTGTCTTGTCGGCATCGTCCGGATTGCCACCTGTGGCTGAGGAGAGATACTGCCAGCCGTCGAAGTCGGCATGCGACTCCAAATCGGTTTGCCAGGCATCCTCGACGGCAGGCTTGAACGTCACCACGAGCACACGCTTCGCGCCCAGACGCTTGGCGAGCTGGTACGAGGCGAAGGTCTTGCCGAACCGCATCTTCGCGTTCCACAGGAACCGCGGCACCGCCTTCGGGTCTTCGGCCCAGATCGACTCGAAGTAGTCCTGCGCTTTCTCGACCGCACTCGCCTGCTCGGGGCGTATCGGGAACGTCTCGTGATGGGTGCCGCTGAGCTTCACGCCCTCACGCAGCTCGGTTATCGCGGTCAGAACATCCTCAGGAGTACAACGCATCCACTCCCGCGCCGAGCCGAAGATCGGGTTCTCGAAGCCCTTCTCGATCAGCCGCTGTCGCACATCGGAGTCGCGGAACACGGACCCGTCGTTTCGCTCGGCAGGCTCGTTGACGTCCAGCGTATACGCCTGCTGCATCTGACCTTGGGACTCGCGGATGCGCGCGTTCACGTCCGCCTTCGTCGTCTGCCCGACCTTCAGCAACCCCGCGTACCCCGACGGAGGATAATTTGGCGACCACGCATAGATGCGCAGGCGCGTCTCAGGCTTCTCCAGCAGGAGAGATTCGATCTCTCTACTCATCGTCAACGTCCGCGCCGTCGTCATCGACGAGAGCATCATCGTGCGCGGCAACCTGGGACTCGATGAAGTCGATCTCGTCCTGAGTGAGATCATAACGCTCATAGAGAAGTTCATCTGTCCACTCGCGGTCGAGTGGAACGTCCGGAACGAACGTGTAAACCTGCTTGGCTGCATCCTGTGTGCCTTTACGAAGCGACACCAAGAATCGAACGAAGCGAGTACGCAAGTACACCGCGTAGCGGCGTGCCTCCCCTTCAGTGCTAAACCGGCCGGCCACGAGGTACGTTTCCGTGCAAGCAGTTCCGGGCTCGGCAATGATGGGCTTCGAGAGGAACTTGGTCTCGACCGCTGCGCTCGTTCCTTGCACGCGGGTCATCAGCACCTTCCAATCGTCGGTCCAATCGCGGTTCTGAGGCAGATCACCGCGCTCGATCCAGTCGACCCGCTGATTGGCATATGGGTCTGCTGAAGGTTTGGTTGAGTCCGGGGTTTATGCCGCTAGTGTGGCGGCGTCTTTCATTATGGTCTCGAATTCGATGGGTGTCAGTTTC
>FZQV01000065.1 GCA_900199505.1 Ruaniaceae bacterium KH17 | reverse complement strand
ATCGAATTCGAGACCATAATGAAAGACGCCGCCACACTAGCGGCATAAACCCCGGACTCAACCAAACCTTCAGCAGACCCAGACTCGACGCATGACGCGTCGTGCGTCGAGTCTTGCTCCTATAGATATCTGCCCGGCGGTGGTGGCACGCGAATCGCGGCAGTCCCGCCCATGTGAGCCGACCCCGCCCTCCAGCTCTGCGGAACCCCGCATGGAGACGGCTCAACCGACCGGGGACCACACCCGGCGGGCGGAACTACCGCGACACGATGGTGAGGACCGTGTACTCCGGCCCTCACCATCCCTATTTCCGGATCCGCACGATTCGTTACAGGTTCCCGGGAAGTCTCACCATGCGGACCTTGGGTCGGCACGGTGAGCACTTCCGGCCCGCCCTTCGAAGCGGATGCATTGTTGGTGTCTCAGCACCCTGGCACGCCAACACTGCAACCACTTAACGCTCTCCACCCGGCTTGAGCGGACGCCGTCGACGCCACTCCACCTTGCCCTCGACCTACACGAATCCCTCACCAAACCGGGCGAAGAATAATCCGCGCCATTTCCCGGTAACACTTTGGGCTGTTCCGGCAATGTAGTAGGTGACAACACAATCCCGGAGCGCCTGAGGCCCACCAGTCCGACGGCGTCCCCTCCCGAGAGAGTCTCATGGGCGAGTTCACGCGGTTCTACGAGGAGAACCACGCACTTGTCCTCGGCGTTGCCCAACGTCGGTTGGGCTCGCTGGAGGACGCCGAGAACCTCGCCTCGGACGCCTTCCGGCTCGCCTGGGCTCGATTCGAGGCCGGCGGGGAGCTGAGCGTGCCGTGGCTGTACGGCGTCGTCCGGAACCTCGTGGGCACCGCCTATCGTAGCCGCAGCCGGCGCAGCGATCTGCAACGCCAGATCAACGCCGACTACACAACCACACAACTCAATACCGGACCCGAGGACTCCGCCGAGGTCCGCGACGCCGTTAATCGGCTACCCGAGAACTACCGGCACGTCGTCGTCATGACCTACTGGGAAGGCCTCACCGCCCCGGAGATTGCGGCGATCCTCGGCACCAGCCCAGGCGCGGTCCGGACCAGGCTCACTCGGGCACGCGAACAACTCGCCGAGCATCTCGGCATCACAGAACACGAGCACATGGAGGAGGTGCGTTGATGAATCTCGTGGAGTACCTGATCACCAAGGCCGATCCCGGCACCGTGCAACGTGGCGATCCGCTCTCCGAGCGTGGCCGCGCCGAACTCGCCAAGTACAAGGCGATGGAAGCGGCACTGAAGCTCGATCCGCGCGATCCGGCAGCGCGAGCGGCCTTTCCCGACGGCGTTCCCGCACCCGAGCAGTCCGCCTCCACCAACCCGACCCCGTTGGTTGAGCGAAGGCCACAGGCCGAAGTCGAAACCAGCTCCTCGGACTGGTGGGTTGAGCGAGCGGAGCGAGACGAAACACACTCGGCCGAGCCAGGCA
>FZQV01000066.1 GCA_900199505.1 Ruaniaceae bacterium KH17 | reverse complement strand
GGCTCATCGCAATTGAGAGTGTGTGAGGGGTCTGGCGCGTCGTTGCGGGGGTAGAGGTCGAGGTCTTCCGATGATGGGAGTTACCACGCTCTCCATCTGAAAGACCTCGACGTGTCCAACGCTACCTTCACCGCGCCTTGCCTCTCCACGTTCTGCGAACTCGATGAGCTCGGGCTGGTCGTGACCCGTCAGGATGTTCGTCGCCGGGAGGCCATTCTTGAGTGCCGCCGGGCCGAGCCGGATCCGTGGTGCCGGACCTGTGGCGCGGAGGCGAAGCTGCGGGACACAGTGCCACGCAGGCTCGCGCATACCCCGTTCGGGGACCGCCCAACCACGCTGCTGATCCGGGTGCGCCGGTATGCGTGCGATCACTGCGGCAGGACGTGGCGTGAAGACATGACGAGCGTCGCGGAGCCACGCGGGAAGATCTCCCACGGTGGCGTCTCGTGGGCGCTACGCGCGGTGGTCCGTGACCATCTCACGATCGCGCGGGTGGCTGAGCATCTGCGCGTGTCGTGGCATACCGCGAACGACGCGGTCCTCTCTGAGGGCCAGCGGCTTCTGGTCAATGATCCGGCCCGGTTCGAGGGGGTCACCACCATTGGGGTTGATGAGCACATCTGGCGGCATGTCCGGTTCAAAGAGAAGTACGTGACGGTGATCATCGACCTGACCCCGATCCGTAACGGGACAGGGCCTTCCCGGCTGTTGGACTTGGTCCCGGGACGCTCGAAGGACGTGTTCAGACAGTGGCTGCGCGGGCAGTCTCCGTCCTTCAGGGCAGGGATCGACGTGATTGCGATGGACGGGTTCACCGGCTTCAAGACCGCCGCGGCCGAGGTCGTCCCCGACGCGACCGCGGTCATGGATCCATTTCACGTAGTACGTCTGGCTGGTGAGTGCGTGGACACGACACGCCAACGCGTCCAGCAGCAGATCCTGGGGCATCGCGGGCGGAGTGGGGATCCGCTCTATCAAGCCAGGCGCACCCTGCTGACGGGATTGGACCTGCTCAACGCCAGACAGTTCGACCGGATCGATGCGCTGTTCGCGACTGACGACCATGTGGAGGTGGAGATGGCCTGGAACGTGTATCAGAAAGTGATCGGCGCCTATCGGGAGAAGAACAAGAAGAAGGCAGCGAAGAAGATGCGACGCCTGATCGAGGCCATCGGCACCGCAGTCCCAGCCGCGCTGGTCGAGATCGCGAAACTCGGGCGCACCCTACGCCGACGCGCGGCCGACGTGCTCGCCTACTTCGAACATCCCGGGACCTCGAACGGGCCTACTGAGGCGATCAATGGCCGCCTCGAACACCTCCGCGGCAGCGCCCTCGGATTCCGAAACCTCGACCACTACCGACTCCGAGCACTCCTCGAGACCGGAGGATTCAGACCAGCCCTACACTCTGGATTGCGATGAGCC
>FZQV01000068.1 GCA_900199505.1 Ruaniaceae bacterium KH17 | reverse complement strand
GGGTTAGCGGCCAAAATGTGTGTATGGCGTCGGCGTGTCATGAGCGTCCGGCCCATCCTTTTCGGGTCCAGAGGCCTTCTTCGGCGCTGAGGCCGGTGTCGTATGTGACTGGTCCGATCTGCTCGTCTTGAATGACGGGGGCGGGTGCGGCGCTGCGGTCGGCGAGGTGGCGTTGGGCGAGGTGCCAGGGGTCATGCGGGTGTTCGGTGAGGCTGTTCAGGAGCCAGTCGACCGCTGTGCGGGCATGCTCTTCGGGAAGGCCCCTGTGGTCGCGCAGGAGGCGTTTGATTGCTGCGTTGACGCCTCCTTCAAGCCTCGAGGTGGTCCGCTCAACAGTCCGGTTGCCCTCGCTATCGAGGTAGTTCTCGTTCAGCCAGGTGAACAGGGCTTTGTCACGGATCAGTTGCCGAAACAGGGCCTGTGCGCGGCGCAGGCGTATGTGGGTATACCACCAGCGTTGGTTCGCGCGGGCCCATGAGGGCCGTTCCAGGCCAGCTTTGGCATAGGTCCGTTCTGTCAGGAATGAGGCCCATCGTGATTCCCAGGACGCATAGGCGGCCATCCAGTTCGCGGCGTCATCGAGGCTGTCGACGCGCATGAGATCACGTGTCAGTTCAAGGATTTCGCGGCCCGCGTGGAGGCGTGGTTTCAGCGTGATGTGGCGTTTAATGGCGGCCAGGATGTGGAAGTAGCAGCGCTGGATCTTCGTGCGTGGCCAATAGCGGTCAAGGGCGGAACGCAGGCCGCGCCCGCCGTCGGTGACGATCACGTCTGGGGCCGGGAACCGTCGCAGGAGCTCACCCCAGGCGGCCTTGGACTCGCTGGCGCACCACTGCCAGCCGATCACGTGAGAGCCGTTGTGGGCGACCAGGACGCACCAGGTCCCGAAGTAGGTGCCGTCCACGATGATCTGCCGGTAGATCTCACCAGTCACAGACGGCTGCGGGACTGGGATGTCCCAGCACCACGCGATATGGCGACGAAAGGACCGGTCGGGTTTCGCTAGCTCTTTTTGAGCCGACTTTCCCAATAGCCAGGACAGGAACGCGTCCAGGACAGCGCGAGCGGAGACATCAGAGCGGCTTTGAGTTACCGAGGCCCCACACGAACGGCATCGCCACCGAGTTCTGCCCGCACTCGTCGAGCCGTTTTTCACGAGCTTGGAATCACATACACCACAACGAGGAGAATTCCCGGTAAGAGCCACCCAACATGCTCCCAGAGCATGTACACCCCGACTTTGCCCTTACGAATACTGGGCAAACCCCGAATTCCATACACACAATTTGGCCTATAACCC
>FZQV01000071.1 GCA_900199505.1 Ruaniaceae bacterium KH17 | reverse complement strand
TCTACCGCGAACTCACGCAAACGCCGGACAGCGACGGCAAGGCCGGTCGAGTGAAATGGAACTTCGAGAAGTTCCTCGTGAACCCCGATGGCCGCGTCGCCCGCTTCCGCCCCACAACTCGACCGGACGCACCCGAGATCGTCAAGACCATCACGGAATGGATCGCCGAACGCGGCAGAGCAACCCGTGAATGACGTCTATTCTGTGGCCGCTTTTTGTGCTACATTCTAGCTATGGGTGTTCAGTTCACGAGCAGTGCCGACAAGCACGGCATCCCTCGCCAGGACTCCCTCTACGCGATCATGCATGCGGAGGCGTCAGCCGAGGTCGAGGGAAACCCCGACGAGACGACCATGGTCTACGTCGGGCACCCACACGGGCAAACCGATTCCTACATTGAAGTCATCGCGGCGCATCGCCCGCCGCGAACCATCGTGATTTTCCACGCGATGCCACTGAGCGACCTGTTTCGATACCTACTACAGGAGGGGAGCTAACCATGAGCACCAACTATGACGAGCTGGCCGAACGCGCCACACAGGGAGACCTCGCGGTAAAGCCGGGAACCGTGCGCCGCGGCCCAGAGGCTGCCGCCGAGGCACAGAGGCTTCTGATGGCAGCGACAGGCGCCACGAGTACCGAAGACCTGACCCGAGTCGTGTTAGGCCGGCCGAGTCTGGGAACGACAGTTGGTGCATCACCGGTTGTCCGCGCACGCGTCCCGCAAGCCCTCAAGGATCGCGTCACCGCGATCGCCGAGAGCGAGGGGCGGAATGAGTCTGACGTCGTCCGCGACGCCCTCGCAGCCTACGTCGAGATCCGGGCAGCGGGCTGATCCTCTCTGTATCAATCTCACTCAGACTTGGCTATGCCGAGGCGAGCTCACGGATCTCGCTTGATCCGCAATTAGCCGCTACTGATATCCGCAATTAGCCGCTCTTGTTTTTCGGATTCAGCCGACATCCTTCCATGGAATAGAGGAGCAATCCCAGCCACGAAGCGAACAGCCACCCGGGCGTGAGGTCCAGCTACATCCAGCTCAAGTCGCGTCCACCACCTTCCGAGAACTCACCGGGAGAGAGATCGCGCTCGTGGTCAACGTCGCCTCTCGTTGCGGCCTCGCATCGCAGTATGAACAGCTCGAGGAAATGCAACGCGCATACGGCGATCAGGGCTTCACGGTGATCGGCTTCCCCAGCAA